>JAJYTD010000004.1 GCA_021793235.1 Actinomycetes bacterium | reverse complement strand
CCGGCCACAAGATTCCCATCAACGATCTAGAACAGGGGGACGCGGCATGCGCCGGATACCGTGGTCGGCCTGCGTCGCCATTGCTGTGCTGCTGGCCAGTGGTTGCGACTGGTCGGACGACGAAGCGCCCGAGAGCCCACTCAACGAGGAGCAGGCCGGCGAGCGCGCCGAGAAGCACATCTCGGACACGGTCGCGGCGCTGCCCGATTCGCTGGAGCTGGCGCCGCTGGGGCGCACCGTCAGCGCCGCCTGCGATCCCGAACCCCTCATCACGGTGAGCAAGCGGTATTGGCTCGACGGCCTGCCCGCCGAGGAGAACGATGAGCACGTCGAAGCGCTGGTCGAGTATTGGAACACCAACGGCTACACCGTGGTGGAGGACCTGCGGCCCGACAAGCTCTTCGTGTCGGTCCGAAACGACGAGGACAAGTTCCAGATGTCGGTCCGCAGCGGTGTCCAGGGGGACCTCTCCATCAGCACTTCCTCACCGTGCATCCACCCGAGCGGAACCGACGAATCCGAGTAGGGCCCGGCGGCGCTTCTATATCGACGGGGGCGGTCGCGGGGTGCGGCAATGGGGGCCCTACGAGCGCAGCGAGCAGGGACCAGCTTGCCGCCGAGCAGACCAGCACCTTTTGCGGAAGCAGTCCCCCGAAACCGTGGTGGCGGTCCGGCTTTTTGGTATCGGGCGTGTCCGGCGGCAAGCCGGCATCCCTCGCTGCGCTCAGGATGCCCCATTGCCGCAGCCAGGAAGGCGTGCCCGGGCACGACAACGCCCTCGCCCTCGCCCTCAGCCGTCTCTCCCGCGCCGATCTTGACGCGTGCCCCCAAGACGCAGGGGTGCACAGCGCCAAGAGGTGTCAGCTCACGAGCTCTCCCACACTCACTTCATAGTGGTGGGTCTCCAGCAGGCCCTCGACGAGCACCGTGTACTCGTCCGGACTGCGGCGGATGACCGTGCGCTGCCGGACGATCGAGGGGTGGCGGGGCTGGTGGTCCTGGGCGATGTCGAATGCGGCTTGGCGGGCCATGTCACGGCTCGGATATACGTGCTCCAGCGTGGAATTGTCGATGCGCCGGCCCCGGTAGCCACCGGAACTCTCCTCGACGAGCACGATCCACTTGTCCGGTGGAGGGGGCATCGTTCAGCCTCCTTGGCAGGCGGGATCGAGACGGGTTCAAACCCCTTCGACTGATCCGTACGGCGATCGGTTCCCCGACAATGGGGGTCCACCGCCGATCTTGATGTTGTGCACCCCAAAACGCGCGCGAGAGGTGCGCAACGTCAAGATCAACGGGGAGAAGCGCCGTTCGCGTCGTATGGAGGTTCCGCCCGGCACCTAAAACCTTTTACCGACGCCGTCGACGAAGGCCCGTCAGTGGCAGTGGCCGTGCCGGCCGAGGGCCTCCACTGGGATCGCGCCGGGGCGGGCCCACTGCGGCACGGGGCGGCTGGTCGGGCCCCAGGTGGCGTTCCCGTCCGCGTCCGAGCGCCAGAACCAGCACGAGCCGCGCCCTTCGGGCCAGCCCTCGGGGTTGTCCTCCCACGCCTCGCCACGGCCGTAGGGCGTCATGTCGAGCAGGCCCAAGGACCCGTTGACCGGCTCGTTGCCACGGCCCGTCGTGGAGTAGGTGAGGAACACGCGGTCGCCGTCGCGCAGGAAGCAGGTGATGTACCCCATGCTGCCGCCGACCGGCTCGTCCACGTCACGCACCGAGTACCAGGGCTGGGTGTAGCCCATGAACTCGACGTAGGAGGCCACCTCATCCCACCTGCCCGTGGTCAGGACGGCGAACGAGACGCCGCGGGCGTTGAGGTAGACGGCGTCCTTCAGGTGCCAGGGCGTGGTGGTGCAGCCCTCGCACTGCCCCTGGTGCGGCGCGCCGTCGTACCACATGTGCTTGTAGACCACGAGCTCGTCGCGGCCTTGGAACAGGTCCAGGAACGGGACCGGGCCATCGGGTCCGACGACCTCGACCGTCCCGTCGAACTCCACCATCGGCAGCCGGCGGCGGGCCGCAGCGAGGGCGTCGCCCTCGCGGGTGTGGGCCTTCTCGTGGACCAGAAGCTCGTCACGGGCAGCCTGCCAGGTGGCTAGGTCAACCACGGGCGGGCGGCCGGGCAGCGCGGTGGTCGGGTCGTTCGGCGTGGTCGTCATGGTGTCCTCCAGGGTGTCTCGTTCCGGGCACCGTCGTAGGACGTCCTACGACGGTCACCAGAACAGACCCGCGACCCGGCCGGAACTCATCGCGGCAGGGGCGCCCTCGGCCGAGCCCGCACGGACCACGTCGAGCTGACAAGTTCACAGACGCGCTCTCAGCCCGCCACCACCCGCGCCTGGGGGACGATGTCGGATGCGCCGTGCTGCACGGCATCGGCCTCGTTGTCGTTGTCCTGCTCCTGGGCGGCCCGCTCCACCTCGATCCGCTTGCGGTAGTAGGCGACTTCGCGGTCGATCTGGTCCTCGCTCCACTCCAGCGGAGCGGCCATCAGCGAAGCGACCTCCTCGGCGGCGGCGATGCCCCGATCCCAGGTCTCAAAAGCGATGCGGGTGCGCCGCGACAGCACGTCGTCCAGGTGCCGGGCCCCCTCGTGCTCCACCGCGTAGACGATCTCGGCGCGCAGGTAGTCGTCGGCGCCGGCCAGGGGCTCTTTGAGGTCGGGGCGCTCGTTCATCAGCGCCAGCACCTCACCGATCATCGTCCCGTAGCGCCGCAGCAGGTGGGTCACCCGCGACCGGTGCAGGCCGGACTCGCGGGCGAGCTTGCGCCGCTGGTTCCACAGCGCCGCCCAGCCGTCGGCGCCCACCAGGGGGACCCGGTCGGTGACCGACTCCGGGATCCGCCCGTCGAGACCGTGCGCCACAGCGTCCACGGCATCTTTGGCCATGACCCGGTAGGTGGTGTACTTGCCTCCGGCGATCAGCACCAGGCCCGGAACGGGGTGGGCGACCGTGTGCTCTCGGGACAGCTTCGAGGTCTCGTCGGACTCGCCGGACAGCAGCGGCCGCAGCCCGGCATACACACCCTCGACGTCGTCCCTGGTCAGAGGTACTCGCAGCACCCGGTTGACGTGGTCGAGGAGGTAGTCGATGTCGCGGCGGCTGGCGGCCGGGTGCGCCTTGTCCAGGTCCCATTCGGTGTCGGTGGTCCCCACGATCCAGTGCCGGCCCCACGGGATCACGAACAGCACGCTCTTCTCCGTGCGCAGGATCAGCCCCGAGGACGCCTGGATCCGGTCGCGCGGCACCACCAGGTGGATGCCCTTGGAGGCGCGCACGTGGATCTGGCCCCGTCCGCCGACCATCTCCTGGATGTCGTCGGTCCACACCCCGGCGGCGTTGACCACCTGCCGGGCCCGGATCTCGATCTCCTCGCCGGTTTCCAGGTCGCGGGCGCGCGCCCCGGTGACGTGCTCGCCTTCGCGCAGGAATCCGACCGCCTGCACCCGCGAGGCGATCTGCGCACCGTAGGCTGCGGCCGTGCGCAGTACGGTGACCACGTAGCGGGCATCGTCGACCTGGGCGTCCCAGTACTGCACGGCGCCGACCAGGGAGTCGCGGCGCAGCGCGGGGAAGACCCGCAGTGCCCCGCTGCGGGTGAGGTGGCGGTGGCGCGGCAGCCCGCGGGCGGTGCCCATGGACATCGCGAGCGTGTCGTAGAGCGCGACCCCCGCGCCGATGTAGGGGCGCTCCCAGTGCCGGGTGAGCGGGAACAGGAACGGGACCGGCCGCACCAGGTGCGGCGCGATGCGGTGCAGCAGCAGCCCGCGCTCGGTGAGGGCCTCGCGGACCAGTTCGAAATCCAACTGCTCCAGGTAGCGCAGCCCGCCGTGAATCAGCTTGCTGGACCTGCTGGAGGTTCCGGCGGCGAAGTCCCTGGCTTCGATCAGCCCCACCGAGAGGCCGCGGGAGACCGCGTCGAGCGCCACCCCGGCACCCACGATGCCGCCGCCCACCACCAGTACGTCGAACTCGTTGCGGGCCATGCTCGCTAGTGCCTCGGACCGTTCGTGCGGGCCCATCCGCGCTGCTGTCATGCCATGTGCCCCTCTCCGGCGACCTACCGGGCGGATGCCCGGTTCGTCCCACGGCCTCCAGGCTAACCTGACGGTGCGCAAGCGACCGATCGACACGGCGTTGGCACGGCGTTGGCACGACGGCTGCGCGGTGACGGCGCGGTGACGGCGCTTGTAGCGTGCCGTGTTCAGTCGTGGGAGCGGGTGGTGGCGCGGACGTGGGCTCGTTCGCCTTGTCTGCCGATGAGGCTGAGGTATTCGACGGGGCCTGCGCTGGTGGCGCCGAACCAGTGCGGGGTGCGGGTGTCGAACTCGGCTGCTTCGCCGGCTTTGAGGAGAAGGTCGTGTTCGCCGAGGACGAGGCGCAGGGTTCCGTTGAGGACGTAGGCCCAGTCGTATCCCTCGTGTGAACGCAAGTCGGGTACGGCGTCGTCGTCTCCTGTGGGGAGGACGAACTTGTAGGCCTGGATGCCGCCTGGCCTGTGGGTGAGGGGGATGATGACCGACCCGTCGTTGCATGCGATTGGGCGCAGGTCGACACGGGGGTCGGCGGTGCGGGGTGCGCCGACGAGGGAGTCGAGGGTCACCCCGTAGTAGCGCGCCAAGGGCAGGAGCTGCTCCAGGGTCGGTCGGCGATGCCCGGCTTCCAGACGAGACAGGGTGCTGGTGGAGATCCCGGTCTCGGTCGCAAGCTCGGTCAGGGTGATATCGCGGCGTAGCCGCAGGTGCTTCAGCCGCTGCCCGACAGTGTCCAGAGTGTGGTCGATCGTGTCATCCATACTCACTATTTTGCCGTTCGGCAAGGAAGATTGCATTCCTGCATGGTGTGGGCGAGTCTGGTGGCGGCGACGAGACTTCGAGGAAGGATGCGCGATGGGCGCAGACCAGGTTGACCAGGTATGGGACGTGGCGATTGTCGGCGGAGGGGCTGCGGGCCTGAGTGCGGCGTTGACGCTGGCGCGCGCCCGCCGCCGGGTAGGGGTTGTTGATGGCGGCAGGCCCCGGAATGCTCCGGCTCGTGCTGCGCACGGGCTGCTGGGGTTAGAGGGGATCAACCCGCTGGAGCTGCTGGACAGGGGGAGGAAGGACGCGGCCTCCTACGGGGCGCGGATCATCTCGGCGGACGTCACCTCCGCGGAGGCCGTTCCGGGCGGGGTTTCGTTCTGATGCTCGGCGATGGGTCTGTGGTGCGGGCGGGTCAGGTGGTGATCGCCACGGGAGTGCGTGATGAGCTTCCCGCCGTGCCCGGCCTTGCCCAGCGGTGGGGACACGACGTGGTGCACTGCCCGTACTGCCATGGATGGGAGATCCGCGACCAGCGGATCGGGCTGCTGGCAACGGGGCCGATGTCGGCGATGCAGGCGCTGCTGTTCCACCAGTGGAGCGGCCAGATGCGGTTCTTCCCGAACGGGACCGAGTTTCCTACTGCGGAGCTGGACAAGCTCGCCGCTGTCGGCATCACCGTGACCCCCGGCCCCGTCACCGGTCTTGAGGTCACAGACGATCAGCTGACGGGGGTGCGGATGCAGGACGGCACCCGGATCGAGGTGGATGCGTTGGCTGTTCCCGCTCTCACGCGTGCCCGACTGAACGGGCTCGAGGGGCTTGGAGTGGAGGTGACCACGAGCGCCGCCGGCGTCGCCGTGGTCGCAGACCCGGCCGGGCACACCTCTGTACCCGGGGTGTGGGCGGCAGGGAACGTCGTCAACCCCAGTATGCAGGTCAGCGAGGCCGCCGCGAACGGGGCACGGGTGGCGATGACGGTCAACACCGAACTGGTTCTCCAGCACGCCGACCACGCCCTCCAGCGTAGGCAGTCCGACACGGGGCGGGTGTAGGCGATGCACGACTTCGACAAGGCGTACTGGGAGAACCACTGGGCCCGGGCCACGGGCCATACTCCGGGCCGGGAGCTGCCGGTGAACCCGTATCTTCCCGCCGAGACTCAGCACCTGCCCGTTGGGACGGCGCTGGATGCGGGGTGCGGGGCCGGAGTTGAGGCGGTGTGGCTGGCACAGCACGGCTGGCAGGTCACCGGCGCGGACATCTCCGCGCCCGCGCTGGCCGCTGCCACCTCCCGTACAGAACAGGCCGGTCTTGCCGGTCAGGTGGAGTGGGTGGAGGCGGATCTGACCCGGTGGGAACCAGGCCGCACGTGGGATCTTGTGGTCACCAACTACGCCCATCCCACCATCGGCCAGCTGGCCTTCTATCAGCGTCTCGCCTCCTGGGTCGTGCCCGGCGGGAGCATGCTGATCGTCGGCCACCTCCACGCCCCACACGCGGGCGGCGACCACCCGGTAGAGGCGACCGTCACCCGTTCAGGGATTACCGGACTGTTCACCGGCCCCGGCTGGCAGGTCGATGCCAGTTACGAGAACACCCGCACTGTCGATGCGGGCGGCCGAACGGTTCAGCTGCACGACGTGATCGTCCGCGCCCATCGCCGCCCCTAACCACTGCTTTCGTTTACCACCTGTGCGTCTGGGCACACGCCGCAGCGCTGTTCCGCCCTGCCCGAAACCACTCCGATGCAGCTACCCCTCGGGGTGGATGAACGCGAAGACCTCGGCGCAGAACGCGTCGAGGTCCTCGCGTAATTCTTCCACGACGGCCAGATCCACCTGCCCATCATGCCGGAACCGAGCCGAGAAATCAGAAACTTAACGAAGTACTACTAGTGTGCTGATTTATTAGTTCGTTTTGGGATGCGTTGGCAGTACACCGTGATGCTCTCAAGAATCTCCTCAGCCGTTTTGGTCCACACATACGGCCGAGGAGCCGCGTTCCACGCGGCGGCCCAGTCACGGATGTCCTTCTCCAAAGCCTGGACACTGCGGTGGGTCCCTCGACGGATCAACTTGGTGGTGATCTCGGCGAACCACCGCTCGACCAGGTTCAACCACGAGGAACCCGTCGGGGTGAAGTGCAGGTGGAACCGGGGGTGGCGCACCAGCCACCGACGGATCTCGGCGGTCTTGTGGGTGGCGTAGTTGTCCAGGACCAGGTGCACGTCCAACTCGGCGGGCACCTGCTTGTCGATCTTGGCCAGGAACTTCTTGAACTCGATGGCGCGGTGGCGGCGGTGGAGCGAGGTGATGACCTGCCCTGTGGCGGCATCCAGCGCCGCGAACAGGCTGCTCACCCCCGCGCGCACATAGTCGTGCGTGGCCCGCTGGGGGGTGCCCGGCATCATCGGCAACACCGGCTGGGTTCGGTCCAGCGCTTGGATCTGGGACTTTTCGTCCACGCACAGCACCAGAGCCCGCTCGGGCGGGTCCAGGTAGAGCCCGACCACGTCGTGGACCTTGTCGATGAAGAACGGGTCGGTGGAGAGCTTGAACGTCTCGCTGCGGTGGGGTTGCAGCCCGAACGCGTTCCAGATCCGCCAGACGGCGTTCTGTGTCAGTCCGGCGTGCTCGGCCATGGAACGCGTCGACCAATGGGTGTCGTTGGCGGGTGTGGACTCGAGTGTGGCGGCGACCACGCGTTCGACGTCCTGGTCGGTGATGGTGCGCGGTCTGCCCGGGCGGGGTTCGTCGACCAGCCCGTCCAGGCGGTGGGCCAGGAAGCGCTTGCGCCATTTGGCCACGGTGGGGGCCGAGACCCCCACCTCGCGTTGGACCTGGGCGTTGGACTTGCCCTGGGCGCAGGCCAGCACGATCCGTGCTCGCAATGCCATGTCCTGGGACGTCTTTCGGCGCCTGAGCCAGCGTTCAAGCTCGGCGCGTTCGTCCTCGGACAGCTCTACCGGTTGGAGTTTGGGGCCAGGTCGACTCACCCCACAACCCTAAACCAAATAACCAATCAGCACACTAGTGCGGGTTGACCACGACCTCGACCCGCTGGAACTCTTTGAGGTCGGTGTATCCGGAGGTCGCCATGGTGCGGCGCAGCGCGCCCATCAGGTTCATCGAACCGTCGCTGGTCGTGGCCGGGCCGTGCAGGATCGACCTGAGGTCGCCGATGGTGCCCACGTTCACCCGCTCGCCGCGCGGCAGCTCGTGGTGGTGCGCCTCGCTTCCCCAGTGGTAGCCCCCGCCCGGGGCCTCGGTCGCGCGGGCCAACGGGGACCCGACCATCACGGCGTCGGAGCCGCACGCCAGGGCTTTGGCGATGTCGCCGCTGTGGCTCATCCCGCCGTCAGCGATGACGTGCACGTACCGGCCCCCGGACTCGTCGAGGTAGTCGCGGCGGGCCGCCGCCACGTCGCCGATGGCGCTGGCCATGGGGACCGCGACGCCGAGCACGGAACGGGTGGTGTGGCCGGACCCGCCGCCGAACCCGACCAGGACCCCTGCGGCTCCGGTGCGCATCAAGTGCAGTGCCGCGGTGTAGGTGGCGCAGCCGCCGACGACGACCGGGACGTCCAGGTCGTAGATGAACTGCTTGAGGTTGAGCGGTTCGGCCCGGCCCGACACGTGCTCGGCCGAAACGGTGGTGCCCCGGATGACGAAGATGTCCACACCGGCGTCGATGACGGCCTTGTGGTACTGGGCCGTGTGCTGCGGGGACAGCCGTGCCGCGGCGACGACGCCGGACCGGCGGATCTCCTCGATCCGCCGACCGATCAGCTCCTCCTGGATCGGCGCCGCGTAGATCTCCTGCAGCCGCTGTGTCGCGGCCTCGTCATCGAGTTCCCGGATCTCGGCCAGCAGGGGCTCGGGGTCCTCGTAGCGGGTCCACAGCCCTTCCAGGTCGAGCACGCCCAGGCCGCCCTGCTCACCGAAGGCGACGATGGTCTGCGGCGATGCCACGCTGTCCATCGGGCTGCCGACCAGCGGTGTCTCGAACCGGTAGGCGTCGATCTGCCATGCGATGGACACTTCCTCGGGGTCGCGGGTGCGTCGGGCCGGCACGATCCCGATTTCGTCGAGCTCGTAGGCGCGCCGCCCGTTCTTGCCCAGTCCGATCTCCACCTGAGCCAACGCTTCGATCCCCTCTTGCCTGCTTCACCGGCGGGTTCACCGGCGGTTACCGCCGCGAGTGTACCGCCAGGCGGGGTCGGCGGCACTGTACGCCGGGGCGGGGCAAACGGCCCTACCCGCCCCAAGCTGCGGCAATGGGGCGCAGCGAGAGCAACGAGCAAGCCGGCTTGCCGCCGAGCCGACCGGACACCGTTCTGCGCGACAGTCCCCCGAAACCGTGGTGGCCGTCTGGCGGAAAGGTGCCACATGTGTGCGGCGGCAAGCCGGCACCCTCGCTCCGCTCGAGGTGCCCCATTGCCGCAACCCGGACAACGCCGCACCCGGGCGGCCCCGCAACCCGGGCGGCCCCGCGAGCGGAAACTAGCGGCGGCCGTGGTAGTTCGGGGCTTCCACGGTCATCTGGACGTCGTGGGGGTGGCTCTCCTTGAGCCCGGCCGACGTGATCTGCATCAGGCGGCCGTTCTCCTGGAGTTCGGCGATGGTGCGGGTGCCCGCGTACCACATGGACTGCCGGAGTCCGCCGACGAGCTGGTGGGACACCGCCTGCAACGGACCGCGGTAGGGGACCTGCCCCTCGACGCCCTCGGGAATGAGCTGTTCCTCGGTGGCGACATCGGCCTGGGAGTAGCGGTCCTTGGAGAAGGAGCGTCCGCGCATCGCGCCGAGCGACCCCATGCCCCGGTAGGTCTTGTACTGCTTGCCGTTGATGAAGACCAGCTCTCCGGGGCTCTCCTCGACCCCCGCGAGCAGGCTGCCCAGCATCACCGTGCTGGCGCCGGCGACGATGGCCTTCGCGATGTCGCCGGAGAACTGCAGCCCGCCGTCGGCGATGATCGGCACGCCTGCCGGTCCGGCCGCCTTTGCCGCTTCCATGACTGCGGTGACCTGGGGCGCGCCAACACCGGCGACCACGCGCGTGGTGCAGATGGACCCGGGGCCGACCCCGACCTTGACCCCGTCGGCTCCGGCGTCGATCAGTGCCTGGGCGCCGTCGCGGGTCGCGATGTTGCCGGCGATGATGTCGGCGCGCGTGTTGGCCTTGAGCTTGGCGACCATCTCCGCGACCCCCGAGGAGTGGCCGTGCGCGGTGTCGACCACGATGAAGTCGGCCCCGGCCTCCACCAGGGCCCGCGCACGCACCTCGGCGTCTGGGCCGACGCCGACCGCCGCGCCGACGATGAGGCGGCCGTCGGCGTCCTTGGTGGCCTCGGGGAACTGCTCGCTCTTGATGAAGTCCTTGACGGTGATCAGCCCGCGCAGCCGTCCGTTCTCGTCGACCAGCGGAAGCTTCTCCACCTTGTGCCGGCGCAGCAGCCGCAGCGCTTCGCCGCGGTCCACCCCGACGGAGGCGGTGACCAGCGGCATCGGGGTCATCACGTCGCGCACCCTGCGGGAACTGTCGACCTCGAAGCGCATGTCCCGGTTGGTGACGATCCCGACCAGGAGTCCATCGGAGTCGGTGACCGGCGCGCCGGAGATGCGGTAGTGCGCGCTGAGCCGTTCGACGTCGGCGAGGGTGTCGTCGGGGCTGCAGGTGACCGGGTCGGTGACCATACCGGCTTCTGAGCGCTTCACCAGGTCCACCTGTCCGGCCTGGTCCTCGACCGACAGGTTGCGGTGCAGCACCCCGGCACCGCCTTGGCGGGCCATGGCCACGGCCATACGGGCCTCGGTCACGGTGTCCATCGCCGCGGACAGCAGAGGAATGCGCAGTCCGAGGTTGCGCGAGAGCCGGGTTCCGGTGTCGGCCTCGCCCGGCTGCAGGTCAGAATATGCCGGGACCAGCAGGACGTCGTCGTAGGTGAGCCCGGGCGGCAGGACTTTGCCGCCCTCCCCCGTGTAGAGCTGCGTCATATCTCTTCCAACCACTCGCGCGTGTGCATTCATCCTAGAGCCATGCCTCGCGCCACTACCGGGAATCCTGGGAAACCACAGGTCAAAAAGGTCTCCCGTGGGGAGGCTCACAGGCGCCCGGCCTCCTGGGCGCTCCGGGTGTTCCAGGTGCTTCGGGCACGGCCGGTATCCGGTGGCCTGCCGGTCGGCACCAGGCCACCGGCACCAGGCCACCGGGACAGGCGCGGCAGAGGCCGGGCAGAAGCCGCCGGTCAGTACCCCAGTCGGCAGTGGTTCCGGGCCTGGATCCGCGACGGGCAACGGCGACCGCGGGGGCCGGGGGCCAGGGGTGCGTGGCGTGCCCGGCTAGAAGAGGCGGTTCGCCACGGCCACCTCCCGAAGCCGAGCAAGAGCTCGGTGCTGGGCAACCCGTACCGCCCCGGCCGACATTCCCAGTACATGTCCTGTCTCATCTGCAGATAGACCCGCAATCACGCGCATGACGAGCAGCCTCCGCTGCTGCTCGGGAAGTTCATTGAGCAGTTCTCGTGTCCGCTCCGCCTCGACGCTGCGGACTGCGGCCTCCTCCGGTCCGGGGCCGTCGTCGGGCCGGTCCGGCACCGTGTCCGTCGGCACGTCGGCACGGGTACTCCCGCGTAGGGCATCGGCCACTTTGTGCGCGGCGATCCCGAACACGAACGCCACGAACGGGCGCCCCATGTCCTCGTATCGCGGGAGAGCGGCGAGGAGGGCGATGCACACCTCTTGGGCCACATCGTCGGAGTAGTGGACGTATCCGGAGACGCGGGCCAGCCGCGCCCGACAGTAGCGGAGCACCATGGGCCTGACCTCGCGTATGAGCGAGTCCACCGCACCATGGTCCCCCCGGACCGCCAGTACGGTCAGGTCGTTCAGTTCTGTGTCGTTCGCTCTGCGCCGGGCACCGGGTCGTTCTGAAAGGGTGCCCCCCGCGGCGCGTAGATCCGTCACGTATCGAATGATGCCCCGCGACACAGACTTACACGTCACGAACTACGGCTACAGAATGATCACATTTGGCGCAAATGCCAGATAAAAGCATGCGTGCCCCGAGTGAAAACTCGGGGCACGCATGATAATGCGGACCGCCCGTGTGCCGCGGGCGCGCGGCCGACCGGATCAGTGGCCGTGGCCGTGGCCGTGGCCGGCCTCGGCTTCTTCCTCCTCCGGCTTGTCCACGACGAGCGCCTCGGTCGTCAGCAGCATGCCGGCGATGGACGCGGCGTTCTGCACAGCCGAGCGGGTGACCTTGACCGGGTCGATGATGCCCTGCGTCATCAGGTCGCCGTACTCCTCCGCCGCCGCGTTGTAGCCGTGGCCCGGCTCCAGCTCGGCGATCTTGTGGGTGACGACGTAGCCTTCGGCGCCGGCGTTGTCCGCGATCCAGCGGGCCGGCTCGACCAGGGCCTTGCGGACGATCGACACACCGGTGGCCTCCTCGCCCGTGAGGCCGAGGTCGTCGAGCGCCGCCGCCGCGTGCACCAGGGAGGCGCCGCCGCCGGAGATGATGCCCTCCTCGATCGCGGCGCGGGTGGCCGAGATCGCGTCCTCCAGGCGGTGCTTCTTCTCCTTGAGCTCGACCTCGGTGGCCGCGCCGACGCGCAGCACGGAGACGCCGCCGGCCAGCTTGGCCAGGCGCTCCTGCAGCTTCTCGCGGTCCCAGTCGGAGTCGCTGGCCTCGATCTCCTTGCGGATCTGCTGGATGCGGTCCTCGACATCGGACTGATCGCCGCCGCCGTCGACGATCGTGGTGTCGTCCTTGGTGACGGTGATCCGGCGGGCACTGCCCAGCGTGTCCAATTCGGCGTTCTCCAGGGTCAGGCCGACCTCTTCGGCGATGACCTGGCCACCGGTGAGGGTGGCGATGTCCTGCAGCATCGCCTTGCGGCGCTCACCGAAGCCGGGAGCCTTGACCGCGGCGACGTTGAGCGCGCCGCGGATCTTGTTCAGGACCAGCGCGCCCAGCGCGTCGCCCTCGATGTCCTCGGCGATGATCAGCAGCGGCTTCTTGGTCTGGACGGCCTTCTCCAGCAGCGGCAGCAGCTCATTCAGGCTGGAGATCTTGCCCTGGTTGATCAGGATCAGCGCGTCCTCCAGCACCGCCTCCTGGCGGTCGCCGTCGGTCACGAAGTAGGGCGACACATACCCCTTGTCGAACTGCATGCCCTCGGTGAAGTCGAGGGTCAGGCCGAAGGTGGGCGCCTCCTCGACGGTGATGACACCGTCCTTGCCGACCTTGTCGAAGGCCTCGGCGATCAGGTCGCCGATCTGCGGGTCCTGCGCGGAGTTGGTCGCGACGTAGGCGATGTCCTCGCGCTCGCCGACCTCGCGGGCGCGCTCCAGCAGGATGTCGGAGACCTTGTTCACGGCGGCGTCGATGCCCTTCTTCAGCAGCATCGGGGAAGCGCCGGCCGCGACACTGCGCAGGCCTTCGTGGATGAGCGCCTGAGCGAGCACCGTGGCGGTGGTGGTCCCGTCGCCGGCGGCGTCGTTGGTCTTGGTGGCGACCTCCTTGACGAGCTGGGCGCCCAGGTTCTCGTAGGGGTCTTCCAGTTCGATCTCGCGGGCGACGGTGACACCGTCGTTGGTGATGGTCGGCGCGCCGAACTTCTTGTCGATGACGACGTTGCGGCCGCGCGGGCCGAGCGTCACCTTGACGGAGTTCGCGAGGTGGTCGACACCCCTCTCAAGGGCGCGCCGGGCGTCGTCCTTGAATTCCAGGATCTTCGGCATTGCTGAGTTTCCTCAATCCGTGCAAGTACACGTGCGAGTACGTCGGAGTCGAAAACCGCCCCGCCCGGCAGAGAGCCGGCCGGGGCGGGAAGAGAGATGCTCCGGGATCTACTTCTCGACGACCGCGAGAAGGTCGCGGGCGGAGAGCACGAGGTACTCCTCGTTGTCGTACTTGACCTCGGTGCCGCCGTACTTGCTGTACAGAACGATGTCGCCCACCTTGACATCCAGCGGGATACGGTTCTCGCCCTCGTCGTCCCAGCGACCCGGGCCCACCGCGAGGACCTCGCCCTCCTGCGGCTTCTCCTTGGCGGTGTCCGGGATGACCAGGCCGGACGCAGTGGTCTGCTCGGCCTCCAGCGTCTTGACGACGACGCGGTCCTCAAGCGGTTTGAGCACAGTCTTGGTGGCGGTCGACACGGTTGTGACCTCCCCCTTCAGGTTCAATGTTCCAAACGGCATGCTGGTAAAAGGGGCGACCACGGCGGCCTGCCGTCGCGGGTGCCAGACCGGCCTCGTCGCGATTAGCACTCTACCTTTGAGAGTGCCAGTATTGAACATTAGTCGGGCCTACAGGGCGCGTCAAACAACAGGTCACGGGGGAACACGCTGGTGGAAAACGGGCGAACAGCGGCTTTCTTCGCGCTGCTCACACCGGCCGGACACCGCATGCTCGACTCCCTTGATCCGGCCGAAATCGATGCGGACCCGCTCAAGGTCGCAACCCGGCTCCGCCATGCCCCGGAGAGCGCTGACGGCCTCGATGTATCCCGCTCCGAACTCGTCAGCGCCGCGCTCACCCAGGCCCGCCTGCGCGGGCGCGCCCGGCAGAAGTTCGGTGCCATGGCCGAACGCATGTTCTTCACCCCCAACGGCCTGGAACAGGCCACGCGCCGCTCCGTCGCGGACTACCGCGCCCGCCGGTTCGCCGCCGCCCTGCCCGCGGTCACCCGCGTCGGCGATCTCTGCTGCGGGATCGGCGCGGACCTCCTCGCCCTGGCCGGGGCCGGGCTGACGGTCGAAGGGGTCGACGCCGACCCGTTCACCGCCGCCGTCGCCCGCGCCAACATCGACGCCCTCGGTCTATCCGCCCGCGCCCGGGTGCGCGAGGGCGACGCCACGTCCACCGCGCCCGGCGACTACGACGCCGTGTTCTGCGACCCCGCCCGCCGCGGGGCGCGCGGCCGGGTGTTCGACCCCCACGCGTACTCGCCGCCGTGGACCGCGGTCACGCTGCTCGCCGAAGGGGCTTCGGCCGCCTGTATCAAGGCCGCGCCGGGCATCCCGCACGATCTCGTCCCCGACAGCGCCGGCGCGGAGTGGATCTCGGTGGACGGCGACGTGAAGGAGGCCGCACTGTGGTTCGGGACGCTCTACGACGTGCCGCGCCGGGCCACCCTGCTACGCGGTGACGGCCGCGAACCGGCCACGATCGTCGCCGACCCCGCCCTGGGCGCCCCGCCTGTCGCACCCCCCGGCCGCTACCTGTACGAGCCCGATGGCGCGGTGATCCGCGCCCACCTGGTGGCCGAGGCCGCCGCGGCGGTCGGCGGCGCCCTGCTCGACCCGCACATCGCCTACATCACCGCCGACCAGCTCGTCGACACCCCGTTCTGCCGCGCCTACGAAGTGGACGACGTACTCCCCTTCTCCCTCAAGCGGCTGCGCGCCGCACTGCGCGGGCGGCGCGTCGGAACGGTAACGATTAAGAAACGCGGTTCAGCCGTCGACGTGGAAAAACTGCGCCGCGACCTTCGGCTGTCGGGGCCGAAGTCAGCGGTGGTCATCCTCACCCGGATCGGCGACCGCCCCGTCTGCCTCCTATGTTCCGAGGCCAGGCGCCCACAGCAAGCGGACCGGGCAGGTTCGGCGGAGCGCGCATAAGCCGCAGGGGTGACGGACGCACTGATCAGTACTACCGTGACCGATGCGGCCCATCCGGGAAAAGCCCCGCATTCATGCCGCTTTCGCACGGTGCAGGAGATCGGTAGTCGTTAAACTGAACCCGTTGAATTCCCATCCCCCTTCTTCTGGATCCGTCCGGCGGCACGCAGGGGCGTACCCGCAGGGATGACCTGCCCTTCGTCGCAGCCTCGGCACTTACGGCGAGTAGGCAGGACGCATCCGAGCGTAGAGAGGCGCGCATACGCCTCCCACCCTCCGTCGGCGTCCGAAGCCCCCCCATCGCCGCCACACACCGGATGGGGACGTCAGATTCAAAGGAGCACCTCGGTGGAACAGACCAACCAGAACTTCCTCAACGGAGGAAGTCAGGCCGGGATCTCCGATCGCATGCGGGAGCTGCTCTCACAGGCCGCCCAGGACCAGGTGTCCGAGCAGAAATCCCAGGGTGCGGTCAACGAGGAGATGCGCCAGCGCCTCGAAGGCATGGAATGGCTGCTGCGCGAGTTCCGGGAACGCGAGTTCACCTCCCTCGCCGAGTCGGTCGCGGCCGTGCAGGCCCGCGTCGACGAACTCGCCTCCCGGCCCCCGGAATGGGCTGAGACGCTCGCCGAGCACATCGCACTGGTCGGGGAACGGGTCAAGCCGCTGGCGGAGATGGCCGCGCTGCGCACCGACATCCGGGCGATCAACGGCCAGCTGGAAACCGCGTTGACCCGGCTGCAGACGATCACGGACTCCGGCAGCGAGACCGCGGACCGCGTCGGCGCGATCACCGAACGCCTGGCAGACCTGGCCTCCGGGGTCGAGGCGCGCTTCACCCGCATCGACGAGGCCATGGAGTCGTTCTCCTCGCGGACCGCGGCCCTGGAAGAGGCCCTGGGCGGCCTCACCGAGCGCGTGGAGCAGCGGCACGGCACCGCCGCCGAGCAGCACGAGGCGCTCACCACCGCGGTCGCCGAGGGCCGTGCGTCGCTGGAGCGTACCGTCGCCGATGGGCGCGCCGCCCTGGCGGACACCTTCACCGAGCGCCAGGACGCGCTTGAGGAGCGGCTGCGGGAGCGGCAGACCGAACTCGAGCAGGCCCTGCGCGAACGGCACGACTCCCTTGAGTCGGCCCTGCGCGAGCAGCACGCCGCCGTGAACGGCAAGCTGGACGACACCGCCGAGCAGCTGCGCGGTACCGCCGAGGAGAACCACGCCGCGGTCACCGCCAAACTCGCCGAGGGGCTCGGCCACCTCAGCACCCAGGCCGAGGAGAACCACGTCGAAGCCACCGCCGCCGTCGCCGACGCCAACAGCGCTATCGTCAAGCTCGCCGAATCCACCGACGAGAAGCTCGCCGACCTGCGGTCCCACGTGCGCCAGCGCCTCGGCGACCTGCACGAGCAACTGGAACTGCACCGCGCCGAACTGCGCGAGCGCGACGAGCAGGACCGCGAGCACCTCGCGGCCCGGCTGGACGAGGCCGTCCAGGGCCTGCGCGCCAAAGCCGAAGAGGACCTGGCGGCGTCCACCGCGGCACTGGCCGAACTCCGCGGGTCCCTGGACGAGAACGTGCGCTCTTTGCGGGAGACCTCCGACGAGCGGCACACCGCCCTGTCCGCGCGGGTCGACGAGCACCACGAGGCCATCGACAACCGCCTGGACCAGCAGCAGAAGGACCTGTCCGCGCGGGTCGACCAGCACCTCACCACCATCACCGGCAAGTTCGAGCACAACCTGGGACGGCTCACCGACCGGTTCGACGCCTTCGAGGGGCACTTCGAGGGCAGCTTCGAAGGCATCGACGGCAAGATCGACGGCCTCAGCGGGCGCCTCGACGGCATCGAGGGGCGCGTCACCGGTGTCGAGGGGCAGTTCGACGGCGTCAACGGGCAGATCGACGGGGTCGACGGCCGCCTGGAGGCGGTCGACGACCGGCTGGAGGCGCTCAACCAGCGCCTCGCCCAGCTGCCCGCCACCATGGAGGTCAGCGAGGTGCACCGGCGCCTGTCCGACCTGGTGGAGCGCCCCGTCATCGACCACTCCGACCGGCTGGAGGCGCTTGACGGCCGCCTCACGCAGTCCCTCGACCCGCTCATGCGCGAGGTGCAGGCGCGCCCCGACCGCCACGAGTTCGAAGAGGCCATCAGCGAGGCCGTGGAGACGTCGCACGACGACATCACCAAGCGCCTGGCCGCGCTGGAGGAGACCATGCTCGCCCTCGCCGAGGCTCTGCTGCGCCCCAGCCGCGACGGCAAGAAGAAGCGCCGCCGCGACGACGATGACGAGGACGACGAGTAACCCGCCGCACCCGGCGGCACGGCACCTGTCGATAAGGAGGGGGCCGCCCCGCGCGCTCCGTGGCGGCCCCGGGAGAACAGCGCGGATTCCGGTCACGCCGTCCCTCGGTTGTGCCTACCCTGAAAGGAGGCGGCCGCCGCGAGCCGCCTCCTCCGACGCACACTGTGAGCCATGGCCGACAGCACCGATACCACCGCTGCGAACACCGCCTTCGTCACAGCGGACACCGACACCGCCATGCGCGCGCTCGGCCGCCGCATCGCCGGGCTGCTGCGCCCCGGCGACCTGCTGATCCTGTCCGGGCCGCTGGGCGCCGGAAAGACCACCCTGACACAGGGCATCGGCGACGGATTGCACGTGCGCGGCCCGGTCACCTCGCCCACCTTCGTGATCTCGCGTGTCCACCCTTCGTTGAGCGGCGGCCCCGCGCTCGTCCATGTCGACGCCTACCGGCTGGGGGGTGCGGCCGAGGTCGACGACCTCGATCTGGACGCGGGTATCGACGACTCCGTCACCGTCGTCGAGTGGGGCGAGGGGATGGCCGAGGAGCTCGCCGACGACCGGTTGGAGATCCGCATCGACCGCCGCCCCGACGACACCCGGACCGTCCGGCTGACCGGTGTCGGCGACCGCTGGGCCGGTGCGCCCCTGAAAGCGCAATAAGCTGAGTGACCGTGCTGCTTCTGGCTTTCGACACCGCGACCCCGGCCGTCACCGCCGCGGTCTGCGCATCAGACGGCGACGGCGCCCGCGTGCACGTGCGCGCGGACACGTCCTCGGTGGACGCCCGCCGCCACGGTGAACTGCTCACCCCCGCCATCCGGGATGTGGTGGAACGGGCGGGCGCGACACTCGGCGAACTCACCCACATCGCGGTCGGCATCGGCCCCGGCCCCTACACCGGTCTGCGGGTCGGCCTGGCCACCGCCTACGCCCTCGCCGACGCTCTGGCCATCCCCTGCCACGGCATCGCCACCCTCGACGCCCTCGCCTTCGCGTCCGGGCGGAGCACACCCTTCATCGCCGCCACCGACGCGCGCCGCAAAGAGGTGTTCTGGGCCCGTTACGAGGACGCGGCCACACGCTCCACGGACATCGCGGTGGACCGCCCCGCCGACGTCGACACCGGCGGATCGCCCGTGATCGGTCACGGAGCCCGGATGTATGCCGAGGTGTTCGGCCAGGACCCGGATGCGGCCGAGCCGCTGTACCCGTCGGCGCGGGCGCTGGGCGAACTCGCGCTGCACCGGCTGGCCTCCGGTGCGAAGCCGCCCGAGCCCCGCCCTCTCTATCTGCGTCGGCCCGACGCCGCTGTTCCCGGTGCGGTGAAGAAGGTGCGGCAATGGCAGGCATGACTCCCCAATACGCAATACGTCCGATGACCAGTGCCGACGTCGATCGGGTGATGGAGCTGGAGCGCGCCATGTTCCCGAAGGACGCGTGGAGCGAGGAGCTGCTCCGCTCCGAGCTCGCAGAGCCCACGCGGCGCTATTTCGTGGCGGAGCGGCCCGACGTTTCCGGCGGGGGCGGGATCATCGGATACGCGGGGCTGCGCGCCGTTCCGCCGCAGGGCGACGTGCAGACCATCGCCGTAGAGGAGGCGTGGTGGGGCCGCGGGATCGGCGCCGCGCTGCTGGCGGAACTGCTGGAGCAGGCGCGGGTTCGCGGTGTCACCGACGTCTTCCTCGAAGTCCGGTCGGACAACCCGCGGGCGCGGGAACTGTACCGCCGGTTCGGGTTCGCCGAGATCGGGATGCGGCGCAGGTACTACAGGGACGCGGACGCGATCGTGATGCGCCGGTCGGCGCCTGTCGAGGAGAAGACGCGATGAGCGGTGACAACCTTCCGCTGGTTCTGGGGATCGAGACCTCCTGCGACGAAACCGGCGTCGGCCTGGTCCGCGGTTGCGAGCTGCTCGGTGACGAGGTGGCCTCCAGTGTCGACCAGCACGCCCGCTTCGGCGGGGTCGTCCCCGAGGTCGCCAGCCGCGCGCACCTCGAAGCGATGACACCGACCGTCCGCCGCGCGCTGGACAGCGCCGGGGTGCACCTGTCCGACATCGACGCGGTCGCTGTGACGGCGGGGCCCGGCCTGGCCGGGGCGCTGCTGGTGGGCGTCTCCGCCGCCAAGGCCTACGCCATGGCGCTCGGCAAGCCGCTGTACGGAGTCAACCACCTGGTCGGGCATGTCGCGGTGGACCAGCTGGAGCACGGGCCGCTGCCCAGCCCGACCATCGCCCTCCTGGTGTCGGGCGGGCACACGTCCCTGCTGCTCGTGCGCGATCTCGCCACCGATGTGCAGTCGCTGGGCGACACCGTCGACGACGCGGCCGGTGAGGCCTATGACAAGGTGGCGCGGCTGCTCGGCCTGCCCTACCCGGGCGGGCCGCCGATCGACCGCGCCGCAGGCGAGGGCGACCCCCTCGCGATCCGCTTTCCGCGCGGCAAGTGGGGCGACGGCACCTACGACTTCTCCTTCTCCGGGTTGAAGACCGCGGTCGCCCGGTGGGTGGAGGACAGTGAGCGGGACGGACGGGAACTGTCGGTTCCCGACGTCGCCGCCGCGTTCCAGGAGTCGGTCGTGGACGTGCTCACCCGCAAGGCCGTCGACGCCTGTGTGGAGTACGGTGTCCGACATCTGGTCATCAGCGGGGGTGTCGCGGCCAACTCCCGGCTCCGCGCCCTGGCCGAGCAGCGCTGCGCCGAGGCCGGTGTCGAGCTCCGGGTCCCCCGGCCGCGGCTGTGCACCGACAACGGCGCCATGATCGCGGCTCTGGGGGCCGAGGTCGTCGCTGCCGGCCTGCCCCCGTCAACCCTTGACCTGGCCACCGACACGTCTCTGCCCGTCGACCGCCCGCTGGCATCCTGAGGAGGCCGTACCAGGCCAGCTTCCCGCCGATCTCGGGAGAACTTCCCCCTCACCACGCTTTGAGAGGGCATCCGTCCCGAGATCGGCGCACATAAGGAAGCGCCTCGGCGTCAACGCGGGTCAGGCCTGGTCTCTGGCGTCTTTGGCGTAGACGCGCGGGACCCGGGGGCTGATCCGGGTGACGATCTCGTAAGGGATCGTGGACAGCACATCGGCCCAGTCCTGTGCGGTGGGCTCACCGCCGTCCCCGGGGCCGAAGAGGACCGCGTACTCCCCCGTCTCGACGGTGTCGTCGCCGATGTCGACCATGAACTGGTCCATGCACACCGTCCCGGAGATCGTCCGCCGCGCGCCGCCCGCGAAGACCGGGCCGACGTTGGTGGCGGCGCGGGGAACGCCGTCGCCGTAGCCCAGCGGAACCAGCGCCAGGTTGGTGGCCCGGTCGGTGGTGTAGCGGTACCCGTAGGAGACGCCACTGCCCGCGGGAACTCTTTTGACCAGGGCGACCGCGGCCCGCAGAGTCATGGCCGGGCGGAGCCCGGTTCCGGTCAGGCCGGGTATGGGGCTCAGCCCGTAGCTCGCGATCCCGGGGCGGACCAGGTCGAAGTGGGCCTCGGGGAGGGTGAGGGTGGCCGCGGAGTTCGCCAGGTGCCGCACCTCGGGGCGGAGTCCGGCCTTGTCCGCGATCTCCAACGCCTCGTGGAAGACGCGGATCTGCGCGGCGATGGAGGGGTGGCCGGGCTCGTCGGAGCACGCGAAGTGGGAGAACAGCCCGACGACGCGGAGCAGTCCCTCAGCCTCAGCGCGCGCCGCCGCGGCCACCGTATCGGGCCAGTACTCGGCGGTGACGCCGCCGCGGCTCATTCCGGTGTCGGCCTTGAGGTGTACGCGCGCGGGCCGGCCGAGGTCCCGGGCCGCGGCCGCGATGTCGTCGATGAGGCCGCGGGTACTGACACCCAGGTCGATGTCGGCATCGATCGCGGCGGCCAGCGGCGCACCCGGAGGGACGATCCAGGCGATCGCGGGCGCGTCCAGCCCGGCGGCCCGCAGTTCCATCGCTTCCTCGATGAACGCGGTACCCAGCCAAGTCGCCCCGCCGGCGAGCAGCGCTCGGGCCGCGGGCAGCAGGCCGTGGCCGTAGCCGTCGGCCTTGACCACTCCCATGGTCTGCGCACCCGATGCGCGGCGCCCCAGCAGGGCGATGTTCTCACTGATCGCGTCCAGGTCGACGCGGGCTTCGGCGAAAGAGGAACGCATGATCCCAAGTCTGGCACGGGCGGGCCCTTTGCCGCTCCGGTCAGCGCACCGTGCTGCGGCGCGGGATGCTCAGCGGCTGTTCTCGGCGAGGCGCTTGAGGCGGGGCAGGGTGTGCTCGATGCCGCGGGCGTTGCGTGACGGCATCCCCATCAGGATGTAGAAGAGCGATCCGCCGAAGGAGTAGTCGAAGGTCTCGGTCACCCGGGTGGTTCCGTCCGCCAGCGGCTCCAGCTCCCACCGCCAGCGGTGCGGGCCGAGGTGGCGCCAGGCCAGCAGGCGGTCGGCGGTGAACTCCACCACGCGGTTGGCCATGCGGTAGGGCAGGCCCATCGTCATGCCCATGCTGAAGCGCGCTTCGGGCCCGAGCCGCTCGGGGCCGGTGACCAATTCGCGCACGGTGCCGGAACCGTCGAATTCGGGGTGGCGCCGGGGGTCGGCGATGATGTCGAAGATCGTCTCCGCGGGGGCGTCGATCACGACGCTCCGCGACACCTTGTGTTCGGCCATGGGGCCATCCTCCCAGCCGCGCGCGGCATGCCGCCCGGGCCCCGGTTCACGTCACCAGCCGCACTGTCGGCGCTACCAGCAGGGTGATCAGGGAGCCGCGCAGCACTATGTTCAGCCATATGTTCCGGTAGCACACCCACATGTATCCGAGCAGCAGACCGAATACGCCGTAGGTCTCCAGCGCGGCCGGAAGGTTCTCGGAGAACTGGGGGGGCAGCGGAGTGAGTTCGACGTAGTCGTTCAAGACCGCGTAGGTGAAGGCGAAAACGCAGGAGGTCAGCAGGATCGCGGGCCACCGGCCGGCGACCTGCTCCAGGCGGGTCTGCAGCATGGCGCGGAAGAAGACCTCCTCGGGGACCGCGATCGCGATGAACGCCACCAGCACCGTGGCGATGAGCGCGGCCGGTGAGGGCGCATCCGGTAAGGGTTCGTCCACCGGGTACGCCGACGCCGCTGTGAGTCCCAGGCAGCACAGGACGGGCACGGCCCCCATCCACCGCCACCGCTCGGTCACGTTCATGGCCAGGTTCTGCATGCCCGCTCCGTGCCGGCGCAGGGTGCGCCCTGCCCGGTCGGTGAACAGGATCGGCATCGCGAACAGGAAGACGAAGCGGACCACGGGCATCGCCGTCACGAACAGGGCCGGTGGGAGCACCATCGCGAAAAGGCGGGACAGGCCGATCGTGCCGCCGAGGAAGCACAGCAGCGCGGTCATCAGCCATGCCAGTTCGATGTGGACCGGGTGCCCGCCCAGGGTGAGCCCGACCCGCTTGTCGAGGTCGCCGCGCTGGTCGCGGGAACTGAACGCCCACAGCAGAACCAGGCCGATGGCGGTGGGGAAGAACACGCCTCCCGCCAGCAGGCCCTCGCCCCAGAAGATCACCTGCGGCGGAAGCCCCGCAAGCACGGCCACCAGCACGATCGTGAGGCCGACCAGGCCCCACCGCAGTAGCTGTCCATACGCCTTCGTCACCTGCTTCTCCCCCGGTTCGAGATCCCAGTCTGCCCCGAGAGGAACCACGAGTGACGAAATGAAAGCGGTATGTCGTCAATCGCCGCATCTGTCTAAGGCCGCCAGCGCGGTGACGGCCCCCAGTTCCCAGCACGCCTCCCGGTCCTCTCGGGAAGGCGCCCCGACAACGGTGACCGGAGGCCGGTGCCGCTCCCAGGACATCCCCTTGGCGATCGACTCCACGGCGCGCACGGCTCCCGCCGTGTCGTTGTTGCCGTGCACGTAGAGCGCGTAGGGCAGGCCGGTGGTGTCGGACAGGCACGGGTAGTACACCGTGTCGAAGAAGTGCTTCAGCGCGCCGGACATGTATCCGATGTTCGCGGGGGTGCCGAGGATGACCGCGTCCGCCGCGAGAAGATCCGCGGCCGTCGCCCCCAGCGCCGGCCGGGTCACGGCCTCGACCCCTTCGATGTCGTCGTTGCGCGCCCCCTCCAGGACGGCTTCGAGCATGGTCTGCGTCGCCGGCGAGGCCGTGTGGTGAACGATGAGCAGTCGTGCCATGGCCCCAGGGTCGCACAGCGGCGAGCCGCCGCCCGGGAAGCGGGCGGCGGCTCGGCCAGCGGGTTCGGCCGACTGGCTGGCGCGAGTCCGGCTACCCGGACCCGCGCATAGGCGCTGCCTATTTCACCGGGGTGAAATCGCGCGCACCCAGGAAGGACGGCCTCGGCTTCGGCGCCGCGAAGGGCTCGACACAGGTGTTGTCCACGCTGTTGAAGACAATGAAGATGTTCGAGCGGGGAAACGGCGTGATGTTGCCGTTGGAGCCGTGCATGCAGTTGGAGTCGAACATGATCGCCCCGCCCGCGGGCCCGGTCAGCACATCGATTCCGTGCTTGCCCGCGAGGATGGACAGGCTGCCCTGGTCCGGGGTGCCGATCTCCTGAGTCTTCAGTGACGCACGATAGTGGTCCTTTGGGGTCTCACCGACGCAGGAGACGAAGGTCCGGTGCGAGCCCGGCATGATCATCAACGCACCGTTGTGCTGGTAATTGTCGGTCAGGGCGATCGAGATGCTGACCGCGCGCATCCGGGGCATCCCGTCCTCGGCGTGCCAGGTCTCGAAATCGGAGTGCCAGAAGAAATCCGCGCCGCCGAAGCCGGGCTTGTAGTTGACGCGGCTCTGGTGCACGTAGACATCGGAACCGAGGATCTGGCGGGCGCGGCCGATGATACGCGGATCGCGCACCAGATCGGCGAAGACCGGGCTGATCTTGTGCACCTCGAAGATGGAACGAACCTCGTCGGACGCACGCTCGACGACGACGCGCTCATCCCTCTTCAGTTCCCGGTCCCCGCTGAGGCGGTGCAGCTCGCCCCGGTACTTCTCCAGCTCCTCGGGGTTGAGCAGGGACCCGATCTGGAGGTAGCCCTTCTGGTCATAGCCGGCCAGGTCCTCGTGCTCCAGGGGGCCGTCCCCGGCTTCTCCCCACACTGTGGCGTCCTTGCGGTACAGCAGTGCCGGCGTGTGGTTCTTACGGGTCGGGTAGTCGTCCAGGGTCGGCTGCTCGGATCGGGTCATCAACGCAGTCGTCATGGCTATGCCCTGAGGGGCTTCCGCTCCTTTGTCGTATCGGCGTCGTACCTGTTCTTCGGTCGGTTCTGGCACGGGTGGGGAGGACGCGGGCGGGGCGCGGAGGCACGCCCCGCCCGCGTGCGGTGCGGTTGTGCGCCTATGCCTGGCCCTCTTCGGTCAGCAGCGGGTACACCCCGTTCTCGTCGTGCACTTCGCGCCCCGTCACGGGCGGGTTGAAGACGCACAGGACACGGAAGTCGGTCTTGGGACGGACGGTGTGGTGCTCATGGCCGTTGAGGAGGTAGAGCGTCCCCGGCGTGATGAGGTGGGTTTCGCCGGTCTCGTCGTTGGTGACTTCGGCCTCACCCTCGATGCAGTGCACCAGTTCGATGTGGTTGGCGTACCACATGCTCGTCTCGGTGCCCGCGTACAGCACGGTTTCATGGAAGGAGAAGCCCACACCGTCCTTGGCCAGGACGATGCGGCGGCTCCGCCATGTCTCCGTCTGGACATCGGCGTCGGTTCCGTCGATGTCGCTCAAGCTGCGCACGATCAAGGTGCCTACTCCTCTTCTCAATTCGTCCTGCGTTGCCCTGAAGGCAGGGGCTTGGGGAGGACTCCGCAAGTCCCGCAGCCTCCAGAGCAATTGTGCAGTTCCCGTACCCGCGCGCCAGGGTTTCCGGTTACGCTGGCTGTGGAATTTTCACGGCGTCCCGGGCTGCTTCGGCAATAATCTCCAGCCCCTGCTCCAGCTCTTCCTCGGTCGCCGTGAGCGGCGGGAGGAGTTTGGCGACCTCGTCTTCGGGCCCCGACGTCTCCAGCAGCAGCCCGCGCTCGAACGCGCCCCGGCTCACCTGCTTGGCCGCCCCTTCCTGCGTGAAGGCGATGCCGCGGGCCATCCCGCGGCCGCGGACGTGGGCGCCGGCGTCGGCCAGCTCCTCGGCGAGGGCGGTGAGCCGCGCCTCGATGAGCTCGCCCTTGGCCAGGGTCTGCTGCTGCAGGGCGTCATCGCGCCAGAAGGTGTTCAGCGCGGCGGTGCCGGTGACGAAGGCCGGGTTGGGGCCGCGGAAGGTTCCGTTGTGCTCGCCCGGGTCCCAGACGTCCAGCTCCCGTTTGAACAGCGTGAGCGCGAGCGGGATGCCGTAGCCGCTGATGGACTTGGAGAGGGTGACGATGTCCGGCTCGATCCCGGCGTGCTCGAAGCTGAAGAACGGACCGGTACGGCCGCAGCCCATCTGGATGTCGTCCACGATGAGCAGGATGTCGTACTCCTTGCAGAGTGCGGACAGGCCGCGCAGCCATTCGGCGCTGGCGACGTTGATGCCGCCCTCGCCCTGCACCGTCTCGACGATGACCGCGGCCGGCGCGTCCAGGCCGCTGCCGCTGTCCTCCAGCAGGCTGCGCAGCCACAGGAAGTCCGGCGTCTTGCCGTCCATGTAGTTGTCGAACGGCATGGTGGCCGCGTGGCTCAGCGGCACCCCGGCACCGCCCCGCTTCATGGAGTTTCCGGTCACGGCGAGGGCTCCGAGCGTCATGCCGTGGAAGCCGTTGGTGAAGCTGATGACGGTTTCGCGCCCGGTGTATTTGCGGGCCAGTTTCAGCGCGGCCTCGACCGCGTTGTTTCCGGCGGGTCCGGGGAACTGCACCTTGTAGTCCAGTCCGCGCGGGCCGAGTACGACATCGCCGAAGGTCTGCAGGAAGTCCCGTTTGGCCACGCTGTAGGCGTCCAGGCTGTGCACCACCGAGTCGCCTATGAGGTAGTCGAGGAGTTCGGCTTTCAGTTCGGGGTTGTTGTGTCCGTAGTTGAGCGAGCCGGCACCCGCGAAGAAGTCGAGGTAGGGGCGCCCCGATTCGTCGTAGATGTAGCTGCCGCGCGCCTCGTTGAAGACAGCCGGCCAGCTACGGCAGTAGCTGCGGACTTCGGATTCGAGGCGGTCGAAGATCTCCATCGTGTGTTCCTTGGTTCCTTTCCCCAGGCTCCGGGCTCGTGGGCTCGCGGCTGTGACGGCGGGGGGCGGTCAGGACGATCGGTCGCGTGCGGGGCGCAGTGGACCGATGCGC
The DNA here is from genome assembly GCA_021793235.1 of Actinomycetes bacterium. GTDB lineage: Bacteria > Actinomycetota > Actinomycetes > Streptosporangiales > Streptosporangiaceae > JAJYTD01. Next base: position 182,047 of record JAJYTD010000004.1, on the reverse strand, counting down.
ACGAGGTCTTCGGGTTCGTGCGCACCGGAGTCCTCGCACGGGAAGTGCTCGCGCTCGAAGAGCGGTGTCCACTCGGGCTCTGCGCCGTGGTCGCGGGCGAAGGAGGCGAACAGCGCTCGTGAGGCGGTGTTGTCCGGAGTGACCGTCGCCTCCAGGTGCGTCAGTCCTCGGGCGACGATGCGGTCGCCGATGTGGTCGAGCATGCGGCGCGCCAGGCGGCGGCCGCGGAATTCGGCATCGACCGCCACCTGCCAGAGGAAGTAGGTGTCCGCGGCGTCCGGGCGCACGTAACCGGTGACGAACCCGCGCAGTCGGCCTTCCTCGTCGCGGGCGGTGACGGTGGTCGCCGCGAAATCCCTGCACCACAGGGCGTAGGCATAGGGCGAATTGACATCGAGTCCCGCGTCGCGGGCCAGCCGCCAGAGGTGCCGCCCATCGTCTAGGACCGGCGGCGCGATGCGCACGCCGTCGGGCCCCGCACCGCTGGCGACTACTCCGGGGTCATCCAAAGAGGCGGCGGGATCTTTGGGTTCGGCATGTTGATGTGACACGTCCCAGGAACATAGCGAACGTTCCTGAACAGCGTTTTCCCTGATTCAGCGGCGGATGTTTCGAGGATGCTTCCCCGGGTAGGGCTCGTCTATTTAGGCGCCCGTCGTCACTATCCGTTGTCGCCGCCGGGGAACGGAACCATGCTCGCACAACCGCCGCACACGCCGGACTCACCAGCGGATTCGGGCCGCCGCCCAGGGGTGGCCCGCGCCGGAGCGGCGGAGAACCGTTCAGAGAAATTGTGCCTCTGAACGGTCAAACATAGGGGGGTCCGCAGTGGATTTTAAATGTGTTTTACACCACACAAATTCGGGTGAATCCTCGCAACAGACTCGGAGTACGCGAGGCCCCCGCACCGCATGGGGCGCGAATCCACCGCCCCCTCGCGCAACAGCGCAGCTCAGAGCTTGAAGGTAGGACGATTTCTTTGGCAGACTCCCTGTAGTACGACCGAATGTAGTACTACGATGAGTCGAGAAGCGCTGCGGCCCCCTGTCCGCACGCGCGAATTCCACAACCTCAAGGGCGGCAGGGTCCGCCGCCCCGAACGAGGGACACGAGCCAGGAAACGGAGGCACCTGGTGAACCGCCTTTACCACGAAAGCGAAGACTGGGTCGCGCAGGGAGCATGCCGCCAGTACGACCCAGAGCTGTTCTTTCCCGTGAGCACCACCGGCCCGGGACGGAACGACGTCGAGCTCGCCAAGGCCATCTGCCGCACCTGCGCGGTCCGCAGGGAATGCCTGCAATGGGCGCTGCGCGCCGGAGAAGCACACGGCGTCTGGGGTGGGACCACACCGGAGGACCGCCGGTACATGCGCCGGGAGCTGGCTCCGGCGAGCTGAACCGATACCGGCGGCCAACGACGGCCGGCGGGGCCGCCATGCCCCCCGCGAGGGCCTCATTCCCACACCCCGCGCCCTCAGCTAGGTTCGTACGTGCGGTCCCTGCGCACCGACGCGCATTCCACGGACGAACATCCCCGGCTTGGAAGGTCTTCGATGACGCACACATTCACGGCGCGGCGCGGCGCCGTACTGATCGGCTCGCTCTCGGCCGCCCTGCTCCTGGGGTTCGGGGCCGCTTCCCCCGCCCTCGCGCACAACACCCTCATCGACTCCTCCCCTGAAGACGGCGCCGAACTCGACAGCGCGCCTGAAGAGGTCGTTCTCACCTTCAACGCCGACGTGGGCGAGGGCAACAACACCATCGTGGTCACCGGTCCAGACGATGCGACCTACGAGGACGGCGATGTCGAGGTCGACGGCAACACAGCGTCGGTCGCGCTGCAGCCGCTGGAGACCGCCGGCGAGTACACCGTCGGCTACCGGATCGTCTCCGCTGACGGGCACCCGATCGAGGAGGAGATGGCGTTCACGCTCACTGAGGAGGCCGTCCCCGAGGAGCCCGCGGAAGAGTCGGCACAGGAGTCCGCACCAGCGGACGCGCAGGGCTCGGATGAGGCGGAGGCATCCCCCGGGGACACGAGCACAGCGGATCCGATGTCGGCGTTCGGCCCGGTCGCCGGCGTCGTCGGCGGGATCGCCATCCTCGCGCTGGTCATCATCCTGATCGTACGGATGCGCAACCGGCCCGGCGGATCAGACGGCGCATAGGGCCACATCGCAGAGGGGCGGCCCGGGGTAGTGCTCCCGGGTCGCCGCGATGGCGCATCCGAGCGCCTGCCGCGCGTTCCCGCTGCCCGCTATCAGACGCGGCGGGCGAGGAGAATGCTGATGTTGTCGCGGCCGGAGCCCTCCATGGCGGCCTGCCAGAGGGCGTGCACGGCGACCTCGTCGCTGCCGGCCTCGGCGATGATCTGCTCCATGTCCTCCAGCGCCACCAGGTCGGAGAGGCCGTCGCTGCACATGAGCCACGTGCTCGGGTCGGGATCGTGGTCGCGGCCCACGTGCGGGACCATCGCCGTCGCCCCGCTGCCGCCGAGCGACTGGGTGATGAAATTCGTGGTGACGGGCTTGCCGTCCTCCGACGGGGGCAGAGGCGGGGAGTCGTCCTGCGAGAGCTGCCGCAGTCGCGTCCCCTCCAACCGGTAGGTGCGCGAGTCGCCGACGTTGAACCAGAAGTTCCCGTCGTTGTTCAGCAGCATCCCCGCTACGGTCGTCCCCATCCCGGAGAACTCGGCGTGCTGGGTGGCGTGGTCCTTGATCTCCTCGTCGATGTTCTTCAGGAGGACGCCGACGTCGTCGGGAGAGGACAGCCGAGGGCTCATCTCGGCCATGCGGTGGACCGCGTGTTCTGAGGCGATCTCACCGGCGGCGTGTCCGCCGAGCCCGTCGGCCACGGCGAGGATCACCGGCTCGCTCACCGGCAGCACGCACCGGACCGGCATCGCCATACTCGCGCTGGCAATGGTGAGCGGCCCCATGACCACGGCGTCTTCGTTCGCCGGACGTACAGCGCCTCGGTGCGTTAGGGCTGTGACCGTGACTTCCCCGCCAGCGACACCCATACGCCTACCTCCCGTTTCGTCGGCAGCACCCGCCGAATGGTCCCAACCGGCGCCTCGTCCGGACGGCGGCCGAAGCGCGTTGATCATGCAACCGTATCGGTGGACCGCTGATCGTGGTCAAAATCCGCGTACATCATGACGGAAAACGCCCTGATGCGCAGTTACCGCGCGAGTTTCACTCTCCAAAGGTACGGTTTCGGACACCTTCATCGCGAGTGCCTCGCCCGCCGTTCGGAGCCGCGCAGATCCGCGTGCGCAGAACCTCCGCGACAGGCAGTACCCCGCCGGTTCCGTGGCGGCCGCTCGGACCTGCGAGATCAACGTATGCGGCCGCGATATCACCGGGACCGTCGAGCCCCGGAACCACGCAGTTGACGCGGACACCGCGCCCCTGGAGCGCTTTCGCCAGGGAACGGGTCAGGCCCGCGGCACCTGAGGCCCCCGCTGCGGCGTCCAGCGGATCCGACGGGCCCGAGCGGTCGGCTTCCGGCCCCATGAGAACGACTGACGCCCCCTCGGCCATGAACACCTGCGCGGCCCGCACCAGCCACAGAACGCTGTGGAGGGGCATGCGCGGGGCGTACCCCCCGTAGCCGCCGGCGCCGGACAACGGACCGCCCGCACCGGACTCGGTCCTGGCGCAGATGGCGAGCGTGTCGATGGCCCCGAACTCCAGTGCGGTATGCGCCGCCGCGCCCCGGCAGTCGCTCTCATTGAGCAGATCACAGTGGAGCGCCAAAGAACACGCGCCCAGCTCCGAGAGCAGTCGGCCGGTGGCGGCCACCGGGCCGTCTTCGGCATGGCCTGTCAGCGGCCACGCACCCGGGGGGAGGCCGGCGCGCCCCGTGGAGTCGGCGACGGCGACGGCCGCGCCCTCCTTGGCCAGTGCGACCGCGACCGCCCGGCCGTGCCCTTCCCCGATGCCTCCGGCGACCAGGACACGCCTGCCCGGCAGCACTCTTCCCGCAGAGTAATCGGGCAGTGGGTCCGGCACCGCGTTCCGCAACGCGCCGCGGCCCGGCGCCCGCCCGGGTGGACGCCCGCTCATCTTTACCCTCCGTCCTCATATGTCGCATTTCGTGTCTTCCATCGCCGCCCACCGTGCCCCTGACGCACCAGCGCAAACACCACCCGACTGCGCCCGCTGTCCCCGGGCTCACATACCGGCACGTCACAGCACTGTTGTCCGGCGCGGGAACGGTCTGGCAGAATAGCCCTACTGGGTGTCTAAGACGCAGACACACCACGTTCTTCGCGCGTTCGCGCCCCGGCTTCGCCGCCGGACGGGCAGCGCATTCGTTTTCTGGCGAACGACCATTGGTGTGATTCTCATGCGTCCTCCCTTTCTTCTCTTCTCTCTCCTTCCTGGCCGCTCGCCTGTCCACCCGTTCGTCCGGGCCCCCTCACTCGCCTTTTTGCCGCTGCCACCGCGGCGGACAGAGCAGGGCCTGTTCGGAAAGCTGTTCCGGATCCGCTGCCGCCCGGAATCCCTTTCCCAGCAGGCCCAGCCCTACGGGTGGACTCAGGCGAAGGCACCAGGTCGTCGTCCCACCACGAGGAGCACTACGTGAAGATCGCCCTGATCGCCGAACACACCAATCCCCTCTCCGCCCACAAGGGGGAACCGACCTGCGGTGAAAGCGTCCACATCTCCGCCATCTCACGGCACCTCGCCAAGCGCGGCCACCGCGTCACCGTCTTCTCCCGCAGGAACGCCCCCGACCTACCGGACCGCTCCCGTATGGGGCGCGGCGTCAACGTCGAGCACATCGCGGCCGGTCCCGAAAGCGCTGTCACCGCGGACCGGGCCGCCGACCACACCGGTGCCTTCGCCACCGCGCTGAAGGACCGCTTGGTCGACAGCGGCCCCGATGTCGTGCACGCGTTCGGCTGGACCAGCGGACTGGCCGCACTGTCCGCGGCCCGCGACACCCGCGAAAACGGGTCCGCGCCGCCGATCGTGCAGACCTTCCACTCGCTCAACGTCGCCGAACAACGCGCGGGCCTGCCCAAGTACCCTGACCGTGCCCGCATGGAGGCGGCGATCGCCGGGCGGGCCGACGCCATCGTGGTCAACTCCGCCGACCAGCGGTTCGAGCTGGCCCGCATGGGAGTGCCGCGCGGGCGTGTCAGCGTGGTGCCCTTCGGTGTGGACACCGACCACTTCAGTGTCGAGGGCAGCACCACCGCGGAACCCTGGCACAGCCGCCGCGGCGAGCGGACCCGCATCATCTCTGTGACGGGGCTGGCTTCCGGCAGCGGCGCCGATGTACTGATCGAGGCCCTGACCCGGCTCCCCGACGCCGAACTGGCGATCGTGGCCGACCCCGCTCCGGTGGAACTCGCGCTCGACGAGGACGCCGGCCGCCTGAAATTCCTGGCCAAGGAGGCCGGTGTGGACGACCGTGTCACCCTGACCGGCCCCATCGACCGCAAGGAGCTGCCGAAGCTGCTGCGCTCCGCCGACGTCTACGTCTCCGCCGCCCCCTACGACCCGTACGGCGGTGCCGTGCTGGAGGCGATGGCGTGCGGGCTGCCCATCATCGGCAAAGCCAGCGGCAGCATCCCCGGCGCCGTACTGCACGGAACAACCGGTGTACTGCTGCGCAGCGTCGGGCCCAACACGATCGCCCGCGCCCTGCACGGGCTGACGTCCAGCGGGAGCACGATGCGCGCCGCCTACGGAATCGCGGGAGCCGACCGCGCGGAATCCAGGTTCACCTGGCAGCGCGTGGCCGCCGAAACCGAACGCGTCTACGCGCACGCCTGCCCGCAGGAGGACGCCCTACCCCTCGCGGCAGGAGATGATGCACACTAGGGCGCGGCAGGGCGGTCCAGCGGACCGCCCCGTCGGCATACCGGTTCCGGGTGCCGCGCACACCGGTCGAATTCAGCTCAGGCTGGAAAGGACGCCCGGGATGAGACGATGACCGCGGAATCGGCGGCCGCAGGAGGATTCGAGCACCGCGGAGTGTTCTTCGAATCGGACACGGACCTGCACGACCTGGTCCTGCCCTGGGTCCGGTCCGCTGTCAGCGACGGCGGAGAGGTCGTTATGGCAGTGGCCCCCGCGACCCGTGCCGCGCTGGGGCCCAGGCTCCACGGCCACGAACGCGCCTCTGTGCTCTTTGCTGCCCGCAGCGACCTCTACGACGCCCCCGGCCGCGCCCTCGCGGCACTGCACCGACTGGCGCAGAGGTCGAAAACGCGCCGTACCACGGTCATCGGCGAGCCGGTACTGCCCGCGCGGGATCCTGTCCAGCTGCGCGAGTGGCACCGGTTGGAATCGGTACTGCCTACTGTGCTGGCCGGTGCGCGACTGCACCTGATATGCCTGCACGACATACGGGTGGCTCCGCCCGCCGTCCGGGAGACCGTGCGGCGCACCCATCCCCTGCTGCTCACCCGTGAAGGCGAGGTCCCCAGCCCCGACCACCAGGACCCGGCGGCGTTCAGCGCACCCGACATCGCACGGCCGCTGCCTGTTCCGGCGGGTGTCCCGCGGTCCCTGGACATCCGCTCGGACCTGCCCTCGCTACGCGAGGACATCGGCGCCTTGGCAGAATCGACCGACCTCCCCCGGGACCGTGTCGGCGACCTGGTGACGGCGGTGAACGAACTGGCCGCCAACGTCTTGGAGCACGGCGCGGGCAAAGGCACGATCACCCTGTGGCGCTCGGCCGAGTGGATCGTCTGCGATGTCTTCGACGAGCGCGGCGACCTCACCGACCCGCTCAGCGGCTACTTCCCGACCGACCCGCTCAGCTCGCGCGGATACGGCCTGTGGATCACCCGCCAGCTCTGCGATTTCATGGAGGTCAGCGGCGGCCCCCACGGATCCCGCATCCGCCTGCACTTCCGCACCGGAAGATGACCGTGTTCCCTGTCCACGGCCGGCTCGCCTCGGACGCGCGCGCCAAGCAGCAGCGGCAAGGGGACGAAGAAGCCGAGTGGGACTAAGTGGGGACTAGAAGCCGTCAGCCTTCAGATCACCCAGGAACGCCGCCCAGGTGACCGATATGTCCAGCGGCAATGGGGCGCCTCAGGCCAGGACGGTTTCCATTGCGTCTTGGGTGTCGTCCTCGATGGTGATGACCTGGTCGATTCCAGCGATCGCAAAGAGCCGGTGAACGGTGCGCTGGGGGGCCGAGACCGCGAGGCCGATGCCCCGGTCGCGCGCGTGGCGATAGGACGACACGAGGACGCCGATACAGCGGGAGTCGCAGAAGCCCACCTTGGAGAAATCGATCACCACGCCCCGACACGGATCCTCGGCGCCGAGGATCGGTTCCAGGACCGCGGCGAGGCCGGGCGAGGTGACCGCATCGAGGTCACCCGCCGGGGTGACCACCACCACGTCGCCTTCGGTGCGGATCGAGATATCGGCCGACACGCTCACGCTCCTCGGGCACCGGGCACGCCCGCAGGATCCGGCTGCCCTGGTCGCCGGATCGTGCTCGAACAGGTTGGGGACTCCATCCGCCAACCCTAACCCCACGGGCGGCATGCGGACAGATTCGGTTCCCGGCCGTCACCGCACCGATACGGCTCCTTCCGCGCTGACGCTTCTATGCCGACGGGGCCATCGCGGGGGCTGCGGCAATGGGGCATCCCGAGCGCAGCGAGGGATGCCAGCTTGCCGCCACACACGCCCGGCACCAAAAAGCCAGACCGCCACCACGATTTCCGGGGCCCTGCCACCAAAAAAGTACCGGTCTGCTCAGCGGCACGCTGGTCCCTGCTCGCTGCGCTCACAAGGCCCCCATTGCCGCAAACACCAAGGCAGCCCGAACACGACAGCGGCCCCACCCGGCTTCCCCACAAAGCCACCCACCGAACCAACCCCAGCACCCCATAACCACCAATGATCTTGGCGCTGTGCACGTCTGAAACGCGGCTCACACGTGCACAGCGTCAAGATCGGCGGGAAACCCCCGGCGCGGTACTGGCAGCGTGCTCCGACACCAGGCTGCGTGCCACATCCGCAACCTTCATCCGGTTGCGCTGGGCCACCCTGCGCAGTTCTTCGAACGCCTCACCGGCATCGCACCCGCGGGCGTGCATGATGATCCCCTTCGCCTGGTCGATGACGGCACGAACGGACATGGCGCGGCGCATGTGCGCGGCCTCGCGCGCCACGTCGGTATAGCGCCCCGCGCTGTGCAGGGCCATCGCCGCGTGCTCGGCCAGCAGCGCCACGAGCGGAGCCATCACGGCCGCGTCGAAGGCATCGGCCCGCCCCGCGTGCACCCCGAACGTCACGACCTCGCCCTCCAGTTCGCACGGGAACGTCACGGAGGAGCGGTCACCGCACTGCACCGCCATACTCGTGTAGTTCGGCCATCGGTCTTCACGCAGTACATCGCCCACATGCACCGGCCGCATCTCGCGGACCGCCTCGACCGTCGGCCCTTCGTCGGTCGTGTACTGGTGCTCGAAGGCGGTGGCCAGATCGGAATGGGAGGCGCCGTAGTCCACGACGACGTGGCGGCCGGCGACCTCCTCGGAGCGCTCGTCTCCGGGACCGACATCGTGCCAGATGACGACGAGCGCCGCCGAACAGCCGGGCACACCGCGCGCCGCGGCCGTGCTCATCTGGTCCAGCGCCCGTTCCGGAGTACTGTTGTCCGCCTGTCCGAGCATGCCGATTTCGCGCGCGAGGCGTTCGGTCCACATCGGCCCACCCCCTCCTCCCGGCCCCGTGCCCGCAGCCTTGGGCGCGGGCACGGCATAGGCCGCATTGGCCCGGCTCCACGGTAGCCGCCGCCGACCGCCATCCGGAGCACCTCGTGCATGCGTTAGCGTCAATGCGGGGCACCGCGTCAGTGCACGTCGCGGACAGGCCCGAACCGTCTCAGGAGTATGGAGCCCCCAGCGTGCCGGAGAATCCCGCAGATCTGCAGCGGCAGATCACCGAGCTGAGCGACCGGGCGGCGGCACTGCGCAACACGCACGCCATGTACCCCGACGACGCCGCCGGAACGGCCGAAGCCGCGCTCGCCGAACTCGGATTCGCCGAGCACCTGCTCCAGGACTGCGCACAGCACCTCACCTCCGGCAACGGGCCCCACACACCACGCCGCCCCGGCGGCGACGACGAGCGTGCGGTACTGCGCTCGGTCTTCACCGAGCTCAGCGTGCCGGTGGTGCTACTGGACCACGAGGGCTACATCCGCAGGATCAACGCGATCGGCGCCGACCGGCTGGGCAGTACGAGCGGCTACCTGACCGGGAAGCCGTTCTCCAACTTCGTGGATCTGCGCCGCCGAGCGGCCATGCGGTCCTGGCTCGCCGCGGTGATCCGAAGCGGTGAATCCGCCTCGTTCGAGTCCCGGCTGGCGCAGCGCGGGTGGGCCGAGGACGTACACCTGACCCTCACCCGGTTGGACGTCCCGACCGAGGCGGCTCCGCTGGTCCTGGTGGTGATGTCGCCGCCGCTGAACGACGCGGGCGATGAAGGGCCCGCGCCGCTGGAATCCGAGGTCGAGGACCAGGTCGTCGTACTGGCCGCGCGCCGTCTCGATGTGCTGACCAGGATGACGCGCCTGCTGCTGCGCAGTGCGGGACCGGGCGGCGCCGGACAGCCGCTGGCGCTGGACGACGCGGCCGCGCTGCTCGCCGACTCCTACGCGGACTGGGTGATCATCGACATCTGTGACCTGCCCGACAACGCCGAGCAGGCGCGGCGCGCGATCGTGGCCGGGCCGCCCGGTGATGACAGCCGCGGGCTCCTGGAGTCGCTGGACCCGCTGCGCTCTGCGGTTCCGCGCGACGTGCTGACCACCGGGAAGTCGGTTCTCAGCCAGTTGATCGAGGACGAGGGCGTGCTCGGGCAGGACCGCGAGGGCGCACCTGTTCTCAGCGCGTTGGGCGCGGGGTCGCTGATGTGCGTGCCGCTGCGCGGAAGCCGCGGTGTGCGCGGCGCGTTGACGCTGATCCGGCGGAGCAACCGGGGCTCGTTCCGCCTCGCCGATCTCGGCCTGATCGAGGAGATCGGCGAGCACATAGGGCTGGCGCTGCCGCCCCGCCCCACCGGGTGAGCGGCCGCGGCCGGACCCTTCACCGCGGCCGCGGTGAAGGGTCCGGCCGGCGGGGACGCCGGCCGGACCGGGACTGCCCGCGGGCTCCCACCGGCTCCTGCTGCGCAGACCGCCCAACAGCGAGGCCCCTTACTCGGGACCGTGCAGTGCTTCGACCAGGGTCGTCAACTGCGCGACCGACCGGTCGAGGTCGCGGACCGCCTCGATCGTACGGTCGTCGGTCTCGCGCTCATCGGTGACGGCCAGCTCGCGCAACAACTTGAGATTGGCGTTGACGTCGGCGACTCTGCGGTGCAGGCGCGCGGCGACCGGACCGGCCGATTCGCCGGTTTCGGCCGACAGCTCGCGTTGGAGCATCCGCGACTGTTCGCGCAACTGCTGCTTGATGTGGTGCAGTTCCACGAAGACCTCGACCTTGGAGCGCAGCACCCACGGGTCGAACGGTTTGGTGAGGTAGTCGATCGCCCGCGAGGCATACCCCCGGAACACCTTGTGGCGGTCGATCCCCGTCCCGGTCAAGAAGATGATCGGAACGTCCTTGGTCTTCTCCCGCTGCTTGATGTGGGCCGCGGTCTCGAACCCATCCATCCCGGGCATCACCACGTCGAGCAGGATGACCGCGAAATCCTCCTCCAATAGGGCTTTCAGCGCCTGTTCGCCCGAGTTGGCGCGTACCAGGTTCTGATCAAGGGAGGTGAGGATCGCCTCCAGGGCAGTGAGGTTCTCGTCGCGATCGTCCACGAGGAGAATATTGGCCTTCTGCGGCACGGCTACTGCTCCTGCTCATTGTCCGTACGGTCTTTGGACTCGCCCCGATCCAACCACTTCCGGATCACATCCAGCAGGTGGTCGAGATCCACCGGCTTGGTCACGTAGTCCGACGCCCCCGCCTCCAGGCTGATCTCCCGATCGCCCTGCATCGCCTTGGCCGTGAGCGAGATGATCGGCAGTTCCGCGAACTGCGGCATCTCCCGGATGATGCGGGTCGTCTCGTTCCCGTCGAGTTCAGGCATCATGATGTCCATCAGGACCAGCTCGACGTCCTCGTTGGCTTCCAGTTTCTCGATACCTGAGTTTCCGTTGTCCGCGTAGAGTACGCGCAGCCCATGCGCTTCCAACGCGCTGGTCAGCGCGAACACGTTGCGGATGTCGTCATCGACGATCAGCACCTGCTTGCCGGCCAGCACAGCGTCGCGTTCGGGATCGTCACGCACCTCCGTGTCGGCCTGGTCGGCGCCCTCATCCACCTCATCGGTGGTCTTGAGCACCGGGACCGGAACCGGCTCGAGCTCCGCCGCTTCCTTATCCAGCTCCAGGGAGCCGAGGTCGGCGGGGCTGTCCGCGATCTCCACGGCTTCCTCGATGAACGGCTCCATCCCCGACCGCGAGGCGGAGACCAGCGCCGGTACGGTCTTCGTCGACTCCTCCGCCAGGCCTTCCGCTGCTCTTTCCGGCAACCGGACCGGCAGCAGCAGGGTGAACGTGCTGCCCTCGCCAACGACGCTGTTCACCTGGATCTCCCCGCCCAGCAGCCGCGCGAAGTTGCGGCTGATAGACAGGCCGAGCCCGGTGCCGCCGTAGCGGCGGATGGTCCCGCCGTCGCCTTGGTGGAACGCTTCGAAGATGACCTGCAGCTTATCGGCGGAGATGCCGATGCCGGTGTCGGTCACCGAGAACGCGATGACCTCCTCGTTCTCACCGAACCTGTCGAGGTCGGCGTCGTCGATCGCCCACGCGGGTTCGATCAGCAGCCGCACCTCGCCCGAGGCGGTGAACTTGACCGCGTTGGACAGCAGATTGCGCAGGATCTGCTGCAGCCGCTGCTCGTCGGTCCACAGGTAGTCGGGGATGTCGGGGGAGACTTCCACGGCGAACGCGAGCCCTCGCTCCGCGGTCATCGGGCGGAACGACGCCTCGACGTAGTCGACCAGTTGGCTGATCGACACATCGGCCGGCCGCACCTCCGCGCGCCCCGCCTCGACCTTGGCCAGGTCCAGGATCTCGTCGATGAGCTGGAGCAGGTCGTTGCCCGCTTTGTGGATGGTCTGCGCGAACTCCACCTGCTTGGACGTGAGGTTCTGCTCGCTGTTGTCGGCCAGCAGCCGGGCCAGGATCAACAGGCTGTTCAACGGGGTGCGCAGCTCGTGCGACATGTTCGCGAGGAACTCGGACTTGTACTTCGAGGAGATCTGCAGCTGGTGGGCCCGGTCCTCCAGGGAGCGCCGCGCCCGCTCGATCTGCCGGTTCTGCAGCTCGATCGCCCGGTTCTGGCTGGCGAGCTGGCCCGCCTTGCTGTGCAGCTCCGCGTTCTTGCGGCGCAGCTCCTCCTGCTGGCGCTGCAGCTCGTTGGAGCGCTCCTGCAGGGCGTTGGTCAACTGGCGGGACTGCAGCAGCAGGTATTCGGTCTTGGAGTTGGCCAGGATCGTATTGATCGTGGTCCCGATCTGGGCCATGAGCTGGCGCAGGAAGTCGAGGTGGACTTCGCGGAACTGGCTGTAGGAGCCGAGTTCGATGGCGCCGAGCGCGCGCCCCTCGGAGATGATCGGCAGGATCACGATCGTCAGCGGCGGCGCGCTCCCGAGCCCGGACTCGATCTTCACGTAGCCCGGCGGAACATCGTGGACGATGATCTCCTTCTTCTGCGCGATGACCTCGCCGACCAGGCCGGTCCCGGACTGCAGGCGGCGGGGCCCGTCAGGCCGGTAGCCGAAGCTCGCGTAGAGGCGGAACGTCTCCTCGTCGTCCTTCTCCTCGGGCAGGAAGCAGGCGCCGTACTGGGCCCGCACCAGCGGTGTCACCTCGGTGATGATCAGCCGGGCCAGCTCGTTGAGGTCGCGGTGGCCCTGGATGAGGCCGGAGACGCGGGCGAGGTTGCTCTTCAGCCAGTCCTCGTCGCGCTGTGCCGCGGTGGTCTCGCGCAGGTTGCTCACCATCAGGTTGATGTTGTCCTTGAGCTGCTGCATCTCGCCGCGGGCGTCGACCTGGATGTTGCGGGTCAGGTCGCCCCGGGTGACCGCGCTGGCGACCTCGCCGATCGCGCGCACCTGTGTGGTGAGGTTGCCGGCCAGCTCGTTCACGCTGTCGGTGAGCTGCTTCCACGTTCCGGTCACACCCTCGACCTTGGCCTGGCCGCCGAGCTGCCCCTCACTGCCCACCTCATGGGCGACCCGTGTCACCTCCGTGGCGAACGCGGACAACTGGTCCACCATGGTGTTCACGGTGTCCTTGAGTTCGAGGATCTCGCCTTGGGCGTCAATGGTGATCTTCTTGCTCAGGTCGCCCTTGGCCACCGCCGACGTCACCTGGGAGATGTTGCGCACCTGCGTGGTGAGGTTGTGCGACATCGAGTTGACGTTCTCGGTGAGGTCCTTCCAGGTCCCCATGACGCCCTTCACGTCAGCGCGGCCGCCGAGCTGGCCCTCGGTGCCGACCTCGCGGGCCATCCTGGTGACCTCGTCGGCGAACGAGTCGAGCTGGTCCACCATCGTGTTGATGGTGTCCTTGAGCTCGAGGATCTCGCCCTTGGCGTTGACCGTGACCTTCTTGGTGAGGTCCCCGTTGGCGACGGCTCGCGTGACGATGGAGATCTGGCGCACCTGGTGGGTGAGGTTGTTGGCCATGGAGTTGACGTTGTCGGTGAGGTCCTTCCACACCCCGGACACGCCGCGCACGTGCGCCTGGCCGCCCAGCGTCCCCTCGGTGCCCACCTCGCGCGCCATGCGGGTCACCTCGCCGGCGAAGGACTCCAGCTGGTCGACCATCGTGTTGACGGTGTCCTTGAGCTGAAGCATCTCACCTTGGGCGTCAACGGTGATCTTCTTACTCAGATCGCCCCTGGCGACGGCGGTGGTGACCTGAGAGATGTTGCGCACCTGGTAGGTCAGGCTGTTGGCCATGGAGTTGACGTTGTCGGTGAGGTCCTTCCAGATGCCCGAGACGCCCTTGACGTTGGCCCGACCGCCCAGCTTGCCCTCGGTGCCCACCTCACGCGCCACCCGGGTGACCTCGTCGGCGAACGAGTCGAGCTGGTCGACCATCGTGTTGACGGTGTCCTTGAGCTGAAGCATCTCGCCCTGGACGTCCACGGTCACCTTGCGGCTCAGATCGCCCCGCGCAACGCCCGTAGTGACCTGGGAGATATCCCGCACCTGATTGGTGAGGTTGTCGGCCATGGAGTTGACGTTGTCGGTGAGGTCCTTCCAGATGCCCGAGACGCCCTTGACGTTGGCCCGACCGCCCAGCTTGCCCTCGGTGCCCACCTCACGCGCCACCCGGGTGACCTCGTCGCCGAACGTCGACAACTGGTCCACCATGGTGTTGACGGTGTCCTTGAGCTGAAGCATCTCGCCCTGGACGTTCACCGTCACCTTGCGGCCCAGATCGCCCTTTGCCACGGCCGACGTCACCGTGGAGATGTCGCGCACCTGGGCGGTGAGCCGCGCCGCCATCTGGTTGACCGATTCGGTGACGTCCCGCCATGCCCCCGAGACGCCGTCGACCTGCGCGCTGCCGCCCAGCTTGCCCTCGGTGCCCACTTCACGCGCCACCCGGGTGACCTCGTTGGTGAAGCTGTGCATCTGGTCGGCCATGCGGTTGACCGACGTGGCGAGGCGGAGCAGATCGCCGTTCAGGGAACCGTACCGGTTGGTGAGGTCCACCCGCTGGGACAGATCGCCCCCGGCCACGGCGTCGAGGATCCGGGCGACCGCGGTCACCGGTTCGTTGACCTCGTCGAGCAGCTGGTTGAGCGACCGCACGCTCGTGCCCCACGCTCCTCGCGCCGGACTGACCGAGACGCGTTCGTTGAGCCTGCCCTCGGTGCTGACGACGGTGCCCACACGCTGCAGTTCACTGCTCAGTTGCTCGCAGTGGTCGAGTACCTGGTTGAACACCGACGCGATCTCGCCGGCCCGACCGTCCCTTCGGGTGTTCAGCCGTACGCTGAAATCACCGTCGCGCATGCTGTACAGGGCGTCGAGCAGCTCGTCCAACTGTTCTTCCGGCTGCGGTACTCGAGTGGTGACCTCGGACATGGATCCCCTCCTCTACTCCTCAACGTGGGCGTCTACCACCCGGCGGTGGAGCCGGGGGACCGTTGTGCGCGGGCGGTCGGCGGGAACACCGCCGTGGCTTTCGGTACACCGCACTACGGCGCACCGAAGGCGCGCCGTCTCGTCCACGGGGGATGGACTTCTGGATTTCACGTTATGCGGCCGGGCTCCTCACTACATGCACGTTCTGACATCATGATTGCATCGCTGTTCCTACCTGTTCCTGAAGCGGCCGGGCAGATATCGCCGGAACCGGCGGAGGACGAAATAGGGAATGTGGGGTGATCGTTCTGCTACCGCCGGGGGACGCGGCCGCCCACTCGACGCTGAAAGAGACCGTACGGCTTCACAATGCCACATGATGCGATAAAGGTCGCCCACCGCGAGTTCTCACCCGCTCCCGAGACAGCGGGCGATGCCCGACTGTTCGTCCTTGAGACGCTGCGGGACTGGGGTGTGGAGCATTCGACCGATGACATCATCCTGCTCGCCAGCGAACTGGTGACGAACGCGGTCATCCACGCGGAGAGCATGCTGGAGCTGACCATCCGGCGCCTGCCGGACGCGGTCGAGGTGGTGGTGGCCGACCGTGTCCCCGAACGCGCCGTTCCCAAAGCGGGCCCCTTGTCCGTGGACACCTCTCCCTCCACTGACAACGGACGCAACGGCGGACTGGGCCTCGCCCTCGCCGGTGCACTCGCCACAACGTGGGGTGTCAGCTACAGCAAGGACGACAAAGCCGTCTGGTTCCGGATCCAGGACGAGCCGACCGGGACCGAACTCGCGCCCCCGCTGCCGACCCGTCCGCCGCGCCGCCGGACGGTGAAGCCCAACCCGTGGGCCGCGCTGGACGCCGCTCTGGCCGCTCGGCTCTCCCTGCCGGAATTGCTGGACCGCACCGTCGAGTACGCCCGGTCGGCCCTGGGCGGCGACGCCGCCTACATCGCGCTGGCCACCACCGATGAGACCGAGTGGGAACTCCGCGCCGCCACCGGACTGACCAGCGGCCCCTGGCGCTCGTTCCGCAGCCGCACCGAAGAGACATTCCCCTCGGTCGCGCCGGCCCCCGGCGCGGTCATCAACGATGACCTGATGATCGCTCGGGCGCACAGCGGCCGGCTCTCCAAAGCGGGCATGCGCTCCCTGGTCACCGCTCCGCTCATCGTCGAAGGCCGGGTCACCGGCCTGATCGGTGTCGCGTCACGGCGCATCCGGCACTTCGGGGACACCGCGGCCCGCCGGCTGCAGGAGGGGGCCGACCGCATCGCGCTGCCCATGGAACGCGCGCGGCTGGCCGAGGTGGAGCTGGCCCGGCGGGCCAGCCTGAGCTTCCTCGCCGAGGCCAGCGACCTGCTCACCGGGACGCTGGACGAGCAGAAGACGGCGGCGCTGGCCGCGCAGTTGATCACGTCGCGGCTGGGCGCCTGGTGCGCCGTGCACACCGTCAACGATCTGGGGACTCCGCGGCTGGTGCACACCATGCACAGCAACGAGAACTACAACGACGTGCTGCGCGCCCTGCTCACCGAAATGCCGCCCCCGGAGCAGCGTGTACCGGGCCCGCTGTGGGACAAGGACATGCTCACCGCCGCGGGGCTGACCGACGAGCTGACACTGGAGCTGGCGGAGAGCCCCGCGATCAGCATTCCGCTGATCGCGCACGGCCGGACGCTCGGCCGGATGACCCTGGGCAAGAACACGGAGGAGGACTTCCCCCGCGAGGACGTGGACGTTGTCGACGACCTGGCCAGCCGGGTGTCGTCGGCGATGGAGAACGCACGGCTCTACGAGGGGCAGACCTCCATGAGCGAGGCCCTCCAACGCAGCCTGCTCCCCGCCAAGGAGAAGGAACCGGACATTCCCGGTGTCGACCACGCCGTGTTCTACCGTTCCGCTGACGAGCGCACCGTGGTGGGCGGCGACTTCTACGACATCTTCGCCGCCGATGGCCGCTGGTGCTTCGCGATCGGCGACGTCTGCGGCACCGGACCGACCGCGGCCGCCGTCACCGGCCTGGCCCGGCACACTCTCCGCGCGCTGGCTCGCGAGGGGTTCTCGCCGGCCCACATCATGCGTCGGCTGAACATGGCCATTCTGGACGAGAACACCACGACCCGGTTCCTCACCATGCTCTACGGCGAGATGACGCCGATGGGCGAGCCGGGTGAGGGCATGCGCATCCGCCTGGTCTCGGCGGGCCACCCGCTCCCGCTGAAGCTCAACCGGAAAGGCGAGGTGGCATCCCTGGGTACCTCACAGCCGCTGCTGGGCGCGTTCGAGGACGTCGACTTCTACACCGAGACCATCGAGGCCGCCTCCGGCGACGTACTCCTCGCGGTGACCGACGGTGTGACCGAGCGCCGCCACAATGCCGACATGCTCGGCGACGAAGGCCTGATGGACATCTTCTCCCACTGTTCGGGCCTCACCGCCCAGGCCGTCATCGTCCGCCTCGACCGCGACCTGGAGGAGTTCGCCCCCGGCGGCCACACCGACGACACGGCAATGCTGGTCCTGCGGTTCCTTTGACCAAGACGCGGGGGGTGGCAAACGAAGGAGCGAAGGCGCACACCCACTACTTCACTCTGGTCCGTGTTGTCGAACTCCTCGGCGAGTCCGCGCAGCTTCTCTCCGTCCATGATGCTCACAACCACCCCATGCTCTGGGCGGTGCGAATGGCGCCCAGGTTGGTCGTCACACACCAATCCTTGGCGCCCTTCGCCATGTCCGCAGGAGGTTCAGAAAACTCCCATCAACGCTAGGCACCGTGGGTCGGCCAGAGCCACGCTGGGGGCCACCCGCACCGCGCGGCACGCCCTGGTGCCACTGCTGGGGTCCGTCGGCGTCCGGAGCCGTGCTCAGTCTGCGGCACAAAGGGCCTCACCCGGTTCACCGAGCGAGGCCCCATTATCTGTGACTACTGCGGAGATGAATCCTTGCTCACTTGAGGGCGGGGAGGAACTCACCCGGTTCTCACCGAATCTGGCTGGAACGGAACCGATTCCGACCTGCCGAGCACTTCCACCACATGATCGAGATGCTTTCGTGGGAAGAAGAGGTGAGTGTCCCGGGTTCGCGCTGGTCCGCCGTAGACGTCCGGTACAACAGGGCGCATGCAAAGCCAGGATGCTGCCCTGCCCCATTCGTTCATGGCGATGCTGAGTTCCTTATCCGCGCCAAGAAGGGTAATCAGGTGTTCGGCGGGGGCCGGTGACAGCTTCAACCACACTCGATCGGCGTAGAAGGCGCTCCACCGTGGATCGCCCGGAGGTATTCCCGGGCCTGAGTCCTCCAACGATTCGCCGAAGTTCTGACAACTGGCTCTGGTATTCAAGCCGAGGGACCAGAGGCGGAGGATCAGCGGAACGAGGTCACGGTCGATCGGAACGTGGACTCCGCTGGATGTCCGGAGCAACTGGGTCTCGTGGGTCTGCAAGGGGGCGCTCATGATGGCTCCCATAGGTGTCGTAGTCCCGCATGACAGCAATAGCCCAGAGCCGAACGGCCGCGATATGGTGATGCTGTAGACCTGCATATGGGTCAGGCTGGATCAGTAGCGTGGGAACACCGAGCAAGGTTCGCTCCATGGCCCAGTCGTAGTCCGGCTGTGCGAAGTCGTCGTCGATCCAGGCGACAGCTTCGTCCTTGAGCCAATCGGCCACCGGGTCGCGCTTCCAGAGGTAACCGTGAGGGTGGGGCGTTGAGATGTCGGGTGTGCCCAAGTCGATGTGTGGCATCTGGGGCATGTTCACGTGTGGTGCGATCAGGAGGTTCGCCTCGGCTCCCCAGCTCGTTGCCCAGAGCGGTCGGATGGTGCCCGTGGAGCTCAGGGCGTTGATCGTGACCCCGTGGTGTGGGTTGAGCCAGACCGGTACGTCCTGATGGCCCTTGAAGGCGACTCGGTGTGGGTGGTACTCCGGTGGTACAGAACCGCCTGGGCCGGGGAACGGGTTGAGAACTCCGTCGACGTCGATCAGCAGATACGGGGGGCTCCCTGCCATGGGACCGTCCTCCAGAGATCAGATGTTGAGGAGATACGCCGCATCGTGGGTGTGGCGACGGACCACGTTCATGTAGGCGTGATCGGCCGAGACGTCACCGATCCAGACCAGGGCCTGGGCGAGGAACCATTCCAGAGCCCACACCCTGTGCCATCCGAGTGCCCAGTCCTGCGGCTTCAGGCCGCCACGGCGTGTGAGGGCGCTGGCGCTGCCTCCAGCCTCGACGTAGGACTCCAGGAACTCGCGGGTTCGGTCAGGGTCAGGTGCTTCGACGGTTCCGTGCCAGGATGCGAGATCGAGAAGGCACGGCCCGTGGAAAGCACGGGCGAGATCGTAGAGACGGACGCGCCCATCGCGCACGAGCAGGCTCTCGGGGTGAAACTCCGAGTGGACCCATCCATAGGGTGCGGTCGTCGTGCCCTCTGCTCGCTGGGAAGCCGCGCGGTCGATGTCGCGCAGTGCCTCCCTGATGTCGTCGGCATCAGACCATCGGCCCTGTTCATTCAGAAGGTCTAGGGTACGCATCGCCCTTTGCGGGAGGGAGGCCAACCACTTGTTATCGGCTTGGGGAAGAGACGGCGGGATCGCTGCGGAGTGAAGCTGCACGGCTGCGGTGATGCCGTGCTCATCCGTAGCCTCCTGGTCGGGTTCACCCAGGTCCTCCATCAGCATCGCCAAGGTGGTCCCTGACCGGAAGAACTTGATCAATCGGGGAACGCCCACGCCCGCCTGCCAGGCTCCGATCAGTGCCTCATGTTCATGCGTGAAGGGCTCAGTGGCGCACTTGAAGATGATGGTGGTCCCGTCCGTCAGGATCAAGCGCTCCACATGTGAGAGCTCCCAGCTATGCAGCGCCTTCGCCTCTACGAAATCCGCACTCATGCCGGATGAGCCGAGTAGTTCGCCGCGCATACCTTCGGTGTCGGCTGAACGCACGTGTGACTCCTTGTATCGGATCGGGGCTCTCCGGGGACGCCGGAGAGCCCCTTGGGAGAGTGGTTCGTCAAGACTGCTCGCCGTACGACTGAACCGTCGTGAGCCAGGTGTCCCGGAACGAGTCCAGCTCATCTCGGAACCGCTTCATGTTCGTGCCGTAGGGCGCCACGACTCCGCCGCGCCTGTCAGGGGCGGACTGGCACCCGTGCACCAGGCGTCCGCCGAGGGCCGCGTGGGCCTTGACACCCTCGATGCGCCGATACTCGTTGAACCAAGCACCGTGGAAGACCTCATCCAGCAACTCGGTTGTGGGTTCGTCCAGGTCATAGATGACCTGCGCCGTGTCCGCGAAGAACCAGGTGGGACCCACGATGCTGATTTGACCGTCATCCTCGACCTTGTTCAGAGCGGTGAAGGTCGAGACCTCCGCAAGCATCCGGAGATGGTCTGCGGTGATCCCGTCGATGCCCAGCGAGGCCAGGTGCTCCTCGCGGAAGAGGTAGCTGTAGACCTGCCAAGCGATGCTCAGGACCTCAGCGGGGTCGTTGGTGATGTGGGAATTCTGAGCGATGTACTCCAAAGCGATCTGCTCGATGGCCGACTCGGAGGTCTCGTTGACGTGGAGAAGCTCAGTGACAACCTTGTCCCATTCGATCACCCGCCAGGCATCGGACTCCAGTCGGAAGAAGTACTTCTCGGGCTCGATGGTGATCGTGTCGCCTTCGACCGACATCCCGGTGATGCGGTTCCATCGGGGGTCGAAACGGTGATCCGGAATGGTCAGGGTCACCGGGTTCAGCGTGACGGACATCTGGGGGTCCTCTCTGATTTTCTCTGGCGAAGGGGTGATGGAGATGGCACGGGTGCGATGCGCGGAGCGGTGAGAATGCCAATACGCACCGCCACACAGGCACTGCTGTGCCATGCCACCGTTACCGAACGAGTCCCGGGGTCAGGGGTCACCCGTCCGGAGTAGAAGGAGCCGAGAAGCTGCCCGAGACACACGCCGTTGTTGGTCATCGGACCAGCGTCAGGGCTTCGGTCAGCACGAAATCGATATCTTTCTGAGGGAAGCGGCAGTGTCCGTCCGGAGTCCGGAAAACGGAGATCTTTCCCTGATCCGCCCCATCGGAGCACCGCCCACACCCAGCCCCATCTGTTGCTGGATGTGGAGCATCGACCAATGCAGGGACGCTGGTGTGGGGGCCGATTGAGGTCGTACGTGCTCTTTGCCTCGGTAGAAAGCCCAGTAGGCACGGCTCCCAGGCCCCCAGAACACGAGCCAGTGGGTTCCGTGAGCTTGCTGGAGTCGGTGCGCGATCGCGTACTGTGCCTCATCATCAACAGGGGTCCGGCCATCGTCTGCGCGCTCCCTCACCGCATTGCCATTCGGGAGACGACCACCCACACTGTGAGCGGAGAGCCATGGATACCCAAGAACCCCCAGTGCCGACTGAGGCGCTCCACCAGCGCAAGGCCGCGTCCATGTTCCAGTCCGGGATCAACCGGACGCACGTGGGGAACGGTGGGTTCATCACCGTGCCGAGGACCGTCGTCCCCGACAGCGAGGCGGACCGCGTCGTTGTCGAGGTAAGCGATCGTGACAGTGAAACGGCCTTCCTGCCCTGAGGCCGTATGCCGCAGGGCATTAGTCACCAGTTCTGAGAGCACCAGTTCGAGCACGTCGGCTTCGCCTCGGGGAAGCCCGGTGATCACCTGCACCCAATGCCGAGCCGCACGGACCTGTGATGGCGTGTGCCCGAATCTCGCGGCGTGACGGCGACCGGCCTTTCCGAGCTCGGGCATCATAGAGTAGCCAGGCCCCCGGCACGGCAGCATCGGTGACGTATTGCCACTAGCCCGATCACTCTGTTTCTTGTCGTCCATAGTCTTCATCCGTGTTGCGGTCGTCATCCGCGCCTCAATCGTCTAAGTCGTGCTGCGTAAGCCCTGGACTGTTCCTCTCCTGCCTGTGGCTCCGATCGAACACCGAGAGCGACGACAAATCACTGGGTGCGCAAGCATGGTTTTTATGCCACTGCCGCCACCTTCGAGCTACTGTTTTGCTGATGCGGCGCGCCTTTTTATGTCGAACCGAGGGTGCGCTTAGCGATGACCTGGTTGCGGTTCTCGTCGTTTCGGGCAGTCTGGATAACAACCCCGAGGAGAGCTGCATGAAGTGGACGAAATCCCAGCTCCGGAAACTGCGCGACCGAATGCGCGAGCAAGGTCGCGCGAATGACGAAATCGCCGATGAGATCCGCATTCGCTGCGGATGCTCACCCCTCGCGGCCTATCGACACCTGCACGGATGGAGCCAGGCCGAGGCAACCGATCGGTACCGCGCTTCCGCAGCCGGTCTTCCGCTGGACCAGGCAGGGCTCAGCCGCATGGAACTCTGGCCAGAGGTAGGGGGACGGGCACCGCAAGCGTCACAGGTCGTGGCCTTGGCGGCGTTGTACGGAACTTCTCCCCGAAGGCTGTTGACCCCCGAGGGGTTCGACAAGCTGAGCGAGCATGAGCAAAACGTCCTCAAAAGAGTCGGAAGCCAGCTCGCTCCTATCGAACCCCTCCGATCAGACCTGGGGCAGCCAAAACCCCCCATAACCAGGGAGAGTAGATCGCTACCCCCGGAAAGGCAGATCGATATGGCCGCGAAGCGTGCGATGAGGTTCGGAGCGATGGCAGAAGGGACGAATGTGGGGGTGGAAACCATTCAGGAACTCTTCGAAGAGGTATCCAGACTCGCGAGGACCTATCCCCAGGCTCCTCTCCACGAAGTCTTGGGAGACCTCATCGAGGCTCAGGAGGTGGCGTTCATGCTGCTGGAGGGACGTCAGCGCCCTAATCAGACCAGGGACCTGTACCTGTTGAGTGGTCTCCTGAGCATGATGCTTGCGAAGGCAAGCCATGACCTCGGTGATCCACACGCAGCGATGAAGCAGGCCCGTACTGCGTTTATCTGCGCGGACAACGCCGATCATGATGGACTCCGAGTCCGAATCCGTGCCCAGCAGAGCCTGATGGCCTACTGGGCGGGATGGCCCACGGAGGCCGCCAGGTACGCGGAATTGGCACGTGACCTGGCGACGGAGCGCACCGGTACGGCCGCCATCTGGCTCATGTCCCAGAGTGCCCGCACGTGGGCATCGCTCGGCAACGGAGATCGTGCGCTCAACGACCTCCAGGTGGCCACGACCCTACGCGAAGGGCTGCGCACGGACGACTTGGATGAGTTTGGCGGTCTCATGCGCTTCGCACACTGCCGCCAGCTCTACTACGGAGCTGAGACGCAGATCTGGATTCCCGGGGACGAGGAGCAAGCTCAGCAGGTCGCTCAGGAGGCTGTTGGCCTCTATGAGGCCGCGGCTGTCGCAGGGTCCGACGATTGGGCTTACCAAGACGAGGCCGGGGCACGCGCCGACCTTAGCTATGCGCGGGCGTCCTTGGGCGAGGTCGAAGGTGCCGCAGAAGCCCTTGGCCCGGTCCTGGGTCTACCCGCCACGAGGAGGGTGGCCGGAGTGGTGAACAGCGTCATGCGGGTGCATGCCGCTTTGCGGAGCTCCGACTACACGGGGAGCAAAGCCGCCTCCCGGCTGCGTCAGGAGATCGAAGCGTACAGCCAGACTCCAGCGTCGGCCTTGACCCCGGGGCGCTAACCTGCCGGACATGTATCCAGTCGAACTCTCCAGTGACAGGCTCACCCTTCGGGAGATGCGGCCAACCGATGTCGATGACCTTGTCAAGGTCTACGGTGATCGGAAGGCCGTCGCGCATCTGTCATTCACACCACGCACCAGGGAACAGTGCGTTGCTCTCATCGAGGCAGCGATCTCCGATGCTGAGCAGAAGGACCGCAGCGTCTACATGCTCGCTGCCGTACAGGAGGATCGCCTTGTTGGCGT
Organism: Actinomycetes bacterium; assembly: GCA_021793235.1. Classification (GTDB taxonomy): domain Bacteria; phylum Actinomycetota; class Actinomycetes; order Streptosporangiales; family Streptosporangiaceae; genus JAJYTD01. The sequence goes on along the minus strand of JAJYTD010000004.1, from coordinate 158,092 downwards.
TGGTCGCCTGGCTGTGGACGAACGCCCCCATAGCGCTCAGGTCGGGTTCGCACTCCGTCCTGACTTGTGGGGCCAAGGACTGGGCAGCGGGCTTGTTGGGCTCCTTCTCCGGCTTGGCTTCGACAGCTTAGGGCTCAAGCGGATATGGGGTGCTCGGTCTCCGGAGAACCAAGCTTCCGAACACATCATGCGCAGAGCCGGGATGGTGGAGGAGGGGCGCATCCGTCGGCATCTGTGGACCCGAGGCGCATGGCGCGATTCCGTCGTTCATTCGATCCTGGACGACGAATGGGTTCTGGATTCAGCAACGCATGAACCGTAAGCTCCGTCCTCTAACCTGTGGACACAATGCCACGGTGAGCAAAGGATGTGTTGTTCAGAGAGGTTGGTGACGCGGTCTGCTGGAACCTGGCCTCCGATACCGGTGTGGGGTCGATGGTAGTTGCACCAGTCCAGGAGGTCGTCGGGCCAGGCGCAGACGTCCGGTCGGGGTGAGCGGGGCGTTACGGTGGATCATGAGGGCCTCCTGAGCGTCGGTGCAGACTTCGCAATCCACACCGGAACCAGAAGGCCCTCACCTGTTTCAAGCACCCATCAGGATGTTTCACCTGTCACCAACGAGCCGGGACAACGCGGCCTCCACCGGCTCCACTTGTTGGGCAGGCTCAGCGAATCACTCTGGTCCGTGTTGTCGAACTCCTCGGCGAGTCCGCGCAGCTTCTCTCCGTCCATGATGCTCACAACCATCCCATGCTCTGGGCGGCGCGGATGGCGCCCAGGCGGTTGGTGGCACCGGTCTTGGTGATGGCGCTCGACAGGTAGTTGCGCACCGTCCCCTCGGTGAGGTGGAGGGTCCGGGCGATCTCGGCGACCTGGAACCCGTCGGCGGCGGCTTTGAGCACCTCGGTCTCGCGGATGGTCAGCGGGTTGTCGCCCGATGTCATCGCGGCCGCGGCGAGTTCGGTGTCGATGTAGCGGCCGCCGGCGTGCACCTTGCGGATCGCGCCGGCCAGCTCCTCTACTGGAGAGTCCTTGGCGAGGAAGCCGCGCGCACCCGCGTCCAGGGCGCGGCGCAGGTAGCCGGGGCGGCCGAAGCTCGTCAATATCAGCACGCCGCACTCCGGCGCGCTCTCTTGCAGCCGCCCGGCGACCTCCAGGCCGGTGGCGCCGGGCATCTCGATGTCCAGCACGGCGATGTCGGCGCCGTGCGCCCGGACCACCGCCGCCACCTCGTCACCCCGGCCGACTTCGGCGACGACCTCCAGGTCGTCCTCCAGCCCCAGCAGAGCGGCGATGGCCCCCCGGACAAGATGCTCATTGTCGGCGAGCACGATGCGGATCACGCGCGCGTTTCCTCTCGTTCCGCTTCTTTGGGCGCCCGCGCCGGAATGTGTTCGCGGTCCGCGCCGGGCTCCACCGGCAGGACGGCCCTGAGCAGGAATCCGTCCGCGCCGCTGCGGCTGGCCGTCAGCGTGCCGCGAGCGGCCGCGACGCGCTCGGCCAGGCCGGACAGACCGTTGCCGTAGCCGATGGAGGTGTCCGCGCCCGAACCGGAAGCACCGTCGTTGTACACCTCGATGACGGCGGCGCCCCCCTCGTGCCGGATGACGATATCGCAGCGCTTGGCCGAACTGTGCCGGATGGCGTTGGTGCCGGCCTCGCGGATCACCCACGCGGCGAGGCCCCTCAGCTCGGCGGGGATGTCCTCGGCCCGTCCGGTGACCGAGCAGCGTACTCCGGTGGCGGTGAGGATCTGGTGGACGTTGGCCGTCTCGGCGTCGAGGTCCACTTCCCGATACCCGCTGACCGCGGCCCGGACCTCGCGCAGCGCCTCGCGCGCGAGCCGCTGTGCCGAACGCATCTCCTGCGCCGCGCGCCGCGGGTCGCGCTCGGCCAGCCGCGCCGCGAGTTCGCTCTGCACCGCGATGGCGGAGAGGCTGTGGCCGAGCAGGTCGTGCATGTCGCGGGCGAACCGCAGCCGCTCCTCGCTCACCGCGAGCCGTGCCCGGGCCTCCCTGCCGAGGATCGCCTCATTGGTGAGGTCCCACATCCACAGGGTGCCGAGGTTGCCGAGCAGGACGACCAGCGTCCAGCCGGCCCCCACCGACCAGACGAGCAGCACCAGGAGCCAGTTTGTTTCGGGAAGCCAGAAGGCAGCGCGGATCCACGGGAGGGCCAGCAGGACCACCGTCGGCACGGTGATCCACCGCCGGGGTACGGAGACAGCGGCGACCGACCACCATGTCGCGGCGGTGAACATCGCCAAGAAACCGAGGTCCAAGGCCGCCACTGTGGCCAGGAGAAGAGCGAACGACCCCCAGAATCCCGGCCCGCTGCAGACGCGGTCCCGGCCCATGCGCTGGCTGAGCAGGCGGATCGTGCACAGCATCAGCGGAACGCTGAGCACCGCGCCGGTAATCGTGCGCCACAGCGCGGGACCGTCTTCGCCGGCCGAGGCGGCCACCGCCACGGTCGCGAAGAACGGGATCTGGAGGGCGATCAAGATGAACGCGCTGAACACCACCCACCGCACGAACCGCAACCGCCGCTGGTCGAACCGGTCGGAGGCCCTCTCCGGCCCCGCACCGCCTTCCGTATCCCGCATCGGTCCCCTTCCCTGGCCCGCGCATCACCCTAACCGCGTGTCGCGGGGCCGGCCCGTCTCGTCGGCCCCGCGCTGACCGCCGAGGACGCGCGCCCGTTGTCTCCTCAGCGGTGGCCGGTCACTTCCCCTGGCGGGGGTCCCAGCGGAAGTAGCGCACCAGGTAGGCGGCGATCCCCGTCCAGGCGAGCAGGACCAGCAGCGACGGGGCCGCGGCGACCCACAGCTCCAGGCCGGTGGCGGCGGTGGCCTGCTCCGGGCCGGAGAAGAGGTCCAGGCCGAAGTAGGCGCTGCGGACGATGTCCACGGCGGGCAGCATCGGCAGCAGCGACAGCACGTCCGCCACGCGGTCCGGCATCATCTCGACCGGTACGAGCGCCCCGCTGATCGCGAGGAGCACGAGGAACGGGGCCATGGTGATGATCTGCGCGCTTTCGGCGTTGCGCGCGAGCCGGGTGAATGCCAACCCGAACAGGCACATCAGCACCGTCGACAGCGTGGTGGTGAAAAGCAGCAGCACAGGGGCGTGCGGGGACTCACCGAAATGCGCGGCGAGCACTCCGGTGATCACCGCGGACAGGGCGATGACGACCCCCAGCACGGAGAGCGTCGTCGCGCCGAACATGGCGACCGGTGCGACCCCGCTCGCGCGGAACCGCTTGAGCAGCATGGACTCGCGCCGGGCGGCGTACACATTGGGCATGTGGATGATGCCGACGGTCATGGCCGTCAGGATGAACACCGAAGCGAGGTAGTGGGCTCCGTTGTCCACTCCCACGGCGTTCTCGCCCTCGGGCATGCTGAGCGCGGGGAACAGGAAGACCAGCGGGAGTACCGCGATGTAGAGCGCCATGCGGTAGCGGTAGAAGAGGGTGAACTCGACGCGGGTGAGCCGCAGCATCTGGCGGAGTGTGCTGACCGGCGTCCGTACCGTTCGGGTGGCGGGTGCCGGGACCGTCTCGGCTGTGGTGGCCACGAGGATCTTCTCCAGGATGTCGGGGCGGGACTGGGGCGGGGGGCGGTGGCCGTTCAGCCGGACACCAGGTCTGCTGCGCCGTCGGCCACGCTCAGGAAGACGTCTTCCAGCGACGCGGAGCGCATTTCCAGTCGGCGCAGGGTGAGGCCACAGGTCTGGGCCCAGGCGACCAGCGCCGCCATGGCGTGGTGGGCGCGGCTTTCGGTGTCGTCGCCGCGGACGGTGTAGGTCGCCCAGGCCTCCTCGCCGCGCAGTTCGACCTCGGAGGTGGCCCCGGGCAGTTCCGGGAGGTCGGCGGAGCGCACGTCGGCGGGGAGGAGGAAGGCGATGCGGTCTCCCCACCCGACGACGACGTCGCGCAGGGTCCCCTCGATCCTGACCTCGCCCTTGTGCATGATCGCCAGCCGGTCGGCGAGCCGTTCGGCTTCTTCGAGGTAGTGCGTCGTGAGCAGGACGGCGGCGCCCTGTTCGACGAGGTCGGCGATGATGTCCCAGGTGGAGCGGCGCGCCTCGGGGTCCATACCGGTGGTGGGCTCGTCCAGGAAGAGCACCTCGGGGCGGGAGAGCACGGCCAGCCCCAGGTCGAGTCGGCGCTTCTGGCCGCCGGACAGCTGGCGGATGGCGACCTTCGCCTTGTCGGTGAGGCCGATGAGCTCCAGGACCTCCTCGCCGTCCATGGGGTCGGCCGCGAGGTCGCGGGAGAGGTCGATGGTCTCGGCGACGGTGAGCTCCGGGAAGTGTCCGCTGTGCTGCAGGACGGCGTCCATGCGCTCGCGGAGCGCGGCGGGCCGGCCGAAGGGGTCGGTGCCGAAGATCCGGACGCTGCCGCCTGTTGGCCGCCGGAACCCCTCAAGGGTTTCGATGGTGGTGGTTTTTCCGGCGCCGTTGGTCCCCAGCAGGGCGAACAGCTCGCCCGGGGCGACGTCGAAGGAGATGCCCGCGACGGCTTCGAAGTCGCCGTAGCTCTGCCGCAGGTCGCGGACGCTGATCGCGGTTGTGGTGGGGGGTGTCTGCTCTGCCGTGCTCATGTGGACCAGCTTGCCGGGCGCGCCGCTCCTCCCGGTAGACGCCGTTGTCACCACCGCGAGCTGACATTCGCAGCGGAGGCGGAATGACAGATGTCATGCGCGGTGGTCCCGGCCGACCGGGGCTCAGGCGAGGCGGCCTCGATATCGGCCGGGACCGCCGACCGGTCCGGGGTCATCGGCGGCGGGAGCGCGGTGGGCGCGCCGCGTTCCCGCCGCCGAACGGCTGCGCGGCTCAGTTCCCCGGCAGGATCAGTCTCAGCAACCGGGCCAGCAGCCCCGAGCGTTCATGCTGCGATTCCGTGGTCGATGCCGCGGGGGTCAGTCCCGAGAGGCTCGAAAGCCTCCACGGATCTCCCTTGTCGATGGGGGCTGTGGGGGTGAAGCGGACGGGAAGGCTGCTCAGCCCGGACACGTCCACGGAGAGGCGGCGCGGCAGGCGGTCGGGGTCGACCCCCTCTTCCAGCTTGATGTCGGGCAGGCGGCGCAGCAGCCGGGCCACCCCGACCTCGGCCAGGGCCAGCCCGGTATCGCGGCCGGTGACAGGGCAGCGGTGCCGACCCGCCCCCCATCCGAGGTGCACTTGGGAGGTACGGGGGTCGACGGCGGCCGTGGTCAACAGGTCGTAGTGGGCCGGGCCGAACCCCAGCACCAGCAGCTCACCGGGCGGCAGCCGGTAGCCGCCCAGTTCGACGGGTTCGGTGGTCCAGCGCCCGGGCACGAACCGGATCGGCGGGTCCCGCCACAGGATCGTGTTGATGGTCTCGGGGATCTGCAGGAACAGGCCCGCGTGTTCAGCGGAGAAATCGCGCAGCAACTGGGCGAGGGTGTTGCCGATGAGGTGGGCGACAGGGTCCTGGGAGGTGGCGAAGACCAGGGCGACCTGATAGGTGACCTCCTCGTCGGTGAGCCCGTCGTTGATCATGTGGGAGGCGATATCGTTGCCGGGATTCCGGCGGCGTGTGCGGGCCACGGTCCGCAGCAGGCTCAGCAGTTCCCCGTATGCGTGGGCCGTTTCCGGCCCGCCGTCCCAGATCCGCCCCATCTGGGTGCACAGTTGCACGCCTTCGCTGGCGTTCAGCCCGACCAGGCGGCACAGGGCCAGCATCGGCAGATAGGACGCGTACTGGGGGATCAGGTCGACCCTGCCCGCTTCGCAGAAGGTGTCGATGATCCGGTCGGCGACCAGGCCGATCTGGTTCAGGACCCGGCCCTGGCCGCCCTTGGCGTTGGCTTCCAGGGCGTTGACCAGGCTGCTTCGGTAGCGAAGATGCAGATCGCCCTCGCTCGTCAGCGCGTTGGGGCGGGGGCCGCAGTTGGCCAGGGTGGGCGAGTCCTCGGGAATCCGCCCGGCTTGCAGAGCGGCCCAGTGGCGGGCGTCGCGGGTGAACTCGGGGCTTTCCATGACGTGGCGGGTCATGGCGTGGGTGATGGTCAGCCACCCGGTCACGTTCGGGTCGGGTTCCAGTTGGACCGGCACCAGTCCGCCCGGGTACTCCGCGAGCAGCTTGGCCCAGAGTGCGGTGTAGTCGCTGATGGCCGTGGGGTCGTAGAGTGGGACAGGCCGTGTTTCAGGGGGATGGGAAGGCATAAGTCCGATTCGGTCAGTCGTGCAAAGGGTACAACGCGTCACCGGTGCGGTTGCACGGCCGTGCTCCCGCAACCGCTGAAACGTTGGTGTCGATGCCCATGCGATCGGCGGGCCGGCCACCACCGATTCAACGGACCGTATGACCATACCCCTAACCTCCGGCGGTACGTGCTGTACTGCGGTGGCCTTCGTTGACGCCGCTGCGTCCGCGGCGAGGCGGCAGGGGGCCGGGGAGGACCGGGCCTGCTCCGGACCCGGGAAAGCAGGGCCGGAGCAGGCGTGCCTGCGGCCGGTCGGCCCGCGGCCCGGTTCGGGAGAACCGGGAGATGCCGGGGAGGGTTCATCATCCGGCTCTCCACCGGGGGCAGCGGGGTATCGGTGGGGGCGAGCGCGAGTCCGGGGAACCGCTCGAACACGCGGGGCAGGGCGGCATTCAGTTCGAGGCGGGCCAGAGGGCACCCGGCACATGAACCGGCCCCCGTGCCCGCCCGTACTCGGCACCGCGCTGGTGGGCCTCGGTGCCGCCCGCGACCTCACGCGGTTCGGCGTGGCGGGTGACGGCCTTGAACCTCAGTCTCCCGGCAAGATCGACCTTAGCAACCGGGTCAGTATCCCCAAGCGTTTGGGCTGGGGTGTTGTGGCCGATGCCGCGGGGGTCAATCCGGACAGGTCCGCGAGGTTCCACGGATCTCCCTTGTCAATGGGAGCAGTGGGGGTGAAGCTGACGGGAAGCCTGCTCAGCCCGGACACGTCAGTGCTCAGGCGACGGGGCAGCTGGTCGGGGTCGAGGCCCTCGCCCAGCTTGATGTCGGGCAGGCGGCGCAGCAGCCGGGCCACCCCGACCTCGGCCAGGGCCAGACCGAGGTCGCGGCCGGCGGAGGGGCAGCGGTGCCGGCCCGCCCCCCACCCCAGGTGCACCTGGGAGGTACGGGGGTCCACATCGCTGTTCGTCAGCAGCTCGTAGTGGGCGGGCCCGAATCCCACCACCAGCAGCTCACCGGGCGGAAGCCGGTATCCGCCCAGTTCGATGTGGTCGGTGGTCCAGCGTGCGGGCACGCACAGATACGGGGGGTCCTCCCACAGGATCGTGTTGATGGTCTCGGGGATCTGCAGGAACAGGCCCGCGCGCTCGGTGGAGAATTCACTCAGCAGCCGGGCGAGGGTGTTGCCGACAAGGTGGGTTATCGGCGCATGGGAGCTGCCGAAGAGCAGGGCGGTCTGGTTGAGGACCTCCTCGTCGGTGAGCCCGTCTTCGATCATCAGGGAGGCGACATCGCCGCCGGGTTTCTGACGCCGTGTACGGACCACGGCCGCCATCAAATTCATCAGTTCTTCGTTGGCTTTGGCCGCCTCCGGTCCGCCCTCCCAGAACCGCGCCATCTGGGTGCACACCTGCACGCCCTCGCTGACGTTCAGGCCGACCAGGCGGCACAGGGCCAGCGTCGGCAGGTGGAAGGCGTACTGGGAGATCAGCTCGGCTTCACCCGCCGCACAGAAGGTGTCGATGATCCGGTCGGCGACCAGGCCGATCTGGTTCAGCGCCCGGCCCTGGTCTCCCCTGGCGTTGGCTTCCAGTGCGTTGACCAGGCTGTTGCGGTAGCGAAGGTGCAGTTCGCCATCGTTCAACAGGGCGTTGGGGCGGTGCCGGCAGTTGGCCAGCGTGGGCGAATCATCGGGGATCCGGCCGGCCTTGAGGGCACCCCAGTGGCGAGAATCACGGGTGAACTCGGGGCTTTCCATGACGCGGCGGGTCATGTCATAGGTGATGGTGAGCCACCCGGTCACGTTCGGGTCGGGCTCCACCTGGACCGGCACCAGCCCGCCCGGGTATTCGGCGAGCAGTTTGGCCCATAACGCGTCAGAGTCTTTGGTGATCGAGGGGTCATAGATCGGTACGGGCCGTGTCGACGAGGGGTAGTGGGTCATCAGGCTCCGAGTCCGTTTCGTTGTGCGGGCCGGGCACAGCACGGCGCCGATACGGGTCGCGATGCTGGCCTTCACGGCCGCTGAGTAGCTATGTCGGGTTCTCTTGGTGACCGTCTAACAATGGAAGTGTCCGGTGCCCCTGTGGCGCTACAGCCGCGCAGCAGCGCATATACGGTGCGGCGAACTGTTCCGCCACTTCCAATTCCGGATCGCGGTACACCTCTTTCCTGCTCATTTCGCCTGGTGACAGAGGTATCGCCGGATCTTGGCGATACCAAAGGCACCGGCGGCAAGGCGTGGCAACGCCCATATTCACGGCAATATTAGCCATGTTCCGCAAATAGATCATCCACCGCGAACAAACCGGCGAGATGTGCGATGTGCCGGTTTTCCTTGCTAGTCTCGGCTGGCCACGCCGGGCGTGGCACGGCGGTTTCCTACTCCCGCGACCACCGAAAATCCACCGCAACTGAAGGTCCTACCTGCTCGAAAAGGGGTCGTGCCGCGGTGGACGGCCATCGAAGCGACGGATCCATTCCGGGAACAGGCGGTGCCGCCGCCTGGAACGGTCACCCTCCGGGGCATAATCGTCCTGTGCGACATGGGCGAATCCACTGGTACTCCCCTGACGAATTGTCAGCGGAACAGCAGGCGATCTACGACGGCGTGATACGCAAGTACGGCCTCGAACCGCCGTTCGAGCTCACCGATGACAAGGGACGGCTGCACGGTCCCTTCAACGCGATGCTGGCCGCGCCGGGCGTGGGCGCGGCACTGCAGAACCTGAGCGCGGCCGTCGGATCGCGGATGTCGCTGTCCGCACGCGTACGCGAGATCATCATCCTGGCCGTGGCCACTGCTCGCGCCAGCGAGTTCGAGTGGTTCGCTCATCGGCGCACGGCAGTCGCGGTCGGCATCACCGAAGACGAGATCGCGGCCCTGGGCGGCCACGCGACACCGGGCTCCTTCACCGCCGCCGACCGGGCCGCGCTCGACTTCGCCCGGTCCCTGCTCCGCGACCGCGACGCCTCCGACGCGTGCTACTCCGCCGCCGAAGCCCACTTCGGCGAGGCCGGCGCGGTCGAAATCATCACCCTCGTCGGCTACTACGACCTACTGGCCACACTCCTGCGCACGCTGCGCGTCCCCCAGCCCTGACAGGTCCAGACGGCGTCTCCCGCCCGCCCCGGCGGCCATCGGGCCTTTCCGCTCGGCCCGCCCGGGGCCGCGCCACAATCCGGTCAGCGAACCTTCAGGACCCTGTCCAATACCCTGCGGGCCGCACGGTAGGGGCCTGCGCTCTCGACGTGCTCGGGCCCCTTGGCCGCGCGCCCGGCGCGCTTCTCCAGCTTCGCGACCTTCTCGGTCAGTTCGGCTATGCGCCGTTCGGACTTGGCCTGGTTCTCCTTGAGCCAGCCGATGCGGGAGCCGATGTCGTTGCCCTCACCCGCCGTCCAGGAACCGATGCCCGGAGGAAAGTCGGTCTCGCGCCGCCGAGCCTCGAAAGCGGCGCCGCGGTCACCGCCCTCGGCGAACACATGGTCCAGGCCGTGTGCGGCCAAGTACGAGGTGAAGCGGTCGAAACGCTCCTTGTGGCCGCTGTGGAGGGCGCTGTAGTCGGCCTCCTCGTAAAGCTTCGCGGCGTCGACGTCCAGCGGCATGTCGGACATCCGTTCGTGCGGGATGTCGAAGTACCGGCACAGCTCCAGGGTGCGCGAGTCGTGGCAGAGCACCACACCCGGTGTCCCGGCGAGCAGCGCGGCGATGGTCCCGTGGATTCGGGTGCCGAACGCGAAATCGTAGCCCCGGAGATCGTCGATCCAGGTTGTCGGGTCGAGGTACACACGAACCCGGTCTTCGCGGAACAGCGGGTGGGTCCGGTGCACCGGCATCGGGGCGTTCCGGTCGGTCGTCTCCGAAGCGTCGCCCCAGTACAGCAGTTCCAGGTCCGTGGTCTCCTGGGCGATGTAGGTCATGTTCGGGTAGCGCTCGTAGTTGGCCATCACGACGCTGCCGACATCGCCCGTCCTGAGGGCGCTCCGGGATGCCGAGAGGGCGAGCCTGGAGCCGCTGTCGAGCGAGGGCCCTGCTTTCTCGACGCGGAGGTCGCCGCCGTTCATGAACATCGACGGACACCCGATGACCTCGACATCCTTGAAGCCCAAGCTGTTCAGATACATCTGGGTGAACTCGCCTCGGACCCCGATCGACGGGGACCGGTCCAGTACCGCGGAGACGAACCTGGTAACCGACCCGTCGATGCTGCGCAGCCGCTTGGGGTCGTAGTCGAGGCCGGACTGCGCACCGACACCGAGGACCACCACGGGGATCTTCAGTCGCTCGATCAACCGTGTCAGCGAGATGAGCTGCGGTTCGAAGGAGAGCCGGAACGCGTTCGCCAGCGGAACGACGAAGACGTCGTACTCTTCGTTGATCCGGCCGGCGTCCTTTGGATCCGCCCGGAACCTGTTGGCGACGACCTCTGTGTCGGCGGTGGTCAGTAGCTTGTGCGCGGCTTCGCTGAAGATCAGGTTTCCGGCGTTGCTGCCGAACAGGTTCTTCTGGATGACCTCGCCGGGAGTCACCACCTCAAAGGGGTCCTTCTTGGACCGCAGCAGAATTCTTCTCATCTAAGCACGGCTCCTCGGTACCTGGGGCGGTGCCGGACACCGCCGTGTGCCCGTCGGCTTCACTGCGCTCGTTCCTTCTCGCCAGAGGCACAGCGGTCTTCGCTGTACCAGCGCGGTCGGTCACCGCCCCGGTCACCGGGCCGACCGCGCCATCGGCCCCCGGGACCGCGGCGGCGGACGCCGCCGCGCCGTCGACGACAGGGCGCTTGGCTGCCGCCCTGCGGTACAGGTCGGCCACTGCCGCACCGAAGCGGCTCTGCGCGTCCGGTTCTTCGGGGCCCAGCAGGTAGGTCTTGAGCTCCCGCCGGGCGTGGGCGAACCGGTCGGCGGCGGGGTCGCGCAGCGCCTGGAGCGCCTCCTCCAGTCCGCAGCCGTCCTCGCCCAGCAGGAACGCAGCGCCGCAGCTGGGGTGCTCGGTCCGGAACTCCTCGTCACCGGTGCCTTCGCAGTTGGTGATGGCATATGGTTTCCCGCTGGCGATGAAGTCGGCGACCACGCTGGAGATGTCGCTGATCAGCAGGTCCGCTTGGTTGAAGCACGAGTAGAGGTGCGGCCGCGGCCCCTCGATCACCAGGTGCTCGTGGTCGGTGCGGTGCTCCCAGTAGATGCGGTGCCATTCCGCGGAGAGCGCGCGCACCCGCGCCGCCGCGGCCGGGTCGGCGCCCCCCGCGTCTCTGGAGCGCTGCGCCTCGTCGACCGTGGTGTCGACGGAGTCGGCGGCGGCGAGCCGGCGGTCCAGTTCGGCCAGTCGGGCCGGGGCCTTCCCCGTGGGGCGGCCCCGGTCGGCCGCGGCGAGCATCGCGATGATCCGCAGGTGCGCCTTGCGGGCACGCGGGTCGCGGATACCGGTGAACGGGTGCGGCTTGTAGAGCACGCGGACACGCGGTTCGGCCGCGAGCAGCCGGGCGATGAGCGCCGGCCCCGCCGTGATCAGCGAGGTGTTGCCGGGGTCGTCGGTCCAGCCCTCCCATGTCGGCGCGTACAGCACGGTCGGGACGGTGTGCGGTGCGGTGTCGGTGCGGATCTCGGTGAGCTGGGGGCGCCCGACCTCGACGATCTCGTCGTCCCGGACGCCCACCTGGGCCGTTGAGTAGCGGTCGCGTCCGGCCTTGCCCGCGGTCCACACCTCGTCGTAGACCTTGCTGAACGGGTTGATGCTGGCGATCTTGTCGCTGTCGCCGTGCCCGATGAAGACGTGCTGGAGCAGCGGATTGCGCAACATGTGGATGTTCTTTCCGGTATTGGCGGGGTAGAGCGCCACCCGCGCCGGCCCGAAGTCCAGCGCCATCAGGTCAGTGGCCGCGGGCACGCAGAGCACCGGGACGGGGGTCGCGGCGAGCTGGGCGGCGATGGCGCGCTCGCGCAGCACGATGATCGAGCGTTCGGGCAGCCGTTCGATCGACTCCAGCCACATGTTCGCCTGGTAGGCGGAATCGGCCGACCCGGTGAAGTAGAGCACGACCTCTGGCCGGTAGCCGTCGATCCACTCCTGGACGTGGCCCATGACGGCCTCGGCACCGGGAATGCGGCGGGCCCGGAGGAAGTGCGCCAGCACCGCGGCCAGCGCCGACAGGGTCGCCGCGATGGAAACCGCGCCGCCGATCAGCACGGGCGTGATCGAGGACGCCGCCACTGCGGCGGCGCCGCCGAACAGGAGCGCCGCGTCGAGCAGCAGCAGGCGCGCCATGGCGTTGTTGACCAGCAGCGATGGCGGACTGTTCGGAATGGCCAGCGCGTCCAGGCCGATGTTGCGGGTGATCACCGGAAGCCGGCGCAGCGCCCGCAGCCGGCGGGCTATCCCCCCGTAGAGGAACTGCAGCGTGAACAGGATGACGATGCAGACCAGGCTCCACCAGAACCCGGTGGTCGGGGACAGGCCAGCAAGGAGGCCGAGCAGCAGCAGTTGGCGTATCAGCGCGCGGGAGGTGATGCCCGCCCGCAGCTGGGAGAGCAGGTTCGCGGTCGCCGGGTGCCCGCCCTGCAGCCTGATGTCCATCGCGTAGCAGAGCACGGCCGCGGCCAAGAAGATCCACGGGTTCGCGGCCAGTGCCCCCGCGAGCATGCCCGCGAAGCCGAGGCCGAGGCCGATCAGCACCGTCCAGCCCGTGAAGCCGAAATCGAGGTGCGGCCTCATTTCGCGGCCGCCGTTACCGCCGTGGCCGATGCGGCCGCCGTAGCCGGTGCGGGCGATGGGGGCACCACCACTTCGGCAGAGGACGGCAGGTCTTCTTTGCGGACGTCGACGACCTGCCCGGTCAGGTCGGAGAGCAGCACATCGATCGAGGCCGCCGCGACTTTCTCCGCGCTGAGCAGGCTGTTGGCGGGCTCCTCCCCGAAGGCCTGGGCGCGCATCGGGGTGCGGGCGCGTTCCGGGTTGATGCAGTTGATGCGGACTTTGCTGTCCGACCATTCGTCGGCGAGCGCCTGGGTGAGGTTGACGGTGGCCGCCTTCGCCGAGGAGTACAGGCTGTAGTCGGCTCTTCCCCGGGTGTAGGAGCTGGACGTGTACAGCAGCAGGTGGCCCTGCGTCTGGGCGAGGTAGGGGAACGCGGCCCGGGCGATGTGCACCGGCGCCAGGTAGTTCACCCGCAGCGCCTCGTCGATGGCTGCGGCATCGGTCTGGTCGAGGCGGCCGACCCTGAGGATCCCGGCCGTGTTGACGACGTGGTCGATCCGGCCTGTCGCGGCGTGCGCCTGGGCCAGGGCGGCGGCGACGTCGTCGAAGTTGGCGACGTTGGTCCGGGTGGCGCCGCGCGAGTAGCGGAACACCCGGGCTCCGTGCTCCTCGGCGAGGTCGGCGACGCCCGCGCCGATTCCGTAGCTGCCGCCGAAGACGACGACCGTCGCACCGGACATGTGCTCGGTGTAGTCCGTACCGGTGAACGTCGGCGTGGCGGCCGAGGCGAGCTGGAAGAGCTTGTCGGCGATGAAGATGTCGACCGGCTGGGTGACCTTCATGTTCTGCTCTTCGCCTTCGACGACGTAGATGGGCGTCTCGGGCAGGTAGCGCAGCACGACCGTGCAGTCGTCGGTGGCCTCGAAGGCCGGGTCGCGCCAGGCGCGGGCGTAGGCGTCGCGGATGGTGCCGAGCCGGAACGCCTGCGGGGTCTGGCCGCGGCGCAGCCGGGACCGCTGCGGTACGTCGGTGATGACACCGTCGTCGACCTGGATGATGGTGTCCGATGAGGGGATCGCGACGTCGACCGCCGCGTAGTCCTGCAGCGCGGTGACGCAGTCGGCGATGATCCGCTGGGACAGCAGCGGCCGCACGGCGTCGTGGAACAGCACGTTGGTGCTGTCGGACGCGTAGTGGTCCAGCGCGTCGAGCGCGAGCTGCGTGGTGGCGTTGCGCGACGTGCTCCCGGGCAGTACCCGGGTGGTCGGGTCCAGGCCGGCCTTCGCGACGATCGCCTCGGCATCGGCGACGAACCCCGGGTTCATCATCACCAGGATCTCGTCGATTCCCGGTGCCTGGGCGAACACGGCCAGCGTGTGCTCCAGGATCGTCTTGCCGGCGATCTTCAAGAGCTGCTTGGGCGTGGACAGGCCGATACGTTGGCCGCTGCCCCCGGCCAGGATGACGGCCACGGTCCGGGGTGCGGAACGATGAGCACGTTGGAAACCAGTACGAACGGCCACTTCTACTCCCGAATTGGGTTGCGGTCGGGCACCTGTCGATCGGGAAGCGCACCTGTGCGGCTTGCAGCGGTCTACCGCGGAGGTTCACCGGCGCAAATAGAGACATCCCCGGTGAACAGGGACTTCATATGTCACACGGGATCATTTTGCTCGATTATCACCGGAGAGTAAGAAAATCGATTACTGAAACATCAGGAAATTAATGGGCGGCAAAGAAGGGAATTCTCCTCTGCGGAGGAATGCTTCTTTGCCGCGAAGCGCACGTATGGCGGGTGTTATCTTCTTCCGTGGGCGCGAATGTGCTGACCGCTCGGGCGCGGAAGGAGCGGAAGGAGCGTTTTCCTTTTCCCCACCCGCGGCTGACCGTTCATTGGCCGCGTATCCGGAGCCGGTAAAGCAAGCGCTTCGGCCCTGCCCGGGCCGCGCCAGGAGCCGCACTCGCCGCGCCCCATCGCCCGGCACGGCGCCCAGCACGGAAAGGGCGCCCGCCTCGCCAGAGGGGGCGCCCCGTCACTGGGCCCGCACGGACCCTATCGGCCCTTCATCGGCCCTTCCACTCGGGCCGGCGCTTCTCAGCGAAGGCCGCGGCACCCTCCATGGCGTCATGGCTGGTGAAGACCGGGCCGGTGCGCTCGTCCTGCTCGGCCCACATCTCATCGGCGGACCAGTCGTCGGATTCTGCGATGACCTGCTTGGAGACCCGGACCGACATCGGGGCGTTGGCCGCCACCCGCCCGGCCAGCGCCTTGGCACCCTCAAGGGCTCCGCCGCTCGGGGTGACCTCGTTGACCAGCCCCAGCTCGGCCATCCGGGGTGCCGCCACGAAGTCGCCGGTGAGGGCGAACTCCATGGCGATATTGCGCGGGATCCGGTGCTGCAGCCGCAGCAGCCCACCACCGGCCGCGACCAGGCCGCGCTTGACCTCGGGGATGCCGAACTTGGCATCCTCGGCGGCCACCACCAGGTCGCAGGCCAGCACGGTTTCGAAGCCGCCCGCAAGGGCGTAGCCCTCCACCGCCGCGATCAGCGGCTTCTGCGGCGGGCGCTGGGCGAACCCGGCGAACCCGCGCCCTTCGACGACGGGCACCTCGCCCTGCATGAAGGCCTTCAGGTCCATTCCCGCGCAGAAGGTCCCGCCGGCGCCGGTGATGATGCCGACGGTCAGATCGGCCCGCGCATCCAGGTCGTCCAGGGCTTCGGCGATCCCCGCGGCCACCGCGGCGTTGACGGCGTTCTTGGCCTCGGGCCGGTTGATCGTGATGACGGCGACGCCGTCCTCGGCCGTGTAGAGCACCTCCATGGCCGACCCCCTACTTCGGCTGCATGCGCAGGCCGCCGTCGATGCGGACGACCTCGGCGTTGATGTAGCTGATCTCCAGCAGCGAGCGGACCAGCCTGCCGAACTCGGCGGCGGTGCCCAGGCGCTTGGGGAACGGGACGGGCGCGGCCAGACGCTCCTTGAACGCCTCGGATTCGGGGCCCTGCCCGTAAATAGGGGTGTCGAGGATGCCCGGAGCGACGGTGTTCACCCGCACGCCGATCGCGGCGAGGTCGCGCGCGGCAGGGACGGTCATGCCGATGATGCCGCCCTTGGACGACGAGTAGGCGATCTGTCCGATCTGGCCTTCGATTCCGGCGAGTGAGGCGGTGTTGACGATCGCACCGCGCTCGCCGTCCTCGTTGATCGGATCGGTCTTGGCCATCGCTGCGGCGGCCAGGCGCACCACGTTGAACGTGCCGATCAGGTTGACGTCGATGACCTTCTTGTAGCCGGCGAGGTCGTGCGGTTGGCCGGCACGGTCGACCGTGCGTGTCGCCCAGCCGATACCGGCGCAGGACACGGCCACGCGCAGGGGTTTCCCGGTGTCGACGGCGGCCTGCACGGCGGCCTCGACCTGGTTCTCGTCCGACACGTCGGTGGCCGCGAAAACGCCCCCGACCTCCTTGGCCAGCGCTTCGCCGCGCTCGGCGTCAAGGTCGGCGATGACAACGGTGGCACCGGCGGAGGCCAGTTCCTTGGCGGTGGCCTCGCCCAGCCCGCTTGCGCCGCCGGATACGAGGGCGGCAACTCCATTCAGCTCCATGCGCCGCACTTTACAGACTCGCACCGCCGTACACTAGAACGAGGTTCGGTGTGAATTCCAGACCGGTTCCGGGCACACGGCAGGCAGGCCGCGGAACAGGTACGGACCAACGGCGGCCTCGGCCCCCTTTTCCGGCGCAGAGCGCCGGACGGCCATCGTCACTCCTCTTGCGCAACGGGGGTAGCCGCACCGGGCTCGGCGCCCTGCCGCGCAGCGGCCGGGGCGGGCTGGTCCTGCTTGAGCTCGTGCTGCAAAGCGTCGAGCTCAGCTCCGCCGGCCATGTGGTGGGCGAGGTCGTCCAAGGAGAGCGCGGAGCGCGGCGCGTCCAGTTCCATCCGGCCGAGCTTGATCACCACGAAGTGGTCACCGACCATGTACGCGTGGTGCGGGTTGTGCGTAATGAAGATGACGCCGAGCCCGGCCTCCCGCGCGGCCTTGATGTACTTGAGCACCACCCCGGACTGCTTGACACCGAGCGCGGCGGTGGGCTCGTCCAGGATCAGTACGCGGGCACCGAAGTAGACCGCGCGGGCGATCGCCACGACCTGCCGCTGACCACCGGAGAGGTTGGCCACGGGCGCGTCGATGTCGGGCAGGTCGATGCCCATCTTCTTCAGTTCCTCGTCGGCGATACGGCGCATCCTGCGCACGTCCAGCATGCGGAAGGGGCCGAAACCGGTACGGATCTCCGAACCGAGGAAGAAGTTGCGCCACACCGGCATGAGCGGCACCATCGCCAGGTCCTGGTAGACGGTGGCGATTCCGCGGTCCAGTGCCTCGCGCGGCGACGTGAAGGCCACCGGTCCGCCGTCCACCAGGTACGCGCCCTCGGTCGGCGGGTACAGACCCGCGATGATCTTGATGAGGGTGGACTTGCCCGCTCCGTTGTCGCCGAGGATGCAGGTGACCTCTTCCGCGCCGACCTTCAGGTTGATCCCGGACAGCGCCCGGATGTTGCCGAAGGACTTGCCGACATCGCGGAGCTCCAGTACCGGCTGTCGGCCGGTGTCCTTATCCGGGGCCGCCGCGGGGGTATCCGTCATCGTGCTCACCTCATGCTCACCTCTTACTCGTCTGGGTGCGGACCCACATGTTGACGACGACGGCCAGCAGCAGCATCGCTCCGACGAAGAACATGATCCAGTTGTTGTCCCAGCCGGCGTAGACGATGCCCTGCCTGGTCATGCCGTAGATGAAGGCACCGATGACCGCGCCGACCACGGTGCCGTAGCCGCCGGTGAGCAGACAGCCGCCGACCACCGCGGCCATGATGTAGAGCAGTTCGTTGCCCACGCCCTCACCGGACTGCTGGACGCCGGAGGCGAACAGCAGGTGCATCCCGCTGAACCAGGCGAAGAACCCGACGGTCATGAACAGGCCGATCTTGACCTTGGCGACCGGGACTCCGACGGCGCGGGCGCTTTCGGCGCTGCCCCCGACGGCATAGATCCAGTTGCCCACCCGGGTGCGGGCCAGCACCCATGTGGCGATGGCGGCGAACAGCAGCCACCACAGCACGGTGATCCGGACGTTGACGGGCCCGATGGGAATGTCGGAGGCGAAGACCGCCCGCGCTGAGTCGAACCCGTCCATGTCGTTGATGCTGTCGGTGGACACGCTGCCGGTGATCATCTTGGTCACGGCGATGTTGAGGCCCTGCAGCATCAGAAACATCGACAGTGTCACCAGGAAGCTGGGCAGCTTCGTGCGGATCAGGATCCACCCGTTGAGGAATCCGATGGCCAGTGACACCACGAGGGCCAGCCCCGCGCCCGCCCACACGTTGAGCGAGAGCTGGAAGCTGACGATCCCGGCCGTCAGTGCCGAGGTGATCACCGCGACACCGGCGGACAGGTCGAACTCCCCACCGATCATCAGCAGTGCCACGGCCACGGCCATGATGCCGATCGTCGAGCTCGCGTACAGCACCGTCGAGAACGACGATGCCTGCCGGAACGGCGCCGCCACCGTGAAGAACACAGCGAACACGACGACGGCGCCGATCAGCGAGCCGACTTCTGGCCGGGCGAGGAAGCGCCACAGCAGGGAGCGCCGACCGACTCTGAGGGTCTTCTCGGAGTCGCCGCCCCCCGAAGCGGGTGCTTTCGCGGTCAGTGTCTGGCTCATCGATGACTCACCGGGTCCCCTTCTCCGCGTACTCGGCCACGGAGTCGATGTTGGTCTCGTCGATGAAGCTCGGTCCGGTCAGCACCGGCTGACCACCGCCGGAGACGTTGCCGTTGGTGTTGTAGAGCCACAGCCCGTCCACGGCCAGGTACCCCTGCAGGTAGGGCTGCTGGTCGATCGCCCATTCGATGTGGCCGTCCTGGACCGCGCCGACAAGGTCCTTGTTGGTGTCGAAGGTGGCGATCTTGGCGTCGCTTTCGGCCTCGCTCACCGCGTCGATCGCGGACATCGCATACGGGGCGCCCAGCGTGGCGACGTAGTCGATCTCGTCGTCCTCCTGGAGTTTGGAGGTGATGCCGGACTTGACGTCGGGCATGCTGGCTCCGTCGACGTAGAGGGTCTCCGAGTCGCCCTCGAAGGTCTCGGCGAGGGACTTGCAGCGGGTCTCCAGCGCGACATGGCCCTGCTCGTGGATCACGCACAGCGCCTTTTCCGCCCCCACCTCGGTCAGCCGTTCGCCGAACGCCTCGCCGGCGAGGGTCTCATCGGCACCGAAGTACTCCGTGAGGCCGGCCTCCTCCCAGTGTTCGATGCCCGCGTTGAGGCCCACCACCGGAATGCCGGCGTCGTTGGCCTTGTCGATCACCTCTTGCAGCGCGTCCGGCTTGGCCAGGGTGATCGCGATGCCGTCGACCTCCTTGTCGATCGCGGTCTGGATGAGGGTCGCCTGCTTGGCGGCCTCGGGGTCGGAGGAGTACTCCAGGGTGATGTTGCTCTTGGCCGCGGCGTCCTCGGCGCCGGCGCGGACCAGGTCCCAGAAGGTGTCTCCGGGAACCTGGTGGGTGATCATCGCGATGGTCAGCTCCGGCATGTCAACGCCGTCGGCCTCATCTTCCTGCGCGCCTCCCTGGGAGCTGCAGGCGGAGGCGGCCAGAGCGAGGCTCGCGGCCCCGGCGATGAGGGAGAGTCTGCGGAACCGGTTCATTTCGGGAACCTCTCAGAAGAATGCGAAGGGGGATGGAACATACTTTCTGCAGGTGGCAGGTGTTATGGCGGGCGAGGGTCCGGGCCTTCCGGCGGGCTTGTGGCCTGCGGGGGCCTTCGGCCCGGATCCGGCGGGGGCTGGGGAGTATCCACCGAATCATTTCGGCGGACACGCCCTGAGGCGGGTCACGCCTTCTGGTAGCGGGCTCCCAGCCCGCAGCTGTTCAGATACTTCCGGGTGCGCAGCGCGATGGGCAGCGGGACATCGGGTTCGCACGGGTAGAGGTCCTGCTCGACGATCACGAAGACCCGGGCGTCGACCTCGTTCAGCGCCTCGATGACCGAGGCGGGGGCGGGCTCGCCCGCCGGCGGCTCAACGCACACACCGCGCTTGACCGCCTCTCCGAAGGAAAGGTCCTCCTCGGCGACCTGCCGGAGCACATCGGGGTCCATCTGTTTGATGTGCACGTAGCCGATGCGTTCCGCGTAGCGGCGGATCAGGTCCACGGCGTCACCGCCCCCGTAGGCGACGTGTCCGGTGTCCAGGCACAGCGAGACGTGCTCGGGGTCGGTCCCGTCGAGGAACCGCTCGATCTCGGGCTGGGTCTGGATGTGGCTGTCGGCGTGGGAGTGCAGGCACAGCTGGACGTCGTAGTCGTTGCGCAGGATTTTGCCGAGTTCATTGGCACCGCGGTGCAGCGCCTTCCACGCCTCCTCGTCCAGAGTCGGCGACTCGATGTACTCCCAGGTCTTCTCATCGCGGAACATCGGCGGGATGAACACCAGGTGGTGCGCTCCCACGGCCGCGGTCAGCTCGGCGACCTTGCGGACCGTGGAGAGCATGTCGTCCCAGGCGTCCGGACGGTGCAGGGCCCCGAACACGGTGCCGCCGGACACCTTCAGGTTCCTCTTGCCGACCTCGTCGGCGAGCTGCCGGGGGTCGGTGGGGAGGTAGCCGTAGGGGCCGAGTTCGAGCCACTCGTAGCCGGCTTCGGTGAGTTCGTCGAGGAAGCGGTTCCAGGGCGTCTGGTGCTCGTCCTCGGGGAACCACACCCCCCAGGAGTCCGGTGCCGATCCGAGGACCAGTTTGTCGGTCATCTGGGTCTCCTTTTCATTCGCGTCGCTGCGTGGGGCGGTGTCAGCCGTGGGTGGGGAAGTCGAAGGCGGCCTCGACGGACCGGTCGACGTGCGGCCATCGGCTCGTGACGACCTTGGCCCGGGTGTAGAAGCCGACGCCTTCGGGACCGTGGATATGGGTGTCGCCGAACAGCGAGTCCTTCCAGCCGCCGAAGGAGTAGTGCGACATCGGCACGGGGATCGGCACGTTCACCCCGACCATGCCGACCTTGACCTCGCGCTGGAACCTGCGGGCCGATTCGCCGTCGCTGGTGAAGATCGCCGTGCCGTTGCCGTAGGGGTTGGCGTTGATGAGTCCGATCGCCTCGTCCAGATCCGCGGCGCGCACGACCACCAGCAGCGGGCCGAACACCTCGTCGCGGTAGACCCCCATCTCGGGCGTGACCCGGTCCAGCAGGGTGGGGCCGATGAAGAACCCGCCTTCGTGGCCGGGCACCGCCAGTTCACGACCGTCGACGACCACCACCGCACCGTCCTCGGCTCCCGAGGCCACGTACCCGGCGACGCGGTCGCGGGCCTGTGCGGTGATGACCGGCCCCATTTCGCTGGAAGGGTCCTGCCCGGGACCAACCGTGACCGCCGTGGCCTTCTCCGCCAGCACCGGGATCAGGGCGTCGGCCGCCCCGCCCACGGCCACCGCCGCGGAGACCGCCATGCAGCGCTGCCCGGCGGAGCCGAAAGCGGCGGCGGTGAGGTGGTTCGCGGCGAACTCCAGGTCGGCGTCGGGGAGCACCACGGCGTGGTTCTTGGCGCCGCCCAGGGCCTGCACACGCTTGCCCGACGCGGTCGCCTTCTCGTGCACGTACCTGGCGATCGGGGTGGAGCCGACAAAGGACACGGCCTCGATATCGGGGTGGTCCAGGAGGCGGTCGACCGCCGGCTTGGCGCCGTGCACGACGTTGAACACACCGTCGGGCAGGCCCGCCTCGGCGTAGAGCCGCGCCATGATGTTCGAGGCCGACGGGTCGCGCTCGCTCGGCTTCAGCACGAAGGTGTTGCCGCAGGCGATGGCGATGGGGTGCATCCACAGCGGCACCATGACCGGGAAGTTGAACGGGGTGATCCCGGCGACCACACCCAGGGGCTGGCGGAACGAGAAGGAATCGACTCCGGTGGAGACCTGGTCGGAGTAGCCGCCCTTGAGCGCGCTGATGATCCCGCACGCGTACTCGACGACCTCACGGCCGCGCACGATCTCACCCCGGGCGTCGTCGACCACCTTGCCGTGCTCGGCGGCTACGGTCCGGGCCAGTTCGTCCTCGTGCTCGACGAGCAGTTCGCGCAGCCGGAACATGACGCGGGTGCGGGTGGTCAGCGAGGACTCGCGCCAGGATTCGAACGCCTTCGCGGCGGCGGAGACGGCGGTGTCGACATCGGCCGGATCGGCCAGCAGTACCTGTGCCTGCTGCTCCCCCGTTGCCGGGTTCCACACCGGAGCGGTGCGGGTGGATCCGGCGGGTGTGGCGGCCCCGTTGATCCAGTGCTGGATGGTGTTCACGTTCTTCCTCCGTAAGGGGCGTCACAGGTAGTGGCGCTGGGTTCGCTTGGAGTCGGTGTAGACCGCGCGGGCCGCGCGCGTGCTGTCGAGGTCGGACACCTCGCTCACCGGCACGTCCCACCAGGCGTGGGAGGGCGGGTTGGGACCGTAGATGTCGGTCTCGATGTGCACGACGGTGGTGACCGCGGCGGCCTTGGCCTGCTTGATCGCCGATCGGAACTCCGCGATCCCGTTGGCCCTGATCACTTGGGCGCCGAGGCTGGCGGCGTTGGCGGCGAGGTCCACGGGCAGCACGTCGCCGTCGAGCAGCCCGCTCTCCTGGTCGCGGTAGCGGTACCTGGTTCCGAACCGCTGGGAGCCCAGTGACTCCGACAAGGACCCGATCGAGGCGAACCCGTGGTTCTGCACCACGACGATGATCACCTTGAGGCCTTCGGCGACCATGGTGACGATCTCCTGGGCCATCATCAGGTAGGACCCGTCGCCGACCAGGACGACGACGTCGCGGTCGGGGGCGGCCATCTTGACTCCGACTCCGCCGGCCACCTCATAGCCCATGCAGGAGTAGGCGTACTCGACGTGGTAGGCCTTGGGGTCCCGGGCACGCCACAGCATCTGCAGGTCACCGGGCATGCTCCCGGCCGCGTTGAGCACCACGTCGCGGTCGTCGAGGGTCTCGTTGAGCGCGCCGAGCACGGCCGTCTGGGCGGGCAGCGGCCCGCGGTCGGCGGAGTAGCACTCATCGGTGATGCGGGCCCATTCCGCGGCCAAGTCGCGGGTGCGGGCGCGGTAGGCCGGATCGACCTCCCACCCGACCAGTTCCCGCCGCAGCGCCGCCAAGCCCGTGCGCGCGTCGGCGACCACCTGGCAGGCGGCGTGCTTGGCCGCGTCCAGCCGCGCGATATTGAGGTTGACGAACGCCACATCGGGATCGGCGAAGACGGTGTGGCTGGCCGTGGTGAAATCGCTGTAACGGGTGCCGATGCCCAGCACCACGTCGGCCTCGCGGGCCAGGGTGTTGGCGCTCTTGGTGCCGGTGGAGCCGATACCGCCGACCGCGCACGGGTGGTCCCACGCGATCGCGCCCTTGCCGGCGTGGGTGTCGGCCACCGGGATGCCCGTGGCCTCGGCGAACGCCCGCAGCTCCGCCATCGCCCCGGAGTAGACGACCCCGCCCCCGGCCACGATCAGCGGCCGCTCGGCCCCGCGCAGCACGGCCGCGGCGCGGGCCAGTGCGGCCGGCTCCGGCAACGGGCGGTCGATGTGCCAGACGCGCCTGCGGAAGAACCGCACCGGCCAGTCGAAGGCCTCGGCCTGCACGTCCTGCGGCAGGCAGAGGGTCACCGCCCCGGTCTCCGCCTGGTCGGTGAGCACCCGCATCGCGGCCAGGGCCGCCGGGATCAACTGCTCCGGACGGACGATCCGATCCCAGTACTTCGACACCGGGCGCAGTGCGTCGTTGACCGTCACATCCTGGCCGCGGGGGTCCTCCAACTGCTGCAGCACCGGGTCGGGCACCCGCGTCGCGAACATGTCGCTGGGCAGCAGCAGCACCGGGATGCGGTTGGTCGTGGCCAGCGCCGCACCGGTGACCATGTTGGTCGAGCCCGGTCCGGTCGAGGCGGTGCAGGCCAAGGTCTGCAACCGGTCGCGCATCTTCGCGAACCCGACCGCGGCGTGCACCATCCCCTGTTCGTTGCGGGCCAGGTAGTAGGGGAGATCGGCCGCACCGGTCGTCGCGGCCTGCAGCAGCGCCTGGCCGACACCGGCGACGTTGCCGTGGCCGAAGATGCCCCACACACCGGGGATCAGGCGCTGCTCGACGCCGTCGCGCTCGGTGTACTGTGCCGCCAGGAACCGCACCAGCGCCTGCGCGGTGGTCAGGCGTACTGTGTTTTCTGGGTCGTTCATCTCCGGGGCGCCTGAAGCCGGTGCCTTCCCTCGTCGCCCGCCGCTCCCTCGTACCGTGTTTTCTGGGTCATTCGTCCCCGGGGCGCCTGAAGCCGGTGCCTTCCCTCGTCGCCCGCCGCTCCCTCGTACTGTGTTTTCTGGGTCGTTCACCTCCGGGGCGCCTGAAGCCGGTGTCTTCCCTCGTCGCCCGCCGCTCCCTCGTTCCTCGGTCGCAGCGTTCTCCTCAGTCCAGACACCGGCGCGCCCCTTTGGCTCACTCCCCGGGGTCGCAGCGTTCTCCTCAGTCCAGACACCGGCGCGCCCCTTTGGCTCGCTCCCTGCTTGCCGGGTCGTTCGCCCTGCGGGTTGCGGCAATGGGGCGGAGTGAGTGAAACGAGCGGAGCCGGCTTGCCGCTGGGCAGGCCGGTTGCCCGGGTTTGGGGTAAAGCCTAGGTGGTTTCTGGTGTGTTCGGCGGCAAGCTGGTCCCTGCTCGCTGCGCTCGCAGGGCCCCCATTGCCGCAACCCCCGTAAGGCCGGCCGACATACTCGGCGGGCCCCTTTGGCTCACTCCCTGGGTCCGGACACCGGCGCGACTCTGCCCCCCGTAAGGGGGTCTGGACGGAGGAGCCCACCCGGCAGCCGGTTGGGCGCTACTTCCCAGCCCGGTCCTTTACGGCCGGGTCAAGTTGACAGTTTGCTGTGGTCCCAGCTCACGACACGTTCGACAGTCATGAATACGGCAACGCGCTTGCGTCCGGACCGGGCCAGTTCGGCCTGGGCTTCGGGGGTTTGCAGGTCCGCCACCGGGGTCGCGGTCATCGCCGCGGTGGCCGCAGTGCCCACCCGCAGCACGGTTTCCGGGTCCTCAAGGACCTCTCCTCTGCCGTACAGCACGACCCCGCGCAGTTCCCCGTAGGAATCGCCGTCTTCCACGAGGCAGGTCATGCGCTCGTCCCGGCGCAGGTTGACGGCCTTCTGCGACGCCGCATAGGTCCAGAAAGCGAGCCGGCCGTCCACCATCGCGTAGAACAGCGTCGACAGGTGCGGTTCCCCGTGCCTGCCCACCGTTGCCACCTGCACCTTGTGCCGATCGTTCAGAAACGTGTCGACCTCCTCCGGTGTGAACCGGATCTGCGCGCGGCGATGGGTCGCATCAGACATCGGGGCTCCTTCTCCAACTTCTCCAACAGGGACGCCCGGCGGGGCCGTCGCGTCGTATCAGCCGGATCCGCGGCCTGCAGCAGTATTCTGGCCACCTGGGATCCAAGCCGCCACCTGGCGCGTCCGATCTGTAAAACGGGTAGATACAACCTGACCGCCGCGGCCGATCGCGGCCATCATTCCCTGATGCGGCAGCTTGGAGGAAACATGGCGGAACTGCGGTTCGATGGCCGCGTCGCCATCGTCACCGGAGCCGGCCACGGACTCGGCCGGTCATATGCCCTCGAACTCGCGGCGCGCGGTGCGAAGGTCCTCGTCAACGATGTCGGCGCCGGCGTGGACGGCACTCCTGGCACCGGCGACGAAGGCGGAGCCTGTCCCGCTGAGCGAGTCGTGGCCGAGGCCCGCGGCAGGGGCGGGACCGCCGAAGCCGACAACCAGGACGTCTCCACCGAGGACGGCGCGCAGTCGCTCGTGGACTCGGCGGTGGACACCTTCGGCCGTGTCGACATCATCGTCAACAACGCCGGGATCCTGCGCGACAGGTCCTTCAAGAACATCACCGCACAGGACTGGGACGCCGTCATCAGCGTCCACCTGCGCGGTACGTTCCTTGTCTCCCACGCCGCCTTTGCCCACATGCGGGAGAACGGCTACGGCCGCATCGTCAACACCACGTCGCCCGCGGGCCTGTTCGGCAGCTTCGGGCAGAGCAACTACGCCGCGGCCAAGATGGGGGTCATCGGGCTGACCAAGACCCTGGCCGTGGAAGGCGCCAAGTACGACATCACCGCCAACGCGATCGCGCCCGCCGCCTACACGCGCATGACCGACGATATGCTGCCCGCCGGGGCCCAGGACTTCCTCAGCCCGGAACGGGTCACCCCCGCGGTTGTCTGGCTCGCACATGAGGACTGCGAGACCACCGGCGAGACCTACTCCGTAGGGGGCGGCCGGGTGGCCCGCGTCTTCGTCGCCGAAGGGCCGGGTGCCGCCATGCGCCACGGGACGCCCGAAGAACTCCGCGACAACTGGCCCGAGGTCAACGCCGAGCGCCCCTATGTCATCCCCCGCAATGTCACCGAGCAGATGCACGCGCACTACCAGAAGCGGACCTGAATCCGCCTGCGGCCGTCGAAACGGCGCCGAGGATCGGCGAAACAGCGGTGAGCCGCCGCACGGGGCCGTGAAACGAAACGGCCGGGCGGGGAGCGGAATGCGTATCTGCACGCTCGGCTCCGTTTCCCCGCGCGCTCGCCCGCCCCGCTCCTAGCATGGCGGCACGGAGCCTGGGGAGGGGGAGGGTGAACGTGAAGGAGTTCGGGGAGCTGGAAGCCGCGATCATGGATGCGCTGTGGGCGGCCGACAACCCGCTCGTCGTCCGCGAGGTGCGGGAATCCATGGACTACGAACGCGACGTCGCCTATACGACCGTCATGACCGTGACCAACATCCTGTACCACAAGGGCCTGCTGTACCGGGAGAAGTCCGGACGGGCGTGGCTGTACTGGCCGCGTGAATCACGTGAGGAGCACACCGCCCGGGTGATGGGCGAGGTCTTCAGCAGCTGCGGAGATCCTGGAACCACCATGCTGCGGTTCCTCGAGAGCTTCAGCGACGAAGAGATGGCGCGGCTCAGCGACATCATGCAGAGGATCCGGGCCCAGCGGGCGCGCAGCACAGTGGGCAACTGACGCACAGGCGCGCAGCTTTTCGGCCGACAGCGCTGCCTTGCCGGTGCGGTGAGGGCCCGTCACCGGCGGGTCGTTCCACCGGCGGCCGCAGTGCCCCGTCGGCCACGCGGTCTATGCTGCCCGTTGTGGATGAACCGCTTGTCACACACATGCGTCCCTTCGGCGAGACGATCTTCGCCGAGATGAGTCGGATCGCTGCCGAGACCGGAGCCGTCAACCTCGGACAGGGCTTTCCTGACACCGACGGGCCCCGATCCCTTCTCAGCGGCGCCGCGCATCGTATCGAGGACGGTGTCAACCAGTATCCGCCCGGCCCGGGGCGGGCGGAACTACGCGCCGCTGTCGCCGCCGATCGGGAGCGCCGCTACGGCATCGGTTATGAACCCGACGGCGAGGTCTACATCACCGTTGGGGCCACCGCCGGTATCGCGGCGGGTGTGCTCGGCCTGATCGAGCCCGGCGACGAGGTCGTCCTCTTCGAGCCCATGTACGACTCCTATGCTGCTGTGATCGCTCTGGCCGGCGGCGTACGGCGCCCCGTCACACTGCGCCCGGACCGGGCCGGGCGGTTCACCTTCGACCCCGCTGATCTCCGCGCGGCCGTCGGGCCGCGGACCCGGATGATCATCGTGAACTCCCCCCACAACCCGACCGGGACGGTGTTCACCCGCGCCGAGCTCGACACCATCGCAGAGGTGTGCCGCGACCACGACCTCATCGCCCTCACCGATGAGGTCTACGAGCACCTCACCTTCGACGGCACCGCCCACATCCCGCTGGCCTCCCTGCCGGGCATGCGGGAGAGGACGCTGGCGATCTCCTCTGTCGGCAAGACCTTCTCCGTCACGGCATGGAAGACGGGCTGGGTCATGGGGCCCGCGCCGCTCGTGCGCGCGGTGCAGACGGTCAACCAGTTCCTCACCTTCACCGCCAATGGGGCCCTGCAGCTGGCCGTGGCCGACGCCCTCCGCGACGAGACGGAATGGGTCCGCTCCCAGCGGGAGGCGCTGCAGGCCAAGCGCGACCGCTTGTCAGCGGGACTGCGCGCCGCCGGCTTCGCGGTCCTGCGGCCGCAGGGCACCTACTTCGTGCTCGCCGACATCCGCCCGCTCGGCTTCACCGACGGTATCGACCTGGCCCGGGAGCTGCCGCGCAGCGCCGGCGTCGCCGCGGTCCCCGCCCAAGTCCTCTACGACAACCAGGACGAGGGCCGGCACCTCCTCCGGTTCGCGTTCTGCAAGCGCGACGAGGTCCTCGACGAAGCGGTCGCCCGCCTCACCCGCGCCTTCGCGGGCTGACACCGCTCGGGCCGGGGCCTCGAGGCGCGAACGCGAGTGCGGAGGGATCCGGACACGTGGAGAATGCGTCAAGACCAATAGGAGGGCTCTGGAAGAGCGACCGGGCGCGGCCCGGGGGAAGAGGAGGAGGGCGTCCGGATGAGTCAGGAGCGGCACGAAGACACCGGGGCCGCGCACGGCCCCGGATCAGCGCAGCCGCCGGTCACCGGGCCGGGGAACATGGTGGTGTTCACCTACCTCGACGCCAACGGAGAAGAAGCCTATGCCAACGGACTCTCCGGCGCGGGGACTCCGCCCCCCGAGTTTCGGATCTGGGCTGATCTGCGTGGGAAGGGCGTGCGTGCCGACGATGTCGTGGCCGTTCACTCCGACCTGAGCCCCGTGGACCTTCCCGGCGCTTACCGGATGAAGTTCATCAGGGAGACGTTCCGCAACGCGCGCCTGTCCCACTCGCATGAGTACGGGATCGTCCAGCCCTCCCGGGCCGCGGGTATGGCCGCGCTCGTCGAACAGGCCGACACGATGCGTCGGCTCGCCGGCGGAACCCCCCGGCCGCGTGCCAACCGGGCGCCGCTTTCCCCGGACCCGCGATCAGAGGGCCCGATGGCAGATGGCGAACTGGCGCGCCTGCTTGAGGAGACATTCCCGGAGGTGCAGCGGTACGACCCGGCGGCCATGGCGCACACCCTTCTTCCCGAACCGACCCGCGCCACTTTGGCCACGGCCGGCCTGCCCGTCACCGTCCCGTACTTCTTCGCCGCCGACACCCCCGGCCACCCGCCCATCGGGGGACTGTTCACCGATGCGGCCACCCACGTGAGCCAACGCAACACCCGAGCGGCCGGCCCGGCGATGGAGACGCTCGCCGGACACGTCCGGATCGGTAGCGACGGCGGTGCCGTCGTCACCGTGCAGTGCACGGGGGCCGAAGACGGTATCGGCCGGGTGTGGGCGGCCGACATCGGTACGGGGACCGGGCGCTACATCAATGCCTCCGTCACCGAGCTCGGGCGCTGCCTTGCCCTGCTCACTGAGACGCTGCCGCGTGTGGCGGGCAAGGACCCCTACGCGGCCGGAGAGCTGATCGCCCGATTCCAGGACCGGCTCGCCGGAATCGATCCGTCGGTGTTCGGCGATCCGGAGAACTGGTGGGCGGTCATCGTCGAGCAGATGTGGGACGGTCTCCTCTAATATCTTCGCGCCGATCGGCGCCGGCGGAACCCGGTGAAGTACATCTGCCAAAAGCCCGGTCCGAGAACAGATTCAGGAGAGAAGGCCCCGTTGACCACGACGACCATGCCCGCCGACCTGCTGCGCGCGGCCGAGGCCGCCAAGGGCTTCATGCCCACTGCTGAAGGACTCGCCCTCTATGAGACCGCGCTCGCCCACGCGGCCCTCGGGCCGATCGTCGAGATCGGCACCTACTGCGGCAAGTCGACCGTCTTCCTCGGCGCAGCAGCGCGGCACCACGGCGGCACCATCGTCACCGTCGACCACCACCACGGCTCCGAGGAGCACCAGGAGGGGTGGGAGTACCACGACCCGACGATGGTCGACCCGGAAACGGGCCGCCTCGACACTTTGGGCACCTTCCGGCGCACCATGGCAGCGGCCGGCCTCGAAGACCATGTGATCGCCGTCGTCGGGCGCTCGGCTGACGTCGCCGCGTTGTGGAACACTCCGCTGGCCATGCTCTTCATCGACGGCGGCCACACTGAAGAGGCCGCCCAGGCCGACTACACCGGGTGGAGCCCGCACATCATGCCGGGCGGCGCGCTCGTCATCCACGACGTGTTCCCCGACCCGGCCGACGGCGGGCGCCCGCCGTTCCACATCTATCGCCGCGCACTGGACTCCGGCGGCTTCACCGAGATCCGGGCGGTCGGCTCGATGCGGATGCTGCGCCGCAGAGCCTGATGGCCCGAACATGCCGTGAGACCGGCCCCGCCGTGTGGGCCGACGGGTCCTGCCTGCTCCTGTGCCGTCTTCGCCACGACGGGGCCGCCGAGGGGACCGGCCATGGCGGACCGGTGGCCACGGACGGGGGGTGCCGTCCGCGCGCGGGCTCTGCTCTCGGGGCAGTCCGGCAGCGTTGCCGGGTCCGGTGTGGAACAGTGCGCGGAAACCCGTCCGAGGGCATAGGCTCAAGGCGCAGGAGGACAAGACTCACGAAGCGCAGACAGGGGTGCAAGGACTGGTGTCCACCAACGGTTCGGCGGCGCAGATCAGTCAGTTCACATTGGACAACGGGCTGCGCGTGGTGACCGCCCCGGCGGCCACCGGTCAGGTGGCCGCGGTCAACCTCTGGTACGGCGTCGGCTCTCGGCACGAGGTCCCGGGCCGCACCGGCTTCGCGCACCTCTTCGAACACCTGATGTTCCAGGGCAGCGGAAGCGTCAAGAAGGGCGATCACTTCGAGGCGGTGGAGCGTCTCGGTGGCGACATCAACGCCTCCACCTCCACCGACCGCACCAACTACTTCGAGACCGTTCCCGAGCACGCCCTCGACCTCGTTCTCTGGCTGGAAGCCGACCGGCTCGCCACGCTGCGCGAGGGGGTGACCCAGGAGGTCCTCGACAACCAGCGCGACGTCGTCAAGAACGAGCGCCGCCAGCGCTACGACAACGTTCCCTACGGGACCGCGCTCGAACGGATCCTGCGCCTCGGCTACCCCGAGAACCACCCCTACCACCACCCGACCATCGGATCGATGGAGGACCTCGACGCCGCCGACCTCGACTACGTCCTCTCCTTCCACGAGCGCCACTACGGCCCGGACAACCTTGTCCTGACCGTCGTCAGCAACCTCGACCCCGAGGACGTGCGCGGGCGGGTCGAACGCTACTTCGGCGGCATCCCCGCCCGCTCCACCGCAGCCGAGGCACCCGATGCCGCCCTCGACGGCCTCATCGGCGGCCCCGTCCGGGACATGGTCACCGAGAACGTCCCGGCACCGGCGGTGTTCCTCGGCTACCGCGTTCCCCCTTACGGCGAACGCGATTTCGACATCATGCACCTGCTTTCGGCCATTCTCGGCCAGGGCCAGGGAAGCCGGCTGTACCGCCGGCTCGTCGTCGAGCGGGGGCTCGCCGCCGACGACGGCGGCGCGGCGGCCGACCTCCTGCCGTTCCGCTACACACCCAGCCTGATGCTGGTCAACATGATCGCCCGTGAGGGCGTCAGCGGGGACGAACTCGAAACGGCGATGGCGGAGGAGATCGCCGCCCTCGCCGAGGGAGTCTCAGCGGAGGAGCTGGAACGCGCCCGCGCCATCCTCGAACGGGACCACCTGCAGTCCCTGTCCCACCCCAGCGGCCTCGCCGATGCGATCAGCAGCTGCACCCAGCTCTTCGGAGACCCCGAACTCGCCTACACCTGGCCCCAGCGCTGGGCCGATATCACCACCGACGAGATCGTGGCGGGAGCCAAGCGGCTCCTCACCTCGGAGAACCTGCTCGTCGTCCGCTTCGACCCCGAAGCAAGCGACGAGTCCACGACCACTGCCTGATCCGGTCCCAGGTCCAGCCCGCCAGAGCACACGCCGAAGAAAGAGTCGTTTCCAGCATGCTCCAGTCCCGTCCCGAGCCCGGTGCTCCGCAGCCCTACACGTTCCCCAAGCCCCGCCGCCTGCGTGTCGGTGGTGGGACCGTGGTCGCCATCGACGTTCCCGGCCAGCGGTTCGCCGCGATCCGGCTCATCCAGCCCGCGGGCGGGATCACCGAGCCGCTCGACCGCATGGGTGTCGCCACGCTCACCGGCGAGGTACTCGAAGACGGGGTCCACGGCAACAGCTCACTGGCTCCCGCTCTGGAGCGCCACGGTGCCGAGTGGGTCTCCCGCGTCACCTGGGACAGTTTCGTCACCGGTGTCGACGCCCCCGTCGCCCGGATCGGCGACGCTGTCGCGCTGCTCGCCGAGGCGGTCCGCACTCCGGCGCTGCGCCCCGACGATGTGGTGCGGCGCCGCGACCAATTGCTCGAGCGCTTCTGGCTGGAGGCCTCCGTCGCCTCGACGCTCGCCACCCGCGCCATCGGCGGTCAGCTCTTCACCGGCCGCTACGCCACTCCGCTCAGCGGTGGCCCGGTCCGGCTGCAGAGCGTCACCCCCGAGCTCGTCAGCGACTTCCACGCCCACGCCGTCGCCGGTGTTGCCGGAACCCTCGTGGTGGTGGGCGACCTGGCAGACGTCGACCTGGAAACACTCGGTGCGACCGTCTTCGGGGATGCGGCCCGGGTGCCCGACGTACCGACCACTCCGCCTGAATCCGCTCCCGGAGACCTGCCCCGCATCGTTGTCCTGAACCGTCCGGGGTCTGTGCAGTCGGCCCTCATCCTGGCGCACCGCGCCCCCTCCCGCTCCGAGATCGATCTGCCCAAGGCCGACGGTATGAGCGACGTCCTCGGCGGCATGTTCACCTCACGGCTCAACATGGAGCTGCGTGAGCGCCTCGGCTATACCTACGGTGTGGGGTGCCGGTTCGACCTGCGCCGCGACAGCGGGGTGTTTCTGATCAGCACCCAGGTGGAAGCGCCCACCACCGCCGACTCGATCTCGGCGACCCTCGCCGAGATCGAGAAGCTGCGGGCAGAGGGGGTCACCGAGGCCGAGCTTTCGGCGGTCCGCGAGTCCAACACGGTCGGGCTCCCCGTCGCCTACTCCACGCCGCGCAGCCTTGCGAGCGCCCTGGTGGAGATGGTCGTACACGACCTGCCCGAGGACCACGTCGATCGGCTGCGCGCCGGTTTCGAACGGCTCACCGCCGCGGACCTCGATGCGGCCGCACACGACTACCTGCGGCCGCGCGAGTCCGTGGTCATCGTGGCCGGCGACGCCGAGCACCTGGAAGGATCGCTGCGCAAGCTCGACCTCGGACCGGTCAGTGTCCGCGACCCCGAGACGCTGTGGAGTTGACGCCTCCCTCACCTCTCCTAGTGGCAAAATGTGGCAAAAGAGAGGTAAATCACTGCATGGAGGTTGTGGGGGCGGAGATAACGAAACCGAACCCATACGACTGTGATCTGACAACCACCAGCTCAGATGTCGTTGTTGGCTGATATAACGAGGGTCCGTAGTGCATTCCGATACCAACGCGACGATGAGAGCCCGCAGGAGGCCGACATGGCCCGTGATCAGATTCGCTGAATAGCCGTGTCCCCCACTGAGAATCCCGAAGCAGAGCGGCCCGGGACGCCGCGCGAATCCACGTGCCCCGCAACGCTCGAAGCAGGGCCGCAGGAGCGTGTGCTCAAAGGGCGCTACCAGCTCCGAGAAGAGATCGCCCGGGGCGGCGTGGGCACAGTGTGGCATGCCACAGACCTCCTGCTCGACCGGGAAGTGGCGGTCAAGGAACTGCGTCTGCCCACGGATGTGAGCGATGACGAACGCGAATCCCTCCTGCAGCGCACTACCCGCGAAGCCCGAGTCGCGGCTCGGCTGACCCACCCCGGGGTGGTCACCGTGCTCGACGTCGTGGACGAGGACGACCGGCCGTGGATCGTCATGGAGCTCGTGCACGCACGCACCCTCGCCGAGATCATCCAGGTCGCAGGTCCGCTGCCATACCAGCGGGTGGCCGAGATCGGCCTGCAGCTGATCGAGGCGTTGAAAGCCGCCCATGACGAAGGCATCGTGCACCGCGATGTCAAGCCGGGCAACGTGATGATCAGCGAGAGCGGGCGGGTCGTGCTCACCGACTTCGGCCTGGCGGCCTGGACCGGCGAATCCGCGCTGACCACGTCCGGCCGAATCATCGGATCGCCGTCTTACATCCCTCCGGAACGGGCCAAGGCCGGTCCCGTCGGTCCGGAGTCGGACCTGTGGGCGCTCGGCGCCACCCTGTACGCGGCGGTCGAGGGACACCCGCCTTATGACCGCAAGGGCTACATCCGGATCCTCAAAGGGCTGGAGCTGGAGGAACCGCCGACCGCGGAGAACGCGGGTCCCCTTGCCCCGGTTCTTGCGGGGCTGCTGCACGTCAAGCCGACAGACCGGCTGACCGCGGAGAACGCGACCAAGATGCTGCGTATCGCCGCGCTGGCGCCGTGGGCGCCGGAGACCGGTCCGGAGACGGCGGCCCAGATCGGAGCGGTCCCGGCCATCTCGCAGCCGAAAAAGGCGGTACACGACTCCTCCGGTGACAGCGCGCGCCAGGGCGCGTACGGGCTGCGCGGTTCCCTGCAGGAATCGGTATCCGAAGGCATGGCGTCCCTACACGAGTCGGTATCGGAGTCGATGACCTCCCTGCAGGAGCGATTGCAGCGGCACCGTCCGGACTCGGTGAGCCATCTGCTCACCTCCATCCGCGACTCCACGGACACCCTCGGCCTGACCAGCTCCGGAAAGCACCGCGTCAAGAGCTCCATCCCCATGGTCGCCGCCGTGGCCGCAGGCATTCTGGTCCTGCTCGCGGTGGTGCTGTGGGCGCTGCTCTTCCGTTGACGAGAACACGGCCTGAGACGACCCGAAGGCGCGGGACGGTGTCCCGCGCCTTCGGTGATCTGCTGTAGGGCCGACGGGATTCGAACCCGCACTGTCAGAGTCCTAAGCTCTGCGCCTCTACCTGTTGGGCTACGGCCCTGTGGGCGACTCCCCGCGCCGCTTCTCAAGTCTATGGGCTGCCAGCGGAGCCGTCCGTCTGAGAATGACAGCAGGACGGAGCCGCCGCAAGTCTCCCCTGCACGGTTCATGGACGGACCGTTGAGGTCGGGTGCCGAAAAGCCTCAAATGCCCAGTTCACGCTTGACCCGGTCGACATGGCCGGTGGCTTTGACGTTGTAGAGCGCCTTTTCCACGGTGCCTTCCGCGTCGATGATGACGGTGGAGCGGATGACGCCCTGGACGGTCCTGCCGTAGTTCTTCTTCTCACCGAAGGCGCCGTAGGCGCGCAGGACGCTCTTGTCCGGGTCGGAGAGGAGCGGAAAGGTCAGCCCCTCCTTGTCGCGGAACTCGGCGAGCTTGTCGGATGTGTCGGGGGAAATACCCACAACCGTGAATCCGGCGGCATCGAAGTCGCGGAAGTTGTCGCGGAAGTCGCAGGCCTGAGTGGTGCATCCGGGGGTCATGGCGGCCGGATAGAAGTAGAGCACCACGCGCTTTCCGGCGGACTTCAGCGTCTCGCTCAGCGTGACGGGCCTGCCGTCCGCATCCTCAAGGGTGAAGTCGGGTGCGGTGTCGCCGGGCTGCAGACGGACAGTGGTCTCGCTCACGTGTCTCCTTCCTGGCGGGGCCGTACGGCCCCGTTGCTGTTTCCGCCCTCAGCCTATGAACGGGCTCGCGGCGTGTGACAACCACACGTTAGCCCGAAGCGTCATACGGTTATGACGGCGACATGACATCTTCGGTCAACCCCCCATCCATGTGGATTTCATGGTGTGGTCTCTTGTCGCCGTCTTTAGTCTGCGTGCAGCGCTGTACGCAGACCAAGGAAGGGACCCGCACCCCTTGCCTGGTACAACTACGGTCCGATATCCCCATGGAGACACCTGGCATGTCCGTATTCACTTTGAGCGACGTTCGGGAGCAGACCTATAAGCCGCGGGACTCGTGGTGGACGGTGTATCTCGTCGATCCGCTGGCCTCGCGCCTGGTGCAGGTGACGGCGAACCGAACTTCGCTGACCCCCAATCAGCTCACCCTCGCGGCACTGGTTCTGGGGCTGGGAGCGGCAGGCTGTTTTGCGATGGCGGAATGGCCGTGGCTGCTCGCGGGCGCGCTGCTCTTCCACTTCAGCTTCGTGCTGGACTGCATGGACGGCAAGATCGCGCGGTTGAAAGGGAACGGGTCGATCTTCGGCAGCTGGCTGGACTACGTGTTCGACCGGCTGCGC
This sequence comes from Actinomycetes bacterium, assembly GCA_021793235.1. Classification (GTDB taxonomy): domain Bacteria; phylum Actinomycetota; class Actinomycetes; order Streptosporangiales; family Streptosporangiaceae; genus JAJYTD01. Next base: position 122,004 of record JAJYTD010000004.1, on the reverse strand, counting down.
GTACTGGTGTGTGCGGTCGCGCTGATGGGCGGCCAGTACGCGCTCACCGGTGAGCAGGTCTTCGCCTGGTGCACCCTGGGAATCGTGTTCACCGACATGTTCCGCTACCTCAACTCGCCGCAGATGGCGAAAGTGCGCGTGGGAATGCGCAAGAGACTCACACGCGCCATCAGAGAGGCCGGTGAGGCGGCGTACGGGGACGGTGAGGAGGTCGGCTCGGCGGCAGGCGCGCACGAGCGGCTGAACGCCGACCTCGGCGGCAGAAGAGTAGAGGACGCGGCCGTCTACCTCCGCGCGGAACTCGATGACGACGAGTTCGGCGAGGACACCGCCCAGGATCCGCGCCTGCGCGCCCGCGAGGTGCAGGCTACGGAGCTGCAGCGAAGCTTCAACTCCCGGTTCCCCTGGTATGCCCGGTTCCGGGACACGTTGCGGGAGCACCGGGTCCGCCCGCACCTGTTCAGCGGCATCGAGTTCCAGATGGGCTGCTTCATCGTCGCGCCGGTCGTGGGAGCGTTCTCCACAACGGGAATGCTGCTGGTGATCGGGGTCTCGGCGATGTTGATGATGGCGTTCGAGCTGCTTCTCGTCTACAAACTGTGGTTGTCCACCAAGGAGTTCTCCCGGGTGCTGGCCGGAATCGAGGAAACCGCGCCGCACGGAGGGCACGGCGTCCCCCAGGCCGCGGACGCGGAAACGGACGAGCGAGCCGACACGGAAGTGGTGGCGGCACCACGCGCGAACTAGTCCGGTTGGTCTTGTTCCGTCCCCTTCCGGATCTGTGCCTCCGGAAGGGGAGCGGGCCGGTTCGGTCGCGGTCGCGGATCGGTTGACCCGTCACACGGCCGCCCCAGCGGACAGTGCCTTATCGTTGTCCGAACCCGTGTATCCGGCATGCCCCTGAGAGGGCGGTGCCCAGTGCGTAGACTCGTGCGTCACACCCCGGTCGTCGGTGCTCAGGCCGGCGCTGCGGGGCCGGAGCACACCCCGCTTCGCGTTTGGGAGTTCATCGACGATGGCTGGTTTCACTCTGGAGGAGGTCAGGGAGCGCACGTGCAGGGCACGTGATTCCTGGTGGACGGTAGGGATGGTCGACCCCCTGGCCGTCCGGCTGGTCCGGCTGATCGCCAATCACACCTCGATCACGCCGAACCAGTTGACCGTGGCGTCCATGTTCATGGGGCTGGGAGCCGCCGCGTGCTTCGCCGTCGGAATCTGGCCGTTGCTGATCGCCGGAGCAGTGCTGTACTACCTGTGCTTCCTGCTGGACTGCATGGACGGCAAACTGGCGCGGCTGACGGACAGGGAGTCGCTGTTCGGGTCGTGGATGGACTACATCTTCGACCGGTTCCGGGTGCTGGTGTGCGCGATCGCGCTGATGGGCGGACAGTACGTGCTGACCGGCCGGGTGGTGTTCGTCTGGCTGGCGCTGGCGGTCGTCTTCGCCGACATGCTGCGGTACCTCAACGCGCTGCAGGTCTACAAGATGCGCCGGGAGATGCGCTCGCACATAGCGGGGATACTGGAACGCGCCCGCGCGACGCTGTCGATGCTGGAGCCGGACGAAGGCGGGGCTGATGGCCGGCCGATGAGCGACCAGGGTGAGCAAGCGGTGCTGCGGCACGGGATCTCGGTGCTGGAGCAGATCCTGCGCGCCCAGGCGGAGAAGGAGACCAGAGACGACCGCGACGCGGGCAAACAGCCCGATGTGCGACTGCCAAAGGTCGACCTGCACCAGGAGTTCCGCAGCAGGTTCCCGTGGTACCAGCGGACCTGGGAGTTCCTGCGTGCACGGCGGGTCCGCACACACGTGGTGAGCGGTATCGAGTTCCAGATGGCGGTCTTCATCCTGGCGCCCCTGGCCGCGGTGGCCTCAAGTGCGTTGGTTGTGTGGATTACCGCCGTTGTGGGTGTTTTGCTGCTCGCGTTCGAGAGCGCGATCATCTATAAACTGTGGTTGTCCACACGGGATTTCTTCCGGGTCGTGGACGGAATCGAAGGTGCGTTGAGTTTTACGCGCCCCTCTGACGACGCGGCGGGCCCCGGGCGGGAATCGGCCGCGGACCCGTCTCAGGAGACGCTGCGCTAGCGGAAGGAAGCGGCTGTATGGAGGGACGCGACCCAGCAGGGGCGCGCCGGGACCCGGCCAGTGTGCAGGCGGAGATCGAGCGCACACAACGGCGGTTGGCGCAGGCGGTCGACGAGATCGCCGACCGGGCCAACCCGAGGAGTGCTGCACGACGAAGCTGGAACCGCGTACGCGATACCGGCGGATACCTGGCAGAGGAAGCGCGCGCGCTGGTGGTCGGGGGCGGTGCGGTGCGCGTGGAGAGCCACGTGGTCGACCCTCCCGAGGGGAGCGTCCGCCTCAAGGGCGATGACGACGTGGTCTCGACCTACACTTCACGCGGGCAACTGCCGCCCGAGGCGCTGCTGCTCGGCGCGGGCGTGGCCCTGGTGGTCACGGTCGGCGTGGTGGCCCTGGTGCGGCGGCGGGCCACGAGGAGACGCTGAGTTCCCATCCGGCGGTCGGCCGGCGGCGTGAAGGGGAGGGACGCCGTCCCTCCCCTTCACGCCGTCGGCATGCCTGCCCTTCGCCCCGGTGGGGGAACGGCTTTAGCGCCGTACCGCCCTCGACCCCCTGAAGGGTGCCCATGTCCGACTGCTGCGTCGGGTCGGCCGTTCGCACGACCGGCTGAGAGGCCGGATACCCTGGATGATCGCGGCTGACCAGCCGTTCCTTTACCTTGGAGCTTGCCGACCGATGAACGCCCCTGTCCGTGATCGCGAATTCGTGCTGACGCTGTCGTGCCCCGACAACAAGGGGATCGTGGCCGCGGTGGCCAACCTGCTGGCCCGCCACGGCTGCAACATCACCGAGAGCCAGCAGTACGGGGACCACTACACGGGGCGCTTCTTTCTGCGGATGGAGTTCGCCGCCGGAGCAGGGCCGGACGGCACCGTGGTGAGCGAGGACACGCTGCGCGGAGCGTTCGCGAGCCTGACCGCAGATTTCGCGGCGACCGCGGACTCTTTCGCGGCGCCGACCGCTGATTTCGCGGCGACCGCGGACTCTTTCACGGCGACCGCGCACTCTTTCGCGGCGACCGCGAGCCCCGCTCAGGGGATGGACTGGCGGCTGTGGCGGCGCGATATGCGGCCGCGGATGCTGGTGATGGTCTCCAAGTTCGGGCACTGCCTGAACGATCTGCTGTACCGGCAGCGCAGCGGGCTGCTCGACGCCGATATCGCCGCGGTGGCCTCCAACCACCAGGATCTTGAGTTTCTGGCCCGCTCCTATGATCTGGACTTCCACCATCTGCCGGTGCGTCCAGAGACCAAGCAGGAGCAGGAGGCGCGGCTGCTGGAACTGGTCGACTCCTACGATGTCGACCTGGTGGTCCTGGCCCGGTACATGCAGGTGCTCTCCGCGGACCTGTGCGCGAAGATGTCGGGACGGATCATCAACATCCACCACTCGTTCCTGCCGAGCTTCAAGGGTGCTCGCCCCTACCACCAGGCCCATGCCCGCGGCGTGAAGCTGATCGGCGCGACCGCGCACTACGTCACCGCGGATCTGGACGAGGGGCCGATCATCGAACAAGAGGTCTCCAGGGTGGACCACACGCACGATCCGGAGCAGTTGGCCGCGATCGGCCGGGACCTGGAGTCGGTGGCGCTGGCGCGCGCCGTCAATTGGCACGCGCAAAGGCGTGTACTGCTCAACGGGGTGAAGACAGTGGTGTTCCGCTGAGCTTTACCGGCGTTTCCGATCGTCGGCAAAGGCGTCGGTACCCGTCCGGTGCTCCGCCATGCGCTACCTTGGGCTTGTGACTGACTACCATTCGTGGTTTCAGTGTGTTCGCGCATGCGTAGAGCAGCGCCCCGCGCCGGTCCCGTCTGCGATGGCATCCCTTGCGTGAGCGGCGCGGTCCGGAGCGGGAGGGGGCAGGCGATGGCGGTCGTCGACGAGCTGATGCGCGGCCGGGATCCGGTAGCACGGCGCCCAACAGCCGGGTACACCCTCGGATCACACCGGTCCTGGGCGGCGCTGATGGCCGGTGCCCTGGTTCTGGGCGTCGCAGCAGTGGCCACGGTCGAGGTGGTCGCGGCGCTCGCGGGCGTTCCGCTGCGGCTGTCGCTGGCAGCGACAGCCGACTACGCGGTCCGCACGCATTGGAACGACCCTTCCGTGCGGATCTCCTCAGCCGTGCTCGCCGGAATCGGCCTGGTCCTGACCATGCCGGCGCTCGTTCCGAGCCTCAGGTTCTGGACCGTCCCGCGCGCTGAATCCGGGGATAGGGGCACCGGTCCGAGCATTGCTAAGCGAGGAGGGCTTTCAGCACGGTCTCGGTGTCGGAGAGGCTGTCGAGCACCGTTTCGGCGCCCGTGGATCGGAGGCCGCCGGCGTCGGTGATGCCAGTGGCCACGGCAACGATGCGGGCACCGCCGTGCAGGGCGGCCAGGACGTCGTTGGGGCTGTCACCGACGAGGACGGTGGTATCCGGGGTGAACTCGATGCCGGTGCCCTGGTATACGCGGCGGCGAGCCACCCCGACCAGTTCGGACCGGTCCATGTGGTCGTCGCCGTAGCTGCCGAGGGAGAAGTCCACCAGGTGGTCGAGGTCGAACGCGGAGAGTTTGCGTTCGGCGTTGCGGCGAGTGTTCCCGGTCAGCAGCGACGAAACGATATCGGGGTCCTCGGCGCAGCGTTCCAGGATCTCCCGCGCGCCGGGGAGGACCCTGCCGCGCTCGACGAACTCCGCTGCACGCGCTTCGAACAGCGCGTCCTGCACGGTGAGGAAGTCGGGGAAGCAGTCGTCGGTGGGGGTCATCCCGTTGGCGCGCAGGTTGTCGTGGAACCACTGCCATTCGGTGCGGCCGGGGCCTCGCGTATCGATGTGCTCGGTCAACCCGCTGTATTGCGCGAACGCGGCGGAGAAGAGCTCGAATCCGACACCGTCGACGTCCAGCAGGGTCTTGTCGATATCCCACAGCACCAGCCGCTTGCCCACGCCAACCCCTTCGTTGAAAAGCCGTGGTGCCACGGTAGCCGACGCGGTGCCTTTCCTCACCCGGGTGATCGGAAATTCGCGGAGGAGGCGTCCTCGGCGACTCGGTGCTTGGCGGTTCGGTGCTTGGCGGCTCGGCAGTGAGGCGCCCCGCGCGTGCCTGGACCATAGTGATGAGGCTAGGCTTACCTATGGACATGGTGGTCTGTCGAGCCGCCGAAGGGAGCCTCATGCCAAGCCGTCATCCGCTTGCGGGGGTCGCGCGTTGGGTCAATGAACGCGACCTCTATCTTGCGGTGGACCTTGTAGGCGTGCGCGACGCCGAACCCTCCGGTCCGGAGTGGACCCGGCTCGACCGCCTCCCGGAGCGGGTGCCGGAACTCATCGCCACCCTCATGGAGCATTCCTGCCAGGGGCACCGGATTTCCGCCGCCGCGTTCCTCGCCGGCGACGTCGGCCGCCAGGTGCTCGCCTTCGCGGCCAGCGCCGCCTATCTGACCGGCACGGCACCGGACCTTTCGGCGCACCTGCTGTGGGTCCGCCACGGTGCGAGCGGGCGGATGGAGGGGCTGGCGCTGCGGCAGGGCACCACCGCCGTCCTGGCCGAAGACCCGGCGGCGCACCGTCCCGGAGCCGTCCGGGTCGAGGACGAAGCAGAACTCGACCTGTGGTTGGTCCGCCGAGCCGTGGACACGCTGGCACCGGTGATCGATGCCGTGCGCGCGCACACCCGGTTCGGCGCCCGCCCCCAATGGAGCATGGTGGCCGATGCCCTGCATGCGGCCCTGCTTGCCGCGGCCGAGGAGGCCGGGAGCGATCAGACCGCGGCCTGGGATCGGGCTCGCCGGATGGTGGAGTGCATCAACCACGACCGCCCACGGGTCGCCCCCCGGCAGCGCCCCTTCCCCCTGACCCTGGCCGGTCGCCCGGACGACCGCCCGGAGCGCGTGTTCATGGTCCGCGGCGGCTGCTGCTTCTACTACCGCTACGGTCCGGCCAAGTGCTCGACCTGCCCTCTATCGACGGACACTGAGCGCGAACGCGTCCTGCGCGACTACTACGAAGCGGTTCCGACGCACTGATCCAGGATGTGCTGGAACGCCACGTCAAAGAGAGGGTCCGGTGCTGTGCTTCCGAGGCACGCATCGATGTCCATTGTGTACACAATGAACACAGGTTACGCTATGTCTATGACTGAGACCCTTACCTCCCGTGAGTTCCGGGCCCACCTGTCCGAAGCCATTGACCGGGCGAAGGCCGGTGACGCGACCGTGGTCACCCGCAACGGCAAGGCGGTCGGCGCGTTCGTACCCATGGAGGTCTTGGAGCAGGCCAGGCAGCGCGATGAGGAAGAGCTGCGGCGGCTCATCGATGAGCGGCGGGACTCTTCGACGGTGCCCATGGCCGAAGTGATGGCTGAGACTCTAGAGCGCGATGAGTGAATACTCGACGGTCTTCAAGGTCGAAGCCCAGGCCGAGCTCCGAAAGATCCCTCGTGAGCAGGCCATGTCCATTCTGCGTAAGCTCGCCGAACTCGAATCGGATCCGTTTGCGTTCGGGACCAAGCCCCTGGCGGGATTTCCCGGGTATCGGCGGCTCCGTGTCGGGGATTACCGGGTGATCTACACCATTGACCAGGGGAGGCTTGTCATCATCGTCGTGCACGTGGGTCATCGCTCGGCGATCTATGACTGACCTTCGGGCGGGCCCGCCCCTCAGCACTCGATGACGTTCACCGCAAGGCCGCCCCTGCTGGTCTCCTTGTACTTGTCCATCATGTCGCGGCCGGTGTCGCGCATGGTTTTGATGGCCGTGGCTGACTGGGCGGTCCTCCTATTTTCCCGTTCTCCCGCGAGGTATACTGCGATCGCAGTACGTTACTTTTCGTGTTCAAGGGCATTAAGAAGAGTAGATGGTCAGAAGACCACATAGCTCGGCACGGCGTGACGATGAACGAGGTCGCCGAGGTGCTGCTGGAGCGGCCGTACTACGCGAGGCGGACCCGGAACAACGCGGTGATGGTGCTGGGCCGAACCTGCTCGGGACGGTATCTGGCGGTTGTCGCTGCTGATCACGATGGGCGCGCTTTCGTCATCACGGCACGCGACATGAGCGATCAGGAGAAGCGCGTTTTCAAGAGGAAAGCCAGGTGAGGCCGATGACCCATCGCCACCCGAAGACCGGTGAAGAGCTCCCCATGCCACTCGATGAGCTGGAGAAGCTCGCCGATCACTACGATACGCACGATATAGCGGCCGAGATGGAAGAAGGCGAGTGGGTCGAGCCGCGGCCGATGGCCACCACCTCTCTCCGGTTGCCGGTGGAGGTGATCGAACGGCTCAAGGAAGAGGCCTCGCGTGAAGGGGTGCGCTATACCGCACTGATCCGGACCTTGCTGGAACGCCATGTCAAGGGCATGGATGTGGAACTCGTCGACATCCGGGACCGGCTGGAACGGATCGAACGGGAGCTCAAGCGCGACCCCGCGGCCTGATCCGCCCCTCAGCACTCGATGACGTTCACCGCAAGGCCGCCCCTGCTGGTCTCCTTGTACTTGTCCATCATGTCGCGGCCGGTGTCGCGCATGGTTTTGATGGCCTTGTCGAGGGAGACGAAGTGGCTGCCGTCGCCGCGGAGGGCGATCCTGGTGGCGCTGATCGCCTTGACCGAGGCCAGGGCGTTGCGTTCGATGCACGGGATCTGCACGAGGCCGCCGATCGGGTCGCAGGTGAGGCCGAGGTTGTGCTCCAGAGCGACCTCGGCGGCGTTCTCCGCCTGAGCGGGGGTGGCGCCGAGGGCTTCGGCCAGTCCGGCCGCTGCCATCGACGACGCGGAGCCGACCTCGCCCTGGCAGCCGACCTCCGCCCCCGAAATCGAGGCGTTCTCCTTGAACAGGATGCCGATCGCCCCGGCCGTGAGCAGGAAGCGAACGATCCCCTCGTCTCCTGCCCCCCGGGTGAAGTGCGCGTAGTAGTGCAGGACGGCGGGGACGATCCCGGCGGCGCCGTTCGTCGGTGCCGTCACCACGCGCCCGCCGGCCGCGTTCTCCTCGTTGACGGCCAGCGCGTACAGCGTGATCCAGTCGCTTCCCCGCATGGGGTCGCTGAGGTCGGTCGTGTCCGGAGCGGCAAGTCCCGCGCTGTCGCACTGGCCGCCCAACTGGCGGTAGAGCCGGTGCGCCCGCCGGGGCACGTTGAGCCCGCCGGGCAGCGTGCCTTCGGTGGAGACGCCGCGACGTACGCACTGGCGCATGGCCGCCCATATCTCCAGCAGCCCCGAGCGGATGTCCTCGGGGGTGCGGCCGAACGCCTGCTCGTTGGCGAGCATGACCGCGCTGATCGACATTCCGGTCTTGCGGCACAGTCCGAGCAGTTCGGCCGCTGTGGTGAACGGGTACGGCAGCGGGGTGTCGTCCGCGGTGATCCGGTCGGCTCCGACGGCATCCTCGTCGACGACGAAACCGCCGCCCACCGAGTAGTAGACCCTCGCGCGCAGTTCACCGCCGTCGGCACCGTAGGCGGTGAACCGCAGGCCGTTGGGGTGGCCGGGGAGGCTCTCCTTGCGCCGGAACTCCACGTCCTCGCCTGGGGTGAACGCGATCTCGTGCTCTCCCAGCAGCAGGAGCCGTCCATCGGCGTGCACCTTTTCCACCATTCGCGGTGCCGCGTCGACGTCGACGCCTTCGGGGGTGGCCCCGAGCAGCCCCAGGATGACCGCGGTGTGGCTGCCGTGCCCCTTGCCGGTGAGCGCGAGGGAACCGTAGAGATCGGCCCGCACGCGCGCGACCCGCGACAGCAGGCCGGCGTCAGCCAGGCCGGCGGCGAAGGTCCGGGCGGCCCGCATCGGCCCGACGGTGTGCGAACTAGAGGGGCCGATTCCGATCGTGAAAAGGTCGAAGACGCTGATGGCCATGGATCCTGCCCTCCTCGTTGAGCACAGGTGGGAAAGAACGCGAATACGGATGTAGCCGGGCCACGCGCCCGCGATCCGAAAAAGGACTCGCGCGCGGCCCGGCTACATGTGCCGCGGGGCCGCTACAGCCCCGATCGCCCTACTACCCCGCAAGCCCCGGGTAAAGCGGGTGCTTGCGCACGAGCGCGTCGACACGGCCGCGCAGGGCCGCCGCGTCGTACTCGGGTTTGAGCGCCTGGGCGATGATGTCGGCCACCTCCGCGAAGTCCTCTTCCCCGAAGCCGCGTGTGGCCAGCGCCGGCGTGCCGATGCGCAGGCCGGAGGTGACCATGGGCGGACGCGGGTCGTTGGGCACCGCGTTGCGGTTCACGGTGATGCCGATCTCGTGCAGCCGGTCCTCGGCCTGCTGGCCGTTGAGCTGGGAGTTCACCAGGTCGACAAGGACCAGGTGCACATCGGTGCCGCCGCTGAGCACGTTCACGCCGACCTCGGTGGCGTCGGGGCGGGTGAGGCGCTCGGCGAGGATCTTCGCGCCGGCGACGGTGCGCCGTTGGCGGTCGGCGAACTCCTCGCCCGCCGCGATCTTCAGCGCGACGGCCTTCGCCGCGATGACGTGTTCCAGGGGGCCGCCCTGCATACCGGGGAACACCGCGGAATTGATCTTCTTGCCCAGCTCCTCCTTGGCGAGGATGAGCCCGCCGCGGGGACCGCCCAGCGTCTTGTGCGTGGTGGTGGTGACGATGTCGGCGTAGGGCACCGGGTTGGGGTGCAATCCGGCCGCGACCAGGCCGGCGAAGTGCGCCATGTCCACCAGGAGAAGGGCGTCCACCTCGTCGGCGATCGCACGGAACCGGGCGAAGTCCAGTTGCCGCGGGTAGGCCGACCAGCCGGCGACGATCATCTTCGGCTGGTGCTCCTTGGCGAGGGACTGCACCTCGTCGTAGTCGACGGTGCCGTCCTCGTCGCGCACGTGGTAGGCCACGGCGTTGAGGATCTTGCCGGAGTAGTTGATCCGCATGCCGTGGGTGAGGTGCCCGCCGTGGGCCAGGTCCAGGCCCAGGATGGTATCGCCCGGCTTGAGCAGCGCGAAGTACACGGCGGTGTTGGCCTGTGCGCCGGAGTGCGGCTGCACGTTGGCGTGGTCGGCGCCGAACAGCGACTTCGCCCGATCGATCGCCAGCTGCTCGACGACGTCGACGTGTTCGCAGCCGCCGTAGTAGCGGCGTCCCGGGTAGCCTTCGGCGTACTTGTTGGTGAGGACGGTGCCTTGGGCCTCCAATACCGCCCGGGGGGCGAAGTTCTCGGAGGCGATCATTTCCAGGGTGTCGCGCTGGCGGCCCAGTTCGTCGCCGACGGCTGCCGCGACTTCGGGATCGGCCTGTGCGAGTGTCTGGTCGAGGACGTTCTCGGAGGGCATCTGATCAACCTTCGCCTTCGGTCAGTTGCGTGTACTGTTCCGGGGTGAGCAGATCGGACGGGTCCTCGGTGAGTTCCACCTTGAAGAGCCACCCTTGGCCGTAGGAGTCGGTACCGATGAGTTCGGGTTCGTCCACCGCCGCCTGGTTGATGTCGACGACCTCCCCGCTCACCGGGGCGTAGAGGTCGCTGACGGACTTGGTCGACTCGACTTCGCCGCAGGTTTCGCCGGCCGCGACAGTCGCGCCGGACTCCGGTAGCTCGACGTAGACGATGTCGCCCAGTGCTTCGGCGGCGTAGGCCGTGATACCGATGGTGGCGACGCCATCGGCGATGGCCACCCACTCGTGCTCGCTCGTGTAATTCAGCTCCGCGGGAACGCTCAATTCAACTCTCCAGGAGGTTTTCCATTGTCCGGCAGGGGCGACAGTGCCGCGCGCGGGCCTGACCTGCGGCTTGCGTGTGGACCGCTACGGGTTCCACCCGGATGGAATTCTGCCGGGTAAGGGGCGGTGCCCGCACCTTCGGCTCGCGCTGGGTGCGGGCCGAAGGTCTCAGCGGTCCCGCTTGTAGAAGGGGAGCTCGACGGGGTCGACCGGTTCGGCGCGTCCTCGGACGTCAATGGTGAACGTGCCTTCGTTGATGTCGAGGCCCTCGTCGAGGTAGGCCATCGCGATGGGCGCGCCGATGGTCGGGGAGGGCGCGCCGCTGGTGACGGTCCCCACATTGCGGTCGTTGTGCAGCACCTCGTTGCCCTTGCGCAGAGGGCGGCGGCCGCGGCCGATGAAGCCTACGAGGCGGCGCCCGCGCCCGGTCTTCGCCGCCTCGCTGAGAGCGGCGCGGCCGACGAAGTCGCCGGGCTTGTCGAACTTGACGATGCGTCCCATGCCTGCGTCGAAGGGGGTGATGTCGGCGCTGAGCTCGTTGCCGTACAGCGGCATGCCGGCCTCCAGGCGCAGCGTGTCGCGGGCGGAGAGCCCGGCGGGCAGCAGTCCGTGCGGTTCGCCTGCTCTGGTCAGCGCCTCCCAGACGGCGGGGGCGGCAGAGCCGGGCTCGATGAACAGCTCGAATCCGTCCTCGCCGGTGTATCCGGTACGGGCCAGCAGCACACGGTGGCCGGCGACGGTGTGGACGTGGCCGGTGTAGTACGTGATCTGGGAGAGGTCGGCGTCGGTGAGCGGCGCCAGGATCTCCGCGGATTCGGGGCCTTGGAGGGCGATGAGCGCGTAATCGGCCGACTGGTCCTCGACGCGGGCGGCAAAGCCGGCGGCGCGGTCGGTGAGGGCGGCCAGGACGGTGTCGGCGTTGGCCGCGTTGGGCACGGCAAGGTAGTCGTCCTCGGCCAGCCGGTAGACGATCAGGTCGTCGAGTATCCCGCCGTCCTCGGCGGTGATCAGGGTGTAGCGGGCGCGGCCGACCGCGACCTTGGACAGGTAGCCCACCAGTGCGTAGTCGAGGAAGTCGGCGGCTTGTGGGCCACAAACGCGGATCTCGCCCATGTGGGAGAGATCGAACAGGCCGGCTTTCTCCCGCACGGCCGTGTGCTCGGCGCGTTCGCTGGAGTAGCGCAGCGGCATCAGCCAGCCGGCGAAGTCGACGAGGGTCGCGCCGAGCGCTGTGTGGACTTCGTGGAGCGGGGTCGTGCGGGCATCGGCGGACTCGTTGCCACGCGCTGTCATCGGCACTCCCGAGAGGATGGACGTCGTTCGAACAAGGCGTTGCCATCCTCCCCCTCTGTCATGGGGCCTGAGAGCTTCACCGCGCGGGCGGCGCGGCTTGCACCTTCGGCGAGGGGCGCCTGTGCCCCTGCTTTCCAGAGTGGTCTCGCCCGTACGGTCCGGCGCGCCTGAGAGGTTCTCTGGGGAGGAATTGCTCCTTCGGCGGCCCGCGCCGGCTGCGCGGACACTCTCCCGTGCGGATTCAGCGACCGCCTGTCAGCCTAGCAGCGCGGCCGCGCCCGGCCCAGGCCCGACCCCGGCCGACTCCACGAGCGCGCAGGTCACGTCCTGTCCACGTGGAGTCCGGGCGGGGCACGGCCCGCATCGACCGTGGTCGTATTTCCGGGCGGAAACGCTCATCGCGGTCACGCGGGAGCGGCAGACCGCCGGCGTCGCCGTGCACCCGGTCTGGCGCGGGGCCGCGGCTCAGGCCTTGCGGCGCCGGCGTACCGCCTCGGCGAGGCCTTCCAGGACGCCCTCGGTGGTCTCCCAGCCCATGCACTTGTCGGTGATGGACTGGCCGTAGGTCAGGGCCGCGGGGTCGTCCAGCTGCTGTGCGCCTTCGGCGATGAAGCTCTCCAGCATGACTCCGATGATGCCCTTCTGCCCTTCGGCGACCTGGGCGGCGATGGCCTGGGCGACGCCCGGCTGGCGCTTGTGGTCCTTGCCGCTGTTGGCGTGGCTGGCGTCGATCATCAGCCGGCGGGGCAGCCCGGCCGCCTCGATGACGTCGAGCGCCGCGCCGACCCCGGCCGCGTCGAAGTTGGGGCCGCTGCGGCCGCCGCGGAGGATGACGTGGCAGTCGGGGTTGCCCGAGGTGACCACGACCGAGCCGGTACCCGCCGGGTCGACACCGAAGAAGGTGTGGGAGGCGGAGGAGGCACCACAGGCGTCTACGGCGACCTGGACGTCGCCGTCGGTGCCGTTCTTGAAGCCCACCGGCATGCTCAGGCCGCTGCCGAGCTGGCGGTGCACCTGGCTCTCGGTGGTCCGGGCGCCGATGGCGCCCCATGTGACGGCGTCGGCGATGTACTGGGGAGTGATCGGGTCGAGGAACTCGGTACCGGAGGGGACGCCCATGGAGCCGATGTCGAGCAGTAGTTTGCGGGCGGTGCGCAGACCGCGGTGCACGTCGTAGCTCTCATCCAGGCCCGGGTCGTTGATCAGGCCCTTCCAGCCGAGTGTGGTGCGCGGCTTCTCGAAGTAGACCCGCATGACCACGTACAATTCGCCCTCGACGGAGGGGATGAACTCCTTGAGCCGGTGCGCGTAGTCCAGCGCCGCCCCGGGGTCGTGCACCGAGCACGGCCCCACGATCACCAGCAGCCGGTCGTCGGTGCCGTCGAGCACCCGCTTCACATCGGCGCGGGCGTCCTCGACCAGGGCGGTCCGCTCGGGTCCCATCGGCAGCTCCGCGAGGATGTCCTGCGGTGCGACCAGCGGCTGGTAACTGACGACGCGTGTGTCGTTGGTGCCTGTCATGTGTTCCCTATTCCTTCTCCCGATGGACCCACCAGAACACTAACGCGAGTGCGGGCGGTGAACTTCCGGCGACCGCGGACGTGTGGCGCGGGTCATCGGGAGGAAGCAGGACAGCGGTGCCCGTATCGGCCCCTGCTCAGTCCTTGAGGCCCGGGAAGTCCTCCTCCCAGTACTCGTGCTCGTTGCGCGCACCGTCAATCGCGCCCCGCTCCTCTTCGGCGGTGCGCAGCTGGACACGGCGGATCTTGCCGGAGATGGTCTTGGGCAGCTCGGCGAACTCCAGTCGGCGCACCCGCTTGTAGGGGGCGAGGTGTTCGCGGCAGTGGCCGAGGATCGACCGGGCCGCCTCCGCTCCGGGCTGGGTGCCCGCGGCCAGGGTGACATAGGCCTTGGGCACGGCGAGGCGCAGCGGATCAGGGGAGGGGACGACGGCCGCTTCGGCCACGGCCTCGTGCTCGATGAGCACGCTCTCCAGTTCGAACGGGGAGATGCGGTAGTCCGATGCCTTGAAGACGTCGTCGCTGCGCCCGATGTAGGTGATGTAGCCGTCGGCGTCGCGGGAGGCGACGTCGCCGGTGTGGTAGCGGCCGTTGCGCAGCACCTGTGCGGTGCGCTCCTCACTGTCGCGGTAGCCGGCCATGAGGCCGACGGGAGCGCCGGCCAGGTCCAGGCAGATCTCTCCCTGGTCGCCGATGTCTCCGGTGGCGGGATCCTCCAAAGCGACAGTGAAGCCGGGCATCGGGCGGCCCATGGAACCGGGCCGGATCTTTTGTCCGGGGCCGTTGCCGACCGTCACGGTCGTCTCGGTCTGGCCGAAGCCGTCGCGGACGGTCAGCCCCCAGGCGGCACGGACCTGCTCGATGACCTCCGGGTTGAGGGGTTCGCCCGCGGCCACGGCCTCGCGGATGGGGACGTTCCACCGCCCCAGGTCGGCCTGGACCAGCATGCGCCACACGGTGGGCGGAGCGCAGAAGGTGTCGACGCCGCAGCGGACGATCTGGTTCAGCAGATGCGCGGCATCGAACCGGTTCTGGTTCACGACCAGCACGGTGGCCTGTGCGTTCCATGGGGCGAAGACGCTGCTGTAGGCGTGTTTGGCCCACCCGGGCGATGAGATGTTGAGGTGCACGTCACCCGGCCGGATGCCCGCCCAGTACATCGTCGTGAGATGGCCCGCGGGGTAGGAGAGGTGGGTGTGCTCGACGAGTTTGGGTTGGGACGTGGTGCCGGAGGTGAAGTAGAGCAGCAGCGGGTCGCTGGAGCGGGTCTCGCCGTCGGGTGTGAAGTCCAGTCCCGCATGCTGGGACTCGGCGTAGGACAGCCATCCCTCCACCAGCCCGACGGAGATCTTGGTCCAGTGGCCGGCCAGGTCGAGGAACTTGGGTGTGTCGACGGCGTTGGCGATGACGTGTGCGACCCCGCCGCGGTTGATGCGGTCGGCCAGATCGGAGCCGGTGAGCAGGGGCGTCGCGGGAATGACGACCGCGCCGAGCCGGATCGCGGCCAGAGTGGTCTCCCACAGTTCCACCTGGTTGCCGAGCATGACCAGGATCCGATCGCCGCGGTGCACCCCCTGGTTGCGCAGCCAGTTGGCGACCTGGCCGGAGCGCTGGGCGAGTTCTCCGTAGGTCGTTTTGGTCTCGGTGCCGTCCTCGTCGATGATCCACAGCGCGAGGCGGTCGGGATGCTCCGCGGCGGCGGAGTCGAAGTGGTCCAGGGCCCAGTTGAACCGTTCGGGGCGCGGCCAGGCGAACCCCTGCCGGGCGCGCTCCTGGTCGCCGTGGTGTTCGAGAAGGAAGTCGCGGGCGGAGCGGAACTCGGGTGCGGCCGTGCTCGACATGGTGAACCTCCGCGTCTGCTCTGTGACTCCAGTCACTCTAACGCAGTAGTGTGGTGGCGGGCCGTCCGGGCGCGAGGCGATGTGCGCTTCAGTATGGGAAGGCGGACTCCTCGATTTCCTCGATCAGGATGCCGCCGATGCTCGGATCTGGTATCACAGGAGCACATCGGATACGTCCGTGAGGAAAGGCGCTCCCCCATGCGCACGCTGTACCCGCCGATCGACCCCTACGACACCGGGATGCTCGATGTCGGTGACGGGCATCGGATCTACTGGGAGCTGTGCGGAAACCCGGAAGGCAAGCCCGTGGTCTTCCTGCACGGCGGTCCGGGCGGGGGGTGTGCCCCCGACCACCGTCGGCTGTTCGACCCGGAGCGCTACCGGATCCTCCTGTTCGACCAGCGCAACTGCGGACGCAGTACGCCGCACGCCAGCGGTATGGCCGTCGACCTGAAGACCAATACGACCTGGACGCTGGTCGACGACATCGAGCGGCTGCGCACGATGATCGGCGTCACGAAGTGGCAGGTCTTCGGCGGGTCCTGGGGCAGCGCGCTGGCCCTGGCCTATGCCGAGCGGCACCCGGAGCGCGTCAGCGAACTCGTCCTGCGCGGCATCTTCACCCTGCGCAACGAGGAGCTGCGCTGGTTCTACCAGAGCGGGGCGTCCTTTGTTTACCCCGACGTCTGGGAGTCCTACCTGGCGCCGATCCCCGAATCAGAGCGCGACGACCTCATCGGCGCTTTCGCCAAGCGGCTCAACTCGCCGGACCGGCAGGTCCGGCTGGAGGCGGCGCGGGCGTGGAGCGTCTGGGAGGGGTCCACGATCAGCCTGCTGCCCGACGAGGGCACCAAGGCCCGCCACGCTGAGGCCGACTACGCTTTGGCCTTCGCCCGGATCGAGAACCACTACTTCGAGCACGGAGGGTTCTTCTCCCCGGGACAGCTGATCGCCGACGCGGGACGGCTGCGGGACATCCCGGGCGTCATCGTGCAGGGCCGCTATGACATGTGCACCCCGGCCAAGACAGCGTTCGACCTGCACCGGGCCTGGCCGCAGGCGCGGTTCCACCTGGTCGACGACGCCGGACACGCGTTCAGCGAGCCCGGTATCCTGCACCACCTGATCGAGGCCACCGACGCATTCGCCCGCACCTGAACACCGGTGGCCGCGTGTTCGGTGCGCGGCGTTGGGCTCGGGGCACCACGCGAGGAGAGGAGCGCCGCATGCGGGTGAACGTCGACTTCGACCTGTGCGAGAGCAACGCGGTCTGCATGGGCATCGCCCCTGAGGTGTTCGAGGTCCGCGATGACGATTTCCTGTACGTGCTGCAGGAGGAGCCGCCGGAGGCACTGCGGGACCGGGTCGAGGAGGCCGCGCGGATGTGCCCCAAGCAGGCCATCAAGGTCGAGGGGTGACCCCGGCCGCGGCCAGGGCCTCCTCCCACGTCGTGGTTTCTGCGAGGAGGGGCCGGTAGCGCATCACCTTGGGGGTGGAGCGCAACCCGAGGACCCCGGTCAGCAGACCGGCCCGGCCGAGGAACGCGACGAACTTGCGGTCCTCGGCGGACCCGTGCACGAACTCCACCGTGTCCGCGGGCGCGGCTTGGCCGAGCAGCTGGACCTTCATCCCGTACTGGTCGGACCAGAAGTAGGGCACCGGTGTGTACGCTTGCCGCTGCCCTTCGCCGGCCAGCAGGTTGTGCGCGACCACAGCGGCCTGCTCACCGGCGTTGGTCCAGTGCTCCAGGCGAATCCGGCCGCCGTAGCGCGGGTGCGGCCAGTTGGCGAGATCGCCCACCGCATACACCCCCGGTACCGACGTCTCGCAGTAGGCGTCGCAGAGGACTCCGCCGACCCCGTCGGCCGACCGAATCCCCGATCCCGCCAGCCATTCGGTGTTCAGTTCGGCCCCCAGCCCGGCCACCACCAGGGACGCCTCGACGGTGCTGCCGTCGCTCAGCCGGACCCGCTCGACGCGATCGGCGCCTTCGAACGCCTCGACACTCGTTCCCAGCCGCAGTTCGACTCCGTTGTCGCGGTGCAGGTCGGTGAGCACCGTGCCGACGCGCGGATCGACCACGCGGGTGAGGGGAGTGGGCGCCGCCTCGATGAGCGTCACGTCCAGTCCCACAGCGCGGGCGCTGGCCGCCACCTCCGCGCCGATGAAGCCCGCGCCGACCACGGCGACCCGCTCCGCTGTGTCGAAGGCGGCACGGACCGCTCGCGCGTCGTCGAGGGTACGCAGCACGTGCACGCCCGCCGGATCGGTGGCCGGGCGCCGAGCGCGTGCTCCGGTCGCGATGACCAGGCCGTCGTAGCGGACGGCGGTCCCGTCGTCCAGCTCCACCGTCCGATCCGCCGGGCGCAGCCGCACGGCCCGGCGTCCCAGCCGCAGGTCGAGAGCGAGAGCGTCGAACTCGTCGTCATCGCGCAGCACGATGCTCTTGTCCGAGCCTGTTCCGGTGAGCAGCTCCTTGGACAGCGGCGGCCGGGAGTAGGGGCGGCGGGTCTCGTCTCCGATCAGCGTGATCGTGCCGCCGAACCCCTCGGCGCGCAGTGATTCCGCCGTGTGCAGGCCTGCCATACCGGCGCCGACGATGACGATGTCGCGCATTCTTTGACCTTCCTCCCCGACTCGGGGGTCGACTTTATGGTGCCGCCTACGGGCGGGCGGGTATCGGCCGTACCGCTCCCACGGGGCGCCCGCCGCCGAGGACGTCCGCCGAGAGCATGTCCTGGACCGGGGTGATGTCCACCCCGAGGGCCGCCAGCGCGGTCAGCGCGGCCATTGTGCGGGCACGGGTCAGCGGGTCGCCGTCGCTCATCTTCACCGCGACCGTCTCACCGGTGGGAGCGGCCATGACGATGACGCCTTCAGCGCCGATCTTGGACACCAGGCCCGGCACAGCGCGCATCAGGGCGGTGTCGTCGCGGTCCGCACCGGCCACGTACTCGGGAAACTCCCGCATCGCGCGCAGCACCTCGGCTTCGGGAGAGCCGTCGGGAGCGTGCGTCATCGCCTGTAGCCCGCGGGCCAGTCCGAGCAGGGAGACCGCCATCTGCGGGGCGCCGCAGCCGTCTACGGCGGTGTGGGCGACCGGCTCGTCGCACAGTTCCTCGATGGTCTCGCGGACCAGCACCTGCATCGGGTGCCGAGGGTCCAGGTAGTCGCTGGTACCCCAGCCCTGCCGCACACAGGCCGAGAGCATCGCGGCGTGCTTGCCCGAACAGTTCATCAGGGCCGGGGCGGGTGCGCCGCCCGACCGCAGCAGCGCCGCACGGGCCGCGGCACCCATCGGGCGATCGGCGGGACAGCCCAGCGCCTTGGTGCCGAGCCCGGCACCGGCGAGTATCCCCTCCACGGCGGCGACGTGGACGGCATCGCCGTTGTGGCTGCCCGCGGCGATCGCGATCTGCGCACCGCTGAGCGGGGCGCCGGCACGCAGCGCCGCCAGCGCCTGGAAAGGCTTGGCCGAGGAGCGGGGGAACATCGGGGCGTCCGCGGAACCGCGCAGGTAGCCGACCTCGCCCGAGGCCGTCAATCCGACGGCGGCGCCGTAGTGCACGCCCTCGCGCAAACCGGAGCGCACGATCTCGACCAGAGGGACGTAGGGGGGCGGTGCGGACATGAGTGCTCCAATCGCCGTCGTTTAGCCGGTCATAGGGCCATGGGGTGATGCGCCTTGTGGGGCCGACCAGAGGATAAACACCACGCGCGGCGTTCCTCTTCCCGCGGGTGTCGTAGGGTCGGTCCCTGGCCCCACGGACTACCACGACACCGACCAGATAGGGGATGGACGACGTGCTGGACTCCCGCCCGGCCGACCGGCGCGCGCTCCGGATGGGAACGCTGACCCGGAGCCGGGGCGGTGCCCGTACCGCTCCGGCCGCCCGAGGGCTCGACTTCGCCGTGGTCGACATGGAGACCACGGGGCTGCATCCGGACGAGGGCGCGCGGGTGTGCGAGATCGCGGTGGTGCGGATGCGCGGCGACGGAACAGTGCTGCGCGAATTCAGTACGCTCATCAATCCCGATGCGCCGATGGCCGGGCAGGAGTTCCACGGCATCGGCGCGAGCGATGTCGTCGGCGCGCCGAAAGCGGGGGAGATCGTGGATGATCTCGTCGAGCTGTTCTCCGGGGCGGTGCTGGCGGGGCACAAGCTGGACTTCGAGGAACGCTTCCTCGCGGCCGAGTTCCTGCCGGAAGGGCTGCCTGGCGGCCTGCCGGGGCTGTGCACACTTCGGGCGCTGCGCTCGCAGGTCGATCTGGAGCGCTACTCGCTGCCCAGAGCCAGCCACGCCCTCAGCGGGCACTGGCCCACGGGTCAGCACACGGCGCTCGGCGACGCGCGGGCCTGCGCCCAACTGCTGGCCGAACTGCTCGACAACGCTCCGGGGGAGCTGCGCTACACCGGCCCCGCCCCGGTACCGATGCGGCGGCGGCCGACCGCAGTGCGGCTGAAGCCCCGGGCGTCGAGCGGCGGTGCGCCGCGTTTCTTCCCGGTCCGGGACGCACCGGCCCGGTCTCTTGCGCGGTGGCCGCACTCGTGGCGGCCGCTTGAGCTGGACCCCGGGCTGTGCGGGGGCGGGTTCGGCGCCGAGGAGCGCGAGGCCGCGCTGCATGCTGCCGAGCAGCGGAGCCTGTGCAGGGATGCGCTGGCCGCCACGGCGGCCCTCGCGGGGGGGCTGGCCGCCACCTCTGCGGTGCGGACAATGCTGCGCCGACTGCGGTGAGCATCCGCCGTGTTCAGGCGCCGGGGAGGGCGAAGAAGAGCGCCACGATGAGCGTGCTGCCGCCCACGGTGGCGAGCGCCGCGCGCCCGGACTCGGTGAGGCGGGCGGGGGTGAATCCGGGTCCCGCACCGGGCCGGAACCGGGGGACTCGGTTGAACAGGGCGATGGTGACCACCGGTGGGGATCAGTACAAAGGACACGGCGCAGCGGTCTTCCGGGGGCCGGTGGCGGCACGCGCTTATCATGACCGCTTCGGCGCGGTTCCAGCGGTCAGGGGGCGCTCGGTGGTGTGGTGAGGGCGTTGAGGGCGAATGCGGTCACCAGATCGCGGGCCTCCTCGGGCGAGGTCTCCTCCCGCAGCAGCGGTACGCGTTGTGCGCCGATCAGCGCTAGTACCAGGCCGGCCGTGGCCTCGGCCGGTGCCGTACCGAATTCGCCGGTGCGCATTCCCTCCCGCAGAATCTCCACGAGCAGCCGCTGCATGGGAGCGACGTGGTCGGCCAGGGCCTGGTAGGTGTCAGGACCCAGGCTGGCGCCGAGTTCGGCCGCATCAGGGTGGGGGTGCTCGGCCATGGCATCGAGCTGGAAGCGGATGAACGCCGACAGCCGCTCGGCCGCCGAGGCGTCCGCCGGCAGTTCCTGTTCGTAGCGCTCGACGAAACTGTTCGTGACCTGTTCGGTGAAGGCGAGCAGCAGCGCGGGCTTGTCCGGGAAGTAGTTGTAGAGGGCGGTGCGCGTGATTCCCGCCTCGGCCGCCACGTCCGTCATGGAGATCTCGCCGATCCCCTGTGTACGGGTGAGGGATGCCACAGCTGCCAGGATGCGTTCGCGGGTCTGTGCGCGGTGCGCGGCGATGGTCGGAGCCGAGATCTTGGGCATGGCCCCATGGTGGCACGCCCTGTTCAGGCTGCGAGTCCAGCTCGGTGGGTTCGCCCGAGGTCGTCGAGTACCTCGACATTGAGCTGGTAGGCGAGGTGCGCCTCGCGGATGATCCGGCGCCGGGCCGATTCGTTCAGGGGCAGGCGGTCCAGTCGGGAGCGGTACTCCTCTTTGAACTTCGGCAGGCTCTTCAGTTGGTCGAAGACGTAGAAGTCGACTCCGCCGGAGCCGTCGAGGCCGTAGGCGCGGGCGGCGATCGTGCGGATGAACTGGCCGCCGGAGAGGTCGCCGAGGTAGCGCGTGTAGTGGTGGGCGACATAGCCGCCGGGATCGTCGGCCATCTGGCGGATGCGGGCGACATAGGTGCGGGTGGGCGGCGATGGGACGATCCGATCGGGCCAGTCCGGTCCGTACAGCACGGTCAGGTCGCGTTCGAGCGCGGGGACCCGGAGCAGGCCGGGGTGGATCACCGCCCCGGCGACGGGGTCGTCGGCGAGGCCGCGGCCGACCTCTTCGAGGGCGACATAGGCGAAGTAGTGCTGAGCGACCATCGCGGCATAGCCCTCGCGGGGGAGCCGGCCCGCGAGCAGTGCCCGGATGAAGCCGTGCTGCTCCGCGTCCCCATGTGCGTTCCAGGTGGCCGCTTTCACCTGCTCCGCGAAGCTGTCCGAGGCCTTCTGGGCGGTGCACTGCCGACCGGTGTCCATCCCGTGCTCCCCTTATCAGCGGACCGGATGCTGACATGATGTCAGCACGTCAAGGGGTGGTGTCAAGAGGGATACGACGCAGTGTCACTATGATTGCCGCGATGGGCTGTTCCGATACCGGTACGCTGGAAGATGGACCGGGCGTATCGCCTCCCCCGTCGGCGGATCGGTGAGCAGGGCAGTGGTTGTCTCTTGTGCAATCCCGCTAGCGACAGGCGTAGCCGTGCCATTATCGTTTGACTGCCGCAAGGGCCCTGAGGACGCGCGGAGCGTGCGGTCTTCGTCTCCGAGCACGCCGGGGAACTGGTCGACGTAGAGGCGTTGTGTGGATACTAGGAAACCAGGACTTGATCCCGTGACCATGGCAGACCCCGACCCGGAGCCAAAGAACGCCGGCGTCGACGGTAGTGCTGCCATGGGCCAGAGCCCCTCCACCGCTGTCGGGTCGGTTGACATCCTCCTCATCGAGGACGACACCCAAGACGCCTTCCTGGTAGAGGAGCTGCTCGCCGATACCGCGCTGAGCGCCCGCATCACCTGGGTCACCACCCTCACTGAGGCGCGCGAGCACCTTCCCCGCTTCCGCGGCTGCGTGCTCCTCGACCTCAACCTGCCCGACGCGGACGGGATGGGACTGCTGCGCGAGGTGCTGACCACGGCCGAGTCGGCCGCCGTTGTCGTGCTCACCGGGCTCAACGACGAGCACGAGGGTATCGCCGCAGTCGCGGCCGGTGCGCAGGACTACCTCGTCAAAGGCCAGGTCGACGGCTCTCTGCTGGCGCGCAGCCTGCGCTACTCCATCGAGCGCCAACGGGCGGACGAGAACGCCCGCCAACTGCGTGAGGCCGAGCTCTACGCCCGGGAGAACATGCGACTGGAGCGCGGGCTGCTGCCGCAGGTACTGCTCGACGACTCCCCGCTCAGCCACCGGTCCTTCTACCGCCCGGGACGCAAGCGCGCGCTCGTCGGCGGAGACTTCTTCGACGCCGTTCAGAAGGACGGCACCACCCACGTCATCGTGGGCGATGTCAGCGGACACGGCCCTGACGAGGCCGCTCTCGGCGTGAGCCTGCGCATCGCCTGGCGCGCACTGGTCATGGGCGGGGTGGCCGAGGACGCCGTCCTCCCGGCTCTGGAGCAGATCCTCATCAGCGAACGCGCGCAAGAAGAGATGTATGCCACGCTGTGCCAGACCAGCCTGGACACCGGCAGCGAGCGGGCGCGGATCCGGCTGTTCGGCCACCCGCCGCCGCTGGTCCTCCGCGACGGCAAAGTCGAAGAGGTCGTTGCGACCCCGCATCCGCCGCTGGGCGTCTTCCCCGAAGGAGCGATCGACGTGGAGGAGTTCGCGTTCCCCCGCGGCTCCACCCTCCTGCTCTACACCGACGGCCTGGTCGACGCCTACGACGGCACCCCGCCGGGACGGTTGGGAGTGCAGGGCCTGCAGCGCCTGCTGATCGATATCCTCGGGCGCGGAACGTCGATCGCCGACCTGCCCGAGCACCTGGTGGACGATGCCGAACGCTATAACGGCGGACCGCTCCAGGACGATGTCGCCATGCTGCTGCTGAGCCACGGAGGGCAGCGGTGAGACGCTGGTCGCTGCGCCGACGCGTGACCGTTCTGCTGTCCGCGGTCGCGGTGGTGCTGGTCGCGTCGGTGTCCACTATCACCTTCGCCGCCTACAACGCCCGCGATTCACTGGCGCGCCAGGTGGACGAACTGACGCCGGCCGCGAACGCCGTCGACCAGACGATGAGCGCCTATCTCAACCAGGACAACGGGATCCGGGGCTATGCGCTCACCTCCGACCTCGACTTCCTCACCCCCTACGAGCAGGGCCGCCGATCACTGGATGAGAGCCTGTCGGAGCTGCGCACGATCGCCGGGGACAACGTCGACGTCGACGCCGACATCAACCGTCTGCTGAGAGCCGGAGAGGCCTGGACCGAGGACTTCGCCGAACCCACCTTGGAAAAGGTGCGCAACGGTGAGGAGGTCGATGCCGAGGACTTCCAGCTCGGCCGGCTGCGCTTCGACGACATCCGGCTGGCCGCCTCCGCCGCCGAGGACCGTATCGACCAGGAGCTGCAGCAGGCCCGCGAAAATCTGACCGTTGCGACCCAGCAGGTTGTGGCACTGCTCATGCTGGTCGGAGTCGTCGTAGTGGTGCTCTGCGTGTTCCTGTGGGTGATGCTGCAGAACTGGGTGCTGCGGCCCCTCGACGAACTGGGCAAGCACCTGATGCAAGTGGCCGAGGGGTACTACGCCCACCGGATCGCGTTACACGGGCCGCCGGAGTTCGAACGGGTCGGCCGCGACGTCGACGCCATGCGCGAGCGGATCGTCGCCGATCTGCACGAGGTCGGCAGCGCGCGGCGCAAGCTGCAGGAGCAATCGGAGCTGCTGGAACGCCAGACCGATGAGCTGCGCCGGTCCAACCTGGAATTGGAGCAGTTCGCCTACGTCGCCTCCCACGACTTGCAGGAGCCGCTGCGCAAGGTGGCCAGCTTCTGCCAATTGCTGCAGCGCCGCTACGCGGGCCGACTGGACGAGCGGGCCGACTCCTATATCGACTTCGCTGTCGAGGGCGCCAAGCGCATGCAGACGCTGATCAACGACCTCCTGGCGTTCTCCCGCGTCGGCCGCACCAAGAACTTCGCCCCGGTGGACCTCAACGTCGCCCTGGAGGACGCGCTGAGTTCCCTGGAGACCCGGCTGGACGAGGCCGGTGCCGTCGTCACCGGTGACGAGATGCCGACGGTCGAGGGCGACCAGACCCTGCTCACCCAGGTCTTCTTCAACCTCGTCGGCAACGCCGTGAAATTCCGCGGTGAGCAGCCGGTGAGAGTGCACGTCAGCGCCGAACGGCAGGGGGGCGAGTGGATCTTCTGCTGCGCGGACAACGGGATCGGTATAGAGCCGCAGTACGCGGAACGCGTCTTCGTGATCTTCCAGCGGCTGCACACCCGCGACAAGTACGGGGGCACCGGCATCGGACTGGCGATGTGTAAGAAGATCATCGAATTCCACGGGGGACGCATCTGGCTGGACACCGATACGGACCAACAGGGAACCCGCATATGCTGGTCCCTGCCCGCCGATGTCACGACTCAGGATGAGAACGCAGAGGAGACGGTCGGCGACGGCGCGGCGTCCGCCGGACCGGGTCCCGGATCGGCCGGCGCCGGTACTCTCCTCGGGCAGCGAGACGAACCTGAAGAGGCCGGAAGACATTGAGCGAGGTCAACTTGGTGCAACCCATAGAGGTGCTGCTGGTTGAGGACGACCCCGGCGATGTGCTCATGACCAAGGAGGCGTTCGAAGAGCACAAGGTGGGCAACCGTCTGCACGTGGTCTCCGACGGAGTCGAGGCGCTGCGCTTCCTCCGCCGCGTGGGGGAATACGCCGACGTTCCCCAACCGCACCTGATCCTGCTCGACCTCAACCTGCCGCGCAAGGACGGGCGCGAAGTCCTCGAAGAGGTCAAGAAGGACGACTCCCTCGCACATATCCCGATCGTCGTTCTGACCACATCGGAGGCCGAAGAGGACATCCTGCGCAGCTACCGTCTGCACGCCAACGCCTACGTGGCCAAACCGGTCGACTTCGACCAGTTCATCCAGGTGGTGCGGCAGATCGACGACTTCTTCGTCACCGTGGTGCGGCTCCCCAAGGGGTGAGGCCGCCGCCACCGCACCAGTCCCGATCATGGCGGCGTTTCTCCGTTACGGTATGGACCATGAGCTTGCCGGAACCCCGTGATCCCGCCGGGCCCTACCGCATCAGCCTGGTATGCCTCGGCAACATCTGCCGGTCCCCCATGGCAGAGAAGGTACTGACAGCCGAAATCGAGCGCGCCGGACTGGCCGATGCCGTGAAAGTGGACAGCTCCGGAACGGGAGACTGGCACATCGGGTCGGAGATGGACCGGCGCGCGGCCGCGACGCTGCGGGTGCACGGCTACCCGACCCACCATGTGGCGCGGCGCTTCGCCCCCGAGTGGTTCGCCGGGCGCGACCTCATCCTCGCCATGGATCTGGACAACCTCGGCGAACTGCGCAGGATCGCCCCAGAAGAGAGCGAGGCCAACGATCGGATCCGGCTGTTCCGGTCCTTTGTCCCCGACAGCGGGCCCAATCCGGAGGTGCCCGACCCCTACTACGGCGGAGACGACGGATTCGTCGCGGTGCTGAGCATGGTGGAGGCCGCAGCGAAAGGACTCACCGGGGAACTGGTGACCAGATTCGGCGCACACGGAGAACGGTAGGGAGCGGGATGCGCGGACACGGCCCTGACGGGCGGTCGACCCGCCCCGGTGCCTCCCGCCCGAGCAGGGAGAGCCCTGTTGCGGCGCGTGTGGCCGAACTGACCGGAAAAGACGTCGAGAGCGCGGTGCTCCTGGGGACCAGCCACGAATGGGAGCTGTATCGCGCCGAACTCGCGGGCGGCGCGTCCCTATTCGTCAAGGCGTTTCCGCAGCACGTACCAGAGGCGGAGTTCGCCGGTATGTTCCCGGCCGAGGCGCTCGGGCTCGCCTGGCTGGGGCGCTCCTTCGGAGCCCCGGTGCCCGAGGTGCACGGCTGGGACGACCGGATGCTCGCCCTGTCCTGGGTGGAGGAGCGGCCGCCCACACCCGAGGCCGCCGAGCGTTTCGGGCACCAGCTCGCCGCCATGCACCTCACCGGCGCCGATTCCTTCGGAGCGGGCCGGGACGGCTTCATCGGGCCACTGCCGCTGGACAACACGCCGGCCGCGGCCTGGCCCGAGTTCTACGCCCAGCAGCGCATCGCCCCCTACCTCCGCCGCGCGGCCGACCGCGGCGCGCTGACCCCGGCCGACGTACGCATCATCGAGAAAGTCATGGACGCGATCGAGGATCTGGCGGGCGATCCCGAGCCCCCGGCGCGCATCCACGGCGACCTGTGGAACGGGAACGTCATCTGGCAGGACGACGGTGCGATCATCGTGGACCCGGCGGCGCACGGCGGCCACCGCGAGGCCGATCTCGCCATGCTCGCGCTGTTCGGCCTGCCGCATCTGGACCGGGTCCGCGACGCCTACAACGAGTCGGCCCCGCTGGCCGCGGGCTGGCGCGGCAGGGTCGCCCTGCACCAGCTCCACCCCCTCCTCGTCCACGTCTGCCTGTTCGGTGCCGCCTACCGCACGACCACCGTCGACGCGGCGCGCGCAGCCCTGCGCGGCCCCGGATGAGCCCGGCCGGACCGGCGGCGCGGCGAATCGGTGGCCAGGTCCGGCAAGCCTCCTTTTTGCGTCTGGGAAGGCGGAAACAGCCGGAATCCTCTACAGTCGGGGCGTGACTTGGCAGAATCCGCACGGCGACAACTGGGGCCGACCGCCGCAGGCGCCCCCGCCGCGCCCCTCCGGTGGCCTGAGTCCGGTCATGATCGCGACACTGGCCATGGTGATGGTCGTGGCAGTGATCATCGCGATCGTGGTGGTCTGGAACGCCTTCCGTTCCGACGCCCAGCAGGCCGCGCCTCCGCCCGAGGAGAGCAGCGAACCCGAACCGGAACCGAGTGAGGAACCCTCGGCCGAGCCGTCCGCATCCCCCACGGAACCGGTGAAACTGATCAACACCGACTGGCGGCCGGCGGTCTCCGAAAAATGGGGTTTCGTCTATGAGGTGCCCACCTCCGAAGAAGGGTGGCGGGTCAAGGGCGACGGCACCATATTCGGCGCCGGCGAGGACGAGAACGGCCAGCCCGAGGTTGCGATGAGCGGCACCTCGATCTACGAGGAGAGCCCCTGCGGTGATTGGGGCAGCAGGGCCGCCGCCGGGGCGCAGGGCATCACCGAGACCGAGGACACCGCGGAAATGGCCGAGGGCGTCGCCGCCAAGTGGGGGGAACTGGGGTTTGAAACAGAGGCCGGAGGGGCGCCGACCGTAGAGGTGCGCTCGGTCGAGGAGTACTCCGCCAACGGCCTCGAGGGCCACCGCGCCACCGTGGATGTGACACTGAGCCGGCCGGACGGCACCTGCGAGCCGCCGACGGCCGTGGTGACCACGGTGGTCGTTCCCAACCCGGACGAGGACAACGCGGTCCGCGCCTTCACGGTCATGATCGACACGGGCGTCTCCGACGCGATCTCCGAGGAGGAGATGGACACGATCGTGAACAGCCTCCGCGACGAGGACTACGAGATCGAGTAGGGCGCGAGCGCCCCTCAGCCCCGCTGCGGCGGGCGTATCCGGCCGAACGGCTTGACGGTCGACAGCAGCGTCGCCGCCAGTAGGGCGCACAGCGCCACCGACAGCGCGACGACGTAGCGAAGCCGGTCGCTATCGGGCGGCACCGCGGTGCCGCCCTGCGCCGCCGCTGCCATCTCCACGACCGCCGGGCCAAGGCTGAGGTTGCTTCCGAACACCAGAAGTATGGTGAGCACGAGCTTGGCCGCCACCCAATAGTGCCGGAACAAGCCCCACGGGGTGGCCGAGGACAGCACCAAACCGGTGCCCAGAGAGGTCAGCGACACCGGAGCGACCAGCGTCTGGACCAGCATCCCCGCCGCCGTGTAGGCGGCTCCCGCACGGGCGGGGCCGTCGGCGGCCAGACCGATGGCGAGCAGGGCGACCAGGCACGCGTGCACCCCCAGCCACCCCACCGAGGCGATGACGTGCACACTGAGAACGGCCTTGCGCCATCCGGGCGGAAGACGCCTCATCGTCGATCCCTCGGCTCCGTACCCGGCGTCCAGTTCAGTACGCTGGCGCGCTCCATGAACTCGTCGACGCCGATGTCACCGTGGGCGAATCGCTCGGCGAGCACGCGTTTGGCCGCGCTTTCCGGCGTCTCGGGTGTGCTGCGGGCCCACGGCGGGCGCCGCTTGCCGAAGCGTGTCGCGAGCAGGTAACCGATAGCGGCGAACAGGATGAGCAGGCACAGCATGGCGGCTCCGATCAATGGGAGGGCGTGGACAACCGGCGGCGGACCATCCCCCCAGGGAGGGCCGCCCGCATGGACGAGTGTGTTCATGGACCCGATCCTGGTCCGCGACGCGTACGCGCGTCATCGGCCGTTGATCGGCTTGCCTGCTACGCCCGCGACACTAGAACGGATACGCGCCGCGGCCGACGCCGGGGGGACGCGGCCGGACTAGGGTCGAGGCGTGCGCCCGCTGGAACGCTCCCGTGTCCGTGCGCTCGCCCTGGATGTGCCGCTGGGGCTGGTCATCGGACTCCTCGCCCTGGTCGTCGCCCATTGGCAGGCGGCGCCCTCCCCCGCGGACGGCGGCCCCTGGAACGGGCCGGGCCCTCCTGGCCCGAGAGGCCCCGCATGGGCCGACGGCGGTATCGCCGAACTCGCACCGATCTCCTACGTTTGCGTCGCCGCCGTCGCGGTGGGCGTGATGTTGCGCAGGATCTGGCCTCGTTGGGCCTTCGCGGTGGCGGCGGTCGCCGTGACCGTCCACATCGCGGCCGGCGGCGGTTACGGGCCGATCGTCCTCGGCCCGGCCGTTCTGCTCTACACGCTGGCCTCGGGCCTGCCCCCGCGACGCTGGGCGCCGTGGCTGGTGCTGGTGGTGCCGATTGCCGTCGTCGGGCGGCTGGACCTGCCCTACTTCGGCCTTCTCGGCGCCGACCTGTACGCACTGCTGGTACCGCTGGCGGCCCTGCTGGGGGTCCCCACGGCATTGGGGACCATGGTGCGGCTGCGAAGGGAGAACGCGCGCCGCGAACGCGACGAGGAGCTGCGCCGCTCCGCTTACGAGGAGCGACTGCGCATCGCCCGGGAAGTGCACGATGTCATCGGGCACAGCCTGTCGGTGATCAGCATGCAGGCGGGGGTGGCCCTGCACGTGCTGGGCAAGCGTCCCGAGCAGGTGGAGCCGTCGTTGCGGGCCATCCGGCAGACGAGCAAGGACGCCCTAGAAGAGCTCCGCGGTACGCTCGCGGTGTTCCGCGCCCCCGATGAGGTGCGGCAGGATCCGCGCGAGCCGCTTCCCGGGCTCGACCGGATCGACGAACTCGTCGCGGGGGTCGGTGCAACGGGCCGTACGGTGACGGTGCGTACGGAGGGGGAGCCCGCCGCACCGCCGGCGGCGGTGGACCACGCGGCGTACCGCATCGTTCAGGAAGCGCTGACCAACGTGGTACGGCACGCTGAGGGGGCAGGAGCGGCCGTGCTCATCGCCTACCGGGCGGCGGAGATCGCAGTGGAGATAGCAGACAACGGCCCCGCCCGCCTGGGAGGCGCGTCCGAGGAGGGGAACGGGATCGCGGGGATGCGTGAGCGCGCCCGTGCCGTCGGCGGGCGGCTCACGGCGGGGCCGCGCCCCGAGGGCGGGTTCGCCGTCCGTGCCGAGCTGCCACTGGGGGAGCGATGACGATTCGGGTGGCGATCGCCGACGACCAGGCCCTGGTGCGGATGGGGCTGCGTGTGCTGATCGAGGCCGAGGACGATCTTGAGCTGGCGGGCGAGGCCGCCGACGGGCGGGAGGCCGTGGAGTCGGCCCTCCGGGAGCGCCCTGACGTGATCCTGATGGACGTCCGGATGCCGGTTCTGGACGGTATCGCCGCGCTGCGGGAGATCGTGGCCGACGACCGGCTGTCCGGGACCCGCGTCGTCGTGCTGACGACCTTCGAACTGGACGAGTACGTTTTCGACTCGCTGCGTGCGGGCGCGTCAGGGTTTCTGATCAAGGACAGTGATCCGGCGGAGATGCTGCGCGCGATCCGACTGGCCGCCGCGGGGGAATCGCTGCTGTCCCCCTCGGTGACCCGCAGGGTCATCTCCACCTTCGTCTCCAGCTCCCCGGCCGACGGCGGCCCCCGGCCCGAGCTGAAGGAGCTGACCGAGCGCGAGCGCGAGGTGCTGGCCCTGGTGGGGGAGGGGCTGTCGAACGCGGAGATCGCTGAGCGCCTCGTCGTGAGCCCGGCGACCGCCCGCACCCATGTCAGTCGCGCGATGGTCAAACTCCACGCCCGCGACCGCGCACAGCTCGTCGTCATCGCTTACCGGGCCAGACTGGTGCGGTAGGCGGGGCGTTCGGCGGGCGTTCACGGCGCCGCCCCCTGGGTGCACGCGGCGGCGCGTTGCCGGAGCAGCGTGCGTTCGCGCCGCTCGCGGCTACCGCTCGGCCTGCTGCCGCTGCATCTCTTCGAGCAGCGCCCTCTCCTTCTCGGCGACCTCGGGCGGGAAGTCCTCCAGCTCGGACATCTGGCGGACCTCGACCTCGCCGCCCTCGAAGGGGATGCGGGAGGCCCATTCGACGGCCTCGTCCTTCGACTTCACCTGAAGTACCCAGTAGCCGCCGACCAACTCCTTGGACTCGGTGAAGGGGCCATCAGTGACGGTGGTCCTGCCGTCGCCGTGGAACCGGACGCGGGCGCCCTTCGAGCTCGGGAGCAGCCCGTCGCCCGCGAGCAGCACCCCGGCCTTGACCATGTCCTCGTTGAACTTGCCCATGGCGGCGAGGAGCTCATCGCTGGGCGGTCCGGCGTTCTCTGCGGCCTCGTCGGCGGCGTCGTGCTTGACCAGGATCATGAAGCGCATCGCCGTGTC
Organism: Actinomycetes bacterium; assembly: GCA_021793235.1. GTDB lineage: Bacteria > Actinomycetota > Actinomycetes > Streptosporangiales > Streptosporangiaceae > JAJYTD01. The sequence continues at coordinate 90,774 of JAJYTD010000004.1, read as the reverse complement.
TCCTTCTGCGTGCTTCTGTGTGCTTTCTGCGGTTCGAGGAGGCGGGCCGGGGGTGCCCCGTTCCGCCTGCCTTCATTGACGCGTCGAACGAAGAACGCCCGAATCGATATCCCCGCGGATTCTTCCGGGATTTTTTCCGCATCCCGATCCCGGAACGGTAAACCGCAGGTCATGTGCTGGTCTATGGCGGCCCGAACGTTGATCGCTCACGGCGAACGCCCGCAGGGGAACAAACATAGACTCTTCTTTATTGAGTGTTAGTGACTCAACAAGGAGGGTCCGATGACCGAAGCGCAGACAAGCGTGACGTTGCCCGTGCTGCCCCTCGACGACGACGTCGTGCTTCCCGGCATGGTCGTGCCGGTGGACATCTCCGACCCCGAGGTGCGCGCGGCGATCGACGCCGCACGCTCCAGCACAGACGACAAACACGTGCCCGGCATCCGGTCGGCGAGCAAGCCGCGCGTGCTGATCGTGCCGCGCGTCGACGGCTCCTACACGTCGACCGGTACCGTCGCCCTCATCGAGCAGGTCGGCCGCACCCCCGAGGGCGAACCGGCGGCGGTGGTGCGCGGTACGGCGCGTGCCCGGGTCGGCAGCGGAACAACCGGCTCGGGTAACGCCCTGTGGGTCTCGGCCGAGATCCACACCGACGAGGCCCCTGAAGGCGGCTACCCCGGGAAGGTGCACGAGCAGGCCCGGGAGTACAAGGCACTGCTCACCACCTACCTGCAAAAGCGCGGCGCCTGGCAGATCCTCGACGGGATACAGCAGCTCGACGACCCCGCGAAGCTGGCGGACAGCGGTGGGTACTCGCCGTTTCTGAAGACCGAGCAGAAGCTGCGGCTCCTGGAGAGCCACGACGTCGCCGAGCGCCTCCGGCTGCTCAGCGAATGGACGCGCGAGTACCTCGCCGAGCTCGACGTCGCCGAGACCATCGACCAGGACGTGCAGGAAGGCGTCGAAAAGCAGCAGCGGGAGTTCCTGCTCCGCCGCCAGATGGAGGCGATCCGCAAGGAGCTCAACGAACTCAGCGGCAAGCCCGGCAGCGAAGAGGACGACTACCGCGACCGCGTCGAAGCGGCCGACCTGCCCGACCACGTCCGCAAGGCGGCACTGGCCGAGGTCGACAAGCTGGAGCGGGCGGGCGACTCCTCGCCGGAGTCCGGCTGGATCCGCACCTGGCTCGACACGATCCTGGACATGCCCTGGAACCGGCGCACCGACGACGCCTACGACATCGTCGGCGCCCGTGAAATCCTCGACGCCGACCACGCCGGACTCGACGACGTGAAGGAGCGCATCGTCGAGTACCTGGCGGTGCGCAAGCGCCGCGAGGAGAAGGGACTCGGCGTCATCGGCGGACGCCGCAGCGGAGCCGTGCTCGCACTCGTCGGCCCGCCCGGCGTCGGTAAGACCTCGCTGGGCGAGTCGGTGGCCCGCTCCATGGGGCGCGAGTTCACCCGGGTCGCCCTGGGCGGTGTCCGCGACGAGGCCGAGATCCGCGGCCACCGGCGCACCTACGTCGGTGCGCTGCCGGGCCGCATCGTCCGGGCGATCAAGGAATCCGGTTCGATGAACCCGGTGGTGCTGCTGGACGAGATCGACAAGGTCGGCAGCGACTTCCGCGGCGATCCCACCTCGGCGCTGCTGGAGGTGCTGGACCCGGCGCAGAACCACACTTTCCGCGACCACTACCTGGAGGTCGACCTCGACCTGTCCGATGTGGTGTTCCTGGCCACGGCCAACGCGCTGGAGACCATTCCCGGCCCGCTGCTGGACCGGATGGAGCTGGTGCGGCTCGACGGCTACACCGAGGACGAGAAGGTCACCATCGCCCGCGACCACCTGCTGCCGCGGCAGTTGGAGAAGACGGGAATGGAGGCCGGCGAGATCGACTTCGGCGATGACGCGCTGCGGACCATCGCCACCGAGTACACCCGCGAGGCGGGGGTGCGCGGCCTGGAGCGGACCATCGCCCGTGTGCTGCGCAAGATCGCGGCGAGCGTCGCGCTGGGCGAGCGGGAGCTGCCGGTGTCGGTGGGCGCAGGCGACCTCACCGGCTACATCGGCCGGCCCAAGCACACCCCGGAATCGGCCGAGCGTACGTCCGTTCCCGGCGTGGCGACCGGCCTGGCGGTGACCGGGACCGGCGGCGATGTGCTCTTCGTCGAGGCGTCGCTGGCCGACCCCGAGTCCGGTGCGAGCGGGCTGACCCTGACCGGTCAACTCGGCGACGTGATGCAGGAGTCCGCCCAGATCGCCCTGTCCTACCTGCGTTCGCGCGGTGCGGAGCTGGAGCTTCCGGTCGGCGACCTGAAGGAGCGGGGCGTGCACATCCACGTCCCCGCGGGCGCGACCCCCAAGGACGGGCCGAGCGCGGGTGTCACGATGACGACCGCCCTGGCCTCACTCCTGTCGGGCCGCTCCGCGCGTTCCGAGGTGGCGATGACCGGTGAGGTCTCCCTGACCGGCCGGGTGCTGCCGATCGGGGGCGTCAAGCAGAAGCTGTTGGCGGCGCATCGGGCGGGTATCACCACGGTGCTGATCCCGGCCCGCAACGAGCCTGATCTGGATGACGTGCCCGAGGATGTGCTGGAGCAGCTCACGGTCCATCCGGTCAGTGACGTTCGCGAGGTGCTCGACCTGGCCCTGTGCCCGGCCGAGGCGCGGGAGCCTCTGGCCGCCTGAGGCACGAGAATCAACGATCACGGGGCCGCCGACCACTAGAACCTAAGCCCGGTCGGCGGCCCCGCTGGCGTGTATCAGGGGTCCTTGTAGATCGAATGATCGCCGATTTGCCGCCAGACGAGAAGGGGATCTCCGGCTTCGTCCTTTTGGATATGGAATGTGGCGCGCCCATCGGGCGATGCGAAGCTCCACGTCAACGAGTAGACGTCATGTCCGCCAAGCTTGTGGATCCGAAGGCGGGTGGGCCACGGTGGATCCCCTGAGAACGCCCCGGCTGCGACGGCGGGGAGGAAGTGGCGATGGACGGTGAGTAAAAACGATTGGCGATGCTCGCGGGGAAGCTGCCGCAGCTCGCGATCGAAGGTTGTGAGGCTGGTGAACTTCACGTGTCCTCGTCCGCCGTCTCACCGGTCACCTTTTCCAGGTGAGCGAGGAACTCTTCGCCCGTCATCGGGGGGCTGTACTCACCAGCCGCCAGTTCCGCATCCGCTTCCCGCTCGGCCTGCTGCTGTCCTTCCTCCCAGAACCACACGTCGTTCGGGTGGACGGCGACGCGCGGCAGGAGGACGACTTCCCCTTCGCGCACGACGAACTGCACTACGGTGTCGGGCTTGTCCAAGCCGAGTTCGTGCCGCACCTCGGGAGGGACGATCAATGTGCCATCGGTTGAGGAAACACTGCCGAAGCCCAGGTGCTTGTCCATGCCTTCACGGTAGTCGCCGCGGTGCGGCTCTAGAAGTACTGACATCTGCGTTGCCTTCAGTCGCTCCAAAGTGGAAGACAGTAGGTTAGCCAACCAGTGCGCAGCGTGTCCGGGTTTTGTCGATTCTCGGCAGAACCCGGGCTGGGGAGCCCCGGCCCGAGCCGCCCCGCGCTGCCGATCGGGGGCCTTGGGCTCAACGATCCCGCGTTGATCGTGACGCTGTGCACCTCACAATGGCGCGCGCGAAGCGCATAACGTGAAGCTGATCGGGGCGGCTAGGGTCCCGGTGGGTTGCGGCAATGGGGCGCAGCTCGCGCAGCGAGCAAGCCGGCTTGCCGCTGAACACCGGTCACGGGTAGAGCGGGTCAGCCAGCACGGTTTCGGGCGAAAGCCGCTGCAACCGTTTGGTTGTCCGGTTCCGATATGTGCGGCGGCAAGCCGGCACCCCTCGCTGCGCTCGGGGAGCCCCATTGCCGCAACCTGCTGTGGGCAGGCGGCTGATCGTGTCCCGATCCGGCAGCCCGGGGCTGAGACCACCGAGCCACCACAGGCATATTTTGGAAATAGATCAGCGCGGAGCCTTCGAGGGACTCCGGTGGGCGAGCTCAGGGCGGACGGCTAGATAGCGTGGCGGGATGACTTCTGCGAACGGTGGTGGACCGGAACTGCACGTGGCCGTCCTCGGGTACGGCAAGGGCGGCGAGGTGTTCCACGCCCCCGTGATCGAGGCGACTCCGGGGCTGCGGCTGGCCGCCGTCGTCACCGGGAACCCGGACCGGCAGACCGCCGTACGCAGGCGCTACCCCGACACCGCGGTGCTCGGGTCGGTCGAGGAGCTGTGGAAGCGCGCCGGCGATGTCGAGATCGCGGTCATCACCACGCCCAACGACACCCACGTGCCCCTGGCCCGCGCGGCGCTGCGCGCCGGGCTCGCCGTAGTGGTGGACAAACCGTTCGCGCTCACCTCCGCCGACGCCCGCGACCTCGCCGAAGAGGCCGACCGGCTCGGTCAGATCCTCACCGTCTACCAGAACCGGCGCTGGGACTCCGACTTCCTCACATTGTGGAAGCTGATCGACGAGGGCACATTGGGGCGCGTGCACCGCTTCGAGTCGCGCTTCGAACGGTGGCGCCCCTCGGCCAAGGACACCTGGCGCGAACGGGGCAGAGCCGACGAGGGCGCGGGGATCCTCTACGACCTCGGTCCCCACCTCATCGACCAGGCGGTCAACCTCTTCGGCCCGGTCGCCGCCGTCTACGCCGAACTCGACGCGCTGCGCCAGGGGGTGGCCGCCGACGACGACGCGTTCCTGGCCCTCACCCACGCCTCCGGGGTCCGTTCGCACCTGTGGATGAGCGCGCTGGCCGCACAACACGGCCCGCGTTTCCGTGTGCTCGGCGACCGCGCCGCCTTCACCATCGACGGGCTCGACGGCCAGGAGGCGCGGCTCGGCCGGGGAGAACGCCCCGATGCCCCCGACTGGGGGGTGGAACCGGAATCCGCCTGGGGCAGGCTGGGCACGGACGGCGACGCGCGCCGGGTGCCCAGTGAGCGCGGCGACTATCCGGCGTTCTACGCTGCGCTTCGCGACGCGGTCGGTGAAGCCGAACCCGTCCCCGTCGAACTCCACGAGGTCGTGCACGGCCTGGAGGTCATCGAGGCCGCCCGGCGCAGCGCGGCAACAGGCGGCACCGTCGCTCTCTGAGCGCACTCGACACCACCGGCGGCGCAGGGAGTAGCATGGCCTCGCCTGCGGGAGCACCAAAGCGCTCGGTAACGTCGGATGCGTGGATGGTCGCCCATCGGGGCGCACACCGGTCCACGACCTGGCACCGTGCCGGAGCCGGGGGTACCGGCGCCGCTGCGGTGCCGGCCGTACTCGGGCTGCGGGCAGAGGGCCGCGCGGGTGCGCTCCCATCCGCGACCCGACCAGCGCCCGATTGATGGGAGAGTCGTACGCCAACGATGCGCCCCCTCATGCCGAGGGCGCCGTCGCGTTCAGCGAGGGGACAAGGCCGGATCCGCGCAAAGGAGCAGAGGAGTGATGCCGTGACCCAGGTTCTCGTCGTCGCCGATGACCTCACCGGCGCCACCGCCACCGGCGCCCGCTTCGCGCGCGCGGGGATGCGGGTGACCACCGTCACCCCGGAGCGCGTCGCCGCGGCAGCGGGGGAGTACGACGTCGTGGTCGCCAATCTCGACAGCAGGCATGTCCCCGACCAGCAGGCCGCCGACCTCGTCACCGACGTCATCGAGGCCGTCTGGCCGGTGGGTCTGGTCGTCAAACGCATCGACAGCACACTGCGTGGCAATATCGGTGCGGAGCTGGAGGCGGCCTGGCGCGCGGTCCGCGAGCGGGTCCCGAACCCGATCCGGGTGCGTGCGCTGATGGTCCCGGCATTCCCTGCTTCGGGGCGCACCACAGTGGACGGGGTCCAGCTTCTCGGCGGTGTGCCGCTGGGGGAGACCGAACTGGCCGCGGACCCGTTCTGCCCGATGGGCACCGGCCGGGTGGCGGAGATCCTGACCCGGCAGAGCGATCTCGCTGTCCGCCATGTGCCGGTCCGGCAGGTCACCCAGACCATGATCGCGGCTGACCTGGCGGCCGGGGACGAACCGGTCGTGCTCTGTGACGCGCTCGACGAGCGCCACATCGAGGACTTGGCGGCGGCCGCGGCCGAGGTCCACCGGGACGACGGCACCGTGTGGGTGTCGGTGGACCCGGGGCCGACCGGGGCGCTGCTGGCCTATGCGCTGCGGCTGCGGGGTCAGACCGGCGCGCCCGGTCCGCTGCTGGCCGCCGCGGGAAGCACCACCGCTTTGACCATGCGCCAGTTGGACACCGTCGCCCGCACCGGACCGGCCAGGTTCGTCGCCGTCGACGCCGTGCGGTTCGTCGACGGCGGCGACCACGCCGACGATGTCGCCCGCGAGCTCGTCGGGCAGCTGACATCGGCGGTCTTTCCTGAAGTGGTCGTCCTGCGCATCGCCGCCCCAGCGGGCGCCGCCTCCGGTGGCGGGCTGCCGGCGGAGGCCGCGCGCGCCCTTCCGCGGCGGCTGGCCGAACTGGTGGCAAAGGCCGTGCGCGCCGTCGAGGCCCAGTCCGGATCGCACGCGCTGCCCAGCGGCCTCTACCTCACCGGCGGCGACTTCACCTCCAGCCTGCTGGACGAGATCGGAGTGCACGCTTTCGAGGTCGGCGGGGAGATCATCCCGCTGGCCGTGCACGGAACGCTCAGTGGAGGTCCGCTCGACGGAATCCCCGTCGTCGCCAAAGGCGGCCTGGTGGGCGACGAGATGACGGCCGCGGACTGCCTCGGTCGGCTCCGCCGCGCCGCACAGGCCCGCCTGCAGCAGGTGTATTCCGAAGTCTCCGAGCACGTCCTGCCTCGCGCCCCCCGCACGCACCTGTGACACCCCGCACGGGCGAGGAGAACGGGAAGAGCAGCGGCCCGCCATGATCAAAGGCGGTCTGAACTGGGCAGGATCGTTTAGACTCCGGAAAATTCGACCGAGTCGCACGAGGGGGAGAATGACCGGGCTCGGGTACGACACGATCAGGCGCCTGCCCAAGGTGCTGCTGCACGACCACGTGGACGGCGGGATCCGACCGGCCACACTGCTCGGCCTCGCGGCGGAGTCGGGCTACACCGGCCTTCCCGCCGATGACCCCGATCGGCTGCAGGACTGGTTCGCGGCCGCGGGGACACGCACCATCGACGAGCACCTGACCCGCCTGGGACCGATCCTGGACCTGTTGCAGAGCGCCTCCGCACTGACCCGCGTGGCCGCCGAGTGCGCCCAGGACCTGGCCGCCGACGGTGTCGTCTACGCCGAGGTGAAGGTGGCCCCGGAGCAGCACACCCGCGACGGGCTCACCCGCGAGCAGGTCGTCGACGCGGTGCTGGAGGGGTTGCGCGTGGGGACGGCGCGGGCACGGCTGTTCGGTCGGGTGATCGATGTCCGGCTGCTGCTCACCGCCATGCGCCAGGCGGCCGACTCCCTGGAGATCGCCGACCTCGCTGTCCGCTACCGCCACCGCGGGGTCGCGGGGTTCGACATCGCAGGCCCCGAAGCGGGGTACCCGCCTACACGGCACATCTCGGCCTGCGAGTACATCAAGCGGGAGAACTTCAACCTCACCCTGCACGCCGGAGAAGGGTTCGGCCTGTCCTCCATCTGGGAGGCCATCCAATGGTGCGGCGCCGACCGGCTCGGCCAAGGGGTGCGGATCATCGACGACATCGCGGTGGCCGACGACGGTTCGGCCAAACTCGGCCAGCTCGCCGCCTATATCCGGGACAAGCGGATTCCTTTGGAACTGTGCCCGACCTCCAACGTCAACACCGGTGTTGTGGGCGACTTCGCCGCCCACCCGGTGGAGGTGCTGCGCCGACTCCGGTTCCGCGTCACCGTCAACACCGACAACCGGCTGCTCAACCGCACCTCGATGAGCGGGGAGTTCGCCCGCCTGGTCGACGAGTTCGGGTACGGGCTGGACACCCTGAGCTGGTTCACCGTCAACGCGATGAAGTCGGCGTTCATCGCCCATGACGAACGGCTCGCTCTGATCGACCACACGATCAAGCCCGGCTACGCGGCCGCACGCACCGATCACGCCGGAGCCGCGTTCTTCCGCCGGGAGGATCCCTGGTGAAGCGGCTCCTCCGGGGCTGGAGCAGGTGGGCGGACCGCACGGTAGGCCGGGTAGGCCGGGTAGGCGAGCAGGAGCAGCCGGCCTGAGCGGCCGCCCGGCGCGGAGGGGTGCGGGAGAAGTCAGGCGGTCGGCCTGTCCAGCACCTCCAGCGGCAGGCTGGTGGTGAAGCGCAACTCGGCGAAGGCGCCCGCGGGGACCGCGGGGGCCTTCGGGAAGACCGGGGGGATACGCCGGTAAGCGGAGCCGGGGGCCGGCCGGGGGTCGGGCTCGCCCTTGTTCGGCCAGAACGACATGGCCCGCTCCGCCTGGGCGGTGATGGTCAGTGACGGGTTGACGCCGAGGTTGGCCGTGACCGCCGACCCGTCCACGACGTGCACGCCGGGATGCCCGTACAACCGGTGGTAGGGGTCCACGACACCGTTCTCGGGCGAGGAACCGATCGGGCAGCCGCCGAGGAAGTGCGCGGTCAGCGGGATGTTGAAGATGTCGCCGAAGGTGCCGCCGGGGAAGCCGTCGATCTCGTCGGCGAGGCGGGACATCACCTCTTGGCCTTGGGGAATCCAGGCCGGGTTGGGCGTGCCGTGCCCCTGCCGGGAGGTCAGGGTGCGCCCGCCGAGCAGTCCGCGCCGGGTGTAGGTCGTCAGCGAGTTGTCCAGGGATTGCATGACCAGTCCGATGATGGTGCGCTCGGAGAAGCGGCGTACCGACAGGCTGCGGGCGAAGATGTAGGGGTGCCGGGCGGCCAGACCGAGGAAGCGCAGCCATCGGGGGATGCGGCCGCCCCCGGGGACCTGCATGGTCGCCAGCAGGCCCATCGCGTTGGACCCCTTGCCGTAGCGCACCGGTTCGACGTGGGTGTGGGGGTCGGGATGCATGGAGGAGGTGATGGCCACGCCCCGGGAGAAGTCCTCCGGCGGGTCGACGTGCCGGGTCATCGCGCCGGCCAGTGACTCGGAGTTGGTGCGCGTGAGGGTCCCCAGCCTCGCGGAGATGCGGGGCAGCAGGCCGCGGTCGCGCATGCGGTGCAGGAGGGTCTGCGTGCCGTAGGTCCCGGCCGCCAGCACGACGTGGCGGGCGGTGAACGTGCGGGCGTAGCCGCGCTTGCGCGGAGCACCGGTGGCCAGGGTGTCCACGGCGTAGCCGTCGGCGCCGGGGCGTTCGCGCAGCCGCTCGACCGTGGTCATCGGGTGGATGACGGCCCCGTCGCGCTCGGCGAAGTAGAGGTAGTTCTCGGTGAGCATGTTCTTGGCCCCGTGGCGGCAGCCGGTCATGCACGACCCGCATTCGACGCAGGCCCGCCGTTCGGGTCCGGCGCCGCCGAAGTAGGGGTCGCCGGCGCGCTCGCCGGGAGCGGCCCGCACATCGCCGTTGCCGTCCTCGCCGTCACCGAAGTACACGCCGACAGGTGCGAGGCGGAAGGTGTCGCCCACACCCATGTCCTCGGCGACTTTTTCGAGGTGCACGTCCGAGGGTGTCATGGTCGGGTTGGCGCGCACCCCCAGCATTCTGCGGGCCTGGTCGTAGTAGGGGTCCAGTTCACCGCGCCAGTCGGTGATGTCGCGCCACTGCGGGTCGTCGAAGAAGTCGTCCAGCGGTGTGTAGAGGGTGTTCGCGTAGTTCAGCGATCCGCCGCCCACGCCGGCGCCGGCCAGGATCATGACATCGCGCAGGAGGTGGATTCGCTGGATGCCGAACATTCCCAGGCCGGGAGCCCAGATGAAGTTCTTCACATCCCAGGAGGTCGCCGGCAGGCTGTCCGGGGTATGGCGCCGGCCGGCTTCCAAAATGCCGACACGGTAGCCCTTCTCGGTGAGGCGCAGGGCGCTCACCGAACCACCGAACCCGGAGCCGATGACGAGCACGTCGTAGTCGAACCCGTCGGCGTCGCGGCCGGGGCGCGGCGGATGCTGGGCGGGGCCGTGCGGCTCCGGGCTTTCGATGGCCACGGACACACCTTCCTGGGGTCTCTGCCGCGCCGAACGCGGGGGATCCGGCGGCACCTGATCTGCCACGTGGAATGGCATTGACTAGTTGTAATACGCATAGGCTACCGTTGGGTAATGTGCTCCATATAACACACCTTGCTCCAGCGTGCGCAAGCCCCCTGGACGCACACGGCCGGTTCAGGCTCGGTGGGGCAAAGGTCGGCTCACCGGCCGCAACGAGCAACCAGACCGCCACCGCGGTCTCGGAGGCCGCCTCCGGCAAGGGGGCGCAGGTCCGCTCGGCGGCACGCCGGTCCCTGCTCGCCGCGCTCGCAGGGCCCCCATCGCCGCACCCAGGAAGGCGCCCGGGGCACGGTGGCGGCCCCGTCCTCTTCCCCTGCAAAGCCGCTTCCGCCGAACAGTCCCGGAACACCTATGAGCACCGATAGACCTCGGGCACCTCAGGGCCGCAATGCCTGGCCCTGAGGTGCCCGGGACCAGTGCCGGGCCGCGCCTCAGCCGATCGGAACAGGCTGCTCGACGTGGGAGAGCAGGCGGCTGGGAGATCCCGTGTAGGAGACGTACAGAGCGTCACGGGCACGCGTGCACGCGACGAAGAGCAGGTTGCGCTCCTGCTGGTAGACCTCTTCCAGGGCGACGGGGTCGCCCTCAGCGGAGTCGATCGCGGCCTTGGGCGGCAGCAGCGGCTCGCTCATGCCCGTGATCGCCACACAGCGGAACTCCTGGCCCTTCAACTTGTGCATCGTGCCCACGCGGACGCCCGGCCGCGCCTCCATGGAGTCCAGCGGGACGGTCCTGATCCCGCGGGCCTGGAGTTCCTTGGTGATGTGGCGGGCGACCCAGTGGTTGCGGCCGACGACGGCGATCGACGGCGCGCTCACGCCGGCCTCCAGCCAGGCGCGTACCTGGTCGCCCAGGGCCGCCCGCTCCTCGTCCCGGCTCGCGCACCCGCGCAGCGTCGGTTCGGGACCGTGCAGCAGCGAACGGTAGCCCACAAGGGTGTCGGCGTTGTCGTCCATGCCGATGGCGGTGCGGCGGCCGAGGATCGGCAGCGCCCAGTTCAGGATCTCCTGGGTGACGCGGTAGCTGACCCGCAGCCGGTGGCTGCGTCCGCGCACGTTGATGCCGAGCGACGCGAGCGACACCCGGTTGTCGTAGATGCGCTGGTGCGGGTCGCCGACGATGAAGAGGTCGTCCGGTCCCTCGTCGACGACGGCGCGCAGCAGCCGCCACTGGGCCGGGTGCAGGTCCTGGGCCTCGTCGACGATTACGTGCCGGTAGCGCGCGCCGGATCGGCGCAGGATCCGCGCCGCCTCCAACGCGATCTGCGGATAGGACCACTCGCCCGAGACCCGCATCGCGGCCGCGTAGCGCTGGATGGCCTCCCAGACGTGGGTGCGGTGTTCGGGAGTCAGGTGCAGCACGCGCCCGCTGCGCTCGCACCGGATGTAGTCGGGCAGCCGGGTGAGGTTCTGTGCCAGGATGACGTGCTCCCACTCGTCGACGAGGAAGCGTCCGGAGTAGGGGATGCCGTCGGACCAGGCGGCTTCGCGCCACCGCTCACCGAGTTCGTCCCTGCCGAGGGCGTTGGGGGCCAGGCCGGTGTGCTGGTAGACGATCCCGCGGGCCAGGCTGTCGATGGTGGTGACCTCGATCCGCGAGCGCAGGTCGGGATCGGGGAGCAGCCGGTCGAGCTGGCCGGAGAGCGTCTGGGCGAGCAGCCTGTTGAACGTGGTGAGGAGGATGGCGCGCCGGTCGTCGTCGGGGAAGCGCGCGGCGTCACGGATCGCCAGGTGCGCGGCCCGGTGCAGGGCGAGCACGGTCTTTCCGGTCCCCGGGCCTCCGGTGATCTGCGCGGCCCCGGCGAAGCCGGTGTCGACGATGCGGTGCTGGTTGGGGTGCAGGGTGAGCTGCCATTCGGTGAACGACGTGTCGAGGTCGAGCTCGTCGGGGCCGGTGACCCTCGGCGGGACGGCCATCGGAGCGGGGGAGGGGACGGCCTCGACGAGCTCGATGGCGGGATCACCGGTGGGGTGAAGCCCCTGCGCGAACGCGACCGCTTCGTCGTGCGGCCTGACCGCGATCAGGCAGTCGGTGTCGCCGGCCCCGGGCGTGACCACACCGGACCACTCCGGTGCGATGGGCAGCAGCCGGATGCGCCGATCCGCGGCGCCGGTGATGTGCTCCAGTCGGTCGCCGTCGCCGGACATGTGGTCCCGCATGGCCGTCAGTGCCGCTGTCTGGATCTCGGTGTCGAGGCGGGAGAATTCGGAGAGGAAAGTCGGGGAAATCGCGAGCTTGGGCACGTCCTATATTCCTCCGGTCGCAATCCTGACGCTGGGCGCCGCGTGAGAAGTCGGTCGGAGCCGACCGCCGCGTCTTGATATGGACATGCTCGCTGCGGAATTCCGGCAAACCGTCCGCGGAGGCTGTTTCCACACCCGTTCCAGGATCCGGTTCGGGATGAAGTAGTGCCAGGTCAGAGAGCTATTTTCGAGCATGCTTTCGAAGTCCTTCGGGGGTTTTCGTGGGAGGGGTGGCCGACCTGCGCATCCCCGGCTCGGCCCACGATCCGAAACCATAGATAGAGTGCGTCCGCAAACAGGGGTGATGGGCCTCACCGGCCTGCTGGGCAGGTGCGGTGGGCTCCTCCAGCAGACTGGTAGGGCGTCAGCCGCGCCGTGAGCGCGCTTTCCCGTCCGAACAGGAGTCCACGTGTCCAAGCTGGTACTGACCGCGTTCCGGATCATCGCCGCGGTCGAGGCGGCAACCTGGGTCGGGTTGCTGGTCGGAATGTTCTTCAAGTATGTGGCTGTGCACGATGAGATCGGTGTGCAGATTTTCGGTCCTCTGCACGGGGGTGCTTTCGTCCTCTACGGGATCGCCGCGCTGATCTCCTGGGTCCGGCTCCGATGGAGTGTGTGGACCGGGCTGTTCGCCCTGGTGGCGAGCGTTCCTCCGCTGGGTACGGTCGTCTTCGAGCGCTGGGCCTCCGGCACGGGGCGGATCGACCGGACATCCACGGGAGAAAAGGCCGGCAACGCCCGCGCAGATCGGGAAGCAGCGCACGGCTGACGCCCATCACCGCGGTCGGCTCAGGTCCCTACCGGAGCCCGTCCCACCCCGGCAGGGGCCTCAGCCGCCCGCGCACCATCTTTGCCCCCGCCCCGCTGCGGTCAATTCCACTTCGGCCGTGGATTTCTTTTCTCCGCGCGGAACGCATGTGGCCAATGAGCCAACAATCATCGCATGAACGGAGGAAAAGAGCGCGCTTTTCCCGGAGTACCGCTCTGCTCACCCACGGTCGTTATTCTCGCTTTGTAGGATTTTCCGATGTATACGGCGTGAACGCGGACACAAAGGCGTGCTCGCGGCGGGATCGAGAAAGCGCCGTCACCGCGGCGACGGCGGCACCGGCCGCGCCGGCGGGTGCCTTTCCCCGCGCGGCCGGTGTCACAGGGCGTCCCGGTACCAGCCCTCCTCTGCGGCCAGCTCCTCATGGGAACCGTGTTGCAGGATCCGCCCGTCGGCGACCACGTAGATGTCGTCCACCCGGTCCAGCCCGGCGAGGTCGTGTGTGATCAGCAGCGTCGAATACCCTTCGGCCGCAGCGAGCAGATCGGCGACGACGGCGTCCCGGGTATCGGGGTCCAGGTGCGCCGTGGGCTCGTCCAGCACCAGGATGCGCGGGGAGGCGAGCAGCGCACGGGCCAGGGCCAGGCGCTGCCGCATCCCGCCGCTCAACCGCATCCCGTGCGCCCCGACCTCCGTGTCGAGCCCGTCCGGCATGGCCTCGATCTCATGGTCCAGCCGGGCGCGCCGCAGGGCCTCCCACAGCTCCTCATCGCCGGCGCCGGGACGGGCCAGCCGCAGGTTCTCCCGCAGCGTGCTGGCGAAGATGTGCGGATCCTGCGGAACGCCGGTGATGACCCGCCGCACCTGGTCCAGCGGATAATCGGTGATGTCGGTACCGCCGAGCGCGACGGTCCCCGAATCGGGGTCGCGGAAACGCAGCAGGACAGCGGCCAGCGTACTCTTTCCCGCACCGCTGGGGCCGAGCACCGCCACCGTGCGGCCCGGGGGCACATCGATGTCCACCCCGTCCAACGCCCAGGGTTCGTCCGGCCCGTAGCGGACGCGCAGTGAGCGTATCCGCAGGTCGACACCTGACTCCGGGGAAACCTCGGGCGGTTCGCGGTCGCACCGCGGGGACGCGACCATCGGCGGGGTGTCCAGCACGTCGAACAGCCGCTCCCCGCTGGCCCGCACCGCGCCCAGCCGTGCCGCCACCGCCGGCAGCGGGGCCACGATCTCGAACGCGGCGAGCGCGGTCAGCACGACCACGGCCAGCGAGATCGCGCTGAGTGTCCCGCCGTCGACAGCGGCGACACCCAGCAGCAGGGTTGCCCATACGGTCAACCCGGTGATGAGGGCGGTCGCGCCGGCACCGAACCCGAGCAGGACCGCGTCGCGGCGCGCGACGCGGGTGAGCTCGTCGTCGGCCGCGGCCACACGGCGCACGGCGGAGTCCATGGCGCCGTAGGCGATCAGGTCGGGGGCGCCGTAGAGGGTGTCCACGAGCGCGGTGGAGAGTTCCCCGCGGGCCGCGGCCTGGCGCCGCCCCGGCCCCCTGCCGAGCGCGGCGGCGGCGAGCGGGACGGCCGCCCCCGCGAGCAGCAGCCCCGCGCCGAGCAGCAGCCCGCCGGGGGCCAGCAGCACGGTGCAGAATGCGACCGTCGCACCGCCGGTGACGACGGCGATCAGCGGCGGCGTCAACCCGCGCACCAGCAGGTCTTGGGTGGCATCGGTATCGCTGACCAGCCGGGAGACCAGGTCGCCGAAACGGAACCGGTTGACGGGCTCGGTGCGCGCCAGCCGCTCATAGACCCGCACCCGGACATCGGCCAGCGTCCGGAAGGCGGCGTCGTGGGTGACCAGGCGCTCCAGGTATCGGGTGACGCCCCGCGAGACACCGAGGGCGCGTGTGGCCACGACCGCGACACTGAGCGCGGTGATGGGCGGGTGCTCGGCGGCCTTGGCGATCAGCCAGGCCGCCACGCTGAGCAGGGCGATCCCCGATCCGGTGGCGAGGGCGCCCAGCAGCACCCCCAAAGCGAAGCGGGTACCGCGCGGCCAGGCCAGCGCGATCATCCGCCACAGGGGATCGCGTCCGGGTGCCGGAGCCGTGGAAGAAGGAGCGGTATCGGTCACAACAGCACCTCCGTGCCGATCCGGCCTTCGTGGACGTGTGCGACCGTGTCGACGGTATCGGCCCAGCCCGTGTCGTGGGCGACGATGATGCCGGTGCGCCCCTCCAGCAGCCGGGTGACCGCGGTGCGGACGGCCGCCGCGTTGTCCGGGTCCAGGTGTGCGGTCGGTTCGTCCAGTAGCACGATCGGGGCATCCCGCAGAAACGCCCGGGCCAGGGCGATCCGCTGGCGCTGGCCGGCCGAGAGCCGGGCGCCGCGCTCGCCCAGGCGGGTGCTGTAGCCGTCGGGCAGGACGCGGATGAACGCGTCGGCCTCTGCCAGCTCGGCGGCGCGCCGCACCTCGTCGAGGCTCGCGTCGGGCGCGCCCAGCCGGATGTTGCCCGCGACGGTGTCGTCGAAGAGATAGGGGTGCTGGGGCACCCAGGCGATGTGCTCGCGCCATGCGTCGACGGGAACGGCGCGGAGCGGGATCCAGTCGGCGTCGCCGCGGGGGTCCTGGACCAGGATCTGCCCTGATGTCGGTTCGGTGAAGCGCAGCAGCAGGGACAGCAGCGAGCTCTTGCCGGACCCACTGGGGCCGGTCAGCAGCAGGCACCGCCCCGGTTCTATGCGCAGGTCGACACCGCGCAGAGCGGGGACCTTCCGGCCCGGGTAGGTCAGGCCCACCGAGTCCAGGCGGATCCGGGCGGCGCCGGCCGGTGCGGCGGCAAAGGCCAGGGGCGCCGTTGCCGCGCTGCCGTCCGCTTCTGCTGCGTCCTCCGCGGTTTTGCCAAGGGGCTCCTCGATGACCTGGAACACCTGCTCGGCGGCTGCGACGCCTTCCATGCTCGCGTGGAACCGGGCCCCCACCTCGCGCAGCGGCAGATACGCCTCGGGCGCCAGGATCAGCACCAGCAGGGCGGTCTCGAAGTCCAGCATCCCGTACATCAGCCGGATCCCGATCTCCACCGCGACCAGCGCCACCGCGAGCGTGGACAGCAGTTCCAGTACGAACGCCGACAAGAACGCCACGCGCAGCGTCGACATGGTGGTGCGCCGGTGCTCGTCGGTGATCCGGCGGATGATGTCGGCCTGGGCCTTGGCCCGGCGGAAGATCGCGAGTGTGGACAGGCCTTCCACCACGTCCAGGAAGTGCCCGCCGAGGCGGTTCAGCAGCCGCCACTGGGTCTGCGTCCGCGCCTGGGTGTGCCAGCCGACCAGCGCCATGAAGATCGGGATCAGCGGCAGTGTCACCGCGATGATGACGGCCGAAAGCCAGTCCGCCTTCGCGACGACCACGAGGACGGAGAGGGGAACGAGCGCAGCCAGCGCTAGCTGCGGGAGATACCGGGCGAAGTAATCATCCAGCGCATCAAGGCCACGAGTGGCGAGAGTGACCATTTCACCGGCACGTGGCGCGCCCGTTCCCTGATCGGGGTCGGCCTGCCCTGACAGCCAGACCGCCCCCGGGCCCGGGGGCCGCGTATCCCCCGGGACGTCGTTCGCGCGGGTTCCCGTCACATGGGCGACGAGGCGGCGGCGAAGCTCGGACTTCGCGCGTGCCGCAGAGCGCAGCGCCGCCGTCTCGGCACCGTAGGACAGTGCCGCGCGGGCGAGGGCGACCGCCGCGACGGCCGCGATCACCCACGACAGGTCATCCGGTCCCATCCCCTCGGTGGCCCCGGCGATGGCGCGGGCGAGCAGCCAGGCTTGGGCGAGCACCAGGCCGGTGACCGCCACGCTGCCGGCCACCGTTACCGCCAAGTGCACCCGCACCGCACGCGCGGTGCGCACCAGCCGGGGGTCCAGGGGTTTCATGGATGGGGTCCGTCCTTCCTCAGCCGGTTCCGCGCGGCAGGGGGACCGGGCCGGTCGCCGCCGTACCGGCGTCGCTGCCCCCGTCACCATAAGCAGGCGTCGGCTCGATGTGTTCCCGCGTGATGCGCTTGCGGAACACCCAGTAGCTCCAGGCCTGGTAGGCGATGACGATGGGCAGGAAGACCACCGCGACCCACGTCATCACCGTGAGGGTGTAGGGCGCTGAGGACGCGTTGGCCACGGTCAGGCTGTAGGCGGGGTCGGTGGTCGACGGCAGCACGTCGGGGTACAGCGAACCGAACAGCGTGATCGCGGCCGCGCCGATGGCCAGCGCCGTTGTGGTGAACGACCAGCCCTCCTTGCCCTGGACGGCCAGCAGCGCACCGAGAACAGGAGCGATGGCGGCCACCGCGGCGAACGGCAGGGTCCACGGTGCGCCGTAGGCGAGCTGGGTCCAGATCAAAAAGGCCGCTCCGGCGGGCACCGCCGCGAACGCCGTGGCGGTCACCGCGGTGCGGGCGCGGGCGCGCACGGCGCCGCCGGTCTTGAGGGTGAGGAATACCGCGCCGTGCAGGGTGAACAGCGACAGCGTCGTCAGCCCACCGAGCAGGGCGTAGGGGGAGAGCAGGTCGAGCAGTCCCGCGGTGACGATGTGGTCGGCGTCCATGGCCACGCCGCGCACGATGTTGGCGAAGGCCACGCCCCACAGGAACGCCGGCAGCGCGCTGCCGAAGACGATCGCGCGGTCCCACCAGGCGCGCCACCGGTCGGTGTCGATTTTGCCCCGGTACTCGAAGGCCACGCCGCGCACGATCAGCGCGAGCAGGATGAGCAGCAAGGGCAGGTAGAAGCCGCTGAACAGTGAGGCGTACCAGGCGGGGAACGCGGCGAACATGGCGCCGCCCGCTGTGATCAGCCACACCTCGTTGCCGTCCCAGACCGGGCCGATCGCGTTGATCATGACCCGGCGGTCGGTGTTGTCCTTTCCGATGACCGGCAGCAGTGTCCCGACGCCGAAGTCGAAGCCTTCGAGGACGAAGTAGCCGATCCACAGGACCGCGATCGCGATGAACCAGATGACAGGGAGTTCCATGTCCCATGCTCCTAGTAGACGAAGGCCGGGACGGGGGTGTCCGCGTCCTCTGCGTCGGCGCCGTCGCCCCGGTCGGGGACGAGGTGTGCGGGGCCGGCCTTGACGTAGCGCCACAGCAGTCCGGCTTCAACGACGGCGAGCACCCCGTAGATCGCTGTGAACAGGGAAAGAGAGAGCGCCACCTCGCCGAGGCTGACGCCGGGGGAGACGCTGGCCGCTGTCAGCAGCTCGCCGTGCACGGTCCAGGGCTGGCGGCCCATTTCGGTCATGATCCAGCCCAGGAGGTTGGCGGCCAGTGTCGCGGGAAGCCCCGCGATGGCCGCGTAGTAGAACCAGCGGTTACCGGGCAGCCGCCGGTTGCGTGTCAGCCACAACCCGAGCGCCGACACCGCGACGCCGAACAGGCCGAGTCCGATCATCAGCCGGAAGGACCAGTAGAGGACGAAGACGTTGGGGATGTAGTTCCCGGGTCCGTACGCCTCCTCGTACTTGGCCTGGAGATCGTTCATGCCCTCGACGGTGCCGCTGGCCTCACCGGTCGCCAGGAAGCTCAGTACGTGCGGGACGGTGATGTCGACGTGGTTGAGGCGCTCTTCTGTGTCGCCCACGGCGAAGGTGGAGAACGCCGCGCCGTCCTCGGTCTCCCACAGCGCCTCGGCCGCGGCGAGTTTCATGGGCTCGTAGGCGGCGGCGAGCTTGGCCTGGTGGTCGCCGGAGTAGACCACCAGGAGGCCGGAGAGCAGGGTGACGAGCATGCCGACGCGCAGGGTCTTGCGGAACAGTTCGCGTTCTCCTCCGGCCGGTGCGTCGTCACCGCGGGGCCGGTCGCGCCAGAGCTTGAAGGCGCTCACCGCGGCCACGAACATGCCCGCTGTGATGAACGCGGCAGCGATGACGTGCAGGTAGGTGGACCAGGCCTGGGGGTTGCCGAGTACGGCCCAGATGCTGGTGAGTTGGGCGCGCCCGGTCTCGGGGTTCTGGGTGAATCCGACCGGGTGCCGCATCCAGGCGTTGGCGGCGAGGATGAAGTACGCCGAGAGGTTGGTGCCGATGGCGGCGGCCCAGATACAGGCCAGGTGGACCTTGCGGGGCAGTTTGTCCCAGCCGAAGATCCACAGCCCGATGAACGTGGACTCCAGGAAGAAGGCGAGCAGCGCCTCCATGGCCAATGGGGCGCCGAACACGTCGCCGACGAACCGCGAGTACTCGCTCCAGTTCATTCCGAACTGGAACTCCTGGACGATGCCGGTCACCACGCCCATCGCGAAGTTGATCAGGAAGAGCTTCCCGAAGAACTTGGTGGCCCGCAGGTACTCGTGCCGACCGGTGCGGTACCAGGCGGTCTGCAGTCCGGCGACGATGACCGAGAGACCGATCGTCAACGGCACGAACAGGAAGTGGTAGACGGTGGTGATGCCGAATTGCCACCGTGCGAGATCCAGAGCGTCCATGCTCGCCTCTCCAAGAACCCATGGCCGACGACCCGTAGTACTACGAAGTGTAGTACTCCCGGGTGTAGTAGATCATTCCGGGGAGGCGAGAGACACATCACGCCTGCGGCGGCGGGAGCCGTGGGGTACGGCAATGGGGCGCCGAGGGGGAAACGCGCAAGCGGACTCGCCGGTGAACAGACGGCAACCGGAAAAGCGGCGGCCCCGTGGCTTCGGAGCGGGACTCAGCGGGTTCGTGGTGGGTGCCCATTGCCGCCACCTGTACGGGGCGGGGCGGAACCGGACGGCTCCAGCGCGGGCCGGTTCCGCCGAACCGATCAAAGCAGCGAACCCGGAATGCTAATCGTCGGGGTCGGCGCCGCGCTCTTCGAGCATGTCGCGCATCATGTCGATCTCGACCTGCTGCGCTTCGGCCATCCCACTGGCGAACTCCACCACCATGGGCTCATCGCCCAGGACCACCTCGGCCTCGGCCATCTCAATGCCGCCGCGGTGGTGGTCGATCATCAACCGCAGGAACAGGATCTCCGCATCCTGGCCCTTCGCCCCCCGCAGCCGCTCCATCTCCTCTTCGGAGACGAGCCCGGGCATCGGTGCGGTACCGGCGCCGTCCGCGTCGCCCGGACCGTGGCCACCGTGTCCGGACATCCACGCCATGGCCGGCTGTGTTCCGCGTGCGGGCAGCTCCCACTGCATCAGCCAGCCCTGCATGCGGCCGATCTGCTCCTGCTGGGTGCGGGCGATGTCCCGGGCCACCGCCCGCAGGATCGGGTCCTCTGATTCCTCCAGGATGATCATTGACAGGTCCACGGCCTGGGCGTGGTGGACGCTCATGTCGCGCAGGAAGCCGGCATCGGCCGAGGTGTCGATCGGGTGGCCGGGGCGGCCCAGGAGGTAGCCGCAGATGAGCGCGATGGCGACCAGGACCACAGCGGTGAACAGCGGAACCGTCCGCCGCTGCCGGGGGCGTGCAGCGGTATCGCCCGCGTCTTCCAGGTCGGCTGTGCCGTTCGCGTCCTCTGGCGTATGTCCGGGCTCTTCGTCTGTAGCGTCCGCCATATGCTCACATTCCAGGAACCATTGGTGCTAATGGGGCGTTGGGGAAGAACGCCCTGATATGAGATTAGCGGCGCCGTCTTCGACTCCATCCATCCCGGGAGAAACACAGTGGGTAAGAGCTCAGCTGAACGCCGAAAAAAGGCCGCGGAGCGACGCGCCCAACGAATCCGCGAGGAACGCAGGAGCAGAATCCTCAAGATCACCGCTGTTGCGGGAACCGCCGCCGTTGTCATCGGCCTCGTGGGATTCGGTGTATATATCGAGATCAACAGGAGCGACGGCGGGACCGAGCCGGGCGAGATCGAGGGACTGCGGACCTTCGAGAACTTGACCAACAACCACGTGACCAAGCCGGTGGACTACGAGACCACTCCGCCCGCCGGTGGCGACCACCACGCCCTCTGGCAGAACTGCGGGGTCTACGACGAGCCCCTGTCGACGATGAACGCCGTCCACTCCCTGGAGCACGGTGCGGTCTGGATCACCTACGACCCCGACCTGCAGCAGGAACAGGTGCAGAAACTGGAATCCCTCTACAGCCAGGGCAGCTACATCCTGGTCAGCCCCTATGACGAGGCCGAAATGCCCTCCCCCATTGTCGCGAGCGCCTGGGGCAACCAGCTTGAGCTGGAATCGCCCGACGACGAGCGGCTGACCTCGTTCCTCCGGACGTTCGAAAGGAGTGGGAAAGTCCCCGAACCGGGCGCGGCCTGCTCCGACGGGCTCGCCCTCACCAAAGCCGAACTCGATGAGATCGGCGGCATCGAGGCATTGCGCGAAGGTATGTGACGCCGCTGACCGTGCGGTCTACAACTCCCCGCTCGGCAGAGCGGGGATCTCCTCGGTGATCAGATCGCTGATCGCCACCAGACCCTCGGCCGGAGCCCCGTAGGAGGGCGAGATGGACAACTCGACATAGGCTTCCCGGCCGACAGCGGTGTAGAGGTTCGGGTTGTCCGGAGGCTGGGCGAACCAGGCGATGTCGTTGACGACCAGCAGTTCCGAATCGGGCTGCAACCCCTCCGGGCGCTCCACCCCGCAACGCAGCGCGATCGGCGGGTCGCCCCACGCCGCCACATAGTCGGATGCGGGCTCCACCGAGATCCGATCCTGCCCGAACATGGTGTCCGGAGCCTTTGCCACCAGCGTGCGGCACAGGTCGGCCGCCTGGCCTTCTGGTGCGGGCGCAGGTACCTGGGCGCTGCCACTGGTGCAGCCGGCCAGCACAGCCACCCCGGCCAGTGCCGCCACGGCCGCGCGTCGCATGGAATTACCGTCCCTGTGGTCAGATGTGCACGATCGGACACGTAAGTGTGCGCGCGATGCCTGCCAACCGCTGAATCCTGGCGACCACAAGGCGCCCCAGCGCGTCGATGTCCTCGGCCTCTGCACGCACGATCACATCGTAGGGCCCTGTGACATCCTCGGCCTGGGTCACTCCCTCGATTCCCGCGATGTCGCGAGCGACGTCCGCGGCGCGACCCGCCTCCGTCTGGACCAAGACGTATGCCTGCACCATGAAATCCCTCCTGACCGTGGCGTGCGCGACCATCCACGACCCCGTCTGCGGCCGATGAACGCGGGTTCCCGACCACGTGGGCCAAAGGCGTCAACGTACCCTGAAAGCTGTGTCGAGCACCATTGGAGATTTGGGCGAATTCGGCCTTATCGCGCGCGTGACCGCCAAGTTCTCCACCACAGAGGACGTCATCCTTGGCCCGGGCGACGACGCCGCACTCGTCCGTGCCCGCGACCGCCGCGTGGTCGCGACCACGGACCTCCTCGTCGAAGGGCGGCACTTCCGCCGCGACTGGTCGTCCGCGCGAGACGTCGGACACAAGGCGGTGGCGCAGAACTTCGCCGATGTGGCGGCCATGGGCGCCCGCCCGACCGCACTGCTCATCGGTCTGGCCGCTCCGCCCGACCTGCCGGTGGCATGGGCCGACGCGTTCACCGAGGGGGTCGGCGCCGAATGCGCCATCGCCGGCGGTGCCGTGGTCGGCGGCGACATCGTGCGCTCCGACACCCTTACGGTCTCCATCACTGCTCTGGGCGACCTCGGGGGACACCGCGCGATCCGGCGCGATGGTGCGCGCCCGGGAGACGTGGTGGCCGTAGCAGGGTCGCTCGGGCTGTCGGCGGCAGGGCTCTGCCTGCTGCGGGCCGGCCTCGACGGGCCGCAGGAGTGCCTGCGCGAGCACCGCCGCCCGCGCCCTCCCTACGCCCAGGGCCTCAAGGCGGCGCGGCTCGGCGCCACCGCGATGCTCGATGTCAGCGACGGTCTGGTCCAGGACCTGGGGCACATCGCCCGATCCAGCAGAGTGGCGATCCGCCTCGACAGCTCGGCTCTGGTGCCCGCTCCCGCGATCGACGAGGCGGTGTCGCTGCTGGCGGCGGCCGGAGAAGACCGCCGAGACGCCCTTGGGTTTCTGCTGACCGGGGGCGAGGACCACGCGCTTGCGGCCACGTTCCCGCCCGATACGCGCCTTCCCGATGCGTGGACCCGGATCGGTGTGGTGGCATCGGGAGCAGGAGTTTTCGTGGACGGGCGGACAGTACCGCCGCACGGCTGGGACCATTTCGAATGAGCCGTGGCCTACCGGGAAGCCCCGGGGCAGAGGTGTTCGGCACCATATGGGGGTCGGTTTTAACCGGTAAGTCACGCTAGGCTGCTGCCCCATAGCGCTTGTGGTACAAGCGAACCGTGATCCGCGGAGCCGCATCGCTGCGGTGGCGCGTCCGCGCAGGCGGCGGCATGGCGATTCAGCGGTGACGGACCTGGAATATCAGGCGCGAGTCGGAAGGCGATCTATGGGGCGGCATCAGGGTGCCGGAATGGGGCGGCGTGGTGCGCACCGCGCTGAACCGGCGGATTCCGGGCCGCTGAAGAGCGTCGGGTACATGCTGGAAAGCACCGTGCCCAAACGCGTCCAGCCGCCCCGCCTGCTGACCGTGCTCCTGGTATCCGGTGTGACGCTGGCCCTCACCCTGTTCGGATACAGCACTACGCAGATCTATCTGCGGTTCAGCGAACCGCCGATGGATCAGGGCTCGGCTCCCGGATC
Organism: Actinomycetes bacterium; assembly: GCA_021793235.1. Classification (GTDB taxonomy): domain Bacteria; phylum Actinomycetota; class Actinomycetes; order Streptosporangiales; family Streptosporangiaceae; genus JAJYTD01. The sequence goes on along the minus strand of JAJYTD010000004.1, from coordinate 67,101 downwards.
CGGAACAAGCGACCGGATCGACCCCACGGAAAGCGCCGGCACCGGCACATCAGCCCCGGGACCCGGCGCTTCCGCTGGGCCCGGCGACGACACCAAAGACGGGTCGGGAACCGACGCCCCCATCATCAGCACGGTCTCCTACCAGACGGTCGAATCCTCCGGAACGGCCTTCACCGGCGAGGTCACCGTCACCAACACCAGCGACAGCGTACTGGACGGGTGGGAGCTGGCCCTGGGGTTCGCCGACGCCGAGGTGACCTCGGCCTGGAACGTCGACTGGGAGCCCACGCAGGACGGCATTATCGCCCGCCAGCCCGCCGGGGCGGCCGGTCTGGCCCCCGGTGAGACGGTGACCGTCGGCTTCACGGCCGAAGGCACCGCCCAGAGTCCGACCAGTTGCCTGCTGAACGGCCGCTCCTGTGACCTGTGAAACGCGAAAGAGCACCACGACACGGCGTCATGGCGCTCTTTGCTGCCGGTGGAACGGCCAGGGTCAGCGGTCGACCTTGCCGGCCTTGATGCAGGAGGTGCACACGTTCAGGCGCTTGGGCGTTCCGCCCACGCGTGTGCGCACGGTCTGGATGTTGGGGTTCCAGCGGCGGCGGGTGCGGCGGTGCGAGTGGGAAACACTGTTACCGAACCCTGGTCCCTTGCCGCAGACGTCGCAGACGGAAGCCACGGTAACTCCATTCAAGCGCTCGGGCCCGCGTGCGGAGCACACGTGATGTGTCGACCCGAGAGAGGTCTGATGAGCAGGCTGGCGCGGCGCGCCAACCGTGGAAGCGTACACGACAACCCGGGCCGACTCCCAAACGGAAGGGGACTCGGGACACACGCCGCACACGCGGCAACGCGGGACCGATATCCGGCCCCTGCCCCCGGGGACTTCGACCGCCGGCCGTGTCCCAGGTGGAAAAGCCGTACCGAGTATACCTCCCCTCTGGCATGCGCGAGTATCGGTCGGCACCGCGAAGCCGGCGCTCTTCGGGAACGCGCCCTCGACACGCACCGTTCGGGGTACAGACGTTCTAACGTGGCGGGCAGCACCCGCACCACGCATACGAGGGAGGTCGCCATGGCCGCACAAGACCTCCTCCGGGCACCCGCCGCGCGCACGAGGAGAGGCCAGTGATCAGTTGGGACGAACCGCTGCGTACGACGCTGGGGGCGGCCGCGGCCAAGAAGCTCGCCGCAGAGCTCGACCTGCGCACAGCCGGCGACCTGCTGCGCTACTACCCCCGGCGCTACGCTTCCCGCGGCGAACTCACCGACCTCGGTTCCCTGGCCGAGGGCGAGCAGGTCACCGTGCTGGCCGACGTGCACACGGCCTACAAGCGGGACCTGAGAGGGGGCAGGCCGGGCGGCAGGCCCCGCAGCCTGCTGGAGGTCGTCATCACCGACGGCACGGGAAAGCTCACCCTCGCCTTCTTCGCCAAAGTGGGCTTCCACCAGAAGGAGCTGCGCCCGGGGCGCCGCGGCATGTTCGCTGGGAAGATCTCCACTTATCGGGGGAAGAAGCAGCTCGCCCACCCGCAGTACGAGATGCTCCCCGACGACGGCTCCGGGGAGGAGCGGGCCCGCGAGTTCGCCGAGCGCCCCCTGCCGATCTACCCGGCGACCAAGGACCTGTCCTCCATGGACATCGCCAGATGCGTCGGCGTGCTGCTGGACCAGGTCCGTGACCTGCCCGACCCGCTCCCGCCCGATCTGTGCGAGCGGCACCGCCTACGCGGCCTGGCCCAGGCGCTGGAGTGCGTGCACCGCCCCACCGACACGGCCGACATCCGCCTGGCGCGCAAGCGGCTCAAATGGGACGAGGCGTTCGTGCTGCAGCTCGCCCTGGCTCGGCGCCGCCGCGAATCCGCGGCGCTGCCCGCGCGCCCTCGGCCCCGTGCCCACGGTGCCCTGCTCGACTCCTTCGACGCCCAACTGCCGTTCACCCTCACCGATGGCCAGGTCGAAGTGGGAGAGGTGATCTCCGCCGGACTCGACTCGGTCCACCCCATGCACCGGCTGCTTCAGGGTGATGTGGGCGCCGGCAAGACACTCGTGGCCCTGCGGGCGATGCTGCAGGTCGTCGACGCCGGCGGGCAGGCGGTCCTGCTCGCCCCCACCGAGGTCCTCGCCCAGCAGCACCACCGCTCCATCGCCGCCATGCTGGGCCCTCTGGGCAGGGGAGGCCAGATCGACGGCGCCGAGAACGCCACACGGGTCGTCCTGCTCACCGGTTCCCAGGGGGCTGCGGCGCGGCGTGCAGCGCTGCTCGACGCGGCTTCCGGCGCGGCCGGGATCGTGGTCGGCACCCACGCCCTGCTGCAGGAGCACGTGTCCTTCGCCGACCTCGGCCTGGTGGTCGTGGACGAGCAGCACCGCTTCGGCGTCGAGCAGCGCGACGCCCTGCGGGAGAAGGCCGCGGACGGCCGCCCGCACGTGCTCGTCATGACGGCGACGCCGATCCCGCGCACGGTGGCCATGACCGTGTACGGCGATCTCGACGTCGTTTCGCTCACCCAGCTGCCCTCCGGGCGCGCGCCGGTCGCAACGCACGTCGTCCCCGCACGGGACAAGCCGCACTTTCTGGAGCGGGCCTGGGAGCGCATCCGAGAAGAGGTCGGGCAGGGGCGCCAGGCCTACGTCGTCTGCCCCCGGATCGGCGGCGATGCGGCGGCGGACGCTGAGGAGGCCCCGCAGGCGGAGGAGGACGGGCGGCGCCCCCCGCTGGCCGTGATCGAGGTCGCCGCCGGACTCGCTGAGGGTCCCCTGTCCGGGTTGCGCGTCGAGGCGCTGCACGGCCGCCTCGCCCCTGACGACAAAGACGCGGTCATGCGCCGCTTCGCGGCGGGGGAGATCGACGTGCTGGTTGCGACCACCGTCATCGAGGTCGGTGTCGATGTGCCCAACGCCACGGTGATGGCGATCATGGACGCGGACCGGTTCGGCGTCTCCCAACTGCACCAGCTCCGCGGCCGTGTGGGCCGGGGCGACCTGCCCGGGCTGTGCCTGCTGGTCACCGAGGCCGAAGAGGGCGCGCCCGCCCGGGAGCGGCTGGCCGCGGTGGCCGCCACGACGGACGGGTTCGAGCTGTCACGGGTCGACCTGGAGCAGCGCCGCGAGGGCGATGTGCTGGGCGGCGCCCAGTCGGGTCGGCGCTCCTCATTGCGGATGCTCACCCTGCTGCGTGATGAGGAGCTCATCGGCGAGGCCCGGGAGGAGGCCGTCGCCTACATCGAGTCCGATCCCGACCTCACCGCGCATCCGCCGCTGGCCGAGGCGCTGGAGGCGCTGCTGACCGAGGAGCGCGCAGAATACTTGGAGAAGACCTGACGGCGCTTCGGGGCTACTGTGCCTCTGGCCGCCAACGCAGGCAAGAACCGCGAGAGAAGGAGGAAGGGGTCCGCCCTGAGGCGGGATGGGGCCCGAAAAGCTGATGACTCGCATCATCGCCGGTACCGCGGGCGGGCGCAGGATCGCCGTTCCCGGCGGCCGTACGACCCGTCCCACCAGCGACCGGGTCCGGGAGGCGCTGTTCGCCTCCGCGCTGTCGGATCTGGGCGGTCTCGACGGTGCACGTGTGCTCGACCTCTACGCGGGCTCCGGCGCGATCGGGCTGGAGGCGCTGTCGCGGGGGGCCGTACACGCACTGCTGGTCGAGTCCGACCGGCGGGCGGTCGCGACGCTGCGCAAGAACGTCGCCTCCCTCGGCCTGCCGGGCGCACAGGTGGCGGCGGACCGCGTGCGGCGCGTACTGGAGAGCGGATCCCGGGACGGGCCCTACGACCTCGTGGTCGCCGACCCGCCGTACGCGGTGACCGCCGAAGAGGTCGGTGCGGTACTGGCGGCGCTGCGCGACGGCGGATGGCCGGCGCCCGGGGCGCTGATCGTGGTCGAGCGTGCGAGCCGGGGCCCCCACCTGGAGTGGCCCGAGGGGTTCACTGAAGCCAGGGTGCGTCGATACGGCGAAGCGGCGCTTTGGTACGGTCGCGCAGCGAGCCTTTCCGGGCTTTCCCGGTCGTAGGGGCAGAATCATCGGTGGAGCGCTCGCCGGAAGTCTATTCAGGTCCGCAGAGGGGAGTGGGGCACCGTGCGCCGTGTCGTCTGCTCCGGATCCTTCGATCCGGTCACCAACGGTCACATCGACATCATCGGGCGCGCGGCACAACAGTACGACGAGGTCGTCGCGGCCGTCTTGAACAACATCAACAAGCGCGGGCTGTTCAGTGTCGAGGAGAAACTGGAGATGCTGCGGGAGTGCACCGCAGAATTCAGCAACGTGCGGGTGGCCGAGTTCAACGGCCTGCTGGTGGACTACTGCCGGGAGAACGGCATCGACATGATCGTCCGCAGCCTGCGCTCGGTCAGCGACTTCGACTACGAACTGCAGATCGCCCAGATGAACTACCGCCTGTCCGGCATTGAGACGATGTTCATGACGGCCAACCCGCAGTACTCCTTCCTCAGCTCCAGCCTGGTCAAGGAGGTCGCCCAGTACGGCGGCGACGTCAGCAGCCTGGTGACGCCCAACGTGGAGCAGCGGCTGCGCGAGAAGTACAAGACGGCTTGATACCGGAGCCGGCCCGCCTTGCGGGGGGTGCGGCAGGCGGGAGAACGCCGTGCCCCTTGTCCCCACCCCCTCCGGCGATGCGGTATGCCCTGGGATTTGGGCACGGCCTGGCCTGATGGGTAGAATCTGGGGTTGGCCATGCCGGAGTGTCCACGGCGCCCGCGCACGGCCGCCGCCGCGGCGAAACGGCGGTCGAACCATCCGTGCCGTCGACGGTGGGAAACGTCGGCGGATTGCACCGAAAGCGCGATTATCCTGTCTCGTCCAGATGCCCGTGCCCCGTTCATGGTCGACACCCGGCCGCTGGGGCGCCAACCAGGATCGATGCGGACCGTCCACCGTGCCGTGTCCGCTCCCGGTTCGCTCGCGACCGGGATGGCCGGCGTGCCCGAAGGCGCCGAGATCGACCTCGACTTCCGGCTTGAGGCGGTCATGGAGGGCGTGCTGGTGACCGGCACGGCCCGCACACGCGTCGAGGGCGAGTGCTCCCGCTGCTTGGATCCCGTCTCGGAGACCTTGACGGCCGAGTTCCAGGAGCTCTTCCGGTATCCGCCGGAGGATGCCGCGGGGGTCGCGGAGGACGCGGACGCGGCGGATGACGACGAGGACTACTATCTTGAGGGCGAACTGCTCGACTTGGAGCAGGTGGTCCGCGACGCGATCGTTCTCGCGCTGCCGCTCTCGCCGCTCTGTCGGGAGGACTGTCCCGGTCTGTGCGTCGAATGCGGTGTGAAGCTCGCCGAAGCCGGTGCGGATCACGGCCACGGCGAGCGCGTCGACCCCCGGTGGGAGGCGCTGCGGAAGCTGGGCGAGGAGCCCGGGGACCGATGAGTTCGCGCTCCGTGTGGGCGCCTGCGGGCGTCGCACGGTCTCTCCGTGACCGCGGAGACGACGCTGGTAAGTATCGCTCCCGCCGACCGCGCGGGTGACCCAGGAGGATTGGAACACATGGCTGTCCCGAAGCGGAAGATGTCGCGGAGCAACACCCGTACCCGCCGCTCCCAGTGGAAGGCGTCGCGCCCGGTGCTGGTCACCTGCCCGCGCTGCCGCGACCCGAAGCTGCCGCACGTCGCCTGCCCCACGTGCGGAACCTACAACAACCGTCAGGTCGTCAACCCGGCTTGAGCCAGGAGGACGTCGGTTTTCGCCTCCGCCCGCTGTCGGGGGTGTCCGACGCCGTTGCCGCCCGCCGCTTCCTCGTTCGTGGACCGCGGCGGGCGAAGGCGTGAATGGCCGCATTCTCGCTACCAATGCGGGCACGGGGGGCACTTTCCCGGATCTCCAGGTATAACAACAACATAAGATCGCGATAAGCGCGCCGGTTCGGGCATATCCCGAGGCCGTGGTGGCCGCCGGGGAGGCTCTTCCTCCGCGGCGTTCACCTCGTCCCCGAGCGTCCCTGATCGGCCCTTTGAGCGCAGACGGATGCGGGCGCCGCAACGATCGGTGCTGGAGATCAGGAGTGTGAACGTCGATTGGCCACTCAACTCAACGCGACCGAAACCCGCGATTTCTATCAGGCGATCGGTGTCGAGGTCGACCCCAAGGTATTGGCGCGGGCGCTGACGCATCGCTCCTACGCCTACGAGAAGGGCGGCCTGCCCACCAACGAGCGCTTGGAGTTCCTCGGCGACTCCGTGCTCGGGCTGGTCGTCACCGATACGCTCTTTCGCGGGCACCCCGACCTGCCCGAGGGGCAGCTCGCCAAATTGCGCGCCGCCGTGGTCAACATGCGGGCGCTGGCCGACGTCGCGCGCGGTCTGGGAATCGGCGACTACATCCGTTTGGGGCGCGGCGAGGAGGGCACCGGCGGACGGGACAAGTCCTCGATTCTCGCCGACACCCTGGAGGCGATCATCGGGGCGGTCTATCTCGACCGCGGTCTGGACGTCGCTTCGGATCTGGTGCACCGCCTGTTCGATCCGCTGATCGCGACCGCTTCGGGACTGGGCGCCGGCCTGGACTGGAAGACGTCGCTGCAGGAGCTCACCGCAGCCGAGATGTTGGGGGTGCCCGAATACCACGTCGAGGAGAGCGGCCCCGACCACCAGAAGACGTTTCGCGCGACCGTGCGTGTGGCGGGGGAGGACTACGGGCTGGGCGAGGGCCGCAGCAAGAAGGAGGCCGAGCAGCAGGCGGCCGAGTCGGCCTGGAAGGCGATCCGCGCACGCTCCAATGCGGGTGCGGTCGAGGAGAACCGGGACTGACACGCCAATGCCAGAGCTTCCCGAAGTCGAGGTGGTCCGGCGCGGGCTGGAGCAATGGGTCGCCGGCCGCACGATCGGCGATGTGGCGGTGCTGCATCCGCGGTCGATCCGGCGGCACGTGACCGGGGCGGCCGACTTCTCCGCCCGGCTTTGCGGCCGTGCCGTCTCAGGGGTCCGGCGGCGCGGCAAGTACATGTGGCTGACGCTGGATTCCGGTGAGGCGCTGCTCGCCCACCTCGGGATGAGCGGCCAACTGCTGGTGCAGCCTCCTGGCCGCGACCCAGAGCGCCACCTGCGGGTGCGGCTGGGGTTGGGCACCGAGAACGAACTGCGCTTTGTCGACCAACGCACGTTCGGACACCTGATGGTGGTCCCGCTCGTCTCGGCGGGGGACGGCGGCGGTCCGGGGGGCGATGGTATCCCCGACGTGATCGCCCATATCGCACGGGACCCGCTCGATCCCTCCTTCGACGACGACGCTTTCGCCGACGCGCTGCGGCGTCGGCGCACCGAGCTCAAGCGTGCGCTGCTGGATCAGTCCCTGATCAGCGGAATCGGCAACATCTACGCGGACGAGGCCCTGTGGCGCTCTCGGCTGCACTGGGCACGGCCCACGCAGATGCTGCGGCGCCCGCAGATCACCGTGCTGCTGCGGCATGTGCGGGAGGTGCTGCGCGAGGCCCTGGCCGAAGGGGGGACCTCGTTCGACGGCCTGTATGTGAACGTCAATGGGGAGAGCGGCTACTTCGAGCGCGGGCTGAAAGCCTATGGGCGGCGCGGCCTGCCGTGTGACCGGTGCGGTACGCCGATCCGGCGGGACGCGTTCATGAACCGATCGTCCTTCAGCTGCCCGAAGTGCCAGCCGAAACCGCGCCGACCGCGCGCGGCGCTCTCCTGAGAAGCGACCGCGGGGAGGAACCGATGACTGATGCGCGGATGACGGCCTGGGTCCGCGGGCGGGTACAGGGGGTCGGGTTCCGGTGGTGGGTCCGGTCACACGCCCTGGAACTGGGGCTGACCGGTGCGGCGACCAATCTGGACGACGGCCGTGTCGAGGTGGTCGCGGAAGGACCGCGGGAGCGGTGCGCGGAATTGCTTTCCCGGCTGAGGAGCGGAGAAAGCCCTGGTCATGTGGATGCGGTTGTTGAACGCTGGGGAAAACCTCGGGGTGGCTACCCAGGATTCGCCGAACGGTGAGTATCCTGGGAAGGTGACGCGGTCCGTGAGGGCTTCTGCGTCGGCTTCTTCTTCTGCGCGGCGCGTTCGTGCCGGGGCAGAAGGCGCGGTGGAGCCGGGGCGCCGGGCTACCTCAATGCCGGGCCGTGCGCTGTGACCTGCCCAGGTTACTGTCTATTCACTTACGGTTTCGTTCAATCTTGACCAGCGGCGACCACAGTGAGACTCTGGAAGCTAGACCGCGCGCTTTTCCAATCGCGGCGCGGACGAGGACCATCGCCCGCGGAGCTGCGGCTCATATGTGTGTACCAAATCTGGTCACTCAGTGTGGAGGACCCACATCATGGCGAAGGCTCTTTTTGGCCACGTTGGCGGTCCTGACCCTCGAATGGTTCAGGAAATGCGACGGCTGCAAAAGCGAGTACGTGACCTCGAAGACGAGATCAGTCGCCTCCAGGCGCGTAATGATCAGCTCTCCGCCGCCGTCACCGACGTCACCGTCAGTGCAGCCGACCGCGAGCCCGCGCTCGCATAGCACTCGGCGGCGAACCCACAGATCACAACAAGGGGCGCCCTCAATCGGCCCGGCGCCCCGGGTTCTCTGACAGGCTTTCCATCTCCTCCGATCAACCGACCCTTCGCCACCGGGGCATACCCCGGAAGTCTTCCGGCAATCCTTGGTGGTTTCGCGAGTTCTCCCACCGGGCGCGGATCGCGCGGCTCTCCGCGGTCCACACGCCCCGCGAGGAACCGTTCGATGCCCCCGCGTCCCACCCGCAGTCCACGTCGGCGCGGTCCGGACCATCGCGGATATCCCAGCGGTCCGAAGACGCCATACCGCGGTCCATGGCACCCTTGTCGTTCGAGACCGCGTGATCAACGGGTGGACGCAAGGGGGCACGAGGCGTGTATCTGAAGAACCTCACGCTGCGCGGCTTCAAGTCGTTCGCCTCGGCGACCACGCTGCGCTTCGAGCCGGGCATCACCACCGTGGTCGGCCCCAACGGCTCGGGAAAATCCAATGTCGTCGACGCGCTCGCCTGGGTCATGGGCGAACAGGGAGCGAAAAGCCTGCGCGGCGGCAAGATGGAGGACGTCATCTTCGCGGGCACCTCCTCGCGCGCCCCGCTGGGCCGTGCCGAGGTCAGCCTCACCATCGACAACACCGACGGCGCACTGCCCATCGACTACTCCGAGGTCACGATCAAGCGGACCATGTTCCGCAATGGCGGCTCCGAGTACGCGATCAACGGCGACACCTGCCGGTTGCTCGACATCCAGGAGCTGCTCAGCGACTCCGGTATCGGCCGTGAGATGCACGTCATCGTCGGCCAGGGCCAGCTCGACACCGTCCTACACGCCGGCCCCGAAGAACGTCGCGCCCTCATCGAGGAGGCCTCCGGCATCCTCAAGCACCGCAAGCGCAAAGAGAAGGCGCTGCGCAAGCTCGACGCGATGCAGGGCAACCTCGACCGCGTCACCGACCTTACGGCCGAACTCCACCGCCAGCTCAAACCGCTCGGCCGCCAAGCCGAGCTCGCCCGGCGCGCCGCCGTCATCCAGGCCGACCTCCGTGACGCCCGGCTCCGCCTGCTCGCCGACGACATCGCCACGCTCAGGGAGACGCTGGAGAAAGAGGAAGCCGACGAAGCCGCCGTGCGCGCCCGGCGCGAGGCCGCCGAAAAGGCACTCGCCGACGCCCAAGAGCAGGAAACCCGTCTGGACACGGCCGCCACCCAAGCCGCGCCGCTGCTCGCCCAGGCCCAGGAGACCTACCACAGCCTGTCACGGCTCAAGGAGCGGCTGAACGGCGTGGCCGGTCTCGCGGCCCAGCGCCACCGCCACCTCATGGACGAACCAGTCCAGGGGCACAGCGGCCGGGACCCCGAGGAGCTGGAGCGGGCGGCCGAAGAGGCCCAGGCCCAGGAAGAGGAGCTGCAGTACCGGCTCGACGACGCCCGGGAAGCCCTGGAACAAGCCGTAGCCGAGCGTGTGGCGGCCGAAGACGCGCTCAAGGAGGAAGAGCGGCGGATCTCCGCGGCGGCCCGCGCGGCCGCCGATCGCCGTGAGGGCATGGCCAAGCTCCGCGGCCGCGTCGAGGCGCTGCGCAGCCGCCTCGCTGCCAGCGAGGCCGAAGTGGAACGGCTCGACGCGGCCGCCATTGAGGCCCGCGAGCGCGCCGAAGCCGCCCAGGCCGAATACGACCGGGCCGCGGCCGACTCCGCCGGGCTGGACGAGGGCGATGCCGAACTCGCCGCCGCGCAGGAGAGCGCCGAACACGAGCTGGCGGCGGCCGAAGACGCGCTCAACGAGCTCCGCGACACCGAAAGCGCGGCCGAGCGGGAGCGGGCCGCGCTCGCGGCCCGCAAGGAGGCCCTGGAGATGGGCCTGGACCGCAAGGACGGCGCGGGCGCGCTGCTGTCCGCCGGCGACCGCCTACCCGGCCTGCTCGGTTCCATCGCCGCCCTGGTGGAGGTGGAACCCGGATACGAGACCGCGATCGCCGCGGCTCTCGGCGCGGCCTCCGACGCCGTCGCGGTGGCGGAGCCCTCCGCGGCCGAAGCAGCGTTGCAGCTGCTGAAAAGCGACGATGCCGGGCGCGCCGGCATCGTCGTCGCGGATTCCCGGCTCGGCGTGCCGCACCGCGGCCGGCGGCCCGACCTGCCGGACGGGCTGCGCTACGCGGTCGACGCCGTCACCCCGCCCGAGCGGCTGGTGCCCGCGGTCACCGTCCTTCTGGACCGGGTCGTGCTCGTGGCCGACACAGCCCAGGCCCGTGAGGTACTCGACCGGCACCCGCGACTGCGCGCGGTCACCACCGACGGCGACGTGTTCGGCCCCGCGCTCGTGCAGGGAGGCTCTTCCTCGGCCCCGAGCCTGCTGGAGGTGCGGGCCGCGGTGGACGAGGCAGCCGAGCGCTTGGCAGAGGCGGCCGACGCCTGCAAACGCGCCGCCGCTGATCTGGCCGAGGCCAAGCAGGCCCGCGCGGCCGCCGCGAGCGCCGCCGAGGAGATCGCAACCCGCCGCCGGGAAGCGGACAAACAGCGCAACGAGGCAGCCCGGCAGATCGGCAAGCTCGGCGGGCAGGCCCGTGCGGCAGCCGCCGAGGTCGAGCGCTACACCGCCGCCGCGGCCAAGGCGGCCGCCGGTCGCCAGAGCGACCTGGAGGCTCTGGCCGAGTTGGCGGAGCAGCTGGCCGCGGCGGAGGCAAAACCCATCGAGGAGGAGCCCGGCACAGAGCAGCGCGACGCGCTGGCGGAGCGTGCGGCGGCGGCCCGCTCCACCGAGACAGAGGGGCGCCTGGCCGTACGCACCGCAGAGGAACGGGTCCGCTCCATCGCGGGTCGGGCGGACGGGCTGCGGCGCGCCGCGGCCGAGGAACGCCGGGCCCGCGAGCGCGCCGCGCAGCGCCGGGCCCGGCGGCGCCGGCAGTCCCGGGTCGCCGAGGCCGTCGCCCAGAGCGCGGCACAGGCGCTGGAGCGCATCGAGGTCTCTCTGGCCGACGCCGACGCCGAACGCCGCGCCGCCGAAGAGCAGCGCGCCGAGCGCGACGCCGAACTGAAGACCGTCCGCGCCCGTGTGCGCGAACTGTCGGTGGAACTGGAGAAGCTGGTCAGCGCCGTACACGGCGGTGAGGTCGCCCGCGCCGAACGCAACCTGCGCCTGGAGCAGCTGGAGACCAAGGCCGTGGAGGAGATGGGCGTCGACGTCGACACCCTCATCGCCGAGTACGGTCCCCGGGTGCCCGTCCCGCCACCGCCGGACGCCAAGGAGGACGAGGCGGTGCCTGTTCCCTATGTGCGTGAAGTCCAGGAGAAGCGGGCCCGCAGCGCCGAACAGCAGCTCAGCCGGCTGGGTAAGATCAACCCCTTGGCGCTGGAGGAGTTCGCCGCCCTGGAGGAGCGCCACGCCTTCCTCACCGCCCAATTGGAGGATCTGAAGAAGACCCGCCGTGACCTGCTGACCGTTGTGCAGGAGATCGACTCCCGGGTCGAGGAGGTCTTCTCCGCCGCCTACGCCGATGTGGAGCGGGAGTTCGCGCAGATCTTCGGCCGGCTGTTCCCCGGGGGCGAGGGCCGTCTCGTCCTCACCGAGCCCGACGACATGCTCACCACCGGAATCGAGGTGGAGGCCCGGCCACCGGGCAAGAAGGTGAAGCGCCTCTCCCTGCTGTCGGGCGGTGAGCGGTCGCTGACCGCGGTGGCCTTCCTCGCCGCGATATTCAAGGCCCGCCCCTCGCCCTTCTACGTCATGGACGAGGTCGAGGCCGCCCTGGACGACACCAACCTGCAGCGGCTGCTGGTGATCTTCGATGAACTGCGGGAGTCCTCCCAGCTCATCGTCATCACCCACCAGAAGCGCACCATGGAGGCCGCCGACGCCCTCTACGGCGTGACCATGCAGGGGGACGGGATATCCCGGGTCATCAGCCAGAAACTCGACCGCACGGCGGGGTAGGTGCCGGGCACAACGCCATCAAGGGATTGTTCCGCGCGGAACCGCCCACTGGACCGGCTGGCCCGTCACCGCTGCGATGAGCTCGTAGTCGGCGTCATAGTGCACCACGGTCGCATCGTGAGCTTCGGCGCAGGCGGCGATCAACAGGTCCGGTAGTGACGCGCCCCTATGCCGCGACTTCTCCGCCAACAGCCGCTGGACCGCGACAGCTCGATCGCAGACGTCCTGGGTTATGGGAAGCAGGTCGTAACTCACCTTGCGCTGTTCCAGCACCTGTTCGTATTCAGCCTGATTGCGTGCGCTGTACAGAATCTCCAGATCAATGATGGAGCAGGTCACGAGCGCACCGCTTTCGAACAGGGGGCGCAGCGCCTGTGCCACCGCGGGCACTCGCATGCGTGCGAGCGCGCTTTTGTCGATGAGATACCTGCGGCCGGTCCAGGTCACCGCCATGCCTCGTCCATAACAGCAGGGTCAGCGAGGTCTTGGGTACCACCCTGCGCCCAGAACTCGAACTCGGCGCGGCGCATCTGCTCGGCTACGGCGTTGCGCAGCGCCTGAGTGATGGTGTCCTTCTTGGTGCGCGTACCAAGAGCGGCCTGCGCGTCCGCTAGGAGCTCATCGTCGATGTCGACGAGGGTCTTGCTCATCAGAACCACCTCCGATATCCCATTTCATTGATCGATTATATCTCAGCTTCGATAAAATCTATATCCCATGGGTGGTGCCTGTCTCCGGATCGACGAACACGGCTCTCTCCGGGCCGGTTCCGGTGGGCGGGACGGCAGCGGCTAAGGTGGACATGTCGGCCTGCCGGACTCCGGTGGGCCGGTGGCACCGTGTGAGCGAAGTCCGGTGCGGAAAGCCCTCGCGGCTCCGCGTAATCCGGCGCTGTCCCGCAACTGTGATGCCCGCCGCGCCGCGGCGGGACGAGCCAGGTCGCCTCCACGGTGTCGGCGTTCACTGTCCTCGTGGGAAGGGCAGTCCGTCCAGGCTTCTCGGCGGCGCTGAACTTCCCCGGGTGCTGTCGAGAAGAAGGAGTCCTGTGCGTATCGCACGCCGAACGCCGGCAATCCTGCTGCTGGCCGTGCTCACCCTCTCCGCCTGCGGCGGCCAGAACACCTCCGATTCCGAGTCCGATAGCGATGCTTCGAGCGAGGGGTTCCCCGTCACCGTCACCGACGCCCGGGGTGAGGTCACGCTCGACGAGGCGCCGCAGCGCATCGTCTCCCTGTCGCCCAGTAGCACCGAGATGCTTTTCGCGGTCGGCGCGGGCGACCAGGTGACCGCGGTCGACGAGTATTCGAACTACCCCGAAGAGGCGCCCACCACCGACCTTTCGGGATTCACGCCGAGCGTCGAGGCGATCGCCGACCACGACCCCGACCTCGTCGTCCTGGCCCGGGACGCGGAGGACGCGGCCGAGCAGCTGGAGAAGGTGAAGATCCCGGTCCTGGTGATGCCCGCCGCCGAGACCCTGGACGACACCTACGAGCAGATGCGGATGCTGGGCGAGGCCACCGGCCACGCCGACGAGGCGGCGGAGGCCGCGGACGAGGTCGAGTCCGAGATCTCCGGCATCTTCACCGAGACCAAGGAGGAGATCGGCGACACCGAGCTCAGCTACTACCACGAAATCGACGACGGCATGCACTCGGTGACCTCCGAGACGTTCATCGGCCAGGTCTATGCGGAGTTCGGCCTGGACAACATCGCCGACTCCGCTGAGGACACCGCGGGCGGCTACCCGCAACTGTCGGCGGAGTACATCGTCGAGGAGGACCCCGACCTCATCTTCCTGTCCTACCCGGGCAGTGACGTGGTGGAGGACCTGAGCGGCCGGCCGGCGTTCGACACGATCACCGCGGTCGAGAACGGCGACATCACCCAGCTCGACCCGGACATCGCCTCCCGGTGGGGACCGCGCGTGGTCGACCTCGCCGAAAGCGTCTCCGAGGCGCTCATCGCCGCACAGGAGAAGTAGCCCGTTGCGATCTCCCCGGCTCGCCTGGGCGTGGCCACCGATCGGGTTGGCAGCGCTCACGGTGGCGATGATCGCCGGCGCCGCCGCGGGAGCCGCCTCCATCACCCCCGTGGACATCGCCGGTGAACTGGCGAGCCGGCTGCCGTTCGGCGTGGAATCCCCGCTCAGCGAGCGCCAACTCGCCGTCCTGGTAGAGCTGCGGCTGCCCCGCGTGGTGCTGGGGGCGATGGTGGGCGGCCTGCTGGCCATCGCCGGGGCCGCCTACCAGGGCGTATTCCGCAACCCGTTGGCCGACCCCTACCTGTTGGGGGCGGCCGGCGGGGCGGGCCTCGGGGCGACGCTGGTCATCGCCTACGGTAACGATCTGTTCGACGGCCCCCGGGCGCTGGTACCCGTCGCGGCCTTTGCCGGGGCGCTCATCGGTGTCATCACGGCCTACGCGCTCGGTGCCTCGGCCGGACACGGGGGGACCGCCTCCCTGGTCCTGGCCGGGGTGGCGGTGTCGTCGTTCCTGTCTGCGGTGCAGACTCTCGTGCAGATGACCGAGAGCGATGAACTGCGGCGTATCTACTCCTGGGTGCTCGGCGGGCTGGGGCGCGGCGGGTGGAGCGACGTGCGGATGATCCTGCCCTACGCGGTGGTGAGCGTCGCGGTGCTGTTGGCCTGCGGATACCTGCTGGATCTGCTCGCGCTCGGCGACGAGAAGGCAACCAGCCTGGGGCTGAACGCGACGGTTGTGCGGCTCATCGTGATCTCGGCCGCGTCGCTGGGCACCGCCGCGGCCGTGTCGGTGAGCGGCCTGATCGGGTTCGTCGGCATCGTCGTTCCGCACATCGTGCGGCGCCTGGTCGGAACCGGCTACCGGCTGATCCTGCCGATGTCGCTGCTGGCGGGCGGGGCGTTTCTGGTTCTGGTCGACATCGTGGCGCGCACCCTCATCTCCCCGGCCGAGCTTCCGCTGGGCGTCGTAACAGCATTCCTCGGAGCTCCGTTCTTCGTCTTCATCCTGCGGACGACCCGCAACCAGAGCATGTGAGCGCTATCCCCCCTGCCCGCTGGAAAGCGCCCCGCAGGCGAGCGACCCAGAAAGCAGAGACGCGTCGGCCGGCCTTGCGAAGGTTGCGGCAATGGGGGCCCTGCGAGCGCAGCGAGCAGGGACCAGCTTGCCGCCGAGCGCATCGGAGAGCGTCCGACCAGAAGGTCGTCCAGGTTCTGTTCGTAACCGGGGCGGCCGTTCGGATTTTCAGGTGGTCGGTTTGTCCAGCGGCAAGCTGGCTTTGCTCGTTTCACTCGCTTCGCCCCATTGCCGCAACCTGTAGGGCGAGCGGCTCGGCAGTACTCTCTCCCTGATCTGGGAGACTGGAACACTGCGGTTCCTTCGCGGCTTCGGCGGGGAGCCGCGTGCCCGGCCGGGGCAGGGCTCGACCCCTGTCCGGCGCTCATCGACCCGGCGAATCCCTCACCTGGAATGTGCGTCTGGGAGGGAAGAGCCATGATGAGGAAGCGATCCGTCTCGGCGCAGCGGCCGACGGTCATTCGCTAGGAGACTGATGGACTATACGATCTTCGCCGTTGTCATCTTCGTCGTCGCACTCCTGGTGTTCGGCGGCGTCTTCCTGATCCGGCCG
Source organism: Actinomycetes bacterium (assembly GCA_021793235.1). Taxonomy (GTDB): domain Bacteria; phylum Actinomycetota; class Actinomycetes; order Streptosporangiales; family Streptosporangiaceae; genus JAJYTD01. The sequence goes on along the minus strand of JAJYTD010000004.1, from coordinate 51,087 downwards.
CGGCGGCCCGACACCTCAAAGAAGCAGGACACCGCGCGCGGCGGTACGGCCGTCGCCGAGCCGGAGGAGAAGGAGGCGGAGGAACGCGCGGGGGCCTCCGTCGCCGAAGCACTACCCGCCCAGGCACCGCCCCCCGCGCCGGAGATCGAGGTACCGCCGCCGTCGGCCGGGCGGCTGGTCCGGTTGCGCGCCCGGCTGTCGCGTTCGCAGAACGTCTTCGGGCAGGGCCTGCTCGCGCTGCTCTCCGCCGACCGGCTTGACGACGACACCTGGGAGGAGATCGAGGACACCCTCATCACCGCCGATGTCGGTGTCACGTCGGCCACCCAGATCGTCGAAAGCCTGCGCACCAAGGTCAAGGTGCTGGGCAGCCGCACCCCCGAAGAGGTCCGGGGGCTGCTGCGGGAGGAGCTGCTGGCCCAGATCGGCCCGGAGATGGAACGCGGTGTGCGCACCGAGCCGCACGGCGACCGCCCGGCTGTGATCATGGTCGTCGGGGTGAACGGTACCGGTAAGACCACCACCTGCGGGAAACTCGCCCGAGTGATCATCGGGGACGGGCACAGCGTGGTGCTGGGCGCCGCCGACACCTTCCGCGCGGCGGCAGCCGACCAGCTGGAGACCTGGGGTGGCCGGGTGGGCGCCCCCGTGGTCCGCAAGGACGAGGGTGCCGACCCCGCCAGCGTCGCGTTCGATGCCGTGTCGCGCGGCATGGACGACGGCTCCGACACCGTCATCGTCGATACCGCGGGCCGGCTGCACACCAAGACCGGGCTGATGGACGAGCTGGGCAAGGTCAAGCGCGTCATCGAGAAGAAGTCTCAGGTCGACGAGGTGCTGCTGGTCCTGGACGCCACCACGGGGCAGAACGGGCTGCGCCAGGCCCGCGTGTTCGCCGAGGTCGTCAATGTCACCGGCATCGTGCTGACCAAGCTCGACGGCACCGCCAAAGGCGGCATCATCATCCAGGTGCAGCGAGAACTCGGGGTACCGGTCAAACTCATCGGTCTCGGTGAGGGCCCTGACGACCTGGCCCCCTTCGACGCCGAGACGTTCGTGGACACCATTCTCAGCGAGGCCTGATACAGGCCGCAGCGGCCACGGAACCGGGGCCGGTGCCACCCGATACCAGCGGGGGCACCGGCCCCGGCTATGTCTTTACACCATGATGTCGCGGCGCTGGAACACGGCGACCGCGATCACCGGCAGCACCGCCGCGACCGCGACGAGCACCAGCGTGTATCCGGCATCCACCCCGTTGGTCAGCGGATCGGGGTCCAAGCCGTAGTAGAACGCGGACAGGAACCGCAGCCACTCCAACTCCTCCACCTGCAGGGCGAAGGAGTTGCCGAGGTAGCCGACCACCGCGAGCAGCGCCGCGGCCGCGATGGCGAAGCTGCGCCGACCGGTGACCGCGCCGACGGTAAGCGCCGCCGTCCCGTAGGCGAAGGCGATGAGGGTGACGGCCGCGGACGCCGCCGCCAGCCGTTCCACGGCCACCCCCAGCTCCAGGATCGGACCAAGCAGCAGGAGCACGGCGAACAACGCCGCCCCCAGCAGGGCGACGAACACGGCCAGCGCGGCGAACCGCTGCAGCACGACCCGGGTACGGCTCACCGGGTGGGCCAGGACCAGTTCCAGGCCGCCGTCCTCCTCATCACCGGCGATGGCGCGGGCCCCCAGCGAGATCGCGGCGACCGTCATGAGGATGGGGGTGAGCAGCCCGAAAACGGTGGCGTTGAGGTAGCCTTCCGGGCTGGCCAGATCGGTCCACCCCAGGGCGTCGGTCAGTTGGGGCATGGCGTCGATGTAGGCGTCCATCAGGTCGCCCGTATCGCGTATCGACGGCCAGAACCCGCTATAGAGCGCGGTCACCGCCGTGACGGCGATCATCCAGCCGACCAGGGCGCGCAGGTGGTCGCGCAGGAACTTGCCGAAGACACTACCCAGCAGCATGGCGTCCCTCCTCGTCCACGCCGGAACCATTGGCGCCGTAGTAGGTGAAGAACAGCCCTTCCAGGTCGGGTTCCTCGCTGCTGAGGCTCAGCACCGTGTGCCGCGCGGCCGCCTTGATCAGCGCGTCGGGGCTGCCCTCCACGGTGCAGGTGAGCGAGGTCCCGTCGACGGCGGCATCGCGCACGTTCTCTAGTCGCGCGAATTCCGCGGCGTCGACCGGCGCGGCGAAGCCGAGCGTCACGCGGCGGACCGCGCGTGCGCGCAGCGCGTCCATGTCCTCCAGGGCCACGATGCGCCCGCTCCGGATGACCGCGGCCCGGTCGGCCACATCCTGCACCTCGCTGAGGACGTGCGAGGACATGAACACGGTGCGGCCCTGGCCGCGGACCTCGCGCACCATGGCCAAAAACTCCTGTTGCAGCAGCGGATCCAGACCGCTGGTGGGTTCATCCAGGATCAGCAGCCGCGGATCGTGCATGAAAGCCTGGACCAGGCCGACCTTCTGCTTGTTGCCCTTGGACAGGCCGCGGACGGGCCGCGCCAGGTCGAGGCCCAGGCGTTCGGCCAGCTCGGCGATGCGGTCGGGCCGCACGCCGCCGCGCAGGTTGCCCAGGTAGGTGAGCAGTTCCCGGGCGGGCCGCCGACTGCTCATGGTGAGTTCGCCGGGCAGATAGCCGATGTGGCGGCGGATGTCCACGCCTTCACTCCGGGGGTCGCGGTCGAGGACGGCCACGTCGCCGCTGTCACGTCGGATCAGGTCCAGCAGGATGCGGATCGTCGTGGTCTTACCGGCCCCATTCGGACCGAGAAAGCCGAAGACCTCGCCCGGCCGCACGTCCAGATCGACGCCGGATAGCGCCCGGTGGCGGCCGTAGCTTTTGGTCAGCCCATGGGCGGTGATGACCGGCGGGGATGGAACAGTCATGGTTCGCCTCGTCTCTGCGCACCCGCAGGCCCGAACGCCAGGGCCGGGGGCCACGGTCGATCAGATGAAGAAGTGCCGCGCCCCTTTGGCGCCGATCGCGCGGTGGAGGGGCGGGGCCGAGCGGTGCCGCGATGCGAAGCTCTGCGCGGGGTCCGGTCTATGGCCCGGGGGGTCGGGTAGGGCGGACGGCCGGATGTGCGGCTCCGTGGGAAAGCGCGAGGGCGGCGGCCTGTGCCGCGCGCCTCACTCCGGCGGCCCCGGCGGGTCTCGGGGGCTCTCCTCGGCCTTCAGCATCATTCACCGCTCAGTGTGCGAAGCTTGCCATCCACCTCCACTATGCCCCGCACCGCGCTGCCGGAGACGGGGCTTAGCGGCTTCTTAACAAGCTGGAGCGGCTTCAGGGGCGTCTTCTACTCGAGGGTGCGCGACTGGAGAACAGGGGGCGGGACGGGACAGGCACTCTCCGCGCCGACCATGCCGCTGCGTAGCGGCATCCGCGGTATTCGCCGCCCACCTGCCCCAGCGTGTGCCCAGGGCAGGTGGGCGCACGATCTGAGGGGGTCAGGAGCGGCCCTTGGGGCGGTGAGGGGTTTGGCGACGTGGATTCGCGGGGCGGTTCGCGCTCGACGGAGCGGTGCGGCCCTGTGCAGTGCGGCTCTGCTTACGTGCGGCGTCATTCACCGCGGTGCCCAGGCCCAGGGCACTGTCCGAACCCCGCGCGGAGCGTTGTTCCTCTTTTTCGATGGCCGTTCTTATGTCCGAGAAGACGTCGGGGGTCCTATTTCCTTCGGGAATGTAGGGTGCGTTGAAATTTCTTCCCGGGGCTTCTGTGTCTCCGTTTATCGAGTTCCAGGGAACACTATCTTCGTTGATTATATTTTCCACCCTGGAGGCCTCTTCATTTAGAAAACCCCAGACTCTGTCTACGCTTCTTGCGGCGTCGATCTCCTCTTTGCTCAGTAAGTGGTCGATGCCGGAGGAGTCCCCTCTCTGGGTCTCCGGTAGTGCGACCAACCCTTCTGGGTAGAGGTCGGCTCCGTGCTGAGATGCTGCGATTTCAAGTGACGCGAGATTTTGGCTCGCGGTAGTGAGAGCCTCTTCGTTTGTTCGCACAGCCTCGGTGTCCACGGATGCACGTGACACCTCCACGTCACCGCGGAGTCGGGAAAGAACTTGTGTGGACATTGCGATAAAGGGGGGCGTGTTCGGATGTCCCCCGAGGTGGTAGGTGAGCTTCTCCACGTCCTTTCCGAAATCGTAGACGCTATCACGCTGCTTTTGTGCATGATTTCCTATTACTTCTCGTGCGGCTGCTTGTCTGCGGTTCTCCTGGAGAGCGGAGGTGGCGTATTCGGCGCCGATGCCGCCGGCGACGCCGAGGGTGCCCGCGATGGCGGCGGCGCTGAGTCCTGTGGCCGCCGGTTTCGCGGACTTCCTTGCGGCTTCGGAAACTCTTGCTCTGAAGATTTCTCCGCGGGACCTCGGCTTCAGCGGGGGCCTCGGCTTTCTCGGGTCGCGACGCTCTTCATTCGCCATGTGCGACTCCCTTCCGATTCTCTGCTACGCATTTATCTGTTCAGGGGGATGAACGGCCGGCTGCGGCAGCTCTGGGATTCCGTGCCGGTGATGGTAACAGGGTCCGGGCTTATTTCCAGGGTTTGGTTTTTTAGGATCCCGGCGGCCGGATGTACTGGGTCGCTCTTGGGCATACGCCAAAGGTCCCACCGCTCACTTTGGGTTGCAGTGGCGTAGCTATTTGTTCTATCAAAACACTTCCGAATACGGTCGGCGATCGCATGAGAAGTGCTCTCCGGTCCGGGGCCGCGTTTTTCGGGGATGCGGTACCCATGTGCCCCCGCCTTTTCCGGGCACCGGCCGGATTCTTTTACGGCGGTTCGATGGCGCTGCCGCCGGTCCAGCTCGCCGCGGTGCTCGGAGTAATGGTCTACTCCCTCGCCGTGGCCTTCCTCATCGGCGCGGTCATCGGCCTGGTCAGCCGCTACCAGTCATCCCTCGCCTGTGACCGGCGCTTCTCGCCGGAGCCTTCGCGCCTTCCGGCGGCGGGTTCAGGCCCCGGGGCCTTCCTCCGCCCGCACAGTGTGCGGGTAGTTCGCGGGGCGGACCCGCAGCCGCGTGAGCCGGTATCCGCGGAAGTCCAGTGCACCGCTGAAGCGGCCGGTGTCGAAAGCCATGCCGCCGTCGCGGCGCTCAACGAACCCTCCTGTCTCGCGGAGGGCGGCGGTCGCCTCATCCGGCGACACGATCGAGAGGTCGGGGCCCGGCGCCATGATGCCGGGTATGGGCAGGGGGCCGCCGGGCGGCTCGATGACGATCTCGGCGACCATCCCGCCGCGCACGTGGATACGGAGCGGGCCTTTCTCCGGCACCCATCGGTCCTCGCTCAGCGGCCGCGCGTCCCCGCCCCGCGGGCCGATGAGCGCCACGGCATCGCCCGCGTGAACACCGACGGCGATGGCGCCCATGCGTCCTTCGGCGGTCAGCGACGTGAACGCGTCGAGCGCCGCCAGGTACGGCGACCCGGGCGGTTCGTCGACGATCCGGAACTCCGCCCAGCGGGCCCCGCCCTTGGGCGGGGTGTAGGAGTCGCTGTCGGACCACGGCGGCCCGGCGAGGTCGTCGCCGTCCCGCCACAGGGAACCGCACTCCCCGCACACCTGGATGCTCTCGCCGGTACGCTCGGCCCGCATCTCCCCGAGGTCGACGGTCCCGCACACATTGCAGCGCTGCACGCCCCGCCCCCTCGCCGGTGAGCCGCCACACCCTCTTTTCGACGGCGATCTCCATGATCTTCCCACCGTCGTTGCCGACGGCCGTGCCCATCGCGGGACCCAGTAGGCCGTCGTGTCCCGTTCTGTCTGAATTTACTGCGCGTATTCCCTTGCCTCTCCGATCAGCGGATCTACCACGGTGATGATCTCCTGGCCGGGGCCGTTCCTCGGGCAGGCTTCTTTTTTATGGCGGTTTCGCGGCGAACGAGTTGCCGGGACCGATGGGCGTGTTGGATACCCTGAGGCGACAATGGAGGATTCGCGCCGCTCGTATCAGGGGCCCCGAACCAGGGCGGCGGAGACCTCTTTCGGACGTGTGGAACCACACGGACTTCCTCGCGCCCGCCCCCGACTCACAGCTCAGCTCGTTCAGTCCCACACCCCTCGACAAGGGGCCAGGAGGCATGATGTCGCCGGTTCATCCCAGCAGGCGCCGGTCGGGCGGACCGGTCAGGTTCGCCGCGGTGACGGCCGTGCTCGCGCTTGGCGCGGCCGGCTGCTCGATCGACTTGAGCAGCTGGCGCCCGGGAGGCGGGGGAGACGAGCCCTCTCCGTCCCCGACCCCTGTTGAGGCGGCCCCGCTGCTGGAGTCCGCGCTTGAGGCGCTCGGCTCTTCTCCCGCGGTCGCCGTGCAGGGCCAGATCGCGGCGAACGCGGAGGGCACCGTCAACGAAACCTCGCTCACAGTGACCGACTCCGGTGCCGTCTACGGCTCGATTCAGGAGAGCGAGAACGACGCAGAGGTCATGCAGGCCGACGGGAAGCTCTTCGTCAACGCCCCCGCCGAGTACTGGCTCGACCAGAGCGTGGTCAACCCCGACACCGACCAGTACGACGGCACCTGGGTGCGCGTCTCAAAGGATCAGCTGGGCATCGACCCCGGAGCGGTGCTCGCTCCGGCGAAGCTCTCGGAGATCCTCGGCGGATTCGCACCCGAGTCGGGCACGGCGTCGCTGGAGAACCTCGACGGGACATCCGCCTACCGGATCGACCTCGAGGGCGGGGAGAAGAACCGGGCGTGGATCGGCGAGGAGAGCGGTGAGCTGCTGCGCATAGAGATCGAGCAGCTCGCGGCGGCCGATTCCGACAGCGGCCCGCGAACGCGGCTGAACTTCTCTGCGGTCGAGACCGCGGATATCGAGACCGTCTACGACGACATCCTCGCCATCGCGGAGGAGGGCCTTAAGGGCTCGCGTGACGCCCGGCTCCCGGTCAACTGGGACGGCAAACTGGACCTGAACTGCCAGACCGGCGGCAAGTGCACGGTCACCGGCAAGGCCAAGGACGAGTCCGATGGCGGTGAGGGCACCGTCCTGGTCCGCATGGACGCCACGCTGAACAACGAGGAACTGGGCGAGAAGAAGTGCGATGACACCGCGTCGCTCAAGGCCGGGAAGACCGCGGAGCTCACCTGCAGCGTGAACTACAACCTCGCTCCCAGCTCCGCGCCACGGGAGTACGAGATCACCGGTGACGCGCTGCTGTCCACCCGCGGGATGAGCGGCAAGGGCAAGGACGAGTTGATCGCCGCTGTCAAGGACCAGCGCGAAGCGACCCTGGAGGGCGGCAAGGACGGCGGCGCATCGGAGAGCCCGTCGCCGGAGGAGAGCCCGTCCGACGACTGAGCGACCAGGCCGAGCCGGTCAGCCGGTCAGCCGGTCAATCGGTGCGCCCGGCCGGCCAGTGGTGAAGAGGCCGCGCGGCCGGGCGTATCCCGGGCACATCGGCAGGTAGTGTAGAAAGCCAATCCCGAGACGAAGGACTGGCCACACTCGTGTTCGAGACGCTTTCCGACCGGCTGACATCGGTCTTCTCCTCACTGCGCGGTAAGGGGCGGTTGTCCGAGGAGGACATCAATGCGACCGCGCGGGAGATCCGTCTCGCGCTGCTGGAGGCCGATGTCGCCCTTCCCGTTGTCCGCTCGTTCATCGGACAGGTCAAGGAGCGCGCCCGCGGTGAAGAGGTCTCCAAGGCGCTGAATCCGGCGCAGCAGGTCATCAAGATCGTCAATGAGGAGCTCATCCAGATCCTCGGCGGCGAAACCCGCGAGATCAGGTTCGCCAAGACCCCGCCGACCGTCATCATGCTGGCGGGCCTGCAGGGTTCTGGTAAAACCACGCTCGCGGGCAAGCTCGCCCGCTGGCTGGCGGCCGAGCGCAACACTCCGTTGCTGGTCGCGGCCGACCTCCAGCGCCCCAACGCGGTCACCCAGCTCCAGGTTGTGGGCGAGCGGGCGCAGGTGCCCGTCTTCGCGCCGCAGCCCGGCAACGGTGTGGGCGACCCGATCCAGGTCGCGCGCGATTCGGTTGAGCACGCGCGGCGCAACAACCACAATGTCGTCATCATCGACACCGCCGGCCGCCTCGGCGTCGACACGGAGATGATGCGGCAGGCCGCCGACATCCGCGATGCGGTCTCCCCGGACGAGATCCTTTTCGTCGTCGACGCGATGATCGGTCAGGACGCCGTCAACACCGCTCAGGCGTTCCTTGACGGCGTGGGTTACGACGCGGTCGCCCTCACCAAGCTCGACGGTGACGCCCGCGGTGGTGCCGCGCTGTCCATCCGGCACATCACCGGTCGGCCGATCATGTTCGCCTCGACCGGTGAGAAACTGGAGGACTTCGACCTCTTCCACCCGGACCGGATGGCTTCGCGCATCCTGGACATGGGTGATGTGCTCACGCTCATCGAGCAGGCCCAGCGCACGTTCGATGAGTCCGAGGTCGAGAAGATGGCCAGCACGCTGGCCTCCGACGACGACTTCACGCTCGACGACTTCCTGGAGCAGATGTCGATGGTCCGCAAGCTCGGACCGATCAGCAATCTGCTCGGGATGATGCCCGGTATGGGGCAGATGCGGGACCAGGTCAGCAATATCGATGACAAGGACCTGGACCGCATCGCCGCCATCATCCGGTCGATGACCCCGGCCGAGCGGCAGAACCCGAAGCTGATCAACGGCTCGCGTCGACTGCGCATCGCCAATGGTTCCGGCACCCAGGTCAGCGATGTCAACGGTCTGGTCACCCGGTTCTTCGAAGCGCAGAAGATGATGCGCCAGATGAAAAAGGGTGGAATGCCGGGTATGCCCGGGATGCCGGGGATGCCCGGCGCGGGGGGCCGCAAGAAGCCCAAGGCGCAGTCGAAGAAGGGCAAAAAGGGCAAGCAGCGCAGTGGTAACCCGCTCAAGGCCAAGCAGCAGGAGGCCGAGAAGGCGGCCGAGCGGCAGCGGCGGCGTGAGGAGGGCGGCGACCAGCAGGCGCCCCAGTTGCCCCCCGGTCTGGGCGGCGGACAGCTGCCTCCGGGCCTGGGTGGCCAGAAGATGCCCGACCTGTCGGACTTCAAGCTGCCGAAGCAGTGATGTCCAGCGGCAGTGCGGAGTCGGCCACGCGCTGAGCGGCCGGCGGGGGCGGCCGTTCCGGGCCACGGGGGCCGCCCTCTGCTGTGGTATCGGACGCATATCCGCGCGGGCGACCCGCCGAACCCGCCGAAGCGCACGTTCTGTTGTCCGGCGTCTGGCACAATTGAGTGTTGACTAACGGTTTCGCGGGCCGGCCCTCTACTTGCCCCGACACCTACGTCCCCGCTTCGGCGGCGTGCCGCAACCCCACGCGGCACCTTGCCGGGCACCCGCACCGCAATTGGGAGAAGACCACACCCGTGGCTGTCAAGATCAAGCTCAAGCGTATGGGGAAGATCCGTACGCCGCAGTACCGCATCATCGTCGCTGACGCCCGTGCCAAGCGCGACGGCAAGGCCATCGAGGAGATCGGCAAGTACCACCCGAAGGAAGAGCCGAGCCTCATCGAGGTGCAGTCCGAGCGGGCGCAGCACTGGCTGTCCGTGGGGGCGCAGCCCACCGACGCGGTGAAGACCATCCTGAAGCGCACCGGCGACTGGCAGAAGTTCAAGGGACTGCCGGCCCCGAAGCCGCTGAAGGTGGCCGAGCCCAAGGACAAGGAAGCCCAGGAAGCCCAGTTCCAGGCTGTCCTGAAGGAACTCGTCCTGCCCGACAACGAGGGCAAGGGCAAGACCAGGAAGAAGTCCGACAAGGCCGAGAAGGCGGACAAGGCCGAGGCCGCTCCCGCCGAGGCCGCGGAGAAGCCCGAGGGCGAGGCCTGACGTGCTGGAAGAGGCGCTTGAGCACCTGGTTCGGGGAATCGTTGAGAACTCCGACGACGTCCATGTGAGAGCCCGCAGGCTTCGCAAGGGCAAGGTGCTCGAAGTCCGGGTCCATCCCGATGACCTCGGGAAGGTGATCGGCCGTAACGGCCGGACCGCCAAGGCGCTGCGGACCGTGGTCGGTTCGCTGGCGGGCGGCCGGTACGTCCGCGTCGACCTGCTGGACCTGCACGAAGTGCGCTGACGTGGGTATCTGGGCGCCGACCCGCCTGGTCGGCGCCCAGATACCATGCCCTGGCCGCGCTGGAATCGAGGAGAGCGATGCGTCTCGTTGTCGGCCGTATCGGCCGGGCGCACGGGGTCCGCGGCGAGGTCGCCGTCGACGTACGCACCGACGATCCGGCCGAGCGGTTCGCCGCCGGGGCGCGGCTGCTGACCGACCGCGCCGGGGCGCTCACCATCGCATCGGTACGCGCCCATTTCGACCGGCTGCTCGTTCGCTTCGACTCGGTCACCGACCGCAATGCCGCGGAGGAGTTGCGGGGGGTGACCCTGCTGGTGGACTCCGCGGATATCGCGCCGACGAAGGACCCCGACGAGTTCCACGACCATGAGCTGATCGGTCTGCACGCCGTCACGACCGAGGGCGCCGACATCGGGGTCGTCGACGACGTCCTCCACCACGCCCAGGACACGCTGGTGATCAAGGACCCGGCCGGGGCCGAGGTGCTGGTCCCGTTCGTCCGCCCCCTCGTACCCGAGGTCGACACCGACTCCGGACGCCTGGTGGTCGATCCCCCTCCGGGCCTTCTTGACCTGGGCCGCTGATGGCCCTGGCGGTCAGGGCCCGACCTGAGAACACGAGCCGTCCATGCGCATCGACATCATCACCATCTTCCCCGACTACTTCGCACCGCTCGACCTGTCGCTGATCGGTAAGGCGCGCGCGTCGGGGCTCCTCGACATCCGCATGCACGACCTGCGGTCCTGGACCCATGACCGGCACAACACGGTCGACGACACGCCCTATGGGGGCGGCCCCGGCATGGTCATGAAGCCCGAGCCCTGGGGCGAGGCGCTCGACGCGGTCACCGCGGACGCGGGGCCGAACGTGCCCAGGCTGATCCTGCCCACCCCCAGCGGAGTGCCCTTCACCCAAGAGCGGGCCGACCGGCTCTCCGCGGAGCCGTGGCTCGTCTTCGCCTGCGGGCGCTACGAGGGAATCGACTCGCGGGTGGCCGCCTACGCCGCGCAGCAGATGCCGGTCGAGGAGCTGAGCATCGGCGACTACGTCCTGGCCGGCGGGGAGTCCGCGACCCTGGTCATCGTGGAGGCCGTCGCCCGGCTGCTGCCCGGAGTCCTGGGCAACGCGGAGTCGGCGGCCCAGGACTCGTTCGCGCCCGGAGCAATGGAGAACCTGGTCGAAGGACCGGTCTACACCAAACCGGTGCTGTGGCGGGGGCAGGAGGTGCCTTCCGTACTGCTGTCCGGAAATCACGGTGCGGTCGAACGCTGGCGGCGTGACGAAGCGCTCCGCAAGACCGCGCGGAACCGTCCGGAACTGATGGCCGCCATACCCGCCGACCATCTCGACCGGCGTGATCAGGAGGTCATCCGGGAGGCTCGGTTACAGACCGGCCCGGAATCTATGGCAGACTAGACGAGTTGCCCCTGCCGTCGAATCCCATCAGCATGCCATCGGCGGCCGTGGGAACCGGCAGAGGCACACGATTTCGACCCCAGCAGATCCGCCCGCGCGAACCGCATGTCTGTCGCCGCGGCGCGCAATCGATGAGGAACCGCTGAGATGCACACCGCTATTCAGGAGCTTGAGAAGACCCAACTGCGCTCCGACATCCCCGATTTCCGCCCGGGCGACACGCTCAACGTCCACGTTCGGGTCACGGAGGGCAACCGCACCCGGGTTCAGGTCTTCAAGGGCGTCGTGATTCGGCGGCAGGGCCCGGGAAGCCGCGAGACCTTCACGGTCCGCAAGGTCAGCTACGGCGTGGGGGTGGAGCGCACATTCCCCGTGCACACACCGGCGCTCGAGAAGATCGAGGTCGTCTCCCGCGGCCGCGTGCGCCGCGCGAAGCTGTACTACCTGCGCAACCTGCGCGGCAAGGCAGCCCGCATCCGCGAGCGCATCGAGTCGCCCGCTCAGTAGGATCCGCGGAATCGCGGCCGTGTCCGGGTGCGCCTTTACCGGCGCCCGATGTTGTGCTCGGCTAGGCTTCGGTGCCGATGGCCAACGACGATTCGGACCCTCGTACGGCCGGGCTTCATGCGGACGGCACCCCCCGGCGCGAGCCGGGTGGCCCGGTCGACACTGGCTCCTCCATGCGTGAGCGTGGGGGAGCCAGAGGCATATCGGGGGACGGTGCGAAAAAGGAGCCCGTGACCGCTGATGAGGTCCATGCGGTGGAGAACCCGGGGGAGACGATGAGCGCCAAGAAACAAGACACGGAGGAGAAATCGGGGGGGTTCTGGAAGGAACTTCCCGTTCTCGTCGTGATCGCGCTGGTTCTGGCGTTCATCATCAAGACCTGGGTGGCGCAGCCGTTCTACATTCCGTCGACATCGATGGAGAACACCCTTCTCGTCGGTGACCGGGTCATCGTCAACAAGCTCGTCTACCAGGTGCGTGACATCCAGCGCGGCGATGTGGTGGTGTTCAACGGCAGCGGCTCCTGGGACGAAGAGGGCACCGTCTACGTCGAGGAGTCCGCCAACCCCGTCTCCCGGTTCTTCAACTGGGTGGGGCAGCAGTTCGGTGTGGCGCCGACGGGCAAGGACTACATCAAACGCGTCATCGGCGTGCCCGGAGACACCGTCGAGTGCTGCGATGAGGAGAACCGGGTGCTGGTCAACGGTGAACCGATCGAGGAGGCCTACCTCTTCCCGGGCAGCCGAGCCACGCACACCGAGTTCGGGCCGGTCGAGGTTCCCGAAGGCCGGCTGTGGGTGATGGGCGACCACCGCGAGATCTCCTACGATTCCCGGCTGCACCAGAACGACCCCGGCGGGGGCAGTATCGCCGAGAGCAGTGTCGTCGGCCGCGCTTTCGTGGTGGTCTGGCCGGTGGACCGGATCGGTACCCTGCCGATCCCCGATGAGTTCAGCGCACTGGAGGAAGGCGGCGAGAACGCGGCGGCGCAGCCGGGCTCCGCTGCGGAGAAGGCCGTCGCGAGCGGGCCCGCAGAGACCGCGATGCCGCTCACGATCGGAGCCGCCGTGGCCGTCCCCCTGGCAGGGCGCCGATTCCGCAGGCCCCGTACGCGGACCAGGTCCCCGCGCGGTTGACACGTGGCGCATCATGGTTGCTATAGCGGAGTCCCATCCGCTCGCACAGGCCAGCGCGGGCGGAAACGACAGGCGAAGGGGGCCGGGCCACCGAACCGGGAGTGCACGACGAAAGCGAGCGCGAAATGAGTTCTGAGGACCTGGAGAAGTACGAGGCCGAGATGGAGCTGCAGCTCTATCGCGAGTACCGCGACGTTGTCGGTCTCTTCAGCTACGTGGTGGAGACCGAGCGCCGGTTCTACCTCACCAACCACGTGGACCTGCAGCCGCGCAGCACCGAGAACGGTGAGATGTACTTCGAGGTCACGATGGAGGACGCCTGGGTCTGGGACATGTACCGCCCGGCCCGGTTCGTCAGGAACGTGCGCGTGGTGACGTTCAAGGACGTCAACGTCGAAGAGATCACCAAGGCCGATCTCGAAGTACCCGCGGCCGGACACCCGGGCAAACGCGACTGACCCGGGGCCGCGTCCCTTCCCCTGGACCCGCGCTTCGCCTTTCCCCTGGTCTGTGGGGCCGGCGGGGCGGGTGCCTCCGGCTCTGTCCACAGGTCGTGAATCCCGGTCGCCAGAGCCGGGGGCGACGCCGCACCGTGGTGTGTGGAGGTGATCGCACCATGGTCGGTGTCCAGGAACGGATTCGGCGCGGAAGGTCGCTCGGGAAACGCGGAGAGGAAGTGGCTGCGGCCTACCTTGAGCGGGCCGGGATGCTGGTCCTCGCGCGCAACTGGCGGTGCCGCGAAGGTGAGATCGACATCGTGGCCCGCCGGGGCGCCACCCTTGTCATCGTCGAGGTCAAGACCCGCACCAGCCTGCGTTTCGGCTCGCCGCTGGAGGCAGTGACGGCGACGAAACGGCGGCGTCTTCTCCGGCTGGCCCGGTTGTGGGCGGCCGAGCACGGGACCGCGGCCGCGCGTACCCGCGTGGACGTCGTCTCGGTCCTGGTGCGGCCGGCCGGCCGCACCTACGTCCAGCACCACCAAGGGGTGGCCTGAAATGGGGCTCGCCCGCACCCGCTCGGTGGCGCTGCTCGGCGTCGACGGGCACACCGTCGAGGTCGAAGCACATCTGGGCGGCGGTCCCGCCGGGCTCACCCTTGTCGGGCTGCCGGACACCGCCTTGCGCGAGGCTCGCGACCGTATCCGGGCCGCAGTGATCAACTCGGGGGAATGCTGGCCGGAAGGGCACATCACGGTCAGCCTGTCCCCCGCGAGCCTGCCGAAGCGCGGCAGCGGGTTCGACCTCGCGATGGCCGCGGCCGTGCTCGGAGCGGACGGCGCGGTTCCGGCCGAGGGCATCCACGGTGCGGTGTTCTTGGCCGAGCTCGGTCTCGACGGCCGCACACGGCCCGTGACCGGGGTGCTCCCCGCGGTGCTGGCCGGGGCGCGCGCCGGCCACACCACTTTCGTGGTCGCCCGCGGCAACGCGGCCGAAGCCGCACTCGTGCCCGATGTCGAGGTGATGGCGGTCGCGTCGCTCGGTGAACTGCTGGCACGGCTCCGCGGCAACCCCGTTGCGGAGCCGCTCTTCGCCGACGAGCCAGAACAGGCGGCCGGCGAGTCCCCGCCCGCCCGCCGCCCCGACCTCGCCGACGTGCTCGGGCAGCCGGTCGCCCGGCGTGCCGTCGAGATCGCCGCGGCCGGTGCGCACCACCTGATGATGATCGGCCCTCCGGGCACGGGAAAGAGCCTGCTCGCCGAACGCCTGCCGACCGTGCTGCCGCGCCTCTCCCCGGAGGAGGCCATCGAGGTCACCGCAGTCCACTCGGTCGCCGGAACCCTCCCGAAAGGCGAACCGCTGATCGTGCGGCCGCCGTTCTGCGCCCCCCACCACACCGCCACACGAGCGGCCATCGTGGGCGGCGGAAGCACCCGGCTTCGCCCCGGGTGCGTCTCGCTGGCCCACCGCGGCGCGCTCTTCCTGGACGAGGCGCCTGAGTTCAGCCGGGCGGTCCTCGACTCGCTGAGGCAGCCGCTGGAATCCGGAGAAGTGATCGTCTCCCGTTCGGCGGCCACCGTGTGTTTTCCCGCCCGGTTCCTGCTGGCCATGGCGGCGAACCCGTGCCCGTGCGGAAAGTCCGGCAACGCCTGCACCTGCTCGTCGCCGCAGCGCCGCCGCTACCTGGGGCGGCTGTCCGGTCCACTGCTGGACCGGGTCGACCTCAAGATCGAACTGCAGCCGGTCGCCCACGCCGAACTCTTCGCGGACCGGGCCTATGCGGAGTCCTCGGCGGTCGTCGCGGAGCGGGTGGCCCAGGCCCGGGAGCGTTCCGCCAAGCGGCTTTTTGGCACCCCCTGGACCACCAACGCCGAGGTGCCGGGAGCGGAACTGCGGCGGAGTTTCCCCGTGCCGTCCGCGGCCCTGCGGATCCTGGGCGCGGCCCTGGAACGCGGTGAGATCAGCGCACGGGGCGTCGATCGGGCGCTGCGGGTGTCCTGGACACTGGCGGATCTGGCGGGCCGCGCCGAACCCGGGATCGACGACACCGCCTACGCCTACGCGCTCTGGTCGGGACGGGCGCAGTGACCGGGCCGCGGCCCGGGGAAGCGGGGGGTGCGTCCGGGCTCTTCGCCGGGGTCGATCCGCCAAGCGGTCCCGCCACGGGGCCGGTCACAGAACAGGTGACGGAGCCGTCGCCGGATGCGGTGGCTCGGGCCTGCCTCACGGCCACCGCGAGCGCCGGAGACCCTCTCATGGGAGCGCTCATAGCAGACGAGGGAGCCGCCACTGTCTGGGATGCGCTGCGCACGGGCCGACGGCCGCGGATCCCGGAAAAGGGGCCGGTCGATACCTATGAGCGGCGATTCGAACGCTGGCGGGCCCAGGCGGCCGGGGTCGACCCCGACACGCTGCTGTCCGCCGCGGCCGAATCGGGTATCCGGCTCGTTGTCCCCGGCGATCCCGGCTGGCCCAGCCAACTCGACCAGCTCGCCGAGCACCGCCCCTACGCACTGTGGGTGCGCGGGGTGCACGACCTCCGCCACGCCTGCCTGCGGTCGGTGGCGGTGGTGGGGGCGCGCGCCGCTTCGGCCTACGGCCTGCACGTGGCCGGCGAACTCGCCTGGGCCCTCGCAGAGCGTACGTGGAGCACCGTCTCCGGTGGAGCCTACGGAATCGACGGGGCCGCGCACCGCGGCACGCTCGCCGGAGGCGCACCGACCGTGGCCGTCCTCGCCGGCGGGCTCGACCTGAGCTACCCGCGCGGACACGAATCCCTGTTCGCCGACATCGCGGCGCGCGGGACCCTGGTCAGCGAACACCCGATGGGCACCTCTCCCACCCGGCACGGTTTCCTGGTGCGGAACAGGATCATCGCCGCGCTCACCCCGGGGACCGTGGTCGTGGAGGCCGGCCTGCGCAGCGGCGCGTTGAACACCGCCCGGCACGCGCAAGAGCTGCGCCGTGTGCTCATGGCGGTGCCCGGGCCGGTGACCTCGGCCCTGTCAGCCGGATGCCACCGGCTCCTCCGTGAATGGCGCGCGGTCTGCGTCACGGACGCGGCCGATATCACCGAGCACGTCGCGCACATCGGCGACCATATGCGGCCCGGAACCGGGACCGCCATGGCCCGCGACGGGCTGGACGAGGAGAGCCGCAGAGTCCTGGACGCGGTGCCGGAGCGGTCCGGAGCAGGCACCGCCACCATCGCCGCCACGGCCGGGATCGACCTCGACGCCGCGTTGGGCCGGCTCGGCCTGCTGGCCGCCGGCGGATTCATTGAGCGAACCCTCTCCGGATGGCGCGTCAGATCCGGAAGCAGCGGCGACACCGGAGATAGGGTGCGGCCATGACGGAAAGCCACAGCGACGCACTCCCGGCGGGCGGCCCGCTCGTTTTCGTCTCCGGGCGGATACCGAAGGCCCCGGACGGCGGTATCGTCCAGGGCGGTGCGGTGGAGCAGGCCCGGCGGGTCGGCCACGTGCAGATCGACGCCACCGCCTGCCTGCCGCGCAAAGCCCGCTCCGCCCCGCGGCCATGAGCGTGCCGCCCGCCGAGCGCGCGGAGGTCCTCGCCGATTTCCGTCGCCACCTTGAGATCGGGCGGTCGCCGCACACCGTCCGCGCCTACCTCGGCGACATCCGCGCGCTGCTCGACTATCTGGACGAGACCGGGTGCGGCATAGGCGGTATCGGCCCCGCGGTCCTGCGCGGCTGGCTCTCCCGCCTGCACGGCGACGGCGCGAGCCGTGCGACCATGGCGCGGCGCATCGCCGCCGCCCGGAGTTTCACCGCGTTCCTGCACCGTGCCGGGCACCTGGAACAGGATCCCGGACCGCAGATCGCCACCCCCAAGCCGCAGCGCTCCCTTCCCGCGGTGCTCGGTGAGGACCAGGCGGCAGCGGCGCTGGAGCGCCCCGCAGAGGACGATGGATCACCACTCGCGCTCCGCCGCCGCGCCATAGTGGAGGTTCTCTACGCCACCGGTATCCGGGTCGCCGAATTGTGCGCACTCGACATCGACGACCCCGACCGCGAGCGCCGCACACTCCTCGTCCACGGCAAAGGCGGAAAAGACCGCGTGGTGCCCGTCGGTGTTCCCGCCATGCAGGCACTGGACCGGTGGCTGGGCGAGGGCCGTCCGCAGTGGGTCACCGCCGCCAGCGGTCCCGCGCTCTTCCTCGGCGCGCGCGGCGGCCGCCTCGGCACCCGCACCGCCCGCCGCGACGTGCACGAGCACATGCGGCGGGAAGCCGGAAGCGACATCGCGCCGCACGGGCTGCGGCACAGCGCCGCCACCCATCTGCTCAATGGGGGGGCCGACCTGCGAAGCGTCCAGGAACTCCTCGGCCACTCTTCGCTGCGGAGCACCCAGATCTATACCCATGTGTCCATCGAACGGCTCACCCGGACCTACAACCAGGCCCACCCGCGGGCCTGAGCTGCCGACGGCTTCGTGCACGGGCAGCAGACGGACCTCTCCTTTACCGAGCAGGGAGAGCGGGTCGAGATAGGTGCGGTCCCGGCGGAGCCCCCAGTGCAGGCATGCGCCGCAGTGCCCGCCCCCGGCGGCAAGGGCGCCGATGGAATCGCCCGCACGGACCCGGTCGCCGCGGGTGACGTCGGCGTCGACCGGCAGATAGGTGGTGCGCAACTCTCCGTGCAGGATGCTGACCACACCGGTCCCGGCCACACGCCCGGCGAAGGCCACCCGGCCGTCCCCGGCGGCCAGCACCTCCTCGCCGGGGTCGGCGGCCAGGTCCACACCGCGGTGGCCGGGCAGCCAGCGTTCGGGCGGCGGATCGAACGCCCGGACGACCCGGGGCTCACCGGCGAGCGGCCACCGCCACGGCCCGTCGTCGGCCGCGGCCGACGGCTCCCAGACCACGGCCGGCGCCGGAAGCAGCAGGCAGAGGAGGAACAGGAACAACAGGGGCGCGGGCACGCGGCGCGGTGGACGCATGCCTTCGAGTCTGCGGAGCGCGGCAGCGCCCCGGCTACGCGGGTTTCCCGGCTGTGGATCGCGGCGTTGCCGTCCGCTGCCACCGGGGCCGCGGCCGCAGAACCCTGAAGCGCCGGTTCGGTACCGGCGCGCCGGAATGCTTGACACTGCCCGGGTCCCGTCGCTAAGGGCGCCGCGGGGGCGCGATGCCGTTAGAATCTTTTACGGCTCCCCATGAGCCGCCTAATACGCACGTCCTTGTGCTTCCTCAGGAAGGGCCGTTCTCACGGTCCGCACCGCTGCGGGCGGTGCGGCGGAACGGTCGGGGCGTCAGGAACAACCGAGGCGGGATCCGTCCCGCCGCATCGAGGAGGACCCAGTCATGGCCACAGTCGTGACGATCCGTCAGCTGCTCGAAAGCGGCGTCCACTTCGGGCACCAGACCCGTCGCTGGAACCCGAAGATGAAACGCTTCATCTTCACCGAGCGCAACGGCATCTACATCATCGACTTGCAGAAGTCGCTGGCCTACATCGACCGCGCCTACGAGTTCGTCAAGGAGACGGTGGCCCACGGCGGCACCATCCTCTTCATCGGAACCAAGAAGCAGGCGCAGGAGGCCATCGACGAGCAGGCCCGCCGCGTCGGCATGCCGTTTGTGAGCCAGCGCTGGCTGGGCGGCATGCTCACCAACTTCTCCACCGTGCACAAGCGGCTCCAGCGGCTCAAGGAGCTCGAGGAGATCGACTTCGACGACGTGGCCGCATCGAACCTGACCAAGAAGGAGCTTCTTGGCCTGCGCCGCGAGAAGGAGAAGCTGGAGCGTACGCTCGGCGGTATCCGCGACATGTCCCGCGTGCCCAGCGCCGTGTGGATCGTGGACACCAAGAAGGAGCACATCGCGATCAGCGAGGCCCGCAAGCTGAACATCCCGGTCGTCGCGATTCTCGACACCAACTGCGACCCCGACGAGGTCGACTACCCGATCCCGGGTAACGACGATGCCATTCGCAGTGTCAGCCTGCTGACCCGCGTCGTCGCCGACGCCGTGGCCGACGGTCTGCTCGCCCGCTCCGGCGCCTCCGCGGCCGCCACCGAGGAGAAGGCCGCCACCAACGAGCCGCTGCCCGAGTGGGAGCGGGAGCTCCTGGAGGGCAAGGGCGAGAACCCGGCCGAGGCCGCCGCCCCCGAGGCCCCTGCTGAGCAGGCGCCGGCCGAGCAGGCGCCGGCCGAGACTCCCGCTGCTGAGGCCGAGGCTCCGAAGGAAGCCTGAGGCCGCTCAGGTGTTGTCCGGCTCTCCACGCGGTGGGCACCCGCCGAGTGGAGAGCCCTTTGAGACCCCGTCGACCCACATCTAGGGAATTTGAGAACAGCTATGGCGAACTACACCGCCGCCGATGTCAAAAAGCTGCGCGACCTGACCGGTGCCGGCATGATGGACTGCAAGAAGGCGCTGGAGGAGAACGACGGCGACTTCGACAAGGCCGTCGAGTTCCTCCGGGTCAAGGGCGCCAAGGCCGTCGGCAAGCGCGCCGAGCGCACCACCGCCAACGGTCTGGTCGTGCTGAAGCAGGACAGTGACTCCGCCGCGGTCCTGGTCGAGATCAACTGCGAGACCGACTTCGTCGCCAAGAACGACCAGTTCCAGGAGTTGGCCTCCGACATCGCCGACTTCGTCGCCCGCTCGGACGCCGATGACGTCGCGGCCCTGCTGGCCTCCGAGTACGCCGACGGCAAATCCGTTCAGCAGGTCATCGACGAGAACAGCGCCGTCATCGGCGAGAAGCTGGAACTGCGCCGCTTCGCCAAGCTCGAGGGCGCCTACGTCGCCAGCTACATGCACAAGACCGACCCGGAGCTGCCGCCGACCATGGGGGTGCTGGTCGAGCTGGACAAGGCCGACGCCGAGGTCGGCAAGGACCTCGCGCAGCAGATCGCCGCGCTCGCGCCGCAGTACGTGAGCAAGGACGACGTCCCGGCCGACGTCGTGGAGAACGAGCGGCGCATCGCCGAGGCCACCGCCCGCGAGGAGGGCAAACCCGAGCAGGCGCTGCCCAAGATCATCGAGGGGCGGGTGAACGGCTTCTTCAAGGAGGCCACGCTTCTCGGGCAGCCGTTTGTGAAGGACAACAAGAAGACGATTCAGCAGGTCGTCGACGAGGCCGGAGTCACGGTCCGCCGTTTCGTGCGGTTCAAGGTCGGGCAGTCCTAGCCCTTTGACATGATGGAGGTGCCGGGGATCGCCGTCCCCGGCACCTCCGGCGGACAAGACGGGGCGCTTCCGGTGACGGGCGGGCCCCGCATCGCAGCACCACTCGGGGGAAGCAGAAGGAGGCCGAGCGCCCGTGCCGGAGAACGAAGGTCCTGACATCGCGGACGGTCCAGCCATGCACGACTCTGGCTGGGGACGTGTCGTACTGAAGCTATCCGGTGAAGCGTTCGCCGGCGGTGACCAACTGGGAATCGACCCCGAGGTCGTCCAGTACTTGGCCGAGTCGATCGCCTCGGCCGTAGCGGAGGGCATCGAGGTCGCCGTGGTCGTCGGCGGCGGGAACATGTTCCGGGGCGCGGCGATGTCCGAACGGGGCATGGAACGCGGCCGCGCCGACTACATGGGCATGCTCGGCACGGTTATCAACTGCCTCGCGCTGCAGGATTTCCTGGAGCGCCTCGGCGTGGAGACGCGCGTCCAGACCGCGATCCACATGAGCCAGGTCGCCGAGGCCTATATTCCCCGCCGAGCCGTCCGCCACCTGGAGAAGGGGCGGGTCGTCATCTTCGGCGCCGGGTTGGGGGCCCCGTTCTTCTCCACCGATACAACGGCCGCGCAGCGCGCTCTGGAGATCGGTGCGAAAGCCGTCCTGAAGGGGACGCAGGTCGACGGCGTCTACGACTCCGACCCGCACCGCAACACCGGAGCAGTCAAGTTCGACCGGCTCGAATACAACGAAGTGCTCACCCGCGGCCTGAAGGTCATGGACGCCACAGCGGTGAGCCTGTGTATGGACAACGGCCTGCCGATCGTCGTCTTCGACCTCATGGGGCAGGGCAACATCGTCCGCGCTGTACGGGGCGAGAAGATCGGCACCATCGTGTGCCCGGCAGACAGCTGACCCCGCGCAGACCCGAACCGACGGACCACAGCGACACACGGGAGCCGCAATGATCGAAGAGACACTCCTCGAAGCGGAGGAGAAGATGGAAAAGGCCGTGGTGGTCGCCAAGGAGGACTTCGCCGCGATCCGCACGGGGCGTCCCGGCCCCGCGACGTTCAACAAGATCACGGCCGAGTACTACGGCGCGCAGACCCCCATCAACCAACTCGCATCGTTCTCCGTACCCGAGCCCCGCATGGTGGTCGTCTCCCCGTTCGATAAGACCTCGATGCAGGCCATTGAGAAGGCCATCCGGGAGAGCGATCTCGGCGTGAACCCGGCCAACGACGGAACGATCATCCGTGTGGTGTTCCCGGAGCTGTCCGAGGAACGCCGCAGGGAGTACGTCAAGGTGGTCCGGACCAAGGCGGAGGACGGCAAGGTCGCCATTCGCAACGTGCGTCGGCACGCCAAGGAAACGCTGGAAAAGGCCGTCAAGGGCGGCGAGATCGGTGAGGACGAGGGGCGCCGTGCTCAGGATGAACTGGAAGAGATCACGCACAAGTACGTCGGTGAGATCGACGAGTTGCTGAAGCACAAGGAAGCCGAACTGCTCGAGGTTTAGGTTCCGTGTCGTTTTCTGAACCCGGACCCGAGCAGCGAGACGGCGACCGCGGTCAGGCCGCCCACCCCGGTCCGCCCGCCGCCGGTTCCGGAGAGACGCCTCCGGCGTCGGCCCCCAACGGTTCCGCACACGCGAGCGAAGCCGCGCGCAATGGCGCCGACAACGGTAAACAGCGGTTCACCCTGCACAAGCCCGGGGGTGAACCGGTGCGTACGGGACGCAACCTCCCGCTGGCGATCGCCAGCGGCCTCGTCCTCGGCGCGATCGTCTTCTTCTCGATCTATCCGTTGCCGGCGCTGTTCGTCGCGATCACCTCGGCAGCGGTGCTGCTGGGTATCCGCGAGCTGAACCGGGCGGTCGCCGTGCGCGGCAGCCGTCTCGCGCTGCCCCCGCTCATCGCGGGAGGGCTGGCGATGCAGGCGTGCGCGTACTTCGGCGGGCCCGCCTGGCTCATCGGCGCGACAGCGCTCACCACCATCACCACGCTGTCGTGGCGGCTGCGCGATGGTGCCGAAGGCTATGTCAGGGATGCGACCGCGAACCTGTTCACTCTTCTCTACCTGCCGTTCCTTCTGGGGACTTGGCAGTTGCTGATCGCCACCCCAGACGACGGCCCCAAGCGGCTGATCGCCTTCATCGTCGTGACGATCAGCAGCGACATCGGCGGGTACTTCGCCGGTATCACCACGGGCCGCCACAAGATGGCGCCGGTGATCAGTCCGAACAAGACCTGGGAAGGATTCACCGGGTCGGTCTTGGCGTGCATGCTCGCCGGCGCCCTCACCGTCCGCCTGATGCTGGACGGCCCCGTCTGGGTGGGGCTGGTCCTGGGTGCGGCCGTGGTGCTCGCTGCGACCGTCGGCGACCTGATCGAGTCCCTCATCAAGCGTGACCTGGGCATCAAGGACATGGGCCGTTTCATGCCCGGCCACGGCGGTCTGATGGATCGCGTGGACTCCCTACTCATCGCCGGCCCGGTCGCCTGGGTCGTCATGACCCTGCTGCTGACCCCCTGACCCGGCTCCGCGGGAGCCGCGGCGCGCAGGCCTCTCCGTGATGGGCGCCGCGGCCGGGGACACCCGGCGCGCGGCGGCGGAACAGAGAAAGAGCGACCAGCACCATGGCCGCCGCAGTGCCTCCGTGCATGCCGTAGGCGAGCAGCGGTGAACCCCCGTGGCTCAGCACGATGACGGCGTCACCGATCGGGATGGCAGCCGCCGCCAGCAGGAACCATCCCACGATACGGCGCTCACCCACCGCGAGCAGGGTCAGCCCGATGAGTCCGGACGCGATATCACGGACGCCTTTGACGGCTAGGTATGCGCCGCTGTCTCCCTCGGGCGCGACAGGGACACCGTAATCAGCGGCGCTCGCTTCCGGCGTCAGGAGGAACCGGGTGCCCACGACGATGATGCCGATACCGAGCAGTACGGCCAGTGCGATGGGGATGTTCTTCACGATCTGCCCCTATAGCAACGAGAATATTCCTAGCAGCGCTAGATTCCCGCGACCATAGCATGTCGAAGCTAGGGAATCTAGCGATGCTAGAGTCGGGTGATGTCCTTACAGCAGCGTCGAGAACGCGAGCGCGCACAGCGCCATCAATTGATCGTCACGGCGGCCCGCGAGATGGCCGAGGCCGAAGGCTGGGGAGCGGTGACCACGCGCAGACTGGCCGAGCGAATCGAGTACAGCCAGCCGGTCCTCTACAGCCACTTCGCCGGTAAGAACGCCATCGTCGCTGCGGTCGCCCTTGAGGGATTCACGGAGCTGGCCGCGGCCATGCGGGAGGGCCGCGCTGCGGCAGCGGATCCGGAACAGGCATTGGCCGCCGCTACGCGCGCCTACACCGAATTCGCCGACGGCAATCCCGCGCTCTACGACGCGATGTTCGTCCTCGCCACCGACCTGCCGTTCGGCAGCCCGGACACACCCGCCCCGTTGCAGGCCGCCTTCGACGAGTTGAGCAGTGCCCTTGCCCCCCTGACCGGCGGGCGCGATTTGGAGACGTTCACCGAGGTCGTGTGGGGAGCGGTGCATGGCCTGGTCACGCTCGCGCGCGAGGGCAGGCTCCGCCCCGGCCTGCAGGAGCAGCGCCTGACGATGCTCCTGGACCAGCTCTGCGCCGCGTACCCGCGTTGATCTTGACGCTGTGCACCCCGAAACGCGCGTTCACACGTGCACAGCGTCAAGATCAACGCCCGATCGGCCTATGGGCCCAGCACCCAGCTGCGGCCTTCCGCTGCGAGTTTGTCGATGAGGGTGGCGGAGTCGTGTTCTTTGGCGAAGAGGTGTTCGGGGCGGGTGATCGGTACGATCCACAGCCAGGTCACCGGATCGCCGTGGAAGGTGAGCCCGGAGGTGTCGGGGGGGAGGTGGCCCTCGTGCCCGGACAGAGGGCTGGGGTCGGCCACCAGCAGTACCGCTGAACTTCCGCCCCGCATCCTCGTGTCCTCGGGATTGTCCAGCCACTTCACACTGTGGCCCGTACCGAACCAGGTGACCGCGCGCCAGGGGAACGCGCCGATCCAGCGGAAGATCCGGGCCGCCACGTGCGGCTGGAGGGTGGTGGCCAGCGCCAGTTCGACGCGGGCATAGGCCGAGGTGTCGGCCATGTAGCGGTCCAGCGTGGGCATGCGCTGGCCGCACATCCCGACCGTGCTGAGGACGGTGAAGGGCCGGTCGGCCGTTGGCGGCCGTTCCGACACCCGGATCAGTGGAGCGTGGCCGTCGGATACGTCCCAATAATGTCCCGCGGCACCGACCGTGCGGGTGAGGTGGTTGAACACCGTGCGTTGGACGCTGCGCCACGCGCTGGGCGAGGACCGCCAGTCCCAGTAGGCCTCGGCGTGTACCACACGCGGCCACAGTTGCGCCGCTACCGGGTCCAGTGCCCAGGCGTAGGGGCTGCGGCCGATCGCCTCTCGCGCATAGCCCGGAAGGCCGCTGTCGGCCTCGGCCCACCCGGGGATGATCGCGAGCAGGCCGTCGTCATCGAGCAGCGCCACACCGTCGCCCTCCTCGAACCAGACGGCGCGCAACTGTGCGGCGTCGAATGGGGCGCGGCCATGGGGGTGCTTGGTGTGCGCGGTCGGCATGAGGGGGGCCTGGCCCTCGTGCAGGCCGGCGGAGTCGCTGCCGTCCGGGGCCATCCGGTGGTTGGCCAGCCACACCGGAACCCGGATGCCACCGCGTGCGTCGAGGAGGTAGGCGGCCGTGGTCCGGGAGTCGTACTCGACGATGACGCGGCGACTGTGGTACGGGCTGACCTGGTCGAGGAGGACCTGAGTTCCGGCCACCTACCCTCCTTGTCCTCGTCGCCACCGCACGGTGCCGCGCGGGCGCCGCATAGTATGAACCGTGGTGCCCGCAACGGACGGCACCGCGGCGGAAGTCGCATAAGCGGTACAGGCACCTAACGTACCGTGCATCGCCGATTCCGTCGCGATCCCAGTTGTTTCCCTATTTTCCGTCTTTGTTGGATGGCCATGCCTGCCGAGCTCACCTTCGCCGCCCCGCGCCGGGCCACGCCGCCCCGCCACCTCGCCGATCTCAGCCCGGAAGAGCGGCGCACCGCAGTGGCCGACCTCGGTGAGAAGCCGTTCCGGGCCACGCAGTTGGCCCAGCACTACTTCGGGCACCTGGAGTCCGACACGTCGGCCATGACCGATCTTCCGGCCGGTTCCCGGGAGCGGCTCGGCGAGGCGCTGCTGCCTCCGCTGCTCACCCCGGTCAAGCACATCACCTGCGACAACGGGATGACCCGGAAGACCCTGTGGCGAGCGTTCGACGGTGTGCTGTTCGAGTCGGTGCTCATGCGCTACCCGGACCGGGCCACACTGTGCGTCTCGTCCCAGGCCGGGTGCGGGATGAACTGCCCGTTCTGCGCCACGGGGCAGAACGGGCTCACGCGCAACCTGTCCACCGGCGAGATCGTCGACCAGGTGGTCTCGGTCGCCCGCGACCTCGCCCGGGGTGAGGTCGCCGGCGGGCCGGGGCGTATCAGCAACATCGTCTTCATGGGGATGGGCGAACCGCTGGCCAACTACCGGCGGGTCCTTGACTCCGTGCGCCGGATGACCGATCCGGTCCCCGGCGGCCTGGGCATCTCGCAGCGAGGTGTGACCGTGTCCACCGTCGGCCTGGTCCCGGCGATCGAGAAGCTGATCGCCGAGCGCATGCAGGTCCGGCTGGCGGTCTCGCTGCACGCGCCCGACGACGAGCTGCGCGACGAACTCGTCCCGGTCAACAACCGGTGGAAGGTCGACGAGGTCCTGGACGCCGCATGGCGCTACGCCGACACCACCGGCCGCCGTGTCTCCGTCGAGTACGCGCTCATCCGCGACATCAACGACCAGGCATGGCGCGCCGATCTGCTCGGCAGGCTGCTCAAGGGCCATCTCGTGCACGTCAACCTGATTCCGCTGAACCCGACTCCCGGGTCGAAGTGGACGGCCTCACGGCCCGAGGACGAGCGCGAGTTCGTCCGCAGGCTGGAGTCCCACGGCGTCCCGGTCACCATCCGCGACACCCGGGGACAGGAGATCGACGGCGCGTGCGGCCAGCTCGCCGCCGCTGAGGAGTAGCCCGCGCACCCGGGGAGTGAGTCGGAGGGGCGTGCCGGTGTCTGGACTGAGGAGAACGCTGCGACCCCGGGGAGTGAGCTGGAGGGGCGTGCCGGTGTCTGGACTGAGGAGAACGCTGCGACCCCGGGGAGTGAGCTGGAGGGGCGCGCCGGTGTCTGGACTGAGGAGAACGCTGCGACCGAGGAACGGGGGAGCGGTGGGCGACGAGGGAAGGCACCGGCTTCAGGCGCCCCGGAGGTGAATGACCCAGCAAACACGGTACGGGGGAGCGGTGGGCGACGAGGGAAGGCACCGGTTTCAGGCGCCCCGGGGGCGAATGACCCGGCAAACAGGGGGTTGCGGCAATGGGGGCTCTGCGAGCGCAGCGGGTAGGGACCGGCTTGCCGTCGAGTACATCGGGAATCGTCCAGCTAGGAGGTTGCCCAGGTTCTGTCCGTAATCTGGGCAGTCGCTTGGTTTTCCAGGTGGTCGGTTTGTCCGGCGGCCAGCTGGCTTTACTCGTTTGCTCCGCCCCATTGCCGCATAGGGCAGGCGACCCGGCAGAACAGGCGGACAGGAAGGGCGGACATGGCGGAGACCGTGCTGGCTTTCCTGTTCGGCTTGGCGTCGGCGCTGCTGCCGTTCCTCAACGTCGAGCTGTACCTGCTGGGGGCGGCGGCTCTGCTGAGCGATGGCGCGCTGTTCGCGATGGCCCTGGCCGCGGGCACCGGCCAGACGCTCGGCAAGGTCTTCTACTACTACCTGGGCCGGGGCGTGCTCGACATCCCCTGGCTCAAACGCAAGTCGGAGGCGAAGGGCCGCTGGAGAGAGCGCATGGCGCGGTGGCGGATGAAGATCGAAGGGCGTCCTTTGTGGACGGCGGGGCTGGTAGGAGTCAGCTCCCTCACCAGTATCCCGCCGTTCATGGTCGTCTGCGTGCTCGCGGGCACGGTCCGGATGCCGGTGGCCTCCTTCGTCGCGGTCACGATGCTTACGCGGACGGCGCGGTTTCTGCTCCTGGTCTATGCCCCGGGCGCGGCCATGGGGCTGGTGCCGGGCTGAGGGCCATAGCGGTCTGCTTATGCGGCTTCAGATGTCGGCACTGTGCCGCTGGCCAGAAGGATGCGGTCAGGGAAGACTGGTACCCATGTCGGAACTGCTCGCTCGCCATCGCGCTGTCATGCCCTCGTGGCTGTCCCTCTACTACGACACCCCCATCGAGATCGCCTCGGGCAAGGGCGTCCGCGTCACCGACGCTGACGGAACCACCTACCTCGACTTCTTCGCCGGGATCGTGACCAACATGCTCGGCTATGACGTGGCCGAGGTCCGTGAGGCCGTGGAGCGCCAGATCGCCCGCGGTGTCGTCCACACCTCCACCCTCTACCTGCTGCGCGGTCAGGTGGAACTCGCCGAGAAGATCGCCCGCCTCTCCGGCATACCGGATGCCAAGGTCTTCTTCACCAACTCCGGGACCGAGGCCAACGAGACCGCGCTGCTGCTGGCGACCTGCGCGCGCGGCACCGACCAGGTCCTGGCCATGCGCAACAGCTACCACGGGCGCTCGTTCGGCACGGTCGCGGTCACCGGGAACCGGGGCTGGAAGAACTCCGCGCTGTCCCCCCTCAACGTGCATTACCTGCACGGTACCGACCGCGACGCGCCCGCTTTCCGCGGCATGTCCGATGCGGACTTCATCGATGCCTGCGTCGCCGACCTGCGTGACGTGCTGGCCACGGCCGCGGCCCCCGACGTCGCCTGCCTGATCGCCGAACCCGTTCAGGGCGTCGGGGGGTTCACCATGGCACCGGACGGGCTGTTCGCGGCCTACAAGGAGGTCCTTGACGAGGAGGGCATCCTGTTCGTCGCCGACGAGGTGCAGACCGGGTGGGGGCGTATTGGATCCGCGTTCTGGGGCATCGCCGACCACGGTGTGACTCCTGACGCGATGACTTTCGCCAAGGGGCTCGGCAACGGCTTCGCGGTGGGCGGTGTCGTCGCCCGCGGCGACCTGATGGACGGGCTCACCGCCAACGGGGTGTCCACGTTCGGGGGCAATCCCGTTGCGATGGCAGCGGCCAACGCGACTCTGGACTACCTGCTCGACCACGACCTCCAGAGCAATGCCGCCCGTCTCGGCCCGCTGCTGCTCGACGGGCTGAGCCCATTGGCGGACCTGGCTGCCGTGGGTGCGGTGCGCGGTAAGGGGCTGCTGTTCGCCGTCGAGATGGTCGATCCGGCGACCGGGGCCCCGGCCCCCGCGCTCGCCGCCGCTGTTTTGGAGGAGACCCGCCGGCGCGGGCTGCTCATCGGCAAGGGCGGGCTGCGCGGCAACGTGCTGCGCATGGCTCCACCGATGACGATCGACGAGGCCGAGGTCTGCGAGGGCAGGGACATTCTGGTCGACGCGATCACCGAGGTCGACCGGGCCGCACAGGCCTGAGGGCCCCGCTGCCCCGCCCCGGTTGCGGCAGTAGGCGCGAAAGGCGGGGGTGCACGGCCGTCGCACGCGCGCTGGCCTGGCCCCGGCGGCGGGGCGGATTCCGGGTCCTTGGCCAAAGGTCGACTCCACCGCGGAGGATTCGCCAGGATCAGCCGCATCCGGCGGTGCGGACCGCCGAATTCGACCGGCGGGCTTTCTCTACTCGATGTCGAGAAACCGCTACAAGGAGTATTGTGGGTCCCGTCCGCTGCGGCGCGGACCGTTCCTCGCCGCCGCGTGCGGATGTCCGGAACCACACAGGAAAGCGCGCTCATTCCCCTCCTCCCCCCACGGAAGCGAGCGCGCAGGCGCTCCGGGTCCGTTCTCCCCCTGGACCCGGAGCGCCTTTTCGTTTCCCCGTGGCGACGGCGGTGGCTCTCGACGGCCCCCGCGACGCCGCCGCATGCTCATGCCCCGTCCGGTGCGGTGCACCAGGCCGATCTCAACGGGCCACGAGCGCGTGTTGTAGGGACCGAGCCGCGTGCTCGGCGGCGAGGTCGGCGCATTCGGCGCAGCCGAAAAGCCCCGTGCCGTCGGGTAGAACGCCCAGTGGATACTGCGGCCGCGGCCATTTCACGTGGCAGACCGCGCAGGCGTCCCCCATGATCTGCGCAGTGCTGAGTGTTTCTGGATCGTGGATGTAGATGTCGGTTGTGTCGGCATTTGCTGCGCTTGATCGGCGCATAATGCTCAGACCGCTCAACGTCCCTGCTCCCCCCGTGGTTGAGGACAGTCTGGCGGGCCTATAACGGATCTCATTGAACCAGAAACGGTCTGTGACTGGAACAGTCCAGACCGATTTTTGCAACTCTTGGCTTATGGGTAGTAGCTCTCCGTGGCAAAAGGTATTGGATGTCCGATATGCCCTAGGAAATAGGTGTGACGCCGAACCTCCGCAGCCGCAGAGCCGGATTCTTTGCTCGGACTTCGGTCACACGCTCGGCGGATATCGGTGCGACCGCTACTCCGGTCCGCTCACCCAGAGCAACCACACGGGTCCCCATGGGGTCGACGATCATACTGTTGCCCGCACCTGTGGGCGCGTTCTGCCCGGCCGCGGCGACATAGATCGTGTTCTCGATGGCACGGGCCCGGACCAGCGTATCCCAGTGGTCTTCCTTCATGGGCCCGGGCACCCACTCCGCGGCGAGCAGGAGGGCGTCGGCGCCGGCCTCGACGATGCGCCGGGTGACCTCGGGGAAACGCAGGTCGTAACAGGTCTGCAAACCGAATGTGAGGTCCTCGACGGTGAAGGTCTGCGGTTCCTCGATCGCACCCGGCTCGACGACCTGCGACTCGGTCACCCCGAAAGCATCGTAGAGGTGGAGTTTGCGGTAGCTCGCAGCGATCGTGCCGTCGGGACCCATGGCGACCAGAGTGTTGCGGAAGCGGGTCGACCCGGGCAGCGCCTCGTTCACCCCCGCCACGACGAACATCCCGTGGTCGGCCGCAAGCCGGGACAATCCGCTGACGAACGCCCCGTCCAAGGGTTCGGCCGCGGCGACGAACCGCTGGCCGAGCCGGGGCGCGGTGAACATCGCGTATTCGGGCAGCAGTACCACGCGCGCACCGTGCTCGGCGGCCTCTGCGGTGAGCCGGCCCACGGCGGCGAGATTGTCCTCCTTGTCCTCACCGGGGGCGAATTGGGCGACCGCGACACTGACCATGACCGTTCCCTCGCTTCCTCGGCTGCCTGCGGCTGTCCCCACCATGGTGGCAGGTGTCGCGCGGGGCGCCCGGTCCGCGCGGGGCGCCCGTCCCGCACGGACCAAAGCCGCCACGGCGGCGGCCGCCCGCGGTCCCTCACAGGCGGGCGAAGGCCTCCTCCAGGATGGACAGGCCCTCATCGAGCAGGTCGTCGCCGATCACCAGCGGCGGCAGCATCCGGATGACGTTGCCGTAAGTGCCGGCGGTGAGCAGGATCAGCCCCTGGGAATGGCAGTACCGGACGATCTCGCCGAGCGCATCCGGGTTGGGCGTGTGGTCGTCGGCTCCGGCCACCAGCTCGATCGCGACCATGGCGCCGCGGCCGCGCACATCACCGATGATGCCGTACCGGTCGGCGATCGCGCGCAGCCGCCCCAGCATCGTCTCGCCGATGGCGCGGGCGCGCTTCACGAGCTGCTGCGACTCGATCTCCTCCACCGCGGCCAGGGCCGCGGCGCAGGCGGCCGGGTTGCCGCCGTAGGTGCCGCCCAGCCCGCCGGCGTGCACCGCGTCCATGAGTTCGGCGCTGCCGGTCACCGCGGACAGCGGCAGTCCGCCCGCGATCCCCTTGGCCGTGGTGATCAGGTCGGGGACGATGCCCTCGTGTTCGCAGGCGAACATGTCCCCCGTGCGGGCGAACCCGGTCTGGATCTCATCGGCGATGAACACGATTCCGTTGGCGCGGCAGAAGTCGGCCAGCTCCGGAAGGAACCCGGTGCCCGGAACGATGAAGCCGCCCTCGCCCTGGATCGGCTCGATCAGTACCGCGGCCACGTTCTGCGCGCCGATCTGCGCGGTGATCTGGTCGATGGCCTGCCGGGCCGCCTCCGGGCCGCAGTCGCCCGGTCCCGTCGGCCAGCGGAACGGGTAAGCCATCGGCATCCGGTACACCTCGCCGGCGAACGGGCCGAACCCCTGCTTGTAGGGCATGTTCTTGGCGGTCAGCGCCATGGTGAGGTTGGTCCGACCGTGGTATGCGTGGTCGAACACCACAACGGCCGTGCGTCCGGTCGCGGCGCGGGCGATCTTCACCGCGTTCTCCACAGCCTCGGCGCCGGAGTTCAACAGCAGGGAGCGCTTCTCGTGGTCGCCGGGGGTGATCCGGTTAAGCGCCTCGCACACCTCCACATAGCCCTCGTAGGGGTTCACCATGAAGCAGGTGTGGGTGAACTTGGCGAGCTGTTCAGCGGCCCGCTCCACCACGCGCGGCGACGCGTTGCCCACGTTGGTCACGGCGATGCCCGCACCGAAGTCGATCAGCGCGTTGCCGTCGATGTCCTCGACGATGCCGCCGCCCGCGCGTTCGACATAGACCGGCAGGGCGCTGCTCACCCCCTGGGCGACGGAGCTGCGTCGGCGCTCCTGCAGTGCGCGCGACTTCGGACCGGGGATCTCGGTGACGATCCGGCGGGCCTGCGCGACTTCGGGCGTGGCCATGGGCGCTTCCTCCTTGTACACGGTGCTCGGCCCGACCCTAGGATGCGGGTTTCCGCAGGTCATCTCCGCCATGGATAAGATAAACGCGACGTGTTGGCCATTCTGGTGATATGGGGGAGCCGTGCCGCCCACACTCGGTGCCCTACTGCGCACCCCCCGGCTCGGACTGCGCCTGCTCACCGGAGAGGACCTGGTCGACCGGCCGGTGTACTGGGTCGCCGTAAGCGAACTCACCGATCCCACGCCCTACCTGGAGGGCGGGGAACTGGTCCTGACCACGGGTGTGCGCTGGCACGGAGACGACGACGCAGCCCACGACTACGTGCGCCGCCTCGTCGACCGCGGGGTCTCGGGGCTGGGCTTCGGAGTCGGTGTTGCACACGAAACCGTTCCGGCCCCGCTCACCGGCGCTGCGGCAGCGCTCGGCCTGCCGCTGATCGAGGTGGCCCGGCCCACCCCCTTCATCGCGGTCGGCAAGGAGGTCTCCCGGCTGCTGGCGCGCGAGGAGTACGAGGGGCTGACCCAGGCGTTCGCCGCTCAGCGAAAGCTCACGCAGGCGGCGCTGCGCGGCGCCGAGTACGTTGTCGACCGGCTTGCGGGGCAACTGGGCGGGTGGGTGCTGCTGTTCACCGCGGACGGGACGCTGCGGCACGCGGTCCCCGCTGCGGCCGCGGCGCGTGCCGGGCCCCTGACCGCCGAGGTCCGCAGGCTCCGCGCGGCAAAGCAGCGCGCCAGCGCGTCGGTGGCGGCGGAAGGGGAGGCCGTGGCGTTGCAGCCGCTGGGTGTAGGCGGCCGAATCCAGGGTTTCCTTGCCGTCGGCGGGGCGCAGCGGCTGGGGGCAGAGGAGCGGACCCTGGTCAACGCGGCCATATCGCTGCTCTCGCTGGAGCTGGAGCGCACGGCCGCGGAGCGCACCGCGAAGCTGCGCGGCGGACTGCTGAATGCGCTGCTCGGCGGTGCGGTCTCAGTGGAGCACACGGCGGCCGGGCAGTTGCGCGGCGCGCTGCCGGCAGAGCCGGTGACGGTCGCGATGGCCGATGCGGCACGGGGCCGGGCGGCACTGCGGGACCCGGCCCTGGACAACTGCCTCGTCACCGAACTCGACGGCCGGATCGTGGTACTGGGCGCTGAGAGCACCGATCCCGGCGCCGCGCTGACCCGCATCATCGGGGGGCCGGTCGGGGTCGGCGGCCCGTGCGGCTACGGCGACCTTCCCACGGTGCGCGCGCAGGCCGAACGGGCGCTGGACGCGGCCCGCAGAGACGGCGTGCTGCTGGTCCGCTCGGCCGACCTCCCCGGCGGCTTCCTCGGGCTCGTGGACACGCCGGCCGGAACCCGGCTGGCCCGGGACCTGCTGGCGCCGCTGTTCGCGCACCGCTCGGCCGAGGACCTGCTGGAGTCGCTTCGGGCCTACCTGTCCACGGCCGGCCGCTGGGACGCGGCGGCCGAGCTGCTCGGTGTGCACCGGCACACACTTCGGTACCGGATCACCCGTATCCGTGAGCTCCTCCCCGGCGACCTCGACGATCCCGACTACCGGACGGAGCTGTGGATCGCGCTGCGCACGCTGGAGTCGCAGTAGCGCGTCACCCCGCGCCGGAAGGAGTGGGGGCGGCCGTCCGGGCGGTCTGCGTCCGCGCGGCGTGCGCGGTCGATGGCGACAGCATGCGGTCGATCAGCGCCAACGCGAGAGCGGAGACGACGAACGCCATGTGGATCACGGTCTGCCACAGCATCGTCTGCTCATCGGTTCGGGACGCTTCGATGAACGTCTTGAGCAGGTGGATCGAGGAGATCCCGATGATCGCGGTGCCGAGCTTGACCTTGAGGATGTTGGCGTTGACGTGATTCAACCATTCCGGCTGGTCGGGGTGGCCCTGGAGGTTGATCCGCGAGACGAACGTCTCATAGCCGCCCACGATCACCATGATGAGCAGGTTGGCGATCATCACCACGTCGACCAGGCCGAGGATGATCAGCATAGTGTCGGCCTCGTCGATGTGTCCGGTGCCGACCTCGTTGATCAGGTGCCACAGCTCTATCATGAACAGCCAGACATACACCCCCTGAGCGATGATGAGCCCCAGGTAGAGAGGGACCTGGAGCCAGCGGCTGAGGAACATCAGGTACCCCAGGCTGAGGCGGTGGGTGGAGAGCTGCGGTGGCATGGGAGCCTTGGTCATCGACGGATTCTTCTTCTCACTACTGGTCGAACGAGTGGTTAGCGCATCAACTTTACGGTGCCTTGGTACATCTCGGATCACGCGGGGCGGCCCCGGAGAAAGCGGTCACCGCGCCCGGTATAGAGTGCGGACCGAATCCGCGCCCGCATGATCCCGCGCAGCGTCGGCACGAGGGAGGGCACGTGCCCGAAGGCCACACTCTGCACCGTCTGGCGGCCTACTTCGCCAAGCACCACGGCGGTTCCCGGCTGCGGGTGTCCAGCCCGCAGGGCCGGTTCGCGGACGGGGCGCGGCGCATCGACGGCCGCACCCTCCTCGACGCCGAAGCACACGGAAAACACCTGTTCCTCGGGTTCGACTCCGGCGATTGGCTGCGGGTCCACCTGGGTCTGTACGGTGCCTGGACCTTCGGCGACGCCGATGGCGAGCGCTACCTCGGCGCGCCTCGGGCGCGAAACGGACGGCAAGGGGAACTAAAACGCGACTCGGCCGGATTCGTGGTCGCGCCGCCGCCGACCGGGGCCGTCCGCGTCCGGCTCGTCACCGCTTCGGGCTGGGCCGACCTGCGCGGCCCCTCGGCGTGTGAGGTCATTTCCGACGAGGGGAAACAGGCGGTCCAGGCCCGGCTGGGCCCCGACCCGCTGCGCCCCGATGCCGACCCCGAACGCGCCTGGCAGATGATCAGCCGGTCCCGTACCGCGGTGGCCGCGCTCCTCATGCGCCAGGACGTCATCGCCGGCATCGGCAATATCTATCGGGCCGAGTGCCTTTTCCGTGCCGGGATCGACCCCTACCGCGCGGGGCGCGACCTCACCCGGGCCGAATGGGAGGGGCTGTGGGACGATATCGGTTCCCTTCTTGAGGACGGGGTGCGTGTCGGCCGCATTGTCACCACGCGGCCCGAGCACCGGCCGGACCCCGGCGTCTTCCCGGTGCCCCGGTCCGACAGCTTCTATGTCTGCTACCGCACCGGCGACCCGTGCCGGGTCTGCGCTTCCCCTATCAGCCAGGCCGACCTGGCGGGCCGCACCCTCTACTGGTGTCCGGGCTGCCAGCGCCACTGACAACCGGTGCCGCCGACCGGTGCCGCTACGGCGGATGCGGCGGGGTGGTTCCCCGCCGATCCGAGCCGCGTGTCCGCGGCGGCCGCGCCGATCAGCGCCCTTGGAGCGCGTCGAGTGCTACGGCCATGGCGATCACCAGGCGGCGGTCGATGTGGGGGTGGTGGATGTCGATCGTGTACTTGTCCCGGATTCCCCACTGCTTGTCAACGCTGAAGACAGGTTCGCCGTTGGCGGTGAAGTCGAAGTGGTACGGGATGAACGTCGCGGCTTCGATGAAGCGCCGCAGCACACCCAGCATGGCGTTGCGCTCCTGGCCGACCATCGGGGGGAGCTGCGGCTGTTCGAGGTGCCAGGTGCTGCGCAGCAGCGACTGTTTGAAGTCCTTGCGGAACAGGCCGATCGGCTGCCCGTTGGGATCGGTCACGTCGTAGGTCGCCCCCAGGTCGATCACCTGGCGCGCCTTGAACCCCAGCAGCGGGTACTGCTTGCTGTCGTCGGTGTAGAGGGTCACCTGCTCCTTGAAGGCCACCCGCTTCTGCTGAGCAAAGGCGAGCATGCCGCCCTCGCTGCCGTCAGGCATGGCCGCCAGCACCTCGTACTGGTTGACCATCATCCGGATCCGCTGCCGGACGTACATGCGGGTGAGGGACTGCAGTTGCTGCATCATCGGAACTTTCGTCTGAGGAGACAAGGAAATCGGGAAGGCGCGGGGGCATGGCCGGTGCGGGAGCCGCGCCTGGTGACAGTACGCCGGTTCAGACGCCGCCGGACACCGGCCGGTTCCCGGCGAAACCGGACCGTATCGATTCCTTGCCCCCTGGCTGTGCCGGGGCCCTCCGCGCTCCATGCCGATCGGCGGACCGTGCCGATCAGCGACCTTGGAGCGCGTCGGGTGTTGCGGCCATGGTGATGCGGCGGTCGATGCGGGGGTGGTGGATGCCGGTCGTGTACCTGCCCGGATTCCCCTTCCGCGGGAGCGCCCTACCTCTTCTTCCGCCGCTTCATGGCGGTGGCGACGATACGCACCACAGTCATCCCCGTGATGAGGGCCAGCGGAATGACGATCTCCTTAGCGGGAGTGCGGATCGGTTTGAAGACCGCCTCCCCGTCCCTGATCTCGATGTAGCCGACCGGTACGGCCGACGCGCCCCCGCCGCCTCCGC
Organism: Actinomycetes bacterium; assembly: GCA_021793235.1. Classification (GTDB taxonomy): domain Bacteria; phylum Actinomycetota; class Actinomycetes; order Streptosporangiales; family Streptosporangiaceae; genus JAJYTD01. The sequence continues at coordinate 14,290 of JAJYTD010000004.1, read as the reverse complement.
TACCGTCCCTCCGGTTGCCGGCCCCATCCTCTTTTCCGCCGCCACCGCCGAACCCGAAACCGATTCTCGCCACGGGAATGACGGTCACGCCACCGCGCTCAATGGGATCCCCGTAGACAGCGGCGGCTGATGCCTCGCCGCCCAGCTGTGCCACGATTCCATTCAGCAGCCGGGTTCCCGGGTCCTCGATCCGGCGTTCCACCTGTCGTGCCACCGCATCGGTCGGTGCCTGCCGTGCATCGTTCATGCCGTATGTCCTCTCTGGGTGCGGGTCGTATTCCACGCTATAGGCGGGGCGGGCGACGGCGTTGGGCAGAACCGGATGACACGGTCGGCCCCGGATCGCTACAGTCGGCCCACCCGAACACGGAAGCGGAGGCGGCGATGCGTCTGGCGGAGGCACTCTCCCGCAGGTCCTTCATCGCGGCGCGCATGACGGAGCTGCGTAAGCGCGCGGTCGGCAACGCCCAGTACCAGGAGGGCACCGAACCGGCCGAGGACCCCAACGAGCTGCTCACCGAGTACGATCAGCTCGCCATAGAGTTCGAGACGCTGGTGCGCCGGATCAACGCCACGAACCTGGCGACCGAGTTCACTCCGGGCACCACGCTCACCGACGCGCTCGCGTGGCGGGATTCGCTGCGCCTGCGGCACCGCGCACGCGTGGAACTCGCCGACGCGGCCACGGCGCCGCCCAACCGGTACAGCCGCAGCGAGATCCTGCGGGTCTCGGCGGTCGATGTGCGCGGCCTGCGCCGCGAGGCCGACGACCTGGCCCGGGAGCTCCGCGAACTCGACAACCGGGTACAGGAGCTCAACTGGACAACCGAGGTGGTGGACTGACACCAGCGACGACGCCAGCAGGTAGGAACGGATCCCGGGGGCGAGCACAGCCCCCACACCGCGTCGCGGGGGGTAATACGCGACGCCCGCCCGAGGGTCGATGGGCCGGCCCATCACCGGTCATCCGGAAACAGCTCAGCCCATCACGGCGCACACGCGCACCGCGCACCGCGCACCCTTCACCACCACGTGCTGACCCGGATCCGTACCGAGGGCGGGACTGGGGACCTGGCGTCGTGCCGCAGGACCTTCGTGCTCTTTGTCCGCACGAGCCCGCTCCCTCCCCCGCGCCGGGGCGGCCGGTCGTGTCAGGCCATATCCGGCCGGATACGGCCTGACCCGGGCAATGGTCGAGAACGCCGACCATCTGTGGGGCCGAACCGAGTACCGGGCCGGGCCGCATTGGAGATTCGTCAGGAGGTGACACGCCGGGAGATGACGCCTTCGTTGAGAGCGCGCAGGATCTCCTCGGTGTCTCCGAGATGGCCGAGATGGCCGGTGCGGCGGCGCATCTCATGGCGGACGGCGTCGATTACGGCACCGCTCCGCAGTATTTCCACCAGTGGTTCAGGAGACAGAGCCGCGCGCCATTTGCGCAGGTCCTCCAGGCGTCCGTGCTCGACCGCCTCCTGGGTCAGATGGAACAGCGCGCTCACCGCGAACTCGCGTCCGCCTTCGGCGAGCAGGTCGACATCGAGGACCAGGTCGGTCCCTGTCTCCGCGTCAGGGGGGCAATGGTGTACCTGCCAAGTCCGGCCGTTGGTCAAAACGACCCATTCCACGGACTCATCGACGGCGTGCAGTTTCGCCTGGCGCAGATTCCGGGCATCAAGGCTCTGGCGGCACGCTTTCACTTCGATGAACGCGAAAACATCACCGCCGATACGGATCCCGTAATCGACAGATTCCCCTTTGGTTCGATATTCGGTCGTCAGCGAACCGTATTTGTCGTAGCCGAGGCCGTCGCTGAGGAAATCGGTGACGAGGAAGCGGGTATCGCCCTCGTTCGCGTCGCGTTCCAACAAGTCGGCGAGAGGGCTGGAGAAGTGGTCGATGGCCGCGGCAAGCCGGTCCCGCGCTTGGGCCTCCCACTGTGGAACCGGGCCCTGATAAATGTATTCCCCGGTCCTCGTCATCACCTGAGTCGCCTCTGTGTCCGGCGACTCGAATTCTGCTTCATGTACGGTCGGCTCGCTCATGGTCCCTTCTTGGAAAGAGAATCCTTCGAGGGAAAACAGTAGTCCTCGGAGCCCTGACTCGCAAAGCAGTCGGAATGGGGAAGGCGCAGCACGGCAAGGGGGACCCCGCAGTCGGCACCAGGCGCCTTCGCCCTACGGCCGCCGTTGCCTCGGCGGGCAGTAGGCGCCGGTGGCGCACCGCACGGCGATCATCGCGATGTCGTCGCGCTCGGTCAGCGCCAGCTCGGCCAGCAGGTCATCGCAGAACCTGTCCAAGGGCTTGCCCGCGAGAGCCCGGGCGTGTCGGGCCAGCCGGGCCAGTCCTTCGTCCAGGTGCTCACCCGGGTGCTCCACGAGGCCGTCGGTATAGAGCAGCACGGTACCGAACGGCGGCAGCGACTCCTCGGCGCTGGAGCGCGGTGCGCCCGCCTCCAAGCCGATGAGGGGATTGTTCGCCGACTCCAGGAAGTGGCACTCGCCGTTGGGGGAGACCAGCAGCGGCGGCGGGTGCCCCGCGACGGAGTAGTGCAGTATCCAGGGCCCGCCCTCTATTCCTTTGATGCGTGCGTAGACACAGGTCGCCGTGCTCTCCCGGTAGAGGCTCCCCACGACGAAGTCCAGCCGCTGCAGGATCTCGCCCGGCGGCTCCTGGTGGTCGATGACCAGGGCCCGCAGCATGTTGCGGTACTGGCTCATGCTGACGGCCGCGGACAGGTCGTGTCCGGCCACATCCCCGATGGTCAGCGCGACAACGCCGTCGGGCAGCACAAAGGAGTCGTACCAGTCGCCGCCGACCTCGGCCTCGGCCCGGCTGGGCCGATAACGGGCGGTGATCTCCAGGCCGGGGACCTTTGGCGGTTCCGTGAGAAGGCTGCGCTGCATGGCCAGCGCGATCCGCTGGGTGCGCCGGAAATCCATGAGTTTGTTCAAAGGGGTGCGTGCGAGTTCGAGCATCTGCCCGATGAGGGAGATATCGGAGGTGTTGAGCGGTGGGCGGTCACCGCAGGCCAGGGTGTGCACTACCGCGGCCACGTCACCGTTGGTGGCGATCGGCAGGAGGAGGCTGCTGTTCGCCTTGGCCGTGGCCGCCCACATCTCGGTGCCCGGGGGCATGGCGCGCGGCGGCGGTGCTCCCGGGGGAAAGACCATGTGGACGGGGCGGCGCCGGAGCACCGCGCGCATGAACGGGCTGTCGGGGGCGAAGCGTTCACGGCGGTGCGGCGGTATCGTCGGCAGGCCGGGGCCAACGGCCCCGGCCACACGGTCGGCGGCGGTCGGAGCATCCGCCTGCCGGTCCGCGACGTCGGGAAGCAGGTAGATCCCGCACCCATCGGCCAGGTCGGGCACGATCACCTGGGCGATCCCGGAGAGGAACTCCTCGAGGTCGTCGGCTTCCGCCGCGGCGGAAGCCCGGGCGAGCAGGGCCTCGCGGCGCTGCTCCTGCCACTCCTCCTCCACATCGGTGCTGGTTCCCACCCACTCCACCACGGTGCCGTCTTGGCGCACCGGGGCACCGCGGATGCGGAAGTGCCGGTAGGAGCCGTCCGCGACACGGATCCGGTAGACGTGCTCGAAGAGCGGGGCGTCCTGTTCCGCGGCCGTCCACCACTCCTTTCCCAGGTCCGCGAGGTCATCGGGATGCACGCACCGTATCCACCCCCAGCCGCGCAACTCCTCCCACGGCAGTCCCAGAAGCCGCTGCGACTTCGGGCTCATCTCGACCATCGCACCCGTGGGGTCGGTCGCCCACACCATGTGCGTCCCGGCCTCGATCAGGCTCAGGTACCGCTGCAGGGAACGCCGCCGCTCCTCGGAGAGGACACGGATCTTCCGGGTGGCGTTGACCTGCTCGGTGGCCTCCATGGCGACCACCAGTACCCCGCGTTCGCCCTTGTCAAGGGTGACGGGAGAGATGCTGACCGTGAAGTACAGCTCCATCGTCTCGGAGCCGGGCCCGGGGGAGCGCACCGTCATCGGCGCCTCGGCGGCATAGAAGGGCTTGCCCGTGTTCCAGACCTGGTCGACCAGATCGAAGTACTGCTGTTGGACGACATTGGTGAAGGAGTCGCGGATGGGCGCTCCTTCCCGCTTCTTCCCGAAGGTCTCCTGGAAGCGGGTGTTGGTGTACACCAGTCGGTGATCGGGGCCTCTGGTGATGAACACGACGACCGGCACCGGATCGAACGCCTCCAGTGCGGATCTGCTGAGCCCGCCCGAGTGTCCCGCCTCCATGGCGCCCCCTGAACGAACATGCTCTCTTCCCCTACCTTCTGGCCCTCTGCCCTCGTTGTGCTCTGTGTATCCATGTCACCGCTGGTGAGCTGGGCGCTACGGGGGTCGGGAGCAACGGCCGCGGATCCCCGCACCCCCTCTACGGCGCCGACCGCTCAGAGGACGCCATCGGGCCGGTGAGCTGTTGCCGCATATCCTCCAGCAGGAGGTCGGCCACGTGTTCTTTCCGGGACCGCCTCCTGGCGGGCGCGCACCCGTCGGCTCCACCGGTACGGACGGGCAGGCGGGAGCCCCAGGCTGCGGCCGGCCGTGTCGAGGCTGTCCTCGATGAGCGCATCGTGGAGCGGCCGGTAGAGCAGCGGCCAGCTCAGCCGGGCCGCTCCGGTGGTCCGCATGACAAGGGAGTGGCGCAGCACCGTCTCCCGATCGGTCAGGGGGACGGCGACGTACTCGTGGAAGCCGTGGAAGCCCGCGGGCGCCTCGAACCGGAACCGGATGGAGAGCCCGGGCCGGTAGTCCTCGATGCTGTAGCGGATGGGGCCGTGCCCTCCGCGGGCACCCACGGCCAACGGGCCGTCGAAGCGCATCGCGGGCCAGTGCTCCACGGGCCACAGCCGGTCCTTTGGTGCGGCGAGGGTGTCGATCAGGCCGCCCACGTCCGCCAGCGGCGCGGACAGGTGTCGTTGGTGCTCGTTGCGGATCATGACCGCCCTAGAGAACGTACGCTAGTTCATGTAGCGGGTATTCTCTACTTCATGCCGCAGCCGGTCAAGCACTCCGCCGATGCCATGCTCGACGCCGCCCGGGACCTGGTCCTCGACGGCGGGCCCTCCGCCGCATCCGCGCGGGCCGTCTCCCTGGCCACGGGAGCACCCAGCGGGTCCGTCTACCACCGCTTTCCGCGCAGGGACGACCTCGTGGCGGCGGCCTGGCTGCGCGCCCAGGACCGCTTTCTCGCCGCCTACCTGGGCGAACTGGAGCAGCCGGACGCCGACGCCGGTGTCAACGCGGCCGTGGCCGTCGTGACATGGAGCCGGGACGACCCCATGGACGCGGCGCTGCTGCTGCGCTATGCCCTGCGCGACCTGCTCGGCGGCAAGGTCTCCGCGGCCCTGAGCGAGCGTGCGGAGGCGAACCGGCGCCGGCTCGAAACGGCCGTCACCCGGTTCGCCACCGCCGCCGGGCGCCCGTTGGCCGAGGTCACACTGGCGGTGGTCGATCTTCCCTACGCTGTTGCGCGCCGTGTGCTGCGGGAGCGCCGTCCCCCCGCACAGGAGGAGATCAGCGCACTGCGCCGCGCGGCCGCCCTCCTCCTCGGCCCCGGCCCCGCTGCTTCCCTTTGTCGATCTTGACGCTGTGCACCTCTCACGCGCGTTTTAAGGTGCACAACGTCAAGATCAGCGTCAAGGGCGGGGGAGGGCACGGCGGAAGGACGTCCCTGTCGCCCCCTATTCTGGCCTCGTAGTACGAGCGGAGGGAGGGCGTTTCAATGGCCGATCGGTGGTGGGGACAGCGCTCCGAGTACGTGTGGGAGCAGGAAGCGCTCGACCACGTCAAGGCGCAGATGCCCGATCGCGAGCCCTACCGGGCCTGGCAGTGCTTCTCCTTCACCGCCGACACCGGCCAGATCCGCGAGTGCGACCTGTTCGTCGTCACCCCGGTGGGCGCGTTCCTGGTCGAGATCAAGAGCCACCCGGGGCGCGCCACCAACCACGGGAGCACCTGGTTCTTCCAAGGCGAGCGCCGAAAGACCATCGACAACCCGCTCTACCTGACCAACCAGAAGGCCAAGGAACTCAAGAAGCGACTGGAGTGGGCCGCAAGGCGGCTCAAGATCCACGACTACCGGTCGCCGTTCTTCGAGGCCGCGGTCTTCCTTTCCGCACCCGATCTGCGCTGCGAGTTCGACGACAACCAGATCCAGCACGTCTACGGCCGCGACAGGCTGGAAAAACAGACCCGCCTCGACGGGATCTGGTCCGGCCTGCTCGACAGGCCCACCGGGCGGCGCAGGCCCGACCCGGTGTTCCTGCGCAACATCTCCCGGCTGATGCAGGAGATCGGCGCCCAGGCCATCCGCCGGGATCTGGAGGTCGGCAAGTACACATTGGACAGCCGCGCCTTCGACAGCGGCCCGACTTGGACCGACTACCTCGGCCAGCACACGGTGCTCAAGAGCAAGCAGAGCCGGGTGCGCGTCTACCACTACGGCGAGGCCGACAGCGACACCGCCCGGGATTCGATCAAACGCGCCGCCGACCGCGAGTTCCGCTCCCTCGACGGCATCGCGCACGAGGGTATCGTCAAGGCCGAGCACTACGACGTGATCGATGGCCGCGGCCCGGCCATCGTGTTCTCCCACCGGGCAAGCTGGCAGCGCCTCGACCACTTCATCCAGGAGAACGGCGCGGACCTGGACGCTTTCACCCAGGTGGAGATGGTGCGCCAGCTCGCCGAGGCGGTCAACCACGCCCACCGCAACCGGCTCTTCCACCGGGCGCTGGCCGCCCGCAGCGTCTGGGTGGAGCTGGACGGCCGCTATCCGCGCCTGCGCATCGCCGACTGGCAGGTGGCGGCCCGCCGGGGAGCGGCGTTCACCAGCGGCGGCCACACCACCCACCAGAGCGGCACCCGGCACCTGGGCGCCCGGGTGCTGGCCGACCACGTCGAGGCCGCCGCGCAGGCCTATCTGGCCCCGGAGTTCCCAGCCTTCGACGGAGACCCGCGGGCGCTGGACATGTTCGGGCTGGGGGCGCTGGCCTACCTGATCTTCACCGGCCGCCCGCCGGGCGCTGACCGCTATGCGGTCAGCGAGCAGATCCGAGCGCACGGAGAACTCACCCCGGCCGCGGTCAACGACGACGTCACCCCGGTCATGGACACCCTGGTGCGCGAGGCCACCCGCCGCGAACCGGGGGAGCGCACCAGGTCCCCCCGCGACTTCCTGCGCCGTATCGACGAGGTCGAGGAGTACCTCACCCGCCCCGACGCCGTCACCGACCCGCTCAAGGCGGTCAAGGGCCAGGAGGTCGTCGACGGTTGGACGGTCAAGAGCGTCCTGGGCAAGGGCGCCACCTCGCGCGCGCTGCTGGTGGAGCGCGACGGAGCCGAACGGGTCTTCAAAGTCGCCGTCAATCAGACCGGCGCCGTGCAGAAGCTCAACGCGGAGGCCGCCCAGCTCAAGGGGTTGCGCAACCACCGCATCGTCGCCATGATCGGCGACGAGCCGCTGGCCATCGGCGAACACACCGCCCTGCAACTGGAACTCGCCGGGGAACTCACTCTGGCCGACTACCTGCACATGGCGGGCGGTCTCGGGCTTGAGGAACTGCACCGGTTCGGTATCCACTTGTTCGAGGTGGTCGACTACCTGGAGGACCGCCAGGTCTTCCACCGCGACATCAAACCCGCCAACGTGGGGGTGCGCGAACGCAACAAGAAGGGGCGCGAACTCGTCCTGTTCGACTTCTCGCTCGCCGGGGCCGACCCCGCCGACACCAGAGCGGGAACCCCCGGCTACCTCGACCCCTTCCTGGGCCTGGACGAGCCCCGGCGGTCCTACGACGCCGCCGCCGAACGCTACGCCCTGGCCGTCACCCTGCACGAGATGGCCTCCGGGGAACTGCCCGTCTGGCACGAGGACGGCGTCGACCCGCATTTCATGCCCTCCGACGTCGAACTTCCCCGGTTGGGGGAGGAGAGTTTCCCCGACCAGTTGCGCAAACCGCTGACCGTGTTCTTCCGGCGGGCCCTGCACCGCCGGCCCGAGCGCCGGTTCGACTCCCTGGATGAGATGCGCGGCGCCTGGGAGAAGGCCTTCCAGGCGCCGGCGGAGCGGCCGATCACCACCCCCGATAGCGCCGGAACGGAGTCGCTGGACGACGAGGCCACCCGCCTGCGCAATGCCGAGACCGCCACCGCCGAGACCCCGCTGTACCTGGCGGGGCTCACCCCCCGCGCCCTGGACGCCGCCACCCGGGTGCTGCGCTGCGAGACGGTGGGCGACCTTCTCGCCCGGCCCGCTGCCGACCTGCGCCGGGTGCGCGGGGTCACCTACCAGGTGCGCAACGAGCTGGCCGCCCAGGTCAACCGGTGGCGCACGCGGTTGGCGGCGGCCGAACCGCTCGACTCCTCCGTCACGGTCCGGCTCGCCTCCGGGGGCGACGACGAGGCGCGCGCCCTGGCCAAGAAGCAGGCCAGCCTCGACAAGGTGATCCGCCAGTTCGTCCCCAAGACCACCGACCAGAACAGGTCGTGGGTGCGGGTCACCCGCGAGCTGCTGGGCCTGCCCGAGGACGCCCCGGCCGTGCCGGGGTGGCCCACGCAGAAGGAGGTCGCCGAACGGCTCGGCCTGCACCAGGTGTATGTGTCCCAGCAGTTGGCCAAGGCACGTCGGCACTGGAAGAAGACCGACCTGCTCACGGCCGTGCGTGACGACATCGTCGCGATCCTGCGGCGCCACGGGCGGCTGCGCGAGGCCCGCCAGATCGCCGAGGAGCTGCTCAGCATGCGCGGGTCCTCGCTGGAGGTCGCCGATACCCGTCAGGCCTACGCTCTGGCGGCGGTGCGTGTGGTCGCCGAGTGCGAGGAACGCGAAGAGAACCCGCGGTTCGTGCTGCGCCGTATGCGCGGCAACGCCAGCGTGCTGGTCGCCCAGGTCATCGACGACGACCCCAGCGTCCCGGTCGAGGCCGACCTGCTGGACTACGCGGTGGCGCTGGGCAGGGCCGCCGACCGGCTGGTGGACTTCGGCGACGGAGCTCCGCTGCCCTCACCGGGGGATGTGCGCGCCGCGCTGCGCGCCGTTCCCACCGAAGAGGGGATGGCGCCGCTGTCCGACGTCGATCTGGTGACGCTGGCCGCCGCCGCCTCAGAGCACGCCAGGGCCACCGCCCGCCTGGAGCTCTACCCTGATTCGCTCAGTTTGGCCCGGGCGCTGAGCCTCACCCAGACCGCCAGCTACCTGGGCGGACCGGGGGTGACCCCGCAGCAGATCCGCGACCGGGTGCGGGCCCGCTTCCCCCAGTTGGTGATCCCTGACGACGGCGAACTGTGGCGGCTGCTGCGCGCCGACTACAAGCGACTGGAGCGGCGGAGTGATCCCGCCGGAGTCGAGTACTGGTACCTGCCGGCCGTGCTCAGCACCGCCTCGACGGGGACGCTGACCGGCCAGGGCGGCGGTCCGATGGCGGCCCCCGCCGAGCACCGAGCGGCCGAGCGCCGGCTGGACCAGGCCGCGGGCAGGGGCGGTTACCTGGCGGTCAAGACGTGGCTTGGCGACACCGAACGCGTCGTCGCCAGGCTCGAGGCGCGCGCGGACATCGCCGCGATCGACGTCTCCGCGGAGTTCGTGTCGATCCTGACCCGCATGCTCGAGGAGTTCGACGGGCCGCCGTGGAGCATGGTGGTCGAGGCGGACGCCCCCGATGGTCCGGCCGCGTTCGCCAACATGGCGGCCGAGGCGTGCACGTACCTGGGCGAGCGCATCCGGGCTGCGGGCGCCGACCGGTCCGTGCTGCTGTACAACGCCACCCCGCTGGGCCGCTACCCGGCGGGCCGGGCGCTGCTGCGCACGTTGGCGCAGGAGGCGCGCGACAGCGGCGCAGCCCCCTACGGCCTGTGGGTGCTGTGCCCCATGCGCAGCCCCCAGGGCCCGGCCGCCCTGGACGGCGAACCGGCCGAGACCATCACTGAGGCCGAGCAGGTGGAACTGCCCCGCGGCTTCGGAGCGGAGGCGGCGGCCCTGGCGGGGTGAGGCGGGGCGCGGAGACCGGGGGCGGCGAGCCTTGGCGCGCGTCCGGCATCCACCGTGAAGAAAATGCCGTTTCCGAGCCGGAAATCGGAAACGCGGGCACGGCGGACGGGGGAGGAGCCGTGCTGAGCATGCCGTTTCAGCCCTAAAGGGGAAAAAGGGGGCACGGTGGACTATGTAGATAAAGTATCCCATTGTCCTCAATTAACCAATACCATTGCCGCATGGCGATCGATGTCAGCGTCCCCAGCCTCAAAGCCGCCTACGTCACGCACCGCGATACCGCCGAAGACCTTGGTTCGGGCGTTTCTGCCTGCCTGTTGCGCTTCTATGCGGTGGAGTGCGCGCTCAAAGCCGCACTGCTCAGAAGGGAGAACAAACGCAGCACGGCTGATTTGGAGAAACGCGACCGCTCCCATGACATACGGGCCCTGGCGATACGGCTCAAACTGCCGCGGCACGAGATCGATTCCCTGGTCAACTGTAGGCTCAAGCCGGACGGCCGCCCTGTAGCGTCGGCCGAACTACACGAGGCGTGGCGCTACGGAGCCGCATTGCAAGACGAAGACCAGAAACGTATGGAGGCCGCCCTTTTGGCACTGCTCACCTGGGCGCGGAAAGAACCGGGACTGTGACCGACCATTCTCCGGACAATCCGCCGGATCGCCTGTTCACCTGGGTCGACGTCGACGAACACCTTCGCGCTTTGGCGATGCGCGGCCGGTGGCCCGGGTGGCTCCGCGAGGTCAGCGCCTACTGGGACGGGGTCGAGCTCACAGTCGTGGCGGGAACGGACCGGCACGAGGTCTGGGCCTGGCTGCGTTCCACACTGGGGCCGCTGAGCATCGACGCCGAGCGCGCGGCCATCCTGCTGGAACCTCCGGGCCAGGACCGGGTGCTTCCGGTGCTGTTCGCCACCGTGGACCACGACGACGAGTCGTCGATCAGGCGACGTCCGGAATGGAATGAGACCCTACTGACCTCGGACCTGGGCAGGCCGCTGCCAGCCCCCGTTGAGCGCCGCTTCGCAGGCGGTGTGACGATCGGCGCGTTCCACTCCTTCAAGGGCGGGGTCGGGCGGACCCTGCACTGTGTGGCGCTCGCCCACCTCATCGCCGACCGAAGCCGTGAGCGCGTCCTGCTGATCGACGCCGACATGGAGGCTCCGGGCATCAGTTGGATGATGCGCTCTCAGGGGATGCGGGGGGAGTTCTCCTTCGCGGACTTCATGGCCCTGGTGCACGGCTCGGTCGAGGGGGACAGCGCCGAAGCGGTCGCGATCGCCCGTCCGCACCTGGTGAACCAGGAGATGGACGGTGTCTTCGTTCTCCCTGCCCAGCGGGATCCGGAGAAATTCGGACCGCCGCGCATTGAACCCCGGCACCTGCTCTCACCGGGCCGCTCCCCGTATTTCCTCACCGAGTCGCTCGCCGAACTGGCGCGTGAGCTGGGGGCCAAGACGGTGCTGATCGACCTGCGGGCCGGGATGAGCGAGATCAGCGCTCCGGTGCTGCTGGACCCGCGGGTGAAACGGGTGTTCGTGACCACCGTCAGCCACCAGTCAGTGCGGGGGACGGTCCGGCTCCTTGGTGAACTGGCGCTGCGGGCGCCGAGCCTGCGTGAGACCGACCCCGTCCCTACGGCGCTGATCACCCAGTTCCACGGGGACGACCACGAGGATCTCGTGGAATCGGTCTCCGATGAGCTCGGTGATGCCATCGCCGGGATCGCTTCGTTCGGTGCGGAAGGAGAGACCTCCGCCGACAGCGGTTCCGCCGACTTGAGCCGTACGCTGACCAGTGCCCCTCTGCGCAGCCCGTTCTCTCCGGAACTCCTGGCGCTCCCCGCGGCGTGGGAAGAGGTGCGGGAGGTCCTGGACCGCGCGGACACACTCGACGTCCTCGAGGAGCTCGCCGACGAGCTCACTCCGAAGTATGAGACGTCGGATGAGAACCGGTTGGCCGCACAGGAGGCCGAGATCCTCCAGCGGGACCGCGGCCGTTTAGCGGAGTTCACAGACCGGCTGCTCTCCTCCCCCGAGCACGCCCTGGAGTACAGCGACCTGCGGCGGACCCCGGCTCTGATCAACCTGGCCGCCGCGCACCGGACCGAGCTTCCGGTCGAGACCGTCACCGGCGCGGTGGGATCGGGAATGGTCTTTTCCTACCTCACCCTGTGCCGGAGCCGGAGCTGGAAGCGGCTCGCCGCGGAGGTCGGGGCGGACAGCGTGGAGGTCGATGCGCCGATCCTTCCGGTCCTCGCGTCGCGTCACCTTCCACTCGATGTGAAGACAATGGTGGAGGAGGCGAGAGCCGCGGCCGCGCACCCCTCCGCGGGCGCGACCCCGGGCCCCGATCTGCGTACGGCCGTTGCCGAGGCGCTGCGCCGTGAGCACACGGACGCCGAGTGGCTCCGGATCTGGCTGAGCTGCCTTGCCCGCGCGGCCGGCCGAACGGCGTTCCCCGATATGGCCGAGGAGGTGCTGATCGATCTCGCGACCAAGAGGCGCCTGGTGTTCGTCCTGCACGGGCTGGACGATCTCTTCCCGGATCCGCACCAGGACGCGCGCCAGCAGCAGGCCCTGCGCGTGCTGCTGGTGGACTGCCGCGATTGGTTGCGCAGGCTGCGGGGCCGCCCCCTGGGACTGGTCGCCTTCGTCCGCAGGGACCTCGTCTGGCGCGCACTGTCCCGCGACGCCGACCGCTTCCTCGCCGAGCACCGCAAGTACGCGCTGGTGTGGGGCCGGGAGGAAGCGCTGCGGCTGACCGCTTGGGTCGCGGACAGGGCCAAGGCCCTCCCTTATCCCCGGGGGAAGAAGCTCCTCTCGGCGTCGGAGAGCGAACTCTCGGAGCACCTCATCGGCCTGTGGGGGGAGCAGTTGGGACCGCCCGGGTCGAAGGAGGCGCGTTCTCAGGAGTGGTTCCTGGCCGCGCTCACGGATTTCACCAACCAGATCCAGCCCCAAGACGTCCTCCGGTTCCTCACGGAGGCGGCCCGCGTCTCAAAGGCCGACCCGGGGGAGTGGAAGCGGCTGCTCACCCCCGCGGCGATGCGCGGAGCGCTGCTCGCGTGCAGCCGCGCGAAGGTCGATTCCGTCACGCGGGCGATCCCGGATGTCGGCGAGGTCCTCGCGCGCCTGGCCCGCCTGGATGAGGACCGCAGGTCGGTCCCCTTCACTCCCGAGGCGGTCGGTCTCACTTTCGACGAGGTTGAACTCCTCACCGAGACCGGGATCATCGCCCAGGTCAAGGGCGAGTACTGGATGCCCGACATCTATCGGAGCGCTCTTGGGCTCACCGCGAGCCGCCGGCCTCCGCTGCTGTCCATCGCCAAGGAGGCCCGGCGACGCTTCCCCGACCTGTGAGCCGGTGCCCGCCGCGGTTGGAACCCGGGAATCGGGCCGTGCCTCTGGACGGTCGCCCCCGACCCCCGGGGGCTCTACGGGGCACCGTAATCGTGCCTGGCGGTTGAGTGTGTTTCCCGCGGAGGTCCAGAACAGAGGACAGGCACTCACTCACAATGGGCCGAATGTCACGTTGCCATCGTCGTTGATTTCAATGGGCCGGTCCGACCATCTGAAGTCGTGGTCTCCGTTTTCGCAGAACCATTTGATGTCCTGACAGGAATAGCCGGTGTCCTGGCCGGGTTCGGCGGCGAAGACGTCCGGCAGCCGTTCGCACCGCGGCGCCCGCGTCGGCTGCGGGCCGCTCTGCTGCCCGTCCTTCCCCGTCTCCCAGGCGAACGAGTCGTAGACGTCCTGGGCCGTGTGCACGCTCGACAGGGGCCGAACACTGTATTCGTAGCCCTTGCCGATGGGAGTCCCTATACCGGTGATCTCCACCAGCCATCGCACCTCCACCCCCTCGTAGGTCACGGTGCAGCGGGTGGTGGACCCCACGCTCCCGGCGACATCACCGTCACACCGGCCGGCCCCAACCTCGCCTACAGCTCCCGCCATCTCAAGCGTGTCCCGCCGCAGGCCGACAAGCACCTGTTCGTTGATCGGAGGGAAGCCGTCGGGCACGGGTACGACAGCGTCGAGTTCGGCTTTCGTCAGGCCGGGCAGGGTCTGGCTGGGCTGGATTTCGACAGGCTGTTTCTCACCCTCGACCGCTGACGGCTCGGGGATGTTCTCCCAGCGACAATTGGCTCCGTCGTCGGAACAGCCACTCGTCAGCACAGCAGCGGTCGCCACGGCCAAAAACGAAGCACGGTTCATACGACTGTCTTACTACGCCGTTTCGGGGAAGAGCAGGGATCAGCGGTCCCGGCTCCGGGGTTGGGA
>JAJYTD010000003.1 GCA_021793235.1 Actinomycetes bacterium | reverse complement strand
TCTCGCCCGTGGTTTCGACGTCGCCACCACCGGCGGCGAGGATCCCGACCGCCTCCGTACTGCGTTGCGGGAAGAAATCACCCGCTGCCTTGGCGCCGTGGAGGGGGGCGGGGTGGCTCCGTGAGGGTCGAAGCCTTCCTCCGGGAACTGCGCGAGGTACTCGACGACGCTGGGCTGCGCGGGTCGTTCCTCGTACGGGACCTGCACACCGGAGACGAGATCGGGATCGAGCCCGACCTTGAGTTCCCCACCGCCTCGCTCGTGAAGGTGCCCCTTGCGATCGCCACTCTTGACCGCATCCGCAGGGGCGAACTGGACGGTGCCGCGGAGGTTCAGGTGCGGCCGGAGCACAACACCGCTCTTGGTCCCACGGGCCTCAGCAGGTTCCGCCGTCCGGCGCGCATCGCGATCGACGACCTGGTCTACCTGAGCATGTCGGTGAGCGACAACACCGCGGCCGACCTGCTGTTCGCGCTCACCCCGCCGGGCGATGTCGCGAACACGCTGAGAGAGCTGGGGGTGGGCGGGATCACCGTCCGAAGCACCATCCGCAACCTCAGCGAGACACCGCAGGAGCAACTCGCCCCCGCCGATGCCCATCTCGCCCACACCTTGGCCATCGAGGCGGGGACGGCCGGGCGCGGACACAGCGTGCCGCAGCTCGACGTGACCCGCGCCAGTTCTGGAACCGCTCGAGCCTACGTCGAACTGCTCCAAGCCCTGTGGCTGCCCTCGGCCATCGCTCCCGAGGTCGCCGAACGGATCCGCGACCTCATGGCCGCCAACCTTTTGCGGCAGCGGCTCGCGCCGGATTTCAGCTCCGACGCTTCCCAGTGGTCTTCCAAGACCGGGACCCTGCTCAACCTCCGCCACGAGATCGGCGTCGTCGAGCACGCCGACGGCCAACTGTTCGCGGTCGCGGCACTGACGGAATCGCGTGTGCCGGCCATCGTCCAGCCAGAGGCCGAAGCCGTGATGGGACGTGTCGCCCGCCGACTCCGAGATCACCTACGGGAGAACGCCTGACTTTCAGGGGCAGGCGTCCCCAGACCCGGCCTGCTGCGGAGCGGTCAACGGGACCAGAGAGCCGGGAGGAAGCTGACGAGGACCACATGCGCGCCGCGCGGTGCGGGTGCCTGTTCTCCGCCATCACATGCTGCCGCGTGGGTAGCCCAGCGCCCCCGGCGCTATCACCGCGCCCTTTGGTATCACCGCTTCGGGTCGCGCACCACCATCACGGGGCACGGTGCGTGCTGCAGGATGCCGTGGGCGACACCGCCCAGCGCCAGGCGGGCGAACCCGCGTCGGCCGCGCGCGCCGACCACGAGCAGGCACGCCTGATCAGCCGCGCGGGCCAGTCCGACCACCGGCTGGGATTCCACCACCTCGCTCACGACCTCGACATCGGGGTACTCCTCACGCCACCGCTGCAGGTCCCTCTCCAGCGCCGCGGATTCCTCCTTCCTGATCGAGTCGGCGTCTTGCCCCAGCATCCGCATCCCCGGCCCGAACAGCAACGGCTGGGCCCACACGCGCACCGCGTGGACTGCCACTCCCCTGCTGGCGGCCGCGTCGAAAGCGGCCGCCAGCGCGTGCTGCGAACACTCCGAACCATCCGTTCCGACCACGACCTCGGGCTTGGCATCGGCTCCGGGTTCGGGGCCGACCACCACGACCGGAACGGTCGCGTGCGCCGCCACCTGGTAGGCGACGGATCCGATGTTCATCCCTGGAAATCCCCCGCGGCCGCGCAGCCCCACGACCACCATCGCGGCATCTTCGGCCTGCCGCAGCAGCGCGGTGGAGGGGAGGTCGGTCTCCAGGGAGGTCTCCACTTCCGCGAGGTCGGGGGCGACGGCGCGGACGCGCTCTTCTGCCTGGTCGAGGGCGTGCTGCCCTTCCCGTTTGACCAGATCCTCGGGCCAGACGAAGGCGGTCTCGGTCGTGAGCTTGCCGAACGCGGTCAGCAGCCGAAGGCCGAACCCGCGCCGGGCGGCCTCCGCCGCCGCCCATTCGACAGCCCGCAACCCATGCTCGGAGCCGTCCACCCCGGCCAGGATCATCTGCGCCATTGTCATCCTTCCTTTGAGGTTCTCGCGCCCTACGGGCGTACGACCGCGACCGGTACCTCAGCGTGGTGCAGGACCGCCTGGCTCACCGATCCCAGCAGCAGCCCGCGGAATCCGCCGCGTCCGCGCGATCCCACCACCAGCAGCGCGGCTTTGCTTCCGGCGTGCAGCAGGGCGTGGGCGGCATGGTCCTCGACCACCTCCACTTGGGCATCGACGTCCGCGGCCTGCGCGGTCCGCGCCTCGTCGATGAGGCTGCTGACGTATTCGGTGGTGCGTGCCACCAGGGCCGCATCGTCCAGGGTGTATCCGGAGGCGGCGAGCATTCCCGGGCCGACCGGCACCGGCTGCTGATAGGCGTGGACGGCGACGAGGACGGCTCCGTTGCGCGCCGCCTCCGCCAGCGCGAAGCGGAGCGCGGCGGTCGAATGGGGTGAGCCGTCCACACCCACCACGATGCGGCCCGGTTTGGTTTGCGGTGCGGCTCCCCGGACCACGACCACGGGGCACTCGGCGTGCGCGGAGACACGGACGGCGACCGATCCGAGGAGCAGCGCACCGGCGCCGCTCAGGCCTCGGGGACCGACGACGACGAGTTCGGCACTGCGCGAGGCCGCCAGCAGTGCGGGTCCGGGCTCCTTTGCCGAGACCTCCGTTTCGACGGCCAGCCCGGGGTGTGTCTTGTGCGTCTGTTCCACGGCGTCGGCCAGAAGCGCGGATGCCCGCTCCGCCACCTCTGGTGTGGGGGGGATCCGGATCGGCCGGCCGAACGGCACGGCGACCAGCGGCATGCTCACCGCGTGGAGGATCCGCAGCCCCGCCCCCCTGGCGGCAGCGGCGTCGGCCGCCCATTCCAGCGCGATGCGGCTTGGCTCGGAGCCGTCGATTCCGACGACGACCGTACGGGTGCTCGGGGGTTCGGCGCCTTCTGGATCAGTGCTCTGCTGAACACTGTTCG
Organism: Actinomycetes bacterium; assembly: GCA_021793235.1. Classification (GTDB taxonomy): domain Bacteria; phylum Actinomycetota; class Actinomycetes; order Streptosporangiales; family Streptosporangiaceae; genus JAJYTD01. Next base: position 208,968 of record JAJYTD010000003.1, on the reverse strand, counting down.
ATGTCATGGCACGGTTCCTTTCGTCGCGGTCCCGCCGGTGGCCGACATGGCAATCGGAGCCGCCCTGTCGCCCGCACCGCGTTTGCGCCTTTCTCACGATGCCCGCCCGCACGGGACTTGTCCACGATCGCGCCCGATGCGTGCGGACACCGGCAGCTGCCGCACCCGAGAAGAAAGGACCCCGTCCTTTTCACCGCCTGGGTGACCAGGCTCCTTGCCCAATCTGCCGCGTGGGCGGCGCCGCTCGCCTTCGCCACACCGATCACAGTGTCGCTGTTCGGCCGAGCGCCCGACCGGGCCGAGCACGCCCCTTGCGTCCGCACGCCCCCTGAGCCCACGAGGCCTTGTGCCGATTCCAGGTTCGAACGCCGCCGGATTCGCCCTTTCCCCTTACATGCGGCGGTCGTAATCGGTATGTTCAAGGGTCCGGCCTGCCGTGGTTCCCTCGGGCCGGTTGTTCGGGGTGGATTCGGACGTTTCTCACCAGTACCGTAGCGCCGCTCGGGGAGGTATCCGCAGCGCAGGACACATCTGAGGCAACGTTCCGTCTTGGGGGGCGGCAACATCGCACCGCAATCCGAATCCGACAGCCGGTTCCGCGTCACTTCGGTGCGGATTCCACAAGGGGTGGCATTCAGCGGTGAATGCGACCTGTCCTCTCTACGGGAAGTGGAGGACGCTCTTTCCGCCGCGCTTGAATCGGAGCAGGACGTCCATGTCGATCTCTCCGGACTGCTCTTCATCGACGCCGGAGGGCTCCGACTGCTCGGCACAACGGCGGACCGCCTGCCCCGGAGCCGATATCTGGTGCTCTACTACCCGCCGCCTCAGGTCCACCGGATGCTGAGTCTGGCCCGGGTCGACGCGGATCCCAACGTCATCGTCAGAGGGGCGGCCCTCCGTGGCTGAGGCTCAGCGGATGGTGCACCAGGGATGCGTTTACGGCTCGGAGGAGGAATTCCTGGCCACGGCGCTGCCATTCATCGAGAACGGTCTGGCCTCCGGCGAGCCTGTTCTGGCCGCGACCACCAGGGCCAATATCGCTCTCCTGCGGGACGCCCTCGGCCCCCGATCCGACCTTCTCTCCTGCGTCGAGTCGATCTCCTTCGGCTTCCGCCCGCCCGAACGTCTCATAGCGCTCGATCACTACTGGAGGGAGCAGGTGTCCCTGACCGACAGCCGCTGGATCCGCGTCCTCGCCGAACCGATCTGGGAGGGGCGCTCCAAGCGCGAGATCGCGGCGTGGACCTACATGGAGTCCAGCTTCACCGTCCTGTTCGCGCACACCAACCTCTGGATGGTCTGCCCCTACGACAGTCGGCTGATGCCGCATCAGATCATCGCCGACTCGATGCGGACCCACCCTGAACTCGTCCAGGGAGAGCAGGTCCGGGCCAGCCATGCCTACGTGCACCCGACGGCGTTCATCCAGCAGCGTATGGCCTCCCCCGGGCCGTCGCTTCCAGCCGACCCGATGGGCGGCCGCTTTACTGCGGCCGACCTCGTCAGCGTGCGCGACCAGGCGAAGTCCTACGCCCACCGCCTGTCCCTTCCCCGGTCACGTGCGCTGGACCTGGTATTCGCCGTCAATGAGATCGCCTCGAACGTCGTCCTGCACAGCTCGGGAACCGGCAGCGTGTGGTTCTGGACGGAGGAAGAGGAGCTGATCTGCGAAGTCACCGACGACGCGCACCGCAGCAACGCGCTGAACCCGTTCGCCGGGCGGCCTCCGGCCCTGAACGAGCGCGGGCGGGGCCTGTGGCTGGTCCGACAGTTGTGCGACCGCGTACACATCGGGTCGGTAGAGGGCCGCACTGTCGTCCGGATACACCTCCGCATTCACGATTGACAGCATTCTGCCAAAATGACAGAATGCTGTCATGTCCTCGAGAACCGTGCACCTGGCCGTTTACGACACCCTCGCCGACTGGGAGGTCGGCCATGCCACCGCCCATCTCCGCAACGGGGTGTGGCACCGCACCCCCGGAGGCTTCGAGGTGTTGGCGGTGGCCCAGACCCGCCAACCCGTAACGACAATCGGCGGCCTGCGCATCATCCCCGATCTCACACTCGCCGAACTGGACCCGTCCGACAGCGCGATGCTGATCCTGCCGGGTGCCGAGGCCTGGGACGAGGACCCCGCGCGCAACGCGGCGTTCTGCCGAGCGGCCCGCGCTTTCCTGGAGGCCGGTGTGCCCGTCGCCGCGATCTGCGGGGCGACCGCGGGTCTCGCCCGTGAAGGACTGCTCGACGACCGCGACCACACCAGCGCCGCCGCCGGCTACCTTGCCGCGACAGGTTACAAAGGCGCCGACCGCTACCGCGAAGAGGACGCGGTGACCGACGGCGACCTGATCACCGCGGGACCGACCGCGCCGGTCGCCTTCGCACGCGAGGTCCTGGGCCGGCTGGACGTCTACGAACCGAAGGTGCTCGACGCCTGGTACCGGCTGTTCGCGCACAGCGACGCCGGCGCCTTCGAAGTACTGGCGCAGGCCCAGGCATGAGCGAGCACACCAAGGCCCAGCGCCCGACCGAAGCACCTGACCTGCTGTCCGCGACAGCCCTGGCCGCCTTCCGGCTCAACGGGCGGTTCCTGGACATCTCGGAACGGTTGGCCCGCCCGGCCGGCCTCACCGCCGCCAGATGGCAGGTCCTCGGCACGGTCCTGCGCGAACCGCTGCCGGTCTCCACAATCGCGCGGACCATGGGCATCACCCGGCAGAGCGTGCAGCGGATCGCCGATCTGCTCGTGGCCGATGGGCTGGCCCAGTACCTGCCCAACCCCGCGCACAGCCGGGCCAAGCTGCTCTGTGCCACCGACGATGGCATCGCGGCCGTGCGGCGCATCGATCCGGCACACGCCGAACTGGCCCACCGCCTCGCGGCCGAACTGGACACGGCCGAGCTCCAACGCGCGCTCGAATCCCTGGAACGACTGTCGGCCGCACTGGAAGGTATCGATAATCCATGACCAGAGGCACGGACAGCGGCCTGTTCCCAGACGGCGCCCCAATCCGCCGGATGGCCCGCGAGGCCGTCGTTCTCGGGGCGGCCGGGTACGCCATCCTGCTGCAAGTGTCCCACCCCGGGGTGGGACAGGGTGTATACGACCACAGCGACTTCGCCGGGCGCCCCATCGACCGGCTCCACGGCACGCTCACCTTCGTCTACGGCATGGTCTTCGGCACCAGGGAGGAGGCCGACCGCATCGCGCGGATCGTCCGGGCCATGCACAAGAAGGTCACCGGCCCCGGCTACGACGCGCTCGACCCCGACCTGCAGGTATGGGTGGCCGCAACGCTGTACCAGGGCAGCGTGCGGATGTATGAGATGGCCGTCGGGCCGCTCCCCCCGGAGGAGAAGGACGAGCTCTACGGGCAGGCGGCGATCTTCGCGACGGCGCTCGGCTGCCCCGCGGACCGCTGGCCGGCCGACCGTGCCGCGTTCGACGCCTACTGGGCCGACATGGTGGACTCCATCGAGGCCACAGACACTGCCCGCAGTATCGCCGACGCGCTGTTCAACCCGCCCAACCCCGCCATCCGCACGGCGGCGCGGCTGCAGCGTTTCCTTGCCGCGGGCCTGCTGCCACCGCGCCTTAGAGAGCAGTTGGACCTGGAGTGGGGCGCCACGCAGCAGCGCGGGTTCGACCGGCTGATCACCATCGTCCGGGCCGTCTACCCGCGCCTGCCACTGGCGGTGCGCTCCCTGCCGAAGAACGCCTACATGTGGAACATACGCCGCCGCGCCGCCCGCGGCCTGCTGCACAACCGCCCCAAAGGCCTACGAAAGCGGACCCTCACCGCGCAGCAGCGATAACACGGCAGACCGATCACGGCCGCCCATCGCCTCCGCCACGGGCGGCAGGGACAACGGGCACGGCAGGGCTGTTCAGCGCGCCCCTTGCCCAGTCGAGCACCGCGGCCGCCGCTTCGGACTGCGCCATCCCGGTGGTGTCGACCACGGTGAACCGCCACCGCGGGTCCCCGGCCTGCAGTGAGGTCCAGCGGTGCCACCGCATGGCGTCCCAGCCGAGTGCCGTGATCACCTCGGGCCGGTGCCGCGGGTCGCGTACGTGCTCCCGCAGCCATTCGGCGAACGCGATGTGGTGGGCGAGCGCGGCCGGGTCATCTCCCCTTGCCGCCAGCCGGGCCGTCTGCTCCCGCGGAGCGCAATCCAACAGGCACACGGCCACGCCGTCGAGCTTGTCGGCGGAGGGGGCGGCGAAGAGTTCCCCGGGGGGCACCGGATCTCCCGAAAGCATGAGGTGGCGCCCCTGCTCTTGGAGTTCGAGGGCGCGCCGCACCACGGCTTCGACGGCGCGGTTGCGCCACTCCACATCCGGCTGCTGCGGGATGGGGACCACGTGCCAGAGCTCCACGGCCTCCACACGGTCGTTCAACGCGTCGGCGACCGCGGCGCGCACAGTGGATTTGCCCACCCCGCTCGCTCCGGTGACCAGTAGGAACACGGTTCTCCTCGGGATATCGGGATAGGCGGCCATTGCGCTGCCACATGCTCGCATCCCGGCCCCGTACCGGGCCACTGAATTTCCGCCCTCACCAGTCACGACCGGCTGGGGGACACGGGCTCGCGACCGGCTGTAACCGCCCCCCCTTCCCGCCGATCTTGACGTTGTCCACCCCTGCCCCCGCCTGCACACGTGCACAACGTCAAGATCGGCGAGGCGGAAGGACAGGATCAGTTGAACCGTAGGTCGGTGATGGTTGCCAGATCGATGCCGTAGCGGTCATACACCTTGGTGGTGTTCTCCCCGGTGAGCTGGTCCTCGGCGTAGCCCAGTAGCGATGCGATACGCAGGACCTCCGTCCGTCCGGAGGCTTCGATCTCCAGATAGGGAGGTATGCGCGGCCAGGTATCGATCTCCAGTTGCGCACCGTCGAGCAGGAAGCTCTGGCGCCGGTTCTCCTGATATGCCTTGGCTCGGTAACCCAGTTTGCCGAGAAGGGTGTTGGTGGCGTCGAAGTCGGAGACGGCGATCTCGGTCTCCTGGGTGCCGCCGATATCATCGGAGGCGATTTCCTTAACCGTCAGCGTGATCTTGCTACCGGTGTCACGTAGACGCACCCAGCGGGACTGGTCATTGGGGTCAATGTCGTAGACGTAGCGGCGCTGCAACGCTGCTTCCCCAAGAGCAGTCCCACCTTTGTCCACGATGGTCCGGGCCAGCTCGTGCGGGTCGATGTCGAGAACCTTGGCTTCGTACTCGATAATGGTGTCGGCCATGGGCCGCTCCTCAGCTCGGGTCAGAGGCAGATCGCCAGCGTGTCGAGGCTTTGACCAGCCTGACATGTTCGGCGAGGCGGAAGGACAGGATCTCGTCAGCGATGCGGCTGTGCACGAACTCTTCGACGGGCCAGCACAGGTCCATTCGCTGCAGGCAGACACCCACCAGGTAGCCGTCCTCCTGGGAACGGTAGAGACGGAGACCGTAGAAACCTTCCTGGCAGTCGATGTCGTTGTTGAACCGGCAGCCCGCACATGTATGGGGCAACCGCACTGGGCGTATCCATTTGACGTAGATGCGCCTGCCGTCGGCCAGTCGGTAGGAGGTCCGCGCTCCAGAAACCCCAGCGGTGATATAGCGGGCTTCAGCCACCGCGCCACGCTCGGTGAGAACTTGATCGATCGCGTCCAACGACGCTTGGCCGTGATCGAGAGAGTTCAACAGTCGTACCGACAGCTCAGGAGCGTACGTGTCGAGAAGGCGGTGGACACGCTCAACGTGGGTGTGGTCTACGACGACGATGTTGGCGCTTGCCCGAACACCGTGATCAACGCAGGCAGCGATGGATTCCCGCAGAGCGGTGATCTTGCGGGCGGCGCGTTCGGGATCGCGAGACCGAACGTGCTGAACTTGGGCTAATTCGGCGGAGGTGGTACCGAAGACCGAGAAGTTCACGCGGTCTAGGCCCGCCTCAGCGCAGCGGGTGATCTGTCTGGCTCCGTTCTCGCCGTTGGAAGTCATACACACCACATAGCCCGCATCTCTGGCCAGCGCGATGATGGCAGGTAGCTGCGGGTGCAGAGTGGGTTCGCCTCCGGTCAAGTGGAGTTCGCTGAAGCCCATACGGTCTCGCAGCGACGCCAGCGCGGCGCGGAAAGAGCGATCCGGATTCACCGGCGCGGGAAGGAACGTCACTCCGTTACTGGCCGCATAGATCGATACCCGACCAGATGCGCCAGCGGGGGTGAACATACCACCCTGACGTCTGTGGTTGTCCACGACCACAGGCGTTCCCTCATTATGGCAGAACGTGCATGTCATGCCGCAGGCGTCGAGGATCTTAGCGCGTAGCGTGGCGTCGCTAGAAAGATAGGTCGGGATGTCACGAGGGGCAGTCGGCATCAATTCTCCTTCGCCGGGCAGCAGTACGCCGCCCTAAAGGGATCTGAGCCGCCGACGCTAAGAACGCTGCGCAACATGGAGTGACAGCGGTGTGCCAGTCTTCGCTAGTGCTGTGATTCAGCGATTGCGTAGGCTAGGCCCCAACGCCGCCGATGTCACTGGGAGAGCACATGCCCAAGCCCGCTGCTGGTGTGTCGATTGGCGAGCGGATCGCCATAGCGCGAAAGGTCGCCGGACTCAACCAGCACGCCCTAGCCCAGCGAGCTCGCTACAGCGTGAGCATGGTCCGTGCGGTGGAACAGGGACGGGAACCGGCCTCCCCCGGATTGGTCGCGGCGGTCGCACGGGCTTTGGGTGTGGAGACTCAGGAGCTCTACGGCCAGCCCTTCCGGGAACTACTCATCGAAGATGGCGGCATCGCGGGTGTGGCCGAACTTCAGGCCCTCTTCGCCGAAGGCCCCCACGTTGACCCCGTCGAACCGCCGCCGTGGAACGAGTTGAAGGCTGATCTTGCGTCGATCCAGCAGGATCGGCGCAACGACTATGCGCGTCGCGCTGTGGCACGTATACCGGTGTTGCTGCGCCAACTACACGGAGCCGTAGAAGCCGCCCGCACCGATGAAGAGCGCGAGCGCGCCTATCGGATGCTCGCCCGCACCTACGGCAACACCGCCCAACTGACCTACCGATTCGGCTGGTTCTCCTTGGCCTCCAGCGGCTTGGATCGTATGGAGCACGCAGCCGCACATTCTGGTGAGCCCCTCCTGACCGCCCATGCCATACAGCAACGCGCGTTGGTCCTGCTCTCACACGCGGCCTATGACACGGCACAGCGCCTCGTGCAACGCTCCCTCGACATGATCACCGTCGATCCGCGTGACGAGAACAGCGTCGCCCTCAGCGGGGCGGCCCATTTGCGTGGGGCTGTCCTTGCCGCTCGTGACCGGAATAAGACGCGGGCTGATGAGCATATCCAGGAAGCGGCCAGGTTCGGAGAGATGATCGGGCACGAGTCCACCGCCTACGACACCAATTTTGGCCCTGGCAACGTGGCGATTCATCGGGTGGCAGTGGCACTGGAAACCGGAGATCCCGGCCAAGCGGCTCGGCTCGGTTCCCAAATCCGTATCCCCAGCGATGTCAAGGCCACGCGGATAGGTCACCACTGGCAAGACGTAGCCCGCGCGTGGACCCTCAGCGGTGACCACGCCGCCGCCCTCAAGGCTCTCAACCGGGCGCGGCACGTCGCTCCACAACAGACGCGGTACCACCCCCATGTCCACGAGACCATTCACGCCATCGCAGCAGCTCAGCGGCGTAAGTCCGATACGCTCGCCCACTTCAGCGCTTGGCTGGGAATATCATCGCCGATCTCTGGTCGATCGGGGGCTCACCAGCCCACCCACCGCAGATAGGCGGCCTCGGCCCCATCCCACAGGATCCGCGGACCACACTGCACCCCCGCGTTCGGTCGGAATCAGGGGCACGTGGGCTTCGCCCCGGGGGCCTGGACCGCCTTCCTCGCCGACGTCAAGGCCGACCGGCTATAACCGCCCCCCCTTCCCGCCGATCTTGACTTTGTCCACCCCTGCCCCCGCCTGCGCACATGCACAACGTCAAGATCGGCGGGAAGTGTGATGCGCCCTGCTCGGAGCCTCCCCCCCGAACCCCATTGCTGTTACACTCAGCGGAACAGCATTTCTGCCATTTTTCTGGAGGATTCTCGTGGCAGCGTCTCGTGGTTCCACGAGCGGTTCGGTCAGCGGCACGCACCGGAGCCGATCCACGAAGCAGAACGGTGAGCAGGACGAGGATTCGCAGCGGCAGTCGATCGCGACAGTGGAGCGCGCCGCGGACATCCTCATCCTGTTCAGCCGGGTCGCCGAGCCGCAGTTGGGCGTGACAGAGATCGCGCAGCAGCTCTCCCTGTCGAAGGCCGCGGTGCACCGGACTCTGGCTTCGCTGCGCAGCCGAGGGCTGGTGGAACTGGACCCCGACACGCGCCGCTACCGCCTCGGCACCGAGTCACTGGCCCTGGGGCTGGCCTACCTCTCCCGGGTCGATGTCCGGGCCATGGCAGCGCCGGAGCTGGCGCACCTCTCGCGAACCGCCCAGGAGACCGCGACACTCTCGGTCCGGCACGGCGACGAGCGCGCTTACCTCGACCAGTCCCGCCCGGATCGGGAGATCGTCATGTCGATTCCGATCGGCGCCGCTTTTCCGCTGCACGCCGGCAGCTCATCGAAGGCGCTGCTGGCGTTCCTGCCCAGCGACGAGATCGACCGGTACCTCAAGCAGAAGCTCGACCGGATCACCGAGCGCACGGCAACCGATCCTATGGCGCTGCGGACCGAGCTCGCCTCGATCCGGGAGAAGGGCTATGCGGTGTCGTTCGGTGAGCGGCAGCCGGGCGCGGCCTCCATCGCGGCCCCGGTGTTCGACCACACGGGCTCACCGGTGGCGACGGTGAGCATCTGCGGCCCTGCCGAGCGTTTCCGCCCCGAAACGGAGGACACCATCGCACTCCTGCTCGATGCGGTCCAGCGGATCTCCCACCGCATGGGGCACTCGTTCACGTAGCGGGGGCAATCTCGAGCGTTGCGGCAATGGGGCGCAGCGAGTGAAACGAGCAAGCCAGCTTGCCGCCGAACACGCCCGATGCCAAAAAGCCGGACCGCCACCACGGTTTCGGGGACCGCCGCCGAAAAAGCCCCGGTCTGCTCAGCGGCACGCCGGTCCCTGCCCGCTGCGCTCGCAGGGCCCCCATTGCCGCAACCACCAAGGTGAACCCGCACGGGCCGGTGCGCTCCCGGCACTGGTTGGGGGCGGCCAGAACAGCGGGCTGTTCGGGCCGCCCGCGATTACAGCGGGTTCTCGCCCTCAGGCCACCAGTCGCCGGCTCCGTAGGGGTCGGGGAGCGGCTGGGAGCCGTGCTCGTGCACGATGCGCCAACGGTCGCCCTCCCAGCGCAGCAGCCACGTCATGCGCATGCGCAGCCGACTGGCGCGCCCGTTGCCCGACACGTCGTAGTCGACGACGCCGACCACCTGGGCCAGATCCTTACTCTCATACGTCCTCGGGCCCTCGACCCACGTGAACGCCGTGATCCGGATCGGTGCCTCGAAGTACGCACGCCATCCGGTGGCGATCCGGTCGCCTCCCTTCGTGGTCCAGCGTGGCCCTTCGACGAAGACGTAGGCGTCCTCCCCGCTGGAGAAGCTGTCCAGGACATCGTCCAGGCGCCGGTCAATGACAGCGGTGAGCATCCCCTCTGCCGCCTCGAGCGGACTGGTCATAGCTGTCCCTTCTACTGAAATAGCGTTTCTATTTTGCACTGAGAGTAGTCACCCTGAAAGTTGGGGGTCAAGGCGCCCCCTCCCTAGATGCTGGCATGACGTGCGCACGCGCTTGCCAACAGGGGCCGCTTCCCCGGTTGGTCGCCCTGGCTTCCGAGGCTTCCCGGCCTGCTGTGAGAATCTCGGATCACAGAGCGGGATTGCGCTGGTAGAAACTTGGAACCGACTTGGAAGTAAGGGTCCGGTTACGACCTCGACGGGAACTATTGACGGGCGTATCCGGCCTGCCATAACTTGAACGAAACTTTATTCCGTTGTGTGGAACGGATTTAGGGTTGGTCCGCGGGCGGTGGCCCTGAAGATCGGAGTTCCCCCTTGAAGTCAGCCTTGTTTCAAAAGATGACGCGATACCCGAGAACAGGAACGCGTGCCGGCGCCCTCGTCCTCGCCCTCGGCCTGACGGCCACTGCCACGGCGTGCGGGACTGGTCAGCAAGCGGCGGGCGGCGAGATCAGCGACCTGGTCGTCGATGTCCGGGTCGAACCGGACTCGCTGGACCCGATGTACCGGAACACGCCGGAGGCGCAGCGTTACTACCGCCTCGTGTACAGCAGCCTGCTGCGCTGGAACGACGACAAGGAGCTGGAGCCGGACCTGGCCACAGAGATGCCTGAGGTCAGCGACGACCGCACGACCTACCGGATCGAATTGGCCGAGGGGGTGACCTTCCACGACGGAACGCCGCTGACGGCGGAGGACGTGGTGTTCACCTACGAGCAGGTGGCCGACCCGGACAACGGCACGGCGTGGCTCTCGGCGCTCTCCTTCATGGACTCGATCGAGGCCGAGGACGACCACACTGTGGTGATCGAGCTCACCGAGCCCTACACCTACATGGAGAGCCGGCTGGCGATGATCCCGATCCTCTCCTCGGAGGACGGCTACACATCGAACGACACGCATGCCCAGACGGGGAACGGCTCGGGCCCCTACAAGTTCGAGGAGATGACCCGCGGCGAGTCGCTGGTGCTGCGGAAGAACGAGGAGTACTTCGGCGGCGATCCGGAGTTCGACTCGATCACCTTCGAGGTGGTCCCCGAGGACGCCTCACGCGTGGCCCGGCTCGCCAACGGCACGTCGCACATCGCGCCCGACATCCCTGGTGATCAGGTGGAGCTGGTCAAGGACCGCGGGCAGAACGCCGCGACCGTCGAGGACAACGGTTCCCGGATGTTCTTCTACCCCTCCATGCTCGAGGGACGCCCCACCACCGACGCGGACTTCCGCCTGGCGATCGCGCGGGCGATCGACCGGGGGGCGATCGTGGAGCAGGTCTACGACGGCGCGGCCCGCCCGAACAGCACCTACCTCAGCTACGGGTCGCAGTACCACGACGAGGAACTGGGTCTGGCGTTCGGCGAGGAGCCCGACGTCGAGAAGGCGAAGGAGCACCTCAAGGAGTCCGGTGTGGAGCTCGACCGCGAGCTGAGCATCATCGCTCTCGACTCCCCCGACCTGATCAGCGCCGCCACGATCATCCAGGCGAACCTGGAGGAGATCGGGATTGAGGCGAAGGTGGAGTCGGAGAAGCTCGCCGGGTTCTACCCGAAGATGAAATCGGGCGAGTACGACCTGATCCTCTACGACGTCCCGGTCACCACGTCGACGGGCTTCGCCCCCGACTACGTCAACGGCGGCCTGAACAGCGAATCGGCCAACAACTTCAACAGCTTCGGTGACCCCGAGATGGACACCCGGCTGGAGGAGGCCCTGACCGCGGAGTCCGAGGACGAGCAGCAGGACGCCTGGCGTGCGGTCCAGGAGTACGACCTGGAGAGCCAAGGCAACATCCAGGTGGTGGTATCGCAGACCAGCGAGGCCTGGTCGACGAGCCTCGAGGACTACGAGCCCTCATCGCTGCCGTGGCTGAACGCGTTCACCACGGTTGACTGACCGGACACCGGCGGCCTTCCCACCGGGCGCCGCCCCGTGATCTCGGGGCGGCGCCCAATCCCACTGTTTTCCGGAAACGGCCTTTTCCCGGTGATCCCACCGGATCGGCCGCCACCATAACGACCCTGGAACGGTGCGCGGCGGTGGTTCCCCGCCGCCGCCCACCGCGATCGCGAAGGCGGGACCATGTGCGCGAGTGATGCGGGGCTGACCGCGCCGACCATCCCCTACACCCGGGGCCATGCCACTCCCCCCGGTAAACCACGGACACAGCGGGGGCTCCCATGCTGAGGCTGGCGGTCTCGCGGCTGCTGTCCGCTGTCCCGGTGCTCATCCTCATCTCCATCGTCTCCTTCACGCTGCTGCGGTTGGCGCCGGGGGATCCGGCGCTGCTCTCCGCCGGCCTGGAGGCCTCCCCGGAGGTCCTCGAACGGGTCCGCCAGAGCATGCGGCTCGACGAACCGGTGTGGGTCCAGTACTGGGCGTGGCTGAGTGACCTGCTCCGGGGCGACCTTGGAAACTCCTACTCCGACAAGTCCCCGGTGACCGAGGTCATCGCCGAGCGGCTTCCCGCCACACTGCAGCTCAGCGCGGCCGCGCTGCTGCTGATCGTCGCCGTCGGCGTACCCATGGGGATCCTCTCGGCGCTGCGGGCGAACAGGATGGCCGACCAGGTGATCCGGGTCGCCTCGCTCGCCGGGGTCTCGGTTCCGAACTTCATCGTGGCGCTCCTGCTGGTGCTGCTCTTCGGCTGGTGGTTCCCGGGGCTGATGCCCTATGAAGGCTTCGTCCCGATCACCGAGGACTTCGCCGCCAGCATCCAGCACATCGTGCTTCCGGCCATCGCGCTGGCCGCTCCCCAAGTGGGCCTCGTCGCCCGGATGACCAGGTCCAGCATGCTCGAGGTCCTGGGCCAGGACTACATTTCGGCGGCACGCGCCATGGGGGTGCGCGAATCGGTGATCGTCTGCAGGGACGCGCTGCGCAACGCGCTGCTTCCGGTCGTGACGGTGCTGGGCGTCCAAATCGGCTACCTGCTGGGCGGGTCGGTGGTCGTGGAGACCGTGTTCAGCATCCCGGGCATCGGGCGCCTTCTCGTGGACTCGTTCGCCATCCGGGACTACCCCGTCACGATCGGCGTGATGATGTTCATCGCCATCGTGTTCGTCCTGGTCAACATCGTCGTCGATGTGCTCTACGGGGTCATCAACCCGCGTATCCGGGCCGGCTACGAGGCGGGAAGGAGTTAGGGATGGCGTTGAAAACCTCACGTCGCAACCGCGCGGCCGCATCTTCTGGCGCGGATTCCGGCGCGGGCACACCGGCCCGCCCCGCAGCGGAGGCCGGCCTGCTGCGCCGACTGGCCGGGAAGCGGATCTCGCTGCTGAGCCTCATCGGTGTCGTCGGTTTCCTCCTGCTGGCTCTCGTCGGCCCGTTGCTGGCTCCCTACGACCCGGCGGCGCTGGGGAAGACATCGCTGGCGCCGCCGAGCGCGGAGCACTGGATGGGGACCGACGAGGTGGGCCGCGACCTGTTCAGCCGGTTCCTGTACGGCTCCCGCGTCTCGATCCTGGTGGGTTGCCTGGCGGTCGCGGCAGCGCTGGTGCTCGGCGCCCTGCTGGGCATGGTCGCCGGTTACCGCTCCGGCAGCACGGCCGACGGCGCCATCATGCGCCTGATGGACGTGGTCCTGGCGTTTCCCCTGCTGGTGCTGGTCCCGGTGGTCACCGGTGTGATCGGCTCGCGCGACATCTCCATCGGGCCGCTGGAGGTCGGCGCCGAGGTGCAGGTCGCGCTGGCCATCGGTGTGGCCCTCGTCCCGACCTTCGCCCGCATCGCACGCGCCAGCGTCCTCGCCGAGGTGCGCGAGGACTACGTGCTCGCCGTGCGGTCCTTCGGCGGCCGGAGGCGCGACATCCTGTTCCGCAACATCATGCCCAACATCCTCGCCCCGCTGGTGGTGCAGACCGCTTTCGCGCTGGCGATGGCGATCACGGTGGAGGCCGCCGTCTCCTTCCTGGGCCTGGGGATCCAGCCGCCGGGGGCGAGCTGGGGAACGATGCTCGCGGATGCGCGCACGTCCATCCCGCTCGGCGCCTGGTGGCTCGCCGTGTTCCCTTCCGCGGCCATCGCCCTCTTCATCCTGGCGTGCAACCTGCTCGGGGACCAGCTGCGCGATGAGCTGGACCCCCGCACGAAGAGCACGGGAAGCAGCCGGCGGACCGAACGAGCCGAATCCGGGAGTTCCAATGACGGTTGAGCCTGCCGCGTACAGCGACGAGGTCCTGTCGGTCCGCGGCCTGGGAACGAGGTACGCGTTCCAGGGCGCCAGTGTTCCGGCGGTCCGCGATTTCTCGCTCTCGGTCCGGGAGGGGGAGATCGTCGGCCTGGTCGGGGAGAGCGGCTCGGGCAAGAGCACGGTCCTCAAGTCGATCCTGGGCATGCTGAAACCGCCGGCCGAGGTGACCTCCGACGGCATCTTCTTGGACGGCCGGGATCTGCGGGAGGTGAGCGCGAAGGAGATGCGGCGCATCCGGGGCGGCCGGCTGGCGATGGTCTTCCAGGATCCGATCAACTCCTTCAACCCGGCCTGGACGATCGGCAACCAGTTCCGCCGGGTGCTCAGCCTTCACTGCCCGCACCTGCACCGCAGGGACTACGACGCCGAGATCCTTCGCCTGCTCAACAGGGTCGGCATCGATGGTCGGGGCAAGCTCAACTCCTACCCGTTCGAGTTCAGCCAGGGGCAGCTCCAGCGGATCATGATCGCCGTGGCGTGCGCGAGCCCGGACCTTCGGGTGCTGCTCGCGGACGAGCCCACCACCAGCCTCGACGTGACCATCGAGGCCCAGGTGCTGGAGTTGCTGCGCGACCTGCGGGAGGAGCGCGGGCTGGCGATGGTGCTGGTCACCCATGACCTCTCGGTCGTCGCCGAGATGTGCGACAAGGTCGTGGTGATGTACGCCGGGCGCGTCGTCGAGGTCGCGGAGGTGCACGACCTCTTCGAGCGGCCGCAGCACCCCTACACCCGGCAACTGCTCAAGGCGATCCCGGATTTTCCGCACGACGGCCGACGGCTCTACGCCATGCGGGGGGCCGTTCCCCGGCTGGACGAGGAGGTCCCCGGCTGCACGTTCGCTCCCCGGTGCGATGCGCACCTCGGCGACGTCTGCGACGAGGTCCCTCCCGTTCTCCGGGAGATCGGCCCCGACGGGCGCCGGTCCGCCTGCCACAAGGCCAACCACGCCACGAGTCTGGAGGAGACCGATGACGGTGTCCGGTAGCGAATCCGATGTTCCCGTCCTCTCCGTCCGCGATCTGCGCACCCACTTCCCCATGGGCGGGGGGCTGCTGTCCCGGCTGACCGGGAAGCGGCGGGTGGCGCACGCGCTCGACGGGGTGACCCTGGACATCCGTCCGGGGGAGACGCTCGCCGTGATCGGGGAGAGCGGCTCGGGCAAGAGCACGTTGGGGCGGACCGTGCTCCGCCTGCAGGAGCCGACCTCGGGAACCGTCAGTTTCCGCGGCGACGAGCTCACGCGGCTGCGGCGGGAGGAACTGCGCCGAAAGCGCCGGCACATGCAGATGATCTTCCAGAACCCCTACTCGTCGGTCAACCGGCGCAACCGGCTCCGGGACATCATCGCCGAGCCCATGCACGTCCACGGGATCGGGAGCGCCGAGTCCCGGGGTGAGCGTGCGATCGAGCTGCTGGAGCTGGTCGGCCTCAACTCCGACTTCGCCCGCCGCTACCCGCACGAGGTCAGCGGCGGCCAGTTGCAGCGTGTCGGTATCGCCCGCGCGCTCGCCACCGAGCCGGAGTTCCTGGTCGCGGACGAGCCGACCGCGAGCCTGGACGTCAGCGTGCGCGCCAACACGATGAACCTGCTGCACGACCTCAAGCAGCAGCTGGGCCTGACGCTGATGTTCATCAGCCACGACCTCGCGGTCGTCTCCTATGTGGCCGACCGGATAGCGGTGCTCTATCTCGGCCGGATCGTCGAGATCGGCACCAAGGAAGAGGTGGAGCGCGCTCCGCAGCACCCCTACACCCAGGCGCTGCTCAGCGCCGCGCCCAGCCCCGACCCGCGGCGGCGCGGTAAGGCGAGCGCCCCGCTCGGCGAGGCCCCGAACGCCATCGACCGGCCGAGCGGGTGCCACTACCACCCGCGGTGCCCGCTGGCGGTCCCGGTGTGTCGGGAGAAGTACCCGGTGCTCGAGCGCAAGGTGAACGGTCAGCAGGTGGCGTGCCACGCGGTCCCGTCGGCCGATGCCGCCTCCCCCGCCTGACGGGGAGGCGGCACAGTGCGCGCAGGAGGGTCAGCGCCGCGCGAAGAATTCGAGGGCCTCGCCGTCTGGCCCGTAGTAGGTCTGTGCGCGCACGGGGCCCGGTTCTCCCGGCATCGCCACCTCCACGGCCTCGCTCATCGGCTCTGCTCCGATGCTGTGCAGGAGTTCCGCGGTCGCCTGCAGATCGGCCGTCTCGATGGACGCGGACAGGATTCCCAGGTTCGGCGGCACGGCCCTGTCACGCTGGGACACGCCGGGAAAGCCGACGTACTGGGCGATCTCGATCCGGCCGACCGCGGTGTTGTCGGGCATCGCCATGTTGATGTTGTGCAGCGCCGTGCCTTCGGGCAGCCCGAAGAACCCTTCCATGCCCTCCACCACCTTGTCGTACAGGGGGCGGAAGCCGAGCGCGGCGTAGAAGCGCGCCGACTGGCGGGCGTCGCTGGTGTGCAGGGCCACCGTCTGCAGCGCCGAGCACCGGCCGTCGTAGTCGGCCAGCGGCGATCCGCCCGCCGCCTCGAGCTGGAAGACGTCCACGACCACACCGTCGGGGTCGTAGGATTGCGAGTCCCAGGCCGACAGTTCCGGGGTCACCGTCCAGTGGGTCGGCGACGCCTTGCCGTGTCCGCCGTGCTCCCGGATCCGGGTGATGGCCGACTGGATTTCGGGGACCCGGATGTTGAGCGCGTAGTGCCCGTAGTCCTGCGGGGACGAGTAGTCGCCCCAGATCCGCTCACCGGGCAGGTCGAACTCGACCAGTCTGAGCAGCCCGGAGGTTGCCCCGCGCGGTCCCAGTACCGCGACCCGGCCGCGCAGTCCGGGGGGCATGTTCCACAGGGCCTCGTACTCCGGTCCTTCGGCCACCCCCTCACCGAGGCACACGTAGTCGAACGCGTTCTCGTAGAACCCGCGGGAGCGCGCCAGATCCGCCACCGCCACCGTCACCAGCTTGACCTCGGTGATCATCATGACCCTTCTCGGACGAGGGACCGCCGCCGGGTGGCGCTTCCTGCCGCGCACCACCCGCCACAGCAGAGGATTCCACTGAAAGATACTTTGTTCCAGAGTGGAAATCTATTAGATGATGCAGGTATCAAGGGGTAACAGCAACCCCTTGCATGCGCACCCACGAGCCAGCAAGAATACTTTCCTGTACACGGAACGTAGTTCCATAAATCATTGGGGGCGGTCGGTTTGGGAGGTCCTGTGGTCGAACGGTTCTACGCCGACGTCGACGGGCGGCAGATGCACTACCGGCGCGCGGGCAGGGGCATACCGCTGATCCTGCTGCACGAGTCTCCGAGGTCCTCGGCTGCCATGGAGCCGTGGATCCGCGCCCTGGCCGAGCATGTGACAGTGCTGGCGCCCGACACCGCGGGGTACGGGCAGTCGGACCCGCTGCCCGAGGACGAGCCCGAAATCGACGCCTATGCGCGCTCGGTCATCGCCTTCGCGGACGCGCTCGGCCTCGAGCGCTTCATCGTGGCCGGGACGCACACGGGATCGAAGATCGCGCTGAGCACGGCGGTCCAGGCGCCGGACCGGGTCGCGCAACTGGTCATGGACGGCCTGGGGGTCTACACCGAAACAGAGGCCGCCGAGCACCTGGAGCACTACACCGTGCCGATCGTCCCGGTGTGGCACGGGGGCCACCTGCTCGAAGCATGGCACCGGATGCGGAGCATGTGGACCTTCTGGCCGTGGTACCGGATGGAGGCCGACCGCCGGCTCGCCACGAGCATCCCGGACCTGCAGACTCTGCACCAGATGGTGTACGACCAGTTGCGCGCCACCCCCGAGTGGGGGCTGGCCTACCGTGCGGCCTTCCGCTACAACGCACACGCGGCACTGGAGGAGCTGCGCACACCGGCTGTGCTGCTCGCCAAGGAGACCGACCCCCTCCGCCCCCACCTGGAGCGCTTGGGGACCCGGAACAGCTCCCTGCGCGTCGCCGGCGTGACCGACGACGACCACGTCCAGGAGATCGTCGCGGCGATCGACCTCTCCCTCGACATCGCCGATCCCCCGCCCCCGCCGGCCGTTACGCACCGGGGCGGCACCTCGCGCCGGTACGTCCCCACATCGCAGGGCAACGTGCACGTGCGGATGGACGGCGACCCGGCGAATCCCCCCGTCGTGGTGCTGCATCCCTCGCCGGGCTCCGGGGACACCTGCCAAGACCTGATCCTGGACCTGGCCAGGGACCACTTCGTCATCGCGCCCGACATGCCCGGTAACGGGCACTCCGACCCGCCCGGCGCCCAGCAGCCCGACATCGCCTTCTACGCCGCTCCCCTAGCGGAGGCGCTTACGGCGCTGGGCATCGAGCGCCCCGTGCTCTACGGCAGCCACACGGGGGCCTGCCTGGCCGTCGAGCTCGCCGCGGCACGGCCCGATCTCCCCGGCGGTGTGGTGGCCGACGGCATCCCGGACCTGACCGAGGACGAGCGGGCGGACATCCTGACCAACTACATGCTCCCGCTCACCCCCGAACGCAACGGGGAGCACCTGATCCGGGCGTGGCACATGCTGCGGGACATGCAGCTCTACTGGCCGTGGTACCGCGACGAGGCCGAGCACGCCCGCGACACCGCGCCCTCGGCGCCGGAACGGCTGCACCACCTGTTCCTGCAGATGCTCAAGAGCGGCGAGACCTACGAGCTGGCCTACCGCGCCGCGTTCCGCTACGACGCCGCACCCCGGCTCGGCCAGACCACCGCCCCGACGGTCATCTGCGCCGACCCCTCGGACATGCTGCACCGCAGCAGCCAGGGACTCGCCGCGGCGGCGGGTGCGAACGTGGCGTTCACCGAACTCCGTCCCGAAGACGGCCGGGACGCCGCGTGGGCCGTCCGCACCCACGCGGCACACCACGCGGGACCCCCCGATGAGACACGCCCGAAAGGGGAAGCATGAGCGGCAACGCAACGGTACCCGGCGCAGACCAGGCCAGGGTGACCGAGACGATCACGGCACTGCGGGAGTCGGGTGCCCGATGGGCGCGCCGTCCCGTCGACGAGCGGATCAACGTGCTGCTGGCCTGGCGGGAGCAGCTCGAAACGCATCGCACGGACCTCGTCGACGCGCTCGCCAAGGCGACCGGCCGGCTGCCGATCTCGAACATGGAGGTCGACTCCGTCCTCGCCGGCATCGACCGCTGCGCCCGGTGGGGTCGGGAGCTCATCGTCGGCGACCAGCACCGGCCGAACTCCAACCCGGATGTCGCCCTGATCCAGGCGCCGGTACCGCTCGGTGTCGTGGGCGCCATCGCACCGTGGAACTTCCCCCTTCAGCTCGCGCTCATCGACGCCGTGCCCGCGCTCATCGCCGGGTGCACCGTCGTGGTCAAGCCCAGCGAGCTGACCCCGGACTTCGTTCCCGTCCTCCAGCAGACCATCGCCGCGGTCCCGGAACTGGCCGAGGTGCTGGCCATCATCGAGGGCGGGCCGAAGATCGGTCAGCAGATCGTCGCGGAAGCCGACGCGGTCTGCTTCACCGGCAGCGTGGACACCGGCAGGGCGGTGGCCGCGGCCGCCGCGGCGCGGTTCATTCCGGCCTTCCTCGAACTCGGCGGCAAAGACGCGGCGATCGTGACCGCGGGGGCCGACCTCGACGTGGCGAGCGCCGGCATCCTGTGGGGCTCCACGGCCAACACCGGCCAATCCTGCATGTCGTTGGAGCGGGTGTACGTGGAGCGCCCGGTGGCCGACGAGTTCACCGACCGGCTGCTCTCCCGCGCCGCGAAGGTGACCGTCGCCTATGACGGCCCGGGGACCGGGGACATCGGCAGGTTCATCGATCCGCGGCAGGCCGACGTCGTCACCGCACAGATCGAGGACGCGGTCGCCAAAGGCGCTCAGGTACGTACCGGTGGCACGGTGACAGAGCACAATGGCGCGTTCTTCCTGCCCCCGACCGTGCTGACCCATGTCGACCACTCCATGCGCGTGCTGACCGAGGAGACCTTCGGCCCGGTCATCCCGGTGATGGCGGTGGACTCCGCCGACGAGGCCGTCGAGCTGGCCAACGCGACCGACTACGGCCTTTCCGCAGCGGTCTTCGGGCCGCGGGAGCAGGCCCTGGCGATCGCGGGCCGGCTCTTCGCGGGCGGGGTGAGCATCAACGACGTCTGCCTGACCGGGATGGTCCCCGAAGGGGAGAAGCAGGCGTTCAAGAACTCCGGGCTGGGGCCCAGCCGGATGGGCCCGGAGTCCATCACACGGTTCCTGCACAAGCGCGTGCTGCTGCAGCGCCGGCAGCCGCGGATCCAGCCGTGGTGGTACACCGAGGAAGCCTGATCCGGGCGGGGCGCCGTGGCCGCCGGTTCTCAGCGGCCCGGCCCCGCCCCTTGCCGACCGGCTACATCTGGACGACGGCCTTGCCGCGGTTCCGGCCGGACATCACCCGGGAGAAAGCCGCGGGCAGCGACTCTATTCCCTGGTGGTACTCATGCCACAGCCGCAGCTCACCGGATTCCAGCATCGGCAGCACCGCGGCGCGGTGCTCGCCGACCAGGTCGAGGTGGTCCTGGACGACCATGCCCCGCACGGTGATACGGCGACCGATGAGCACACTCGCCGGCAGCCACGTGTCCGGGCCGCCGTTGTAGCGGTCCATCAGCCCGCACAGCGAGATACGGGCTCCCACCGACGCCAGGTCCAGCACTGCGTCGAGTAGCGGGGCCCCGCCCATGTGCAGGTAGGCGTCGATACCGTCCGGGCAGGCCCCGGCCAGCTCCGCGCGCCACTGTGGAGAGGTCCGCACCACCGCGGCGGAGTAGCCCAGCACCTCGCGGGCGGCCTCGGCTTTGGCCGTGTCGCCGACGAGCGCCACCGTCCGCGCGCCGGCTTCCCGGGCGAGATGTCCGGCGACCGACCCCACCGCGCCGGTCGCGGAGGAGATGACGACGGTCTCCCCTGCGGCCGGCGCCAGGTGCCGGGCGTGCGCGGCATAGGCGGTGAGTCCGGAGGTGCCCAGAGCGGTGAGTGCGGCGGTGTCCGGGACTCCCGCGGGCAGGTCGAGTCGGCGCACGGTGTCGGCGGGCACGGCCGCCCATTCGCGCCAGCCGGTCGCGGCCAGCACCGGGGTCCCTGCCGGGTGGTCGGGATCAGCGGAACCGACGACCTCGGCGATCGCGGTGGCGGGCGGGCAGTCTCCGATTCCCACATCGCCGCCGGGGTTGATCAGCCTGCGCACGAACGGTTCCACGGTGAGTTCCCGGACACGCAGGAGCAGTTCTCCGTCCCGCGGGACGGGGACCGGCTCCGTATCGACGGCGAAGCACTCGGCCGTGGGGAGTCCGGACGGGTGCGCCGCGAGGACGACCCGGCGCGCGGCCTTTGACGAACTCGTCGCGTTCCCCATACGGTTCCCTCCTTGCAGATTCTATAGAAACACTGTTACGTACTGGCTGTCCCGGCAACCCAGCGACCAGGACGGGGTAGCAGTAGCGCATTGCCCAGGAAGTTCGTGGGCGTCACAGCCGGAGCACCCGGCGCAACACCTTACTCTTCCCACGTCCCCCAGAAGAGCATCGGTAAAAGTTCCACTGTTAGTGACAATGTTCCATGTAATGGAATAGGGTATCCAATGCGGCCACCGCGCATCGCGCGGACGGCCAGCAGACCCTGTTCCCTTGAACTGTCGAGAGGAAGCTCCGATGAGCAACCTGCTGGACGCCTTTCCGATCCTGGAGAAGCACGCCGGGCAGTGGAGCGGTGAGTACGTGCACATCACCCCGGAGGGTGAGATCGTGGACCGGCACGCCTCGCACCTGAACTGCTGGCTGCCCGACGACGGCTCCTGCGACATCACGCAGATCAACACCTACACCTGGGACGATGGGCGCCAGCAGTCCATCGAGTTCAACGGTCACCTCCGCGGCAAGGACGTATGGTTCGACAACGATCGGATCATCGGCCACATGCACCAGACCGACGACCTCACGATCCTGCTCACCTGGCGCTACAAGAGCGCCACCGGAGACGGCGACTACCTGTATGAGCTCATCCAGCTCAGCAAGGACGGCCAGCAGAAGATCCGCACCTGGCACTGGATGGAAGGCGACCGGGTCGTCAAGCGCACGGTCATCCAGGAACTCCGGGTGAAGTGACCGGCGGACGCACAGCGGATATGACGAGTCAGTGCCCGAGGCCCGGCCTTGACAGCGAACTCGCCCTGTTCGAGCCGCGGGCACTGGCACACCCCGACGCAGCCAAGGGAATGCCTTGACGACCCAGAGATACCGCGCCCTTGCCCTGCAGACGGCGTGCCACGCGGTGAACGACCACGTGGACACCCCGGCGGCGAGGGACGCCATCAACGAGTCCATCGACCGGATCCACAAGGAGACCATCGCCGCCAAGCGGACCATCGGCCAGGACCTCCGGCTGGTGGTGCTCCCCGAGTACGTCCTCACCGGTCCCCCGATGGGCGAGCCGCTTCCCGTGTGGGCCGAGCGGGCGGCGCTCGATCCGGACGGCCCGGAGTACCGGCGCCTGGGCCAGCTGGCCTCCGACGCCGACGTCTACCTCGCGGTCAACGCCTACGAGACCGACCCGCACTTCCCCGACGTCTACTTCCAGGGCTGCGTGATCCTGGGGCCTGACGGCCGCCGGGTGCTGCACTATCGGCGGCTCCACTCCATGTGGACGGTCTCACCGCACGATGTGCTGGATCGCTACCTGGAGATCTACGGCGAGGATTCGCTGTTCCCGGTCGCCGACACCGAGATCGGCCGGCTGGCGCCGATCGCCTCTGAGGAGATCCTGTTCCCGGAGCTGGCCCGCTGCTTCGCCATGCGGGGCGCGGAGGTGTTCGTGCACAGCTCCTCCGAGATCAGCAGTGCGCTCCTGTCGCCGAAGAACGTCGCGAAACTCGCGCGCGCGATAGAGAACAGCGCCTACGTGGTCTCGGCGAACACCGCGGGCGTATTCGGCACCGCCCTTCCCCCTGCCTCGGCCGACGGCAGCAGCAAGGTCGTCGACTTCCGCGGCAGCGTCCTCGCCGAGGCGGCACTGGGGTCCTCGATGGCCGCGCACGCGGAGATCGACCTGGCCTCGCTGCGTGCCTTCCGCCGGCGGATCTCCATGGACAACCTCCTGGTGCGCCAGCGGTTCGATCTCTACGCCCCCACCTATGCCCGCACGTCCGTCCACCCCGTCAACAACATCGACGGCGTGCCCGAGCGCAGCCACTTCCGAGAGGTCCAGGCTTCCGTCATCGACCGGCTCGCCGCTGACGGGATCATCTGAGTCCCCTCGCATACAGCCCCCTGACTCTGGCCCAAGGCCCTGAGTCAGGGGGCTGTGCTCGTCACCGATCGATCTTGACGTTGTGTACCCCAAAGCGCGCGCTTTGGGGTACACAACGTCAAGATCAGCGGAAACCCGAGGCGGACTCCCTCCAGGCCACTGCGGGACCGGAGGAAAGCCCGCCACACGGGTCATCCGACAGCGGCCGTGCCGGGCTTCACCACCCCGAGGAAGGTGGCGGTCAGGATCATCACCCAGATCAGCAGCACGTAGGGGATGGACCCGCGGACCGCGCCCTGGACGCCGCGCTCGACCTCGGGCGAGGAGCCGTCGCTCATCAGCTTGGCGAAGGCGGGGCCGAACGGCCTCAGCTTCACCCGGATCATGATCCCGCCGAAGATGCACAGCGCATACGCCGCCACCTTCCCCGCCAGCCACTTCGGGTTGGTGGTCACGCCGAAGGGCTCGGCGACGACGAAGGTGTACCCGGACACGGCCAAAAGCCCCAGCACGAGGGCGATCCGCACCACGTAGTCGGTGCGGTGCGCCAGGTCGGCATACCGTACCGGCGCACGCCGGAAGTCGACGATGACCAACGCGAGCCAGATCAGGGCCGCAGCCCAGACCAGCGCCAGCGGCCACCCGTAGAACACGTCGCGCCCCAGGTCCGTGGCTGCCATGAGGGTCACTCCGCTGGGCAGCATCAGCACGAGGCAGATGCGGGGGGCCAGGTCTACGACGTTCATCACCTTGGCCGCCACGCCCCGGGCGGCCGGGGACACCGAGGGGTTGACCACGAACCTGCTGGCGTAGAAGACGCCCATGTCCGCGCCGAGCCAGTAGGTCAGTAGCAGGATGTGCAGAAGCACAGCGAAACTGTGCAGATCGAAGCCGTAGACAGGCTCGATCATCTGTTGTGCGAGGTCCATATGTCTCCAGTCGGGCTGGTTACCAGGCAGTGGGCCGGTCCGGGTGCCATGCGGCGGGGCACCGGTGCGCGCCTAGCGCGGGCACCGGTGCCCCGTAGCCTCTTGCCGCGGACCGCCGCGCACCGGCCGGTCGGGGATCAGGCTGTGGGGCGCGAGAGGTACCGGCCCGACGGAGCGGTGTCCGTCACCGCACCGTCGGCCAGGATCTGCGTGCCGCGCAGGAAGGTGTCGGTGACCTTCGCGGTCAGCTCGAAGCCTTCGAAGGGGGTGTACTCCTGGGCGGACTCCGAGTCCTCGGCGCGCACCGTCCAGGTCCGGTCCGTGTCCACGAGGCAGAAGTCGGCGTCGAGGCCGACCGCGATAGCGCCCTTGCTGTGGAGGCCGAACCGCGCCGCGGGGTTCCCGGCGGTCAGCTGGGCGATCCGCCGGTAGGACAGGCCGCGCTTCCTCCCCTCGGTGATCATGCCGGCGAGCATGTACTCGGCACCGCCGAATCCGGACTTGGCCAGGAAGACGTCCTCACGGTCCGAACCGAACTTGAGCTCGTCCTGGCAGCATGCGTGGTCGCTGACCACCCAGTCGATATCCCCGTCGATCACGTGCCGCCACAGGGCCTCGACGTCCTCGCGCGGCCGCAGCGGCGGGTTGACCTTGCCGCCGATCCCATGCGCGGTGGTGATGTCGGCGAGGAGATGGCTCACGGTGACCTCGCGGCGGAAGTTGATGTGCGGGAAGGTCCGCGCCATCAGCAGCGCCGCCTCGACGGCCTTGCGCGAGGTCAGGTGCAGCAGGTTGATGGTGGGCAGCCCGGTCTCGTGCGCGAGGTAGGAGGCGATGGAGATCGCCAGGCCCTCGGAGTGCGGCGGGCGGGAGGCGTGGTATGCCTCCAGACCGCTGAGCTTGCCCTCGTCCTCGACGAGCTTGGTGTAGGCGCTCATGATCTCGGCGGTCTCGCAGTGCAGCGACAGCGAGATCTGGTCGGCGAGTTCGGGGTTGGCCTCGCGGGCCTTTTGAATGGCGCGCATCACGAACTCGAACCGGGCGTAGTCGTAGCGCTCCCCCTCGGGGAGCATCAGGAAGGAGTTCTGGTCCTGGCTACGGCCGTGCAGCCCGTGGCTGCCGTAGAACATGAAGATCTTGAACGAGGTGACGCCCATGTCGCGGATCAGGCTCGGGATCTCGTCGAGGTGCTCGGAGCTCATCGGCGCGATGTGGAAGGCGTAGTCGACCAGCGACTTCCCCTCGGTGGCAGCGAGCACCTCCGGGAAGAAGTCGGCGTAGGGCCCGCCCTTGTTCAGGTAGTACTGCCCCGTGCGCATGTAGTTGATGGCGGTGGTGACCCCGCCCTGGGCACAGGCCCGGCTCTCCACAGCGGCATCCGCCGAGAGCGGGTTGTAGATGCCCCAGTGCTGGTGGGCGTCCACGATACCGGGGAAGGCGACTCGGCCGCCGCCATCGACGACCCGGGCGGCGTCCGCCTCCGGGATACCGGCCTCTAGCCGGACGATCTTCTCGTCCTTGACCCCGATATCGAGCCGTTGCGGTTCGGGGTGCTCATCGAGGACGACGGCGACGTTCTTGACGAGTAGATCGAGCTGGGGAGTCACGGGGTCTCCTAACCGGACGGGGCTGACGTCAGTCAGCGGAAGGTGCACATCTGCGTCAGAATCGAGGGCACGTCGAGGACAGGGCCGGGAGCCAGGACCCGTTCCCGGACGTTGGCGGCCACGTCTTCGGGGAGGCGGCCGCGCACGTTGTCGTCGAATTTGCGGGCGAGTTCCGCGTCGCTCAGCGGCCGCTGCGGGCCGCCACGGTTGGTCAGCGCCTCCTCGACGATCTCCTCGCCGTCGGTGGTGGTCACCGTCACGACGGCGGGAAACTGGTACGGGTAGATCTCATCGCAGCGTGCCGCCCCTACGATGTCGACCTTGTTCATGAGCGCGCGCCGATGCGGGTCTTGGGCCAGCTCATCGGTGAAGTCGTCCAGCCCGAGGCCGAGTCCGCCGCCGCCTCCGAGGAGGCCGGCCACAACCGCGTACGGGCCGCTGAACTGCGCCTGGTAGCCGGTCATGGGGGCGCGTTTGGTCTCGATGGGCTGGCCGATGGTGCGGATCACCGCCGAGGGCACCGCCAGCGTGATCCGCTCGATCCGCTCGGGGTCGACCCCCCGCGCGTGCAGTGCCAGCCCCGCGTCGATCGCGGTGTGGGTGAAGTGGTTCGCCGGATAGGGCTTGAAGAAGATGCCGGGTACGCTCCACTCCTCCCCCAGCCCCCGGGTGATCTCCTCCGGGTGGAAGGTGCCGTGCAGCCAGGCCTGGAAGAACCCGAACCGCCCCTCCAGCACGCTCGGGGGTCCGGTGAAGCCGCCCTTGGCCAGCTGTGCTGCGGTGATGGCCGATTGGGCCGCCCAGCCGCAGTGCAGTCGCTTGACGGTGCCGCCGGTCCGGTTCGCCTCGATGATTCCGGAGGCCATCGATCCGGTGATCCCCAAGGCGTCGAGGATGCCGGGGGCGTCCGCGCCGTACAGCATGGCCGCGGCAACGGCGCCGCCCATGGCGCCGCAGATGGAGGTGGCGTGCTGGCCGTGCTCGAAGAAGACCGAGTTGCCCAGTTCCCGGTCGTAGCCTGCCATGCCCAGTCGGACCGCGACCTCCAGGCCGACCGCGACGGCGCTGAGGATCTCCCCGGCGTCGTTGACACCGGAGTGCTCGGCCGCGGCCAGGGCCGTGGGGACCACGCTGGCACTGGGGTGCAGCACCGAGGGAAGGTGGGTGTCGTCGTAGTCGAGGGAGTGCGCCAGCACACCGTTCCCGAAAGCGGCCTGGGCGGCGGTCACCGGCGTAGGCACCCCCACGATCCGTGCCTGCGGGTTTCCGCCCTGGCCGAGCAGGTAGTCGACGGCCGCCGTGCTCGTGTCCAGCCGGTGGGCGGCCACGCAGAGCCCGAGCACGTCCAGGATGCGCTGCCGGACACTGGCGGCGACGTCATCGGGGATCCCGTTGCTTCTTGCGTCGGCCGCGAACTCGGCGATCCGCTGTCCGAGTGTGGGCTCAGCCATTGCTCACCACCGCCAGCGGGCGGACCGGGGAGCCCGTCGCTCCGAACAGCGGAAGCGGGGCGAGCACAAAGGCGAAGTCGCGAATGCCCGCGCCCGCCAGCTCCTCCAGGGCCATGGTCTCAACGATGTAGATGCCGCGTTCGACCAGGAGCACGCGGTGCGCCGGAAGCACGCTGTGCCCTGCGCCGGGGGCGAGGCGCTCGAAGGCGATCGTGTCGGCGCCTACCGCGTGCGCCTCCTTGTCGGCCAGCCAAGCGGCACCGGCGGCGCCGACCCCCGGTACACCGGAGTCCTTGCCGATGAACAGCGCGGAATCGCCGTTGTCGAAGTGCTGGCCCCACCCGCTGCGAACGAGGACCACGTCACCGGCGCCGATCCCCTCGGGCAGGTGGCGCTCGGCTGCGGCCAGGTCGTCGGGGGTGATCTCATATCCCGGCTCGCAGCGCTGCACACCCAGCACGGCGGGGATGTCGAGCAGGACGCCGCGGCGCAACATCGGTTCGATGGTGTGGGCGCCGAGGCGGGCGTAGCGTCCGTGCTCAAGGGCCTCTGCTGCGCCGATCCCGTCGTAGAGCTCGCCGTCCTGCGAGACATGGGACAGGGCGTCGATGTGCGTCCCGACGTGGGTGCCCATGGAGATCATGTCATTGGCCGCGGACCCCCCGTCGGGGCGGACCATGTCACCGTGGCGGCGCACCAGAGCGTGCCAGTAGGCCGGGTGGTTCGGAGACTGCGGCATACCGACGGTGAGGCGTCGACCCAGGTCGAAGATCCTCACACCCGCGCGTATGGCCGCCAGCAAGGGGTCGGTCGCTGGCATGGTCTCAGTGGTCATGTATTCCTCGTCCGTCGAAGGGGTGGGATGGGGGGGCGGACTCGGGTCAGTGAACGATCCTGCGTTCCCGAAGGCGTGCGATGGTGTCGGGGTCGCAGCCAAGCTCATCGATGAGGACGGCGTCGGTGTCCTGACCGGGGTCGTGTCCGGTGAAGCGGATACGGCCGGGGGTCCGCTGCATTCGCCACATCACGTTGTGCATCTTGAGCTTGCCGAGGTCGTCGTCGGGTACCTCGACGATCATGTCGGTGGCCTGGATGTGGGGGTCCTCGACAAGGTCCTTGGCCGAGTAGATCGGGGTGATCGCGGCGCCGGCCTCGGTGAAGGCGGCGACGGCCTCATCACGCGTGCGCTCGCCGATCCAGCCGCCGACGTACTCGTCGAGCAGGTCGGCGTGCTGAGCGCGGCCGTGACCGGTGGCGAACCAGGGCTCGTCGATCACCTCCGGGTGGCCGACCAGCCGGAGCACGCGCTCGGCGATCGCCTGGGCACTGGTGGACACGGCGACCCAGTGGCCGTCACTGGTGCGGTAGGTGTTGCGGGGGGCGTTGTTCGTCGACCGGTTGCCGTGGCGCATGCCGACCGTGCCGAGCTGGTCGTAGACCGTGGGTCCGGGACCGACGGCCGTCATGATCGGCTCGAGCAGGCTCATGTCCACCACCTGACCGCGGCCACTGCCGCGGTCGCGCTCGTAGAGCGCCATCGTCGCGGCGGAGGAGGCGGCGATCCCGCAGATGCTGTCGGCGAGGCCGAACGCCGGCAGGGTCGGCGGACCGTCGGCCTCTCCGGTGAGGTGCGCGAACCCGCTCATGGCCTCGGCGATGGTGCCGAATCCGGCACGCGAGGCGTAGGGGCCCGTCTGCCCGAAACCGGTGATCCGGACGATGACCAGGCCGGGGTTGCGTTCGTGGAGCCGCTCAGGGCCAACGCCCCAGCGCTCCAGCGTCCCGGGGCGGAAGTTCTCCACGATGACGTCGGCCGTCGCGGCGAGTTCAAGGAACAGGTCGGCGCCTTCCGGGTCGGAGAGGCTGAGCCCGATCGTCCGCTTGTTCCGGGAGATCTCCTTCCACCACAGCGGGATGCCTTCCTTGCTCTCCCCGTGGCCGCGCATGCTGTCGCCCTTGACCGGATGCTCGATCTTGATCACCTCGGCGCCGAAGTCGCCGAGGATCTGGCAGCACAGCGGCCCGGCGAGGATCGTCGAAACATCCAGCACGCGCAGCCCGTCCAGCGGACCGTTCGACATGGAGACTCCTTCGCGGGTTGTTCCACTATCAGGAACAGCATTCCATTTATCGTAAGATACGGGGCAGCGCAAGACAAGGGGCGACCGATCACCCCAAGACCTCCCGAGACACCCTTGACTTGCTCGAACTACACGGAGACGGGCGGCTCACCGCACCCGGCCGTTGACGGCCGTGGCCTGGCCAGTCTAGTGTAATTGGAACATTATTCCAAAAGACGAAACAACGCGTTCGTTTCGGAGGCTCCGTGATTCCCCGATCCTACTTGTACGTACCTGGGAACGACCAGTCCAAGCTGGACAAAGCGCTATCACGGGGCGCGGACGCGCTGATCATCGATCTTGAGGACGCTGTCCCGGTTTCGGGGAAGGAGACGGCCCGCGAGGCTGTGGCCTGCTGGCTCGGGGAACAGCGCCCGCGCGAGGAGCGCAATGTCGAGATCTGGGTCCGGGTGAACCCGGGAGACCTCGGCCACGAGGACATCCGAGCCGTCGTGGGACCCGCGGTCACCGGCGTGATGGTCGCCAAGGCGGCCTCCGCCGAGGAACTGGAAGTCATGGACACCGTCCTCACCGAGGCGGAGAGCGCGACCGGGGTGACCACGGGCACAATCGGCGTGGTTCCGCTGCTGGAGTCGGCGGCCGCCGTGCTGCAAGCGGAGCGGATCGCGGCCGCCCCCCGCGTCGTCCGGCTGCAGGTCGGCGAGGAGGACCTCGCGGCGGACACCGGCATCGCCCCGGGAGCCGACCAGCGTGAGCTGGCCGCGATCCGCTCCCGGGTGGTGCTGGTCAGCGCGGCGGCAGGCCTCATGTCGCCGGTGGCGCCGGTCTCCACCGACTTCCGGGACCTTGAGGCGTTCCGCGCGTCCACGACAGCGCTGGCTCGGCAGGGGTTCGTGGGGCGCGCCTGCATCCATCCGGCCCAGATCGACGTCGCCAACGACGTATTCACCCCCGACGAACGCACCGTCGCCGCAAGCCGGGAACTCGTGGCGTCCTACGAAGACGCCGTCTCCCAAGGCAAGGGAGTTCTCATCGGCGCCGACGGAAAGATGATCGACGAGGCGGTAGTGCGCCGCGCCCGCCGCGTCCTCGCGCTCGCCCGATAGGTGACGGCCACGGTTCGGGCCGGCCCACGGCGGTGGAAACGGCGGTGGAGCCGGGCGGTACCGGCCTCCGGCCGCGCACCCGACCAAAGCCGTCCCGTTGTATCCCTTCTGGATAGGAGTTGTCATGAGTTTGCTCGGGATACGGGAGGCCGTGGTGGCCAGCACGGACGTGCCGGCCGCCACCGCGTTCCACCGGGAGGCCTTCGGGCTGGAGGTGCTGGACGGCGCCCCCACCGCCCACGACGGCGTGCTGTTGGGGGTGGCCGGATCCCCGGGAGGGCGCCTGCGCCTGGTCCCGACCACGGCCACCGCCGACCCACCACCCGCTCTGTGGGACTACGGCGCCCGGCTGCTCGGTATCTACTCGCGGGACCTGGCCGGCACTGCTCAGGCGATGCGAGCGGCCGGGGGCGAGCCCCGCGATCCGGTGAGCTACGCGTACGGAACCGCGACGATGACCGAGCTCGTCGGGCGGGGAACCGACGGAATCTGGTGGACGATCCCGCAGGTCACCGGGGATGCCCACCGGCCCAGCCCCGCGCTTTGGGCCGACTCCGAGCGCCGCCACTCGGAACTGCACACCGCGGTACTCGTAGTCGAGGACCACCAGGCCGCGGTCGACTTGTTCACCGCGGCCGGCATGCGCCCCCTGTTCGACGCCGCGATGACCGGCGAGGAGTTCGAGCGGCTGGTCGGCATGCCCGCCGGGGCGTCGCTGCGCCTCGCCTTCATGATCGGGCCGGAGGGGGCACCGGCACGGCTGGAGATCATGTCGTTCACGGGGGTCGAGGCGGCCGACCGGACCGCCGACCGGGTCGGCATTCAGCGCCTGGTGTTCACGGCCGAGGACCCTGCCGCCGACCGTGCGTCCCTGGTCGCCGCGGGTGCGGCGGAGCTGCCCGACGGCGATCTGCAGGGACCCGCGGGAGTCCGAATCGCTCTCGTCGCAGAGGAGTCCCAATGACCGCGCCCCGCACCGAGCACCGGAGCGGCATCGTCGTCGTCGGCACCGGTGGGGCCGGCCTGTGCGTCGCGCTCGCAGCGGCCGAGCACGGTCTACACGTCGATCTGATCGATAAGCAGGACCACATCGGCGGGATGCTGCACATCGCGAACGGGGAGTTCTCCGGTGCCGGCACGCGGCGCCAGCGGGAACACGGCATCGACGACGATCCGCAGCGGCACTTCGACGACGTCTGGCGCCTCTCCCACGGCAAGGTCGACCGCGAGCTCGCCTGGCTGACCGTGCGCCGACAGGGGGAGATCGTCGACTGGTTGGACTCCCTGGGCTTCGACTTCTCCCCGGCGTGCCCGGGCCTGATCCACGGCCACGAGGTGTACTCGGTCCCGCGGACGTACTGGGGCCGCCAGAACGGCCTCTCCGTGATTCGGGTGCTCCACGAGCGGCTGCGCCCGTTGATCGCCGACGGCCGCATCACCCTGCGCCTTGGCACCGAGGCCACCGGGCTCATCACCGAAAGGGGACAGGTCACCGGGGTGCGGGTGGTCCCTTCCGCCACAGGCGAGACGATCGAGCTCACCGCCGCCGCCGTCGTCCTGGCCACGGGCGGCTACGACGCGAACCGGGAACTGCGCAACCGCTTCCTGCCCGAGCACCTCTCGTCGGTGCTCATCGGCTGCCTCGACCACGCCACCGGTGACGGGCTGGTGATGGCCGAAGACATCGGTGCCGCGGTCTCCAGTGACGGCGTCTTCCTCCCCATCATGGGACTGATTCCGGATCCGTCCCGTCCCGGGCACGCCGTGGACTACCGGGAAGCGTTCATCGAGCTCGCCCCGGCGTACCGGACACCGTATGAGATCTGGGTCAACAAGCGCGGCGAGCGCTTCGTCCCGGAGGACACCCAGAGCCCGGAGCAGCGCGAGCGCGAACTGCTGCGCCAACCCGACGCGACCATGCACATCATCTTCGACCGCGCCGCGGCGGAGGCCGCGCCGAAGCCGCTCATCAACAATCCCACCAGCGGCTGGGACCAGGACCGCTTCCTCTCGGCCTGCGAGACGAGCCCGTGGGTGACCCGGGCGCCAGACCTCGAGACGCTGGCGGATCGGCTCGGTATCGACGCTGACGTGCTCGCGCGGACAGTGGGAGGCTACAACGACGCCGTGGCAACCGGGACGGACGCGGCGTTCGGGCGCAGCGTGCTGCCTTCCCGGTTGGAGCAGGGCCCGTTCTACGCGATCACCAGCGTCGCCGCCTCCATCCTGTCCCGCGATGGACTGCGGGTGAACACCGACCTGTCGGTGCTGGACACCGCCGGAAACCCGATCCCCGGCCTGCACGCCGTCGGGGAGATTCTGGGCAACAACGTCTTCGCCGGAGACAACTACGTCGGGGGAATGAGCGTCACTCCCGCCATGACCCTGGGACGACTGCTCGGCGAACGCCTCGCCGAGACGATCTCGGACAGGAGCCGATCGTGACAGGACAACCACTGATCCAGGGGGTCAACGCCGCGTTCATCGGAGTGAGCACCCCGGAGCGGCACATCGACCTCTACTGCGGCCAGCTCGGCTACGCGGTGGCCGAATCGGGTGTGCTCAGCGCCGAAGCGGCGGCCGCGATATGGGGCGAAGGCGTCACCGAGACGCACGTCACCGTACTGACCGCCGCCGGCGCCCCGCACGGCCGCATCGTGCTGCTCACCGTGCCTGACCGGGGACCGGCGGAGTACCCGCACACCGCCGACTTCGGCCTCGCGGGGATCGACATGTACACCCACGACATCCAGGAGTCCCACCGCACGCTGACCGCCGCGTCCTATGACTGGGTGACTCCCCCCGCTACGTGGGAGGTTCCACTGGGCGAGCGCATGGTCACGGTGACCGAGGGTTTCTGCAACGCGCCTGATGGCACCGACCTGGTGTTCGTGGAGCCGGCGTCACCGCGGGGGACGGCGGCGTGGGACACCGATCCGGACCGCGGGTACACCGAGCTCACATCGGTGGTCTGCAACGTGCCCGACTTCGAGGCCGAGATCGGCTTCTGGGGACCGGAGGGCCTTGGACTGCAGCTCTGGTACGACGTCTCCTTCTCCTCGCCCGGGCTTGAGGAGATGGCCAGCCTTCCCGCGGGAACACAGATGCGTCTGGCGTTCCTCGCCGGCCCGCTCACCGCGCGGATCGAGGTCACCCAGGTCCAGGACGGCATGGTGGGAACGGACCGCCGGGAGCGGCAGCGCACGGCCCGCCACCTGGGGCACACGGGATGGCTTGTGCAGACCCCCGACCTCGACGCGACGCTCGCCCGGGTGGCAGAGCTCGGAGGCACAGTGCGCACCGGCCCCGTCCACGGCCCCGAACTGCTCTTCGGGTCCGCGCGTGTGGCCATGGT
The DNA here is from genome assembly GCA_021793235.1 of Actinomycetes bacterium. Lineage (GTDB taxonomy): Bacteria > Actinomycetota > Actinomycetes > Streptosporangiales > Streptosporangiaceae > JAJYTD01. The sequence goes on along the minus strand of JAJYTD010000003.1, from coordinate 175,274 downwards.
GGACACCCCTAACGGCATTCCGGTCACCATCCAAGAGAGCTCCAGTTAAGCACCGGAGGAAAGACTGCAGGTGGGGAAGCGCGGGGGAACCCCGCGATTCCCCCTGATGACAGCCTTGACTGGCCACGTGAGCACTCATAGTGTGCCCTGTGGAACAATGTTTCAATAATCGAAAATCCTTCTGTGAAGAGGCGGAATTGCGTCCCCACGTTGAACTGATCCAAGAAGACGACTACATCTGGCACAGCGCCGAGCTTCCCGGCGGGGAAGGGCGCGCGAGCGAGCGTCGGCTGTCCACCGACGAGGAGGACGGTTCGTCCTCGCTCCGGGTGGACTTCCACACCGACTGGGGCCGCAGCCCCGGCATCCACCACGCCAACACCGAATACTTCGTCCTCGAAGGGGAGATGACCTACGAGGGCCGGAAGATCGGCAAGGGCGGCTACGTCTACGCGCCCAAGGGCGTGCCGACCGGAGCCATTACCTTCACCAAGGGCACGCGCATCCTGTGCTACCGGGAGTACGGCGATGCCGGATTCGACCCGGTGGACTCGCTGCAGGCGCCGCGGTGGCAGGACGCCCGGGAAGATGTGATCGTCATCGACAGCGAGGCGATGCAGTGGGACTCGGTCCCCAACGCGGGACCCATGCCGGGCCTGTTCATCAAGTACCTGCACGTGGACCCCGTAACGGGCTTCTACACCCGCCTCGTGCACGCCCAGGAGGGCTGGTCCGATCACCGCCTGGCCCACCACCCGTGCTATGAGGAGGCCTACACCCTCCAGGGCCACATGGAGTACAACTTCGGCACCCTGGACCTGGGCACCTACTTCTTCCGGCCCGCCCGCGTCAAGCACGGCCACTTCACCTCGATGGAGGGCGGCGCCACCTGGATCCTGCGTTCGGACGGCGAACTGTTCAACTGGTACACCCAGAACGAGTGGGTGCGCTGGGGCGGTGAAGCCATCAACTACGGCCCCGGGGATGGCAAGACCCCGCTCCGCTGGTCGCAGTCGTCGCATGACCTCGCCCAGCCGTGGCGCGGCGAAGAGAGCCTGGAGATCCTGCGCAAGGCGTGGGAGTACCAGAACGAGCAGGGCGCTCCCGATGCCCCGCTCGTCCCCCACGGCACGGGCCCCGACCCCTCGGCGATCGCCATCGCCAAGGCGCTCGACGCCGCCCAGCTGCAGGGCGGCCACGGTCACGACCACGGCCACGACCACGACCACGGTCACGACCATGACCACGGGTCTCCTGCTGATCTCGACTGGGGCGCGGACCCGGCGAGCCTGGAGCACTCCGACGAGCGGACCGACGAGGGGCGGCACAACTGGGGCCACGGCCGGTCCTGGAGTGAGGGGGACCCGATTCCCGCTCCGATCCTGTCCACCCTTCCGGTGCGGAGCCGCTCGCGCGGGCGCTGGGACGGCGACGGTATGTGACCCGGGCCGTGCCCGTGATCAGACGCGAGCGGTGCATGGCCCCGGTTCGGGATGAGAGGGAAGGGATTTGAACAGTCAAGAGCGCCAGGAGGAGACCGCCTACGACGTCGCCGTCATCGGCGCCGGAACGGCCGGGATCCCGGCCGCCATCGCCGCGGCGCAGGGCGGGGCCAGGGTTCTGCTGGTGGAAAAGGACAGTCTGATCGGCGGCACGCTGCATGTGACCGGCGGGCATATGGCCGCCGCCGGCACCCGCCGGCAGAGCTCCCGGGGCATCGAGGACAGCGTCGAGCAGCACCTCGCCGACATCCGTCGGATCAGCCAGGGGACCGCGCGCGACGACCTGATCCAGATCCAGGTCGCCAACGCCGCGGACACTGTGGACTGGCTGGACGAGCGCGGCTTCGCCTTCGCCCCGGAGACACCCCGCATCGTCTACGGGCACGAGCCCTACACTGTCGCTCGGACGTACTACGGCAAGGACGAGGGGCAGTCCATCCTCGAGGTTCTCCGCGCCGAACTGGAGAAGGCCCGGGAGAGCCACGACCTCACGCTGTGGACCAGCACCCCGGCCTTGGAGATCCGCAAAGACGACACGGGACGGGTCTGCGGCGTCTCGGTCTTCAAAAACGGCCAGGAGGTCGACGTCGACGCGCCGTCGGTGGTCATCGCCACCGGTGGTTTCGGCGCCGACTCCGAGCTGTTCGAGGAGCTCGAAGGCGCGCCGCTGGTGTCCGCGTCGGGGCGCGCGGCGACCGGCGACGGCATCCACCTGGGGCGGGCCGCCGGTGCCGGCCTCCAAGGGCAGGGGACGTATCTGCCGACATTCGGCGGACTGCCCGACCCGAAGACGCCGGGACGAGCCAACTGGTCCGACCGTCAGCGGCTGACCAGTGAGCGCCCTCCCCTGGAGATCTACGTCAACACCGACGGAAAGCGCTGGGTCGCCGAGGACGAGCCGTCCATCGACGAGAAGGAGCGCGCGCTCACCACGATCCCGCAGCGGACCTTCTGGACGGTCTTCGACGACGCGATGCTGGAGGCCTCCACCGGAGCCCTCGAGATGGTCGTCGGCTGCGAACCGGACCAGGTGCGGGCGATGGCCAACAACCGGGTCGGCGTCCACCGGGCCGACGACCTCAGCGAACTGGCGGCGTTGGCGGGCATCGATCCGGAAGGGCTCGTGAGCACGGTCGCCCGGTACAACGACCAGGTGGCCCGCGGGGTCGATGAGGACTTCGGACGCACCCATCTTCCGATGCCCATCGAGAAGGGCCCGTACTACGCCATTCGCAACCATGCGATCACCCTGGTGACGTTCACGGGGCTCGACATCGATACCGATTTCACGGTCCGTTCGGCCGCGGGTGAGCGGATCGAGGGCCTCTACGCCGTGGGCGAGGTGATCGGCGCCGGGGCGACCTGCGGTAACAGCTTCTGCTCCGGAATGCTGGTCACCCCCGCCCTCACGTTCGGGCGCCTGTTGGGCGAACGGCTCTCGGCCGGCGCCACCGCCTCCCGCTCATCCTAACGCGGTACCGGAGTACGGCCGGGTGGCCCAATCGGCCACCCGGCCGGTGGCGGTTCGCCGGACCGCGGCACCGCCGACGCCCGCGGCCTCCTCGTCGGCAGCGGCGGCAGCGATCAATGCCCAGACACCCGCCGCGGAACCGCGGCGGGTCATACGCGAAAGGGTGCACAGCACATGGCTGAGGCCGTAGACCTGCTGTTCAGGGGCGCCACCGTCGTCTCAATGGACGGCGAGCGCAGAGTCTTCGAGTCGGGCTACGTCGCGATCGACGGCGGGCGTATCGCGGGGGTGGGGCGGGACGAGGAGTGCGGTTTCGAATCACCGCACACCATCCGGGCGGACAGCAAGGTCATCCTCCCAGGCCTGGTCAACTGCCACACTCACCTGTCCAACGGCATCACGCGCGGCCTGTTCGACGAGATGCCCCTCGCGGAGTGGGTCACCCGGGGCATGTGGCCGACGCTACGCGCGAACACCGAGGACACCTATTACGCCGGTGCCCGGGTGGCGCTCGCCGAGAACCTCCTCGGCGGCGTGACCACCACCGCGGTGGGCGAGTTCGGTACGCCCAACCCCGGCGCCATCGACGGTGTGCTGCGCGCGCTCACGGAATCCCGGTCCCGGGCGGTCGTGGCGCGCATCTCCGCCGACTCCAGCGACGAGCACGACCCCAGCCAGAGCACCGCACCCGATGCCCGGGAGAGCATCGATCACGCCCTCTCCGAGGTCACCCGGCTGCGCCGGACCTACGGTTCCGAACTGGTCGAGGTCGTCCCGGAGGCGCTGGGGGTCCTGCGCTGCACCCCGGACATGATCACCGAGTTCACCGCCTACGCCAAGGCCGAGTCCTGCCGGATGACCATGCACGTGGCGAGCTCTCCGGATGAGCGCGACGAGGCCCGGCACCGGTTCGGCACCGGTTCCATCGAGAGGCTGAGCGAGCTGGACGCGCTCGGGCCGCACCTGCTGATCGCACACTGTGTCTGGTGCGACGAGACTGAGCGCCGCTTGCTCGCCGAATCGCAGACGGGGGTCTCGCACAACCCGGTGGCGAATCTGATGTACGCGGCCGGGGTCGCCCCGCTGGCCGAGATGCTCCAGGCGGGGGTGCACGTGGGCCTGGGTACGGACGGCGCCTCCACGAACAACGGTCAGAATCTCTGGGAGGCGATGAAGATCGCCGTCTTCCTGCAGAAGTCCCGCTGGGGAGCCGAGTGGGGCTCCGCGGAGCTGGCGTTGGAACTGGCCACCATCGGCGGCGCCCGCGCGCTGGGCATGGCGGAAGAGATCGGTTCCCTGGAAGCGGGCAAGCGGGCGGACCTCGCCGTCGTCGATATCGACCGGGCGCATCTGGTTCCCAGGAGCACCTGGCCGTCGAACCTCGTCTACTCGGGCAACCCCCATGCCGTGGAGACGGTGGTGGTGGACGGCCGGATTCTGGTGGACGCCGGCCGTCTGACGATGTGGGAGCACGGCGACATCGTGCGGGAAGGAAACCGCGCAGCCGAGGTCGTGGGCGACCGGACCTCGCTCCCCGAGGCCTACCGGGAGAGAAGCACCTGGTCCTGGATCCGGTGAGCCCCCGGTCCGCGGGGGCGGAACACCCGGCCCAGCATCCCCTCGGAATCGAACATATGTTCGATTAATCTAAGACTGATCAATAACTTAACGCCCCCCACGTGCGCATATGTGCATAATTTTCAACTAGTCTTCCTATTGACTATAAGTCTGATGTTTTGGTTTGATACTGAAACACTGTTCATCATGTAGGAACGATGTCACCGGCGCTCATGGTCAAGCCGCCGGGAAGGTAGGTCCATCGTGCGACCTCGTGCTGCTTTCGGCCACGCGGACAACCGCATCCGGTACCGGCCGGGACCGTGTCGGCAGCTAGCCCGCCACCCCGACGGGCATCACCACCGGCCCCGATACATCGGGCAGGGTGCAGTGCCGTACCACGGCAGGAGCACCACGCATGTCGGCGGTGATCGGAGGGAGCCCGCCGATCTACCACGACCCGCTCGACTTCAGAACTAAGAAGAGCCCCTCGCACACGCTGCCCACCCGAGAAGTCCCGGACCAGAACACTGTTTCCCTGCCCTGTTCGGGAGGCGGCACGTTCCACCGGGCCGGAACCAGCAGCCCCGTCCCCTACCTGAGTTCTCTGGTGACCGCGGGAGCCTTCCGACGCACCAGAACGAACGGAGCCAGATGACAACGCAACAGGTGCACAAGGCGGATATGTCCATGATCCGCCGTGCTTCCACCGCAGCGCTAGTGGGAACCACCATCGAGTGGTACGACTTCTTCATCTACAGTACCGCTGCGGCGCTGGTGTTCAATAAGGCGTTCTTCCCTGACGCGTCGCCCCTGATAGGAACACTGCTCGCCTTCGCCACCTTCGGTGTCGGGTTCGTCATGCGCCCCGCCGGAGCGGTCGTCTTCGGGCACTTCGGGGACAAAGTCGGCCGAAAGTCGATCCTCGTCCTCACCCTCTTCATCATGGGTGGTGCCACGTTCCTGATCGGCCTGCTGCCGACATTCAGTGAGATCGGCATCCTCGCCCCGATACTCCTTGTCTTTCTCCGCCTGCTGCAGGGTTTCGCCATTGGCGGTGAGTGGGGCGGAGCCGTGGCGCTGGTGGTCGAACACGCTCCCCCGAACCGGCGCGGCTTCTACGGCAGCTTCCCGCAGCTCGGGGTCCCGCTCGGATTCATCCTGTCGACGGTCATCTTCCTCGTCGTCAACATCACCCTCCCGGACGCGTCCTGGGGATGGCGTATCCCGTTCCTGCTGAGCGCGGTCCTGATCCTGGTGGGCATGGTGATCCGGCTGAGGATCGAAGAGAGCCCGATGTTCCGCGAGGCCCAGGAAAAGGCCCGGAAGAGCCAGACCAAGGAGCGGATGCCCATCGTCGAGGTGTTCCGCAGCTACTGGAAGCAGGTGCTGCTCGCTCTGGGGCTGAGCCTCGGCTTCCAGGTGGGTGGCTACCTCAACCTCACGTACATGCTCTCCTACGGCACCACTGTGCTCGGGCTGCCGAACAACACCCTCCTGATCTTCGTCGGGATCATCAGCTCCCTCTCGATCCCGGCCATCGTCGGGTTCTGCTACCTCTCCGACATCATCGGGCGGCGCAAGGTCTTCATGTTCGGCGCCGTTGGCGGCGCGGTGATGGCGTTCCCGCTGTTCCTGCTCGTCAACACCAAGGTGTTGGCCCTGGTGTTCATCGGGATCCTCCTCGCCGCCCTCATCAACCAGGCGATGTCCGGACCGGTGGCGGCCCTCTTCTCGGAGATGTTCAACACCAAGACCCGCTACAGCGGGGCGTCGATGGGCTACCAGGTCGGCGCGATCATCGGCGGCGGGTTCGCCCCGTTCATCGCCACCGCACTGTTCGCCGCGACGGGAACCTCCATGGCCGTGGCCGGCTACCTGTTCCTCAGCTGTGCGATCAGCGCCGTCTGCGTGCTGGCGCTGAAAGAGACAGCGCACAAGGAACTGGCCTAAGCCCCTTGCCGGCCTTGGCTCTGGACACCCCTGTCCCGTCCGCACACGTGCACAGAGCCAAGGCCGGCGGGAGTGGTATGTGAAAAGGGAGGCCCGCACCCCTGGTGCGGGCCTCCCTTGGTTCCGCTGCCCGTGGTCTCTCTGCTGCGCCGGTCAGCCGAGCCGGTTCAGCAGGGCGCTGTATTCGTCCCACAGTTCGCCGGGCAGCTGGTCGCCGAAGGACTTGAAGAACTCCGGCATCAGCGCGGCTTCCTCGCGCCAGGTACCGCGGTCGACCGACAGCAGGAACTCCAGTTCCTCCTCGCTGAGGTCGAGGCCGTCAGTGTCGAGGGAGTCCTTTGTCGGCAGGTTCCCGATCGGGGTCTCGACCGCATCGGCGCGGCCGTCGAGCCGCTCGACGATCCACTTGAGCACTCGGCTGTTCTCCCCGAACCCGGGCCAGACGATGCGCCCGCCGTCGTCCTTGCGGAACCAGTTGACGTAGAAGATGCGGGGCAGCTTCTCGGGGTCGGTCATCGTGCCGATGCGCAGCCAGTGGGCGAAGTAGTCGCCCATGTGGTAGCCGCAGAACGGCAGCATGGCGAAGGGGTCGCGGCGCAGCTCGCCGACCGTGCCCTCGGCAGCGGCAGTCTTCTCCGAGGCGACGTTGGCGCCCAGGAAGACGCCGTGCTGCCAGTCGAAGGACTCGTTGACCAGCGGCACCGCGGTGGCCCGGCGCCCGCCGAACAGGATGGCCGAGATCGGGACGCCGGCCGGGTCCTCCCACTCGCCGGCGATGGTCGGCGCCTGGCCCGCGGGCGTGGTGAAGCGGGAGTTGGGGTGGGCGGCCGGCTCCGGCGAGTCCGGTGTCCAGTCGCGCCCCTTCCAGTCGGTGAGGTGCGCGGGCGGCTCGTCGGTGAGCCCTTCCCACCAGACGTCGCCGTCGTCGGTGAGGGCGACGTTGGTGAAGATGCTGTTGCCCCACAGCGTCTCGATCGCGTTGGCGTTGGTGCCCGCTCCCGTGCCGGGGGCGACGCCGAAGAACCCCGCCTCGGGGTTGATGGCGCGCAGCCGCCCGTCCTCGCCGAAGCGCATCCAGGCGATGTCGTCGCCGACCGTCTCGACCTTCCATCCGGGGATGGTGGGCGCCAGCATGGCGAGGTTGGTCTTGCCGCAGGCGCTCGGGAAGGCCGCCGCGATGTAGCGGGGTTCGCCCTCGGGCGGGGTGACCTTGAGGATGAGCATGTGCTCGGCCAGCCACCCCTCGTCGCGCGCCATGACCGATGCGATGCGCAGCGCGTAGCACTTCTTGCCGAGCAGTGCGTTGCCGCCGTAGCCCGACCCGTAGGACCAGATCTCCCGGGTCTCGGGGAAGTGCGAGATGTACTTGGTGGAGTTGCACGGCCATGGCACGTCGGCCTGGCCCGGCTCCAGGGGGGCGCCGACGGAGTGGACGGCCTTCACGAAGGAGCCGCGCTCTTCGATGAGGCGCAGGGCGGGCTCGCCCATGCGGGCCATGATCCGCATCGACACCGCGACGTAGGCGGAGTCGGTGATCTCCACGCCGAGCTGCGAGATCGCTCCACCCAGCGGTCCCATGCAGAACGGGACCACGTACATGGTGCGGCCGCGCATGCAGCCGTCGAAGACGTCGGCGAAGGTCGCGCGCATCTCGGCGGGATCGATCCAGTTGTTGGTCGGACCGGCGTCCTTTTCGTGCTCGGAGCAGATGAACGTGCGGTCCTCGACCCGGGCGACGTCGTCAGGGTCGGAGCGGCAGTAGAAGCTGTTGGGCCGAAGCTCGGGGTTGAGGCGCGTGAATGTCCCCTTCTCGACCAGTAGACCGGTCAGCCGCTCCCACTCCTCCTGCGAGCCGTCGCACCAGACGACCTCATCGGGTCGGGTCAGGGCTGCGACCTCGCGTACCCAGTCGATCAACTCTTGGTGGCCGGTGGGGGCCGTCCCGATGTCAGGGACCTGTTCAGGCACAGCAGCTCCTTACGTCGTGTCAGTTCCGCATCATCAGCGACAAGCCCCCTTCCAGGCCAGTTGGCCTAGACAACAGGTGTAGTCCATTGGTCTACTTGCAGATAATGGTGACCGGCGGTCCGCGCATACCATGTTGATCATCGTCGTGCCTGGCGGCGGCCCTCCCGCTGCCGGCGCGGTCGGTGGCCTGGCTGTGAGCCTTCGTTCAGCACTCTGCGATGGTGTTCGTCACATTCACTGGTATATTCCGCGCCTGACCGTCGGTCCGGCCGCGGATGCACGGCCCGCTACCGCTTCTTGTCCTTGGCGAGGTAGGGCGTGGGCTCCTGGCGCACGCGGTCGGCCGCAGGCGCGCCTCGCCTGGGCCGTCGGCGAGCCGCAGAGGCGGTACTCCTGCGTGGTGGCATCGCAGGCGAAGCCCGTTTCAGCTCCTTTGCGCCGCGGCACCGCGGATCTTGGCCAGAGCGCGGCGCATCCCGCTGATCCAGCGGTCGCGGTCGGTGACGCGCCGCAGCTCGTAGTCTGCGGCCTCGGGGTGCGGCAGGATCAGGAAGCGGCCGGTATGCAGGGCCGCGACCACGGATTCGGCGACATCCTCCGGCTCGATGTAGGCGCCGCCGAGACGGGTCGCGGAGGTGCCGTCGTCGCCCGCGGTCATGGGGGTGTTGACGCCTTGGGGGCACAGGCATGAGACGTTGATGCCCTCGTCGGCGTGCCGGATGGCCAGCCATTCGGCCAGCGCGACCGCCCCGTGCTTGGTGACCGAGTAGGGGGCGGTGTCGAGTTGGGTGAGGAGCCCGGCGGCCGAGGCGGTCACGAGCAGGTGGCCACGTCCCCTCTCCGCCATGCGGGGGAACAGCGCCCGGGCGACGTAGATGTGCGCGAGCACGTGCACCCGCCAGGACATGTCCCAGTCGGTGTCGTCGCCGAGCCCCCTCCCTCTGGCTACACCCGCGTTGGAGCACCACAGGTCGATCGCCCCATGCGTGTCTTCGATCGTCTCCACAGCGGAGGCGACGGCGTCCTCGTCGGTCACGTCGAAGGCCATGGCATGAGCGCGCTCGCCCAGCTCGGCGGCCACCGCCTTGACCGCGTCGGGGTCGCGGTCGGTGACCACCACACGGGCGGCGCCCTCGCTGATCAGGCGTTCGGCAAGGGCGCGACCGATACCGCCGGCGGCACCGGTGACGACCGCCGTCGTTGCGGGGATGGCGAAGGCCTCGGCCATACGTGCTCCTTCGAATGGGGCGGAGGGCTATGCGGTGGGAGCGAAGACCAGCCGGCCCACGGTGGAGCCGTCGGCGAGCCGCTGCACCCCGTCAGCCAGGTCCGCGGCGCCGATTCGCTCACTGACCAGTGGTTTGATCAGGCCCTGGTCGGCGAGTTCGGTGAGCCGGGCGTGCGCCTCGCCGATGTATTCGGGTGCGCGCTCGCGGTAGAGCCCCCAGTGCAGGCCGATCAGCGCGTAGTTCTTGATCAGGGCGTGGTTCAGACCAGGCGTGGGAATGGTTCCGCTGGCGAAGCCGATGATGACGATGCGCCCCTCGAAGGCGATGCATTTGGTGGAGCGGGTGAAGGAGTCGCCGCCCACAGGGTCGAACACGACGTCGGCCCCGCGCCCATCGGTCAGCTCCTTGACCACGGATACGAAGTCCTCGGTGTGCCGGTCGACAACGACGTCCGCACCGAGTTCGGCGGCGGCCTCGGCCTTCTTCGACCCTCCGACGACACCGACGACCCGGGCCCCGGCCGCTTTGGCGAGCTGGACCGCCGCGCTGCCCACACCGCCGGCCGCCGCGTGTACCAGGACGGTCTCGCCTTCACGCAGTCCGGCCCTGCGGTGCAGGGCGAACCAGCCGGTCTGGTAGCCGATGAACAGCGACGCGGCCTCGTCGTCGGTGAGCGAGTCGGGGGCGGGGAACACGGTGTCGGCGCCCATGAGGGCATAGTCGGCGAAGGCCCCATTGGGAAGCTCGGCGCCGCCGATCACCCGGTCGCCGACGGCGACCGTGGTGACACCCTCCCCTACCTCGGCGACCTCGGCGCACAGTTCGATACCGGGAGTGAACGGCAGCGGCGGTTTGGTCTGGTACATGCCGCGGCAGAGCAGGGCGTCGGGGAAGTTCACCGCGGCTGCGCGCACCCGGACCAGCACCTGCCCTGGTGCGGGGCGCGGGTCCGCGACCTCTTCGAGCCGCAGGACATCGCGCGGCTCGCCTGGTTCGTGTACCCGCGACGCTTTCACTACCCGCCTCCGAACTTTGGATACCAACTAGTCGGTACAGAGTGAACCGCGAGAGGGAGCCCCCCGTCAAGCGCCGGTCGGGTCGACGGTGTCCGGTTCGCTAGCCGAATTGGAAGGCGCGCTTGGCCAGGCCGTACCAGAACCCGTCGATGGCGCTGCGCGCCTGCTCGTTCCCGTCCTGCGCCGCGCCCAGCGCGACGAACAATGGCGCCAGGTGCTCGCTTCTGGGGTGTGCGATGTGCGCGGCCGGCCCTTTGTTCCGCCAATCGAGCAGCGCGTCGATGTCGCCGGAGTCCACGGCTCGGGCCGCCCAGTCGTCGAACTCCGCCGACCACGCGGGCGGTGCGGCGTCGGCGCCGAGCCCGAAGTCGATACAGGAGAGGTTGTGGGTGAGGAACCCGCTGCCCATGATCAGCACGCCTTCCTCACGCAGCGGTGCCAGGCGCCGACCCATTTCGAACAGCTCTCGGGGGTCCAGCGTGGGCATCGAGACCTGCAGCACCGGAACGTCGGCGCCGGGATACATCTCCTTCAGCGGAACATAGGCACCGTGGTCCAGGCCGCGCTCGGGAGCCTCGGCCACTGGCCGGGACCCGTCGCCCAGCAGGGCGCGCACCGAGGCCGCGAGCTCCGGTGCGCCGGGAGCGGGATAGGTGACCTCGTAGTAGCGCTGCGGAAATCCCCAGAAGTCGTAGGTGAGCGGAACGGTGGACGTGGCGCCGATCGTCACCGGCGCCGCTTCCCAATGCGCCGAGACGATGAGCACGGACCGCGGACGGGCGAGGCGTGCGGCCCAGGCAGAGAGTTGGCCCGTCCACAGTTCGTCGTCTGCCAGCGGCGGGGCGCCGTGGCCGAAGTAGAGCACGGGCATGCCGGTGTTCACGGGGACTCCCTCCGACCCCAAGGGGCCACTTCCCAGAAGAAATCTTCTTGGGAAGATAATACCGTCTGGAGGTCAGTGCACGACCGCAACAGGGCCGTGCGCCCCGTGCAGAACGGACTGACTGACCGACCCGAGCAGCAGACCGCGGAAACCGCCCCGGCCGCGCGAACCGACCACGATCAAATCCGCCGGTGTGCCCTCCTCCAGCAGGGCCACCACGGGGTGCGCCCGAACCAGGCGAAGCTCAACGGCTACATCGGGGTAATCGCCGCGCACCTCATCGAGCTCGGCCTGTGCTGTGCGGCGCGCCGCCGCCTCGACCGCCTCGTCGTCGAACGCCTCGGGCGGCACCGGCCCCATCGAGGATGCGAACGCCGCCATGGGCTGCCAGGCGCAGACCGCGACGATCTCGGCCCCCGTCGTATCCGCCTGGGCGAACGCGAACTCCACCGCCCGACGGCTGCTCTCAGAACCGTCGACGCCGACGACGAGGCGACCCTTGGCGCCACGGGCGGACTCGTGCTTCTTGGGCAGTACGACGACGGGCACCGGGGATTTGGCCGCCAGTTCCACCCCCACCGACCCGATGAAGGCCGTGGCCAGGCCGCCCAGCCCGCGTGAGCCGACGACCACCGCGACGGTATCCGGCTGCGACGCCTCGGCCAGCAGCGCTTCGGCCGCGCGGGATGTGACCCTCTTGGTCTGCACAAGAAGCTCGGGAAAAAGTCGCAGGACCCACTCGCGTGCGTAGTTCAGCAGCGCTTGGGCTTCATACAGGCGCGGTGCGGTGTCCTCGCCGTCGTCTGGGAGTACCAGTTCCCCGAACGGCCCTTCCGTCTCCGGCGGCCAGACCGCGGTGACGATACGCACACCCAAGCCGCGTATGGAGGCTTGGTTGGCCGACCATTCCAGCGCATACCGGCTGGAGTCGGAGCCGTCCACTCCGACGATCACCCAGCGCGCCGCTGGCGTGCTGCCCATCTGATCTGCCCCTTACTCGCCCTCGCCGTTCCCGTTCGCTCTCAGGACTCTGAGATACCCGTGCGCGGGCGCGGGAAAGCAGTCCGGCCCCGCGGGATCCACGGGGCCGGGCTGGGAAGGGGGGTCGGATCAGCCGCGGTAGTGGAGAACGCCCCACGCCAAGGCGCCGGCCCGGCCGCCGTTGACCCAGTTCTGCAATCCCGTCTTCATCCGGGACAGGTACGCTTCGCTGATCTTGCCGGTGAGTTCGGACTCGCGGGCCTCGGTCTCGGCGAGCACCCGCCCGTAGTGCGTCGGCAACTGCTCGCTGAGGTCGTCGAACTCCACCTTGGTCAGACCCAGCCGAGCCGCCTCCCGGTCGTAGAAGCCCGGTGTGCCCATACTGTCCAGGTGCAGGCGGTCCAGGATCGGACGCAGCGCCTCGCTGGAGGCCCCGTCGGTGGCCATCGGGTCGGTGAAGACGAAGTGGCCGTTGCTGCGCATCACACGCACGACCTCTTCGAGCACCCGCGTGCGGTCGCCGCTGTGCAGCAGCGCGTCCTGGGACCACACCACGTCGAACCCGTTGTCCTGAGCCGGGATGTCCTCGAAGGAGCCGTCCACCACGTCGATGAGGTGGTCCAGGCCCGCGGCGCGGTTCATCTCCCGGTTGCGTTCGTTCTCGACCTCGCTGAGGTTGAGGCACGTCACCCGGCAGCCGTAGGTGCGGGCGAGGTACCGCGCCGAACCGCCGTAGCCGGCCCCGATGTCGATCACCTCGGTGTCGGAAGTGATCTCCAGTTTCCCCGCCATGCGCTCCACAGTGCGCCGACTGGCCTCGGCGATGTCGTCCTCGGGCGAGCGGTAGAGGCCGATGTGGATGTCGGTGCCGCCCCAGATCGAGTGATAGAAGGTGTCGGCGTCACTGGAGTTGTAGTACTCCCGCGCGGTCTGCACCGCCGCCGAATAGCTCTCGGAGAGCTGGTCGTCGCGGTGGTAGGCCTTCTCGGCGATGTGGATGAAGAAGTCGGGCTCCGCACCCTGATAGGTCTCCTGGAAATCGCCGTAGGTGTCGATCTGCTGGAACCCCACCTCGCGCAGAAGCCGCCGCGTATAGTCCTTGCGCAGCGGGAACATGTTGAGGTGGTACTCCGACCGGTCGGGGAAGCGGTAGACGAACCGCGCCAGCCCTTCGTCGACGTGCTCGGGCTCGGCTGAGACCTCTTCGCCGCAGTAGTAGTAGGTGTGCTTGTTACCGTACTTGCCGTCGAGCAGCGCGTCGTAGTTGCGCTGGTCGATGATGAGCACACCGTCGTGCTTCAGCATCGCGTAGAACTCCGCCAGCGCCTTGCGCCGGTCCCGCTCCGAGAAGAGGTGGGTGAAGGAGTTGCCCAGGCAGATGATCGCGTCGTAGGTCCCGTGGACATCGCGGTTCAGCCACCGCCAGTCCGCGTGCACCACACGCAGGATGTGCCCTCCGTAGGTGAGACCGTTGGCGAACGCCTTGGCCAGCATCTCCGGACTGCCGTCAGCGCTGACGGTGTCGAATCCCTCTTCGACCAGACGGACCGAGTGGAAACCGGTACCGGTGGCGACGTCGAGCACTTTGCGTACCCCGCGGGCCTTGAGCTGCTCGACGAAGAAGCGCCCTTCGCTGGCATAGCGCCGCTTCCAGTCGATCAGCTCGTCCCACTTCTCGACGAAGCCCGTAACATATTCGGCTTTGTAGTGGTCGGTGTCGCGAACGGCTAGCGGGTCGTCTCCAAAACGCTGCTGATCCTGCCCTTTAATAGGTCGACTCCTCACACTCGAAACACCCTCGGGCACACAGCACACGAGCCGAGGGTGAAACTTCGGGTACCTATATTGAAAAGCATGCACCCCACCAAAGATCAAGTGCCGAGACCGGAATATTCACCATAACACCAGGTCAGAGCAGAAAAATTCGTTGGGTGACCACATGCCCCCAGAGGGCTTCACTGGCCTTCGCCGAGCAACCCCGACAAATTTCTGTAATGATCATGAACCGCAGGACGCAACACATTGCGCAACGCGCACCGCAAAATCCGCTGCCGTGACCGAAAAATAAAGCAGAATCCTAAACCCGATATAATGGCCTATCCCTACCCCTTTCTGGAGCGTTTTCCCGGACTCGGCCGCCGTTCTATGCGGAATGCGATATCCGAACCGCGCTCCGCCGGACAATGCGGCCATGGCCATCAGCGGACGCGGCTTCCGCGAGGCCGCCGACAACACTGCCCACCCCGCACTCCTTTAGGTGATTGTCGGATTACCTATAGTGACATCCGGGTATGGGGCTTACGACCGTGTTCGACGCCGTATCGGGGGGTACCGGCATGAGCGAATATGGGAACAGAGGCGGTATCGACACCGCCCGGCTGTGGACGGGAGGCTTGGCCACGGCCGTGGTCGCCGGGCTCGTGGTCCTCGTCGGCGCACTGGTCATGCGCGGGGTGCTGACGATGCCGATCCTCGCCTCCGATGAGGCGGGCTACTTCGGTGACGCCGGAACCGCTGTCTATGCCGTGATCGCAGCGGTCGCGGCCCTCTCCGCGACGGGCCTGCTGCATGTACTGCTGCTGAACGCGCCCCGGCCGATGACCTTCTTCGGCTGGATCGTCGGACTGGCGACCGTGGTGGCCGCCATCAGCCCGTTCGCCCAAGACGCTCCGATACCGAACCAGATCGCCACCGCGCTCGTCAACGCCATCACCGGTATCGCCATCATGTCCCTGCTGGCCAGCGTCGGTGCGAGTGCGCTGCGGCGGGCACACGGCCAGCGCCCGCGGCTGCACGGAGAGGGCGCCCTTCCCGACATCGGCTACGAGAGCGGTTTCCGCGACGCGGCCGAGGGGCCGACGCATCACCGCGGTGACCGCGACCCCGACGCCGGGGCCCGCGGCCTGGATGGCTGACGCGGATACGGAACGGGGCCGTGGCGAGCCGTCCTCGCCGCGGCCCTACCGCGACCGGACCGCCTATCCCCCGCTGACCAGCACCTCCACCCGCTCAGGGCTGAGCCCGTACTCGATCACCATGACGGCGGCTCCGATGACGCCGGCGCGCTCGCCCATCTGTGCGGAGACGATTCGCAGGTCTTCTGTTGCCAGCGGTAGTGAGCGCTGGTAAATGACCTCGCGGACACCGGCGAGCAGGTGGTCGCCGGCCAGCGCGAGGGATCCCCCGATCACGATGATGGAGGGGTTGAGCATGTTCACCGAGGCTGCCAGCACCTCGCCGATGTCGCGCCCGGACTGGCGCAGCGAACGCAGGGCCGGTACCGATCCTGAACGGGCCAATTCCACCACGTCGAGCGCTGTCCGGGCGGCGATGCCCTGCTCTGCGAGCTCGGCCGCGATAGCGGATCCACTGGCCACCGCCTCCAGGCAGCCGGTGTTGCCGCACCGGCAGGGATGCCCCGTGCCGTGCGGCACCTGGATGTGCCCCAGGTCCCCGGCCGCACCCTTGGCACCGCGGTAGACGCCGCCATCGCTGATGATGCCGCAGCCGATACCGGTGGCGACCTTCACGAACATCAGGTGGCTGGCATCGCCCCAGCGGGCGAAGTGCTCGCCCAGCGCCATGATGTTGACGTCGTTGTCCACCAGGACCGGCCCGAAGAACCGCGCCTCGACGTATCCGGGGACGTCGAAGCCGTCCCATCCCGGCATGATCGGCGGGTTGACCGCGCGGCCGGTGGAGTGTTCGACCGGACCGGGCAGGCCGATGCCCACGCCCAGGAGCTCGCCGGGTGACCGGCCGACCTGCTCCAGCAGTTTTCTCCCGTGGGTGATGACCCAGTCCAGGACGGTTTCCGGGCCCGTGGCGATGTCGAGGTCGGCCCGTGTTTCGGCCAGGACGTAGCCGGCCATGTCGGTGAGCGCGAGTCGCGCGTAGGTGGCGCCGAGGTCGGCCGCCAAGACGACGCGCGCCGATGGCATGAAGGCGAAGGTCGTCGGGGGGCGCCCACCAGTCGAGGCGGCCTCGCCCGCGGGGCCGATGAGACCGCTGGCGAGCAGGGCGTCCACACGCTGAGCGACGGTAGAGCGGGCCAGACCGGTGACGGCGGCCAGTTCGGAACGGGTTCGCGGGCGGCCATCGCGCAGAATCCGCAGCAGCGTTCCCGCACCGGGAACCGTCGGCGTCCCCGAAGGCGGTACGCGCATGGCGGAGGGCTGAGCTGTTCCCGGTGGCATCAACGCGTCTTCTGTCACACAGACAGTGAAGCACAGGATCTAATGCGGAACTCCCACCAGCTAATACACGAAGATTGTGCAACTTATGCTTGACCATCGTCATAAGTGAGGTTAGATTCCCGCCATGGCAGTGAGTCGCATCACAGAACCGAACACGCCGCCCGATCCCGGCTCCGACCGGCTCCGGAACGGCTACCGCGCAGCGGTCATCGGCACCGGCTTCATGGGGCGGGTGCACGCCCGCGCCATCCGGGTCGCCGGCGGGCGCGTGGTCGGGGTCGCCGCGTCCACCCCGACCAAGGCGCACGACGCGCTGCGGCCGCTCGGTGCCGAACGCGCCTTTGCCGATACCGCCGAACTCTTCGCCAGTGACGACGTCGACGTCGTCCACGTGTGCACGCCCAACCACCTGCACGGGCCGCTCTCCCTGGCCGCACTCGCCGCCGGTAAACACGTGGTGTGCGAGAAGCCGCTGTCCACCGATGCGGCCACGGCCGCCCGGATGGCGGACGCCGCCACCGCCGCCCAGCGTGTCGCCACGGTCCCCTTCGTCTACCGCTTCCACCCGATGGTCCGCGAAGCACGCGAGCAGGTCCGTGCCGGCGCGGTCGGCCGGCTCACTCTGGCCCACGGCAGCTACCTGCAGGACTGGCTACTGCGCCCCGGCGACGACAACTGGCGGGTCGACGCAGAACTGGGCGGCCCGACCCGGGCCTTCGGGGACATCGGCTCACACTGGTGCGACCTGCTGGAGTTCGTCACCGGCGACCGCATCACCCGGCTGTCCGCACAGACCGCCACGGTCAACGGCAGCCGAGGAGGCAACCGCCCGGTCACCACCGAGGACCTGGCCACCTTCCAGTTCGCCACCCGCGGCGGGATGGTCGGGGCCTCGATCATCAGCCAGGTCTCGGCCGGCCGGAAGAACCGCCTGCTCCTGGAGATCTCCGGGACGGAGGCGACGCTCTCCTTCGACCAGGAGCAGCCCGAACTGCTGTGGCAGGGAGGCCGCGAGCGCAGCGCCCTGCTGATGCGCGACCCCGACACGCTGAGCCCGGACGCGCGGCGACTGGCCCGTGTCCCCGCCGGCCACGCCCAGGGCTACCAGGACTGCTTCGACGCCTTCGTGGCCGACACCCGCGACGCCATCGCCGGCACCGCGCCCGACGGCCTGCCGACGTTTGCTGACGGCCTGCGGGCGGCCCGCCTGGCCGACGCCGTGCTGACCTCGGCACGGGAACGCACGTGGGTGGAGGTCGCGGATTGAACGCCCCGGATCCGCCGCTGCTCCGGATGAGCGGGATCGGCAAGTCGTTCTTCGGAGTCAACGTGCTGGAAGGCATCGACCTGGACGTGCGCTCCGGCGAGGTGCACGCACTGGTCGGCGAGAACGGCGCCGGGAAGTCGACGCTGATGAAGATCCTGGCAGGGGTCCATCCGGCCGATACCGGGCACATCGAGCTGTCCGGTGAACGGGTCGAGTTCAGCCACCCGGTGCGGGCGCAGCAGGCCGGCGTCTCCACCGTATTCCAGGAGTTCAACCTGCTGCCCGAACGCACCGTCGCCGAGAACGTCTACCTCGGCCGCGAACCGGTGCGCCGGGGGCGGGTCAACGCCCGCGGAATGGCCGACGACACCGCCGGCCTGCTCGATGAGCTCGGAATCACCGGTATCTCCCCGCACGCCGCGGTGCGCACCCTCTCCGTCGCCCAGCAGCAGATCGTCGAGGTGGTCAAGGCGCTGTCCAGCGACGCCCGGATCATCTCGATGGACGAGCCCACAGCCGCCCTCGCCGACCACGAGGTGGAACTGCTCTACCGGCTGGTGCGGCGACTGCGCGACCGTGGCATGGCCGTCCTCTACGTCTCGCACCGGCTCAAGGAGATCTTCGACCTGTGCGACCGCGCCACCGTGCTGAAGGACGGTCGGCGGGTGGACACGGTACCGATATCCGCGACGACGCCGACCGAGCTGATCCGGATGATGGTGGGTCGGCCGATCAGCACGTTCTTCCCCGACCCGATCGAGGGCACTCGGCCGGGACCGGTCCGGCTGGAGGTCGCCCAGGGCGGGAACGACCGGCTCGACGGGATCGACATGCAGGTCCGCGGCGGCGAGATCGTCGGGCTGGCCGGCCTTCAGGGCAGCGGACGCACCGAGATCGCCCACGCGCTGTTCGGGATCGCCCGCTTCACCCGCGGCGAGGTGCGCGTGGACGGCCGCCGGGTGGCATTGCGCTCTCCCACGCGCGCGGTGCGCGAAGGCATCGCCCTGGTGACCGAGGACCGCAAGACCCAGGGGTTGGCGCTGAGCCAGTCGGTGCTGGCCAACGGTCGGCTGGTGCTGGACTCCGTGCTGCCGTTCCGCGCCCGCAGTGGCGCCCGGCGGCTGCCCGGATTCTTCACCTCGCTGGAACTGGTGGCACGCGACACCGCGCAGGAGGTCCGCTTTCTGTCCGGCGGCAACCAGCAGAAAGTCGTCTTGGCCAAGTGGCTGGCCACCGAGCCCAAGATCATCGTCCTCGACGAGCCCACCCGGGGGATCGACGTCGGAGCCAAACGCGCGGTCTACACCCTGATCAGGGAACTCGCCGCGGCCGGTGTCGCCATCGTGCTGATCTCGTCGGAGCTGCAGGAGGTGATCGGCCTGGCCGACCGTGTTCTGGTACTGCACGATGGCCGGATCTTCGGGGAACTTCCCGCCGGTGCGAGCGAGGAGGCCGTCATGTCCCTGGCCACCGGTTCGCACAACAACGGCCGGGAGGTGGCGTGATGCGTTCCCTTGCCACCGCACGGCCGCGGCCGTTCCGGCTGGGCACCACAGGGCTGGTCTACCTGGCCCTGGTCTCGATCGTGCTGGTCGGCACGGCGGTCGCCGCCGCCCGCGGCCACAACCTGCTGGGCACCGCGAACCTGGTCGACATGCTGACCCGTTCCAGCCTGCTGGGATTCGTCGCAATCGGCCAGACCCTGGTGATCCTGTGCCGGTCGCTGGACCTGTCGGTGGGCTATGTGATGGCGCTGAGCAGCGTGGTGGCCGCGACCACCATGGCCGGCGACCCGGCCCGGATCGGCCTCGGGATCGCCGCGGTCATCGCGGTATCGGCACTGATCGGACTGGTCAACGGCCTGGTGGTGACCCGGCTGCGGGTCAACGCGTTCATCGCGACCCTGGGCATGGGGCTCATCATCAAGGGCTACCTCGACACCCGGTACAAGGGCCCCGCCGGCGACATCCCCGAGGCGTTCCAGCTCTTCGGCTACACCCGGATCGCCTTCCTCCCCCTGTCGGCCGCGGCCATGGTCGCGGCCGCGGTGCTGGCCATCCTGTTCCTGCGCATGACGCGGACGGGTTACCACATGTACGCGGTCGGCGGCGACGCCGAGGTCGCCCGGATGTCGGGGATCCACGTCGAGCGCCCCGTCATCACCGCCCACGTGCTGTGCTCGGTGGCGGCCGGCGCGGCCGGACTGCTCGTCGCAGCCCGGTTCGGCACCGGAAGCACGCTCGTCTACGCGTCCGGCTACGACCTGGAGTCGATCGCCGCGGTCGTCCTCGGCGGCACCTACCTGCTCGGCGGGCGCGGCGGCGTCGCCGGAACGGTCGCCGGAGTGCTGATCCTGGCGGTGCTCGACACCGTGTTCAACATCCTCGCCGTCGACCCGTTCTTCAAGGACGTACTGCGCGGCGTCATCGTCATCGCCGCGGTCGCGATCTACGCGCGGCGCCAGGTCGACCGCACCGCCAGCCGGTCCCGGTTCGCCGGCAGCCGCGGCGGGCCATCCGGCGGCACCGGTGATCCGCCCCATCCCGCACCCGCGGAGCAGGGAGGCCGGACATGACGCGCACAGCTGTTCCCACGGCGCCCGGACGGATCGCGCGCGAGGCGGTGAGCCGACTGGTCGGAGGCGGCAGCGGCACCGTATTCGCCCTGCTCATCCTGATCTTCGCGGTCATCTTCGCGATCAACCCGTCCTTCGCCCAGCCCCCGTCGATGCTGGCCTTCGCCAAGCAGGCCGCACCCCTGGTCATCCTCGCCGTCGGCCAGTACTTCGTGATCGTCTCCGGTGAACTCGACCTGTCGGTGGGATCGCTGGTGGGCGCCCAGGTGGTGATCGCCGCCAAGCTGATCGACGGAGAGGAGTCCCGCACCGTCCCGGTGATCCTGCTGATGATCGCCTTCGGTGCCCTGGTGGGCTTGGTCAACGGGCTGGTCACCACCGTGCTCCGAGTGCCGTCGATCATCACCACGCTCGGGACGATGCTGGTCCTCTACGGCGCGATCCGGTTGTGGACGGGCGGCGCCCCTACGGGCGCGCTTTCCGAGGCGTTCCGCCGGCCCGGACGCGGCGGAATCGAGGACTTGCCCGTTATCGGACAGCTTCCGTGGGCGCTGCTGATCGCGCTCGCGGTCGGCGCGGCGGCCTTGGCGCTCACGCGCTCCCCCTACGGACGGACCCTCATCGCCACCGGCGACAACGACACCGCAGCCGCGTTCTCCGGCGCACGGGTGTGGCGGGTGCGCACGACCGCGTTCGTGCTCTCCAGCCTGCTCGCCACGGCCGCGAGCATCCTCATCGGCGGATTCGCCGGCGTCACCGCCCAGGTCGGCGACGGCCTGGAATTCATGGCGATCACCGCGGTCGTGCTCGGCGGCGTCGTCCTGGGCGGCGGCCGCGGCACGGTCATCGCCGCGATGGCCGGCGCCCTCACCGTCGAAGCGCTGTTCACGCTGTTCAACCAGTTGTTCCTACCGTCGACGATCCAGCCGACGGTGCAGGGCCTGATCATCATCGCCGCGGTCGGCTACGCCGCCCGGCAGAGATCGACACGATCCCCTTAGGAGGGCCGATACCATGCGCATCCCCCGCGCTCTGCTCGCCGGCGGTGCAGCGATGAGCCTGCTGCTGACCGCTTGTACCACCGACGATCCTGATAGCGCCGACGCCGGACAGGAACTCACCCCCGACGAGGAGTGGTTCGACGCCGAGGAGTACGAGAACCAGCTCGCCCAGCGCGACATCGAACCGGAAGGCCCGGAGGACGAGCCGTGGCTGCAGGCGATCGAGCCGGAGATGGCGGACACCTCCGAGTACAAGCTGGAAGGGGAGGACGCCGAGGAACCGACGGTGTGCTTCTCCAACGCCTCGGTCTCCAACCCGTGGCGGGTGACCGGCTGGATCACCATGCAGCAGCAGGTGGAGGTGTTGCAGGAGAGCGGGGACATCGGCGAGTTCCGGGTCTCCGACGCCGCTGACGACGACAACCAGCAGATCTCCGACATCCAGGCGTTCGTGGACGCCGGCGACTGCGAGGCGATCATCATCTCGCCGTCCACGACCGCCACGCTCACCCCCGCGGTCGAGGCCGCGTGCGAGAGCGGGGCACCGGTGATCGTCTTCGACCGCGGCGTCAACACCGATTGCATGGTCACCTTCATCCACCCGATCGGCGGCTACGCCTACGGCGCCGACGCCGCGGAGTTCCTGGTGGAGGAGTTGGAGCCCGGATCGACCGTGCTGGCGCTGCGCATCCTGCCGGGTGTGGACGTGCTGGAGCACCGCTGGGCAGCGGCCCAGCAGGTCTTCGGCGACAGTGAGCTGGACGTCCTCGGCTTCGAGTTCACCGAAGGAGACGGCGCGCAGATCAAGGACCTGGTCACCCAGCACCTGCAGCGTGGGGATGTCGACGGCATCTGGATGGACGCCGGCGACGGGGCCGTCGCGGCCCTGGAGGCCTTCGAGGACGCTGGGAAGCCCTACCCGGTGATCTCCGGCGAGGACGAGCTCAGCTTCATGCGCAAGTGGCAGGAGGAGGACATCACGGCGATCGCCCCGGTCTACTCCAACTTCCAGTGGCGTACGCCGGTGCTGGCCGCCTCCCAGATCCTCAACGGCGAGGAGGTCCCCCAGGAGTGGGTGCTGCCGCAGCAGCCGGTCACCGAGGCCGAACTCGACGACTACTTGGAGCGCAACGCCGACATGCCGAGCCTGCACTATGCCAAGTTCGGCGGCGAGGACCTGCCCGGGTTCCCCGACGCCTGGCAGGACCGCTGATGGGACGCGCGCTGGGCGTCAACACCTGGGTGTGGACCTCGCCGTTGACGGACACCGCCCTGGAGCGTCTGGCCCCCCGGATCCGCGACTGGGGGTTCGACGTCATCGAGCTTCCCGTCGAGAACATCGGGGACTGGACGCCCTCCCGGGCGGCAAAGCTCCTCGACGGGCTCGGCTTGAGCGCCACGGTGACGCTAGTGATGGGCCCGGGGCGCGAACTGGTGGCGACGGACCACGCGACGGTCACCGCCACCCGGGACTACCTGTGCCGGGTGGTCGACGCCGCGGCCGCTGTCGGTTCGGCGGTCATCGCCGGTCCGGCCTACTCCTCGGTGGGCCGGACCTGGCGGATGACCGGCGCGGAAAGGGCCGCCCACTACGCCGAACTGGCCGACGGCCTCGGTCCGGTCGTGGAGCACGCGGCGGCCTCGGGTGTGCGGGTCGCCGTTGAGCCGCTGAACCGCTACGAGACAAGCCTGTTGAATACCGTCGACCAGGCGCTGGCCGCGCTGGCCGGCCTCCCGCCGGAAGGGTGCGGGCTCGCTCTGGACGTCTACCACATGAACATCGAGGAGACCGACATCGCCGCCGCCGTCCGGCGGGCGTCCGGCCGGATCGCGCACGTGCAAGTCTGCGCCAACGACCGGGGGGCGCCCGGCAGCGACCACATCGACTGGCCGGCCCTGCTGGCGGCCCTTGACGACAGCGGATACCGGGGCCCGCTGGTGATCGAATCCTTCACCGCCGATAACGCGTCCATCGCGACGGCCGCGTCCATCTGGCGGCCGCTGGCCGCCGATCAGGACACACTCGCCACCGACGGCCTCGCCTTCCTCCGCCGGTTGTCGGACCAGCAGGACCGACAGGACCAACCGGACCGAGGAACCGGGTAGAGCCACCGATCCGATATGCGTTCGGTGGTTGCGGGCGGCACGCGCGGGAAACGACCCCGGCGGCCGCCCCTCCCCGCAGTGCACACCGCCCCTGCTTCGACAACGCCCACGCTCCTACGGAGGTACCACGACCATGGCCCGCCCGATCACCCTGTTCACCGGCCAGTGGGCCGATCTGCCGTTCGAGGAGGTCTGCCGGCTGGCGTCCGCGTGGGGCTACGACGGACTGGAGATCGCCTGCTGGGGCGACCATCTCGACGTCCGGCGGGTCGCGGACGACGACGCCTACGTCCAGGCCAAGCTCGACACGTTGGGCGAGCACGGCCTCAAAGTGTGGGCGATCTCCAACCACCTCACCGGCCAGGCCGTCTGCGATGACCCCATCGACCACCGGCATCGCGACATCCTGCCCGCCCGTGTATGGGGCGACGGCGACCCCGAAGGGGTGCGGCAGCGGGCCGCGGAGGAGATGAAGGTGACGGCCCGCGCGGCCGCCCGTCTCGGCGTGTCGACGGTCGTCGGCTTCACCGGGTCGGCCATCTGGAAATACGTCGCCATGTTCCCACCGGTCTCTGAAACCGTGATCGACGCCGGATACACCGACTTCGCCGACCGGTGGAACCCCATCCTGGACGTCTTCGACGAGGTCGGGGTGCGCTTCGCCCACGAAGTGCACCCCTCTGAGATCGCCTACGACTACTGGTCGACCGTGCGCACGCTGGAGGCGGTCGGGCACCGCGAGGCGTTCGGGCTCAACTGGGATCCCAGCCACATGATCTGGCAGGACATCGACCCTGTCGGGTTCCTGTGGGACTTCCGCGACCGCATCTACCACGTCGACTGCAAGGACACCCGGCGCCGCACCGGCAACGGCCGCAACGGGCGCCTGGGCTCGCACCTGCCCTGGGGGGATCCCCGCCGGGGCTGGGATTTCGTGTCGACCGGGCACGGCGACGTGCCCTGGGAGGACTGCTTCCGAACACTGAACCGGATCGGCTACGAGGGGCCGATCTCCATCGAGTGGGAGGACGCCGGCATGGACCGCCTCTCCGGAGCCGCCGAAGCCGTCGACTACGTCCGTGCCCATGCCTTCGACGCCCCCGATGCCGCATTCGACTCCGCTTTCGGCTCCGATTGATCCCCCGACGAGCGGCTGCGGCGGCTCAGGCGTCGTAGTCGACGGTGACGGTCGGGGTGGCGGGACGGGACTGGCAGGTGAGGATGTAGCCGCGGGCGATCTCGTCGGGCTCCAGTGCGTAGTTGCGGGCCATGTCGACGTCGCCCTCGCACAGCTTGGCCCGGCAGGTCCCGCAGACACCGCCGCGGCAGGCGTAGGGGGCGTCACCACGGGCGCGAAGGGCCGCGGCGAGGACGGTTTCGGCCGCACCACCGTCGTCGACGTCGACGACGGTGGTGCGGCCGTCGAGGGTGAACCTCACCCGGCCGGCGGCCCCCGCGGCGGCGCCCTCCAGGCGGCGGGGCGGCGGCTTCCCGTCCCCGGCATGGAACAGTTCGACGTGCACCCGGTGCTCCTCTACCGCGCGCTCGCGCAGCCCGGTGCGGACCGTCTCCACCAGATCCAGCGGCCCGCACAGGTACCAGTGGTCGACCCCGGCCGGGCGGATCATCCGGGTGCACAGGAGGTCGAGCTTCTCGGCGTCGATCCGGCCGCTGGCGATCGGGGCCTCGCCCGCCTCCCTGCTGAGCACGTTGAGCAGGTGGAACCGCGCGGGGTAGCGGTCTTTGAGGTCCTGCAGCTCCTCCAGGAACATCGCATCGCGGGCCGTCCGGTTGCCGTAGACGAGGGTGAAGGTGCTCGCCGGTTCGGCGGCCAGTGTCGTTTCCACCAGCGAGAGCACAGGCGTGATGCCGCTGCCCGCGGCGAGGGCGACATGGGTGCGGGCCTGGTCCGGCCGCAGGGGGACGTGGAACCGGCCCAAGGGCCGCATGACGTCCAGGACGTCGCCGGGACGCAGCCGCTCATTGGCCCACGTGGAGAACGCGCCGCCCGCCAGCCGTTTGACCGCGATCCGCAGCGGGCCGTCCGGCGCCGGGGCGCAGATGGAATAGGTCCGCCGGACCTCCTCGCCACCGAGTTCGCGGCGCACGGTCACGTGCTGGCCCTGCACGAACCGGAACTCCCCGGCGAGCTCCCCGGGGATCTCGAAGGTCACCGCGACCGCGTCATCGGTGAGCCGGTCCACAGCGGCCACGGTCAGGGGGTGGAAAGCGGTGCGGCGCCGCATCCCCGGGGCGGGCTCCCGGATGTCGCTGCGCAATGCTTCCCCGTTCACAGCGGCTTGACGTGGTCGAACGGTTCCCGGCAGGACTCGCAGACATACAGTGCCCGGCACGCGGTGGAGCCGAAGCGGCTGAGCTCCCGGGTGGTGAATGCACCGCAGCGGGGGCAGCGCACGGACAGCGGTACCAGCGCCGCTCCGGGCGCGGGAGCGGCGCCGGTCGGCGGCGCGATACCGTGCTCGGCCAGCTTGCGCCGCCCTTCCGCGGTGATCCGGTCGGTGGACCATGCCGGGGCGAGTTCGGTGCGGACCCTGACGCGGGTGTGCCCGTGCTCGGCGAGGCGTTCGCGGATGTTCGCGCGGATCGCGTCCATGGCGGGGCACCCGGAGTAGGTCGGGGTGATGGTGACCGTGACAGTCCCTTCGGCGTCGCGGGCGACACCGCGCAGAATGCCGAGGTCCTCCAGGTTCACCATGGGCATCTCCGGGTCCGGGACTGCCGCGGCCAGGCCTCGGACCTCCTCCAGGAGTGCCTCCTCCGCGGTCACCACGCCGCCCCCGGGTGGGAGCGGTGCAGGTGCTGCATCTCGGCCAGCAGGTAGCCGAACGCCTCGGTGTGCACGCCGTCGCGGCCGCCCATCCCGCCCGGCCCGGTGATCGGGGCGGTCTCGGGCCAGTCCAGTCCCGCATCGGAGAGGGCTTGGGCGAGGAACTCCTCCCACGCCGGGCGCAGCCTCGCCGGGTCGACTCCGGTCCCCGCCTCGCTGACGCTCCGGGTCACCTGGTCAGCGGCGAACAGTTCGTCGGTGTAGGGCCATGCCGCATCCAGTCCTGCCTTCATGCGCTCGCGGCTCTCGCGGGTGCCGTCGCCGAGCCGCACCGTCCACCGCGCGGCGTGGTCCCGGTGGTAGGACAGCTCCTTGACCGCCTTGCCGGCGATACCGGCGAGCGTGTCGTCCGCGGAATCGCGCAGCGCCGCGTAGAGCTCGAAGGCGTAGCCGGAGAACAGCAGCTGGCGGGCGATGGTGTGCGCGAAGTCGGTGTTGGGCAGCTCCACCAGCCGGCAGTTGGTGAACTGCTGCTCATCGCGCAGGTAGGCCAGGTCGTCCTCAGTCCGCAGCACCCCGGTCAACTGCTCCTCCATGCGCCCGGCGCAGGTCAGCAGTGAGCGGGCCTGGCCCAGCAGGTCCAGGGCGATGTTGGCGAGTGCGACGTCCTCTTCGAGTTGCGGCGCCCGCGACACCAGCTCACCGAGCCGGTGACTCGCGATGAGCGCGTCGTCGCCCAGCCGCAGTACGTAGGCGATGGTGGCGGTATCGGTGGCGGCTGCGTTCGCCCCTCGCTCGTTCACAGGTGCTCGACTCCCTCTGGTACCTCGTAAAACGTCGGATGCCGGTACACCTTGTCGTCGGCGGGGTCGAAGAAGGCGCCCTTGTCCTCGGGTGCGGACGCGGTGATCGCCGCGGCCGGGACGACCCACACACTCACGCCCTCTTGGCGCCGGGTGTACAGGTCGCGGGCATTGTGCAGCGCGTGCTCGGCGTCGGCCGCGTGCAGGCTGCCCACGTGTACGTGTGACATGCCCCGCCGGGCGCGCACGAACACTTCCCATATCGGCTGGTCCGGTGCCGTGCTCACGCCGCGTTCTCCTTCTCGCGTTCCGCGCGCGCCGCCTGCTTGGCCGCGTGGACGCGGGCGGCCTCGCGGACCCAGGCGCCCTCCGCGTGTGCCGCCCGCCGGTGCTCCAGGCGCTGCCGGTTGCACGGCCCCTCGCCTTTGAGTACCCGGTTGAACTCCGACCAGTCGATCGGGCCGAAGTCGTAGTGGCCGCGTTCGCCGTTCCACCGCAGGTCGGGGTCTGGCAGGGTGAGGCCCAAGACCTCGGCCTGGGGGGCGATGATGTCGACGAACTTCTGCCGCAGCTCGTCGTTGGAGAAGCGCTTGATCTTGTAGGCCATGGACCGCTCCGAGTGCGACGATTCGGAGTCGGGCGGCCCGAACATCATCAGGGAGGGCCAGTACCAGCGGTCGACGGCACCCTGCGCCATGGCCTTCTGGGCGTCGGTGCCGCGCGCGAGCACGTACAGCATCTCGAATCCCTGGCGCTGGTGGAAGCTCTCCTCCTTGCAGATGCGCACCATGGCGCGGGCATAGGGGCCGTAGGAGCAGCGGCACAGCGGGACCTGGTTGGTGATGGCGGCGCCGTCCACGAGCCAGCCGATCGCCCCGACGTCGGCCCAGGACACCGTGGGGTAGTTGAAGATCGACGAGTAGCGCTGCCGCCCCTCGTGCAGCAGGTCGAGCAGTTCGGCGCGCGTGACGCCGAGGGTTTCGGCTGCGCTGTACAGGTAGAGCCCGTGTCCGGCTTCGTCCTGCACCTTGGCGATGAGCACGGCCTTGCGGTTGAGGCTGGGCGCGCGGGTGATCCAATTGCCCTCGGGCTGCATACCGATGATCTCGGAGTGGGCGTGCTGCGCGATCTGGCGCACCAGGGTTCTGCGGTAGTCGTCGGGCATGTGGTCCCGGGGCTCGATCCGCTCCTCGGCGGCGATCATCGCGTCGAACCGTTCTCGCCACCGGTCGCCGTTCTCGGTCTCGGCCATGCCCTGACCTCCCGGAAATACCAACCGAACGTTCAGTTGAAAATACATCGCCCGAAGGGAAGGGTCAATGGAATGCCTGTGCTCTGAGGGGAGCGCTCACCAGTCGAGTGCCGGGGTGCAGGGAGGAAGCGGGGCGATTTCGCGGTCGAAGTAGTCCATCAGCGGCTCGGCTTGGACATACAGCTCCGACACGGTTGCGGCCGCGGCGGCCGCGAGCCGGGGGTCGTCGATGCGTTTGGCCCCCACCGGGCGCCGACGCTCGTCATAACGCACCTGGTAGATGACCTCTCCGCAGTAGATCACCAGTTCGGGGAGCGGACGGTCGCGCTCCCACTCCCGTATCCACTCGGCCTCCAGCGTCCGAATCTCATGGCCGCATTCGACGAAAATTCGGTGGCTGCGCATCTCCCATTGCAGATAGGGAGTCGGTGGGTGTTCGACGATGCGCAGCCGCCGGAAACGCAGCCCCAGTCGCGCGTAGGACCGGGATTGCTCCACGAGGCCGGCCCGTTCTCCATCGAAGATCTCAAGGACGCGGTTCCAATCCCCCGAAAGGAACGCCGCCCATGCGGGGTCGCATGTGTCTTCGAATGTCTGCGCCCGCTCCAGTTTCCAGACATCGCCGATGATTCTGTCGCTCTGCCGAAGCGCCGCAGCGTCGGCGTGGTAACTGCGGCGGTCCATAGTTGTGCCTTCGGCGGCACGGACGGCGTCGAAGACGTGCTTCATGCTTTTCCCATCGAATAGGGAAGAACCCGTGGCCATGGGCAGGCGGAGGCACGGACCGGTCGCCAAGGCGGATCAATGCCCCGCCCACACCGATGAACAGGGTAACCACATGCTGACGCCGAGATAGGCGGAATTGGCCATACAGGTGCGCAGGCGACCGGGAACGGATCTGCGGCCGCGTCTGCAAGGGAGCGGTTCCGCGCCGCCGCCGCACCGGTGGCCGGTGATTCTTACAGGTCGAGGATATCTGGTTTAGCCGCACGCAGCATCGTTCCCGGGATGATGACGAGGCGCTCGTCGTCCCCGATCCGCAAGCCCGCGGGGAGGCGGCCGCCGAAACGCTCCGTCGCATCCCGACCGACAACGGCGATATCACCGTTGTCGAGTTCCCAAATTTCCGGGCAGTCCTCGTTGGTTCTGCTCTTCTCCAGTTCAGCCGCTGTTTTTCCGAGGCGCCGCTTGAACTGAGCCGACGGGTCGACATCCCAGAGACGAGTCACAGACCAGTACCTCCCACATCAGGACTAGAAATTACCACATCCCACCAGACATAGACGTAAAACAGAAAGCGGCCGAATGACCAAAATCGGCCGTTATATTCACCCGAAGGGACCGATCGGACCGGCTTCGATGCGGCCCGGCCCCATTCCGCGCGCCCGTTCCCACGGCGGACTTCGGGCCCAGCCACCCAGCGGGCGAACGCCCGCGGAAGACGCTTACCGGTAACGTGTTAGCGATATACCTGCTTACCAGGCGGTCGGCTGCTCCGCGGCCGCAGGGGGAGAGCTCCACAGACCATGCCCAGTCCCGACGTATCCGGCCCACCCACCGCCCCGGCCCGGCGCCGCGCGGGGCGCCCGGGCCATGACGCCGAGTCCGTGCTGCGTGTGGCCGTCCAGGTATTCAATGAGCGCGGTTATGACGGCACCAGCATGGAGGACCTCGCGCGCTCGCTGGGCGTGACCAAGTCCGCGATCTACCACCATGTCACCGGCAAGGAGGAGCTGCTCCGCCAGTCGCTGGACCGCGCACTGGACGCCCTCTTCTCGGTGACCCGCGAACCCGGTGCCGTGCACGGCCCGGCCATCGATCGCTTGGCACACGTGGTGCGCGGCAGCATCCGCGTCCTTGCCGATGAGCTGCCGCATGTCACGCTGCTGCTGCGGGTCCGCGGCAACACGCCGGTGGAGCGCGGCGCACTGGAGCGGCGGCGCGAGTTCGACCGCTTCGTGGGTTCCCTGGTCCGCGCGGGCATGGAAACAGGCGACATCCGGCCCGATATCGACCCCGCTGTGGCCGGACGGCTGCTGTTCGGCATGGTCAACTCGCTGGTCGAGTGGTACCGGCCCGGACGCGGCCTCGAAGCCGCAGAGCTCGCCGACACACTCACAGCGGTCGCCTTCAGCGGCCTGCGCAGCCACAGGGCGACCGAGGACCGCAGCACTTCCGCATGACAAATCGAGCAAAGCACCACCACAACGCGATCTTGGTCCCACAGTCGCCCACCCCCGGCCGTTAGTGTGAGGACGGTGCTTCCGGGCGGCCGTAAGGGGGGAAAGGCACCGTGGCACTGCGTGCGCTGCTGTCCCGTGCCGCGGCCGGATGCGCGGCCGTGGCCTCGGCCCTGATTCTCGGGGCGCCGCATGCGGCTGCTTCGGCAGGGGCGCCCGCTCCAGAGCGCCCAGAAGGCCCCGTCGTGCTGATCGGGGTTCCCGGGCTCATGTGGGAGGAGATCAACGCGGACACCACGCCGCACCTGTGGAAACTCGCCCGCGGCAGCGCCATCGGGGACATGTCGATCCGCACGGTGACCTCCCGCACCTGCCCGGTCGACGGCTGGCTGAGTGTTTCGGCCGGTCAGCGCGCCTTCAGTGAGCGTCAGCGCTACTCGATCTGCGAACTTCCCACACCGCCCGAACTCGATGGCGAAGGCGCGGTCGTCCCCGACTACAGCGCGCATATCGCCGACAATGCCGCCTCTCCCTATGCCGCGCGCGTCGGCCTCCTCGGACAGACCGTGCACGACGCCGGCGGGACGACACTGGCGGTCGGCCCCGGTGCCGCCCTGGCCGCGGCCGACGAGGACGGCCGCGTCGACCGCTACATCAGCGACGTCGAAGCACTGCGGACCCAGGACATGGCGGAGGCCTGGCTTGCCGTCATCGACCTGAACGGCCTGTCCGACATCTACCTCGACCCGCCGGAGAATCCCGAGGCCGATCCCAGCCCGGAGGATTCCGACGCGGACACACCTGATGAAGAGGAGCCCGAACCAGACCCGAACCAGGACCGGGACCGATTGGACGTACTGGCCCGGATCGACGACCAGATCGGCGAGGTGCGCGAAAACCTGCCGGAGGGATCCGCCGTCATGGTCGCCGGAGTATCGGTGGAGGCAGGCGCTTCCAACCTCAACGCGGCGCTGCTGCACGGGCCCGGCCCCGGCGGGACGGAGTACAACGGCGGCTACCTGGTCTCGGAGTCCACCCGCCGCGGCGGACTGGTGACGCTCACCGATACGACGGCGACGCTCCTGCACGCCATGGCGCTGCCGACCCCCTCGGGCATGGTGGGGCGCGCCTGGCTGCAGGCGGAACGGCCGCCGGACATGGACGAGGCCGTCGGCAGCCTTGCCGACTTCAACACGGCCGCAAAGGTCGTGGAGTCCCTCATGGCCGGGTTCTTCAGCCTCCTCGTGTCCCTGCAACTGCTGATCTACGCGGCCGCGGCCTACGCTCTGCACCGGTACGGCGACCGGGACCGTACGACGCGCACCCTGGTGCTGTCGGTGACACGCGTCGTGGCGCTGGGCGGCGCTGCGTTCCCGGTCTCCAGCTACCTGGCCAATCTCATCCCATGGTGGTCCGCCTCCGTCCCGGAACTCGCCCTGCCCGCCTGCGTGCTACTCGCCGACGTGCTCGTGGTCGGCCTGGCCATGGCCGGTCCGTGGCGGCGCGGCATTCTCGGCCCCATGACGGTGGTCGCGGGGATCACCACCGCCGTTCTCTTCATCGACATGTGCACCGGCGCCCATCTGCAGATGAACTCTCCCACCGGGTACACGCCGATCGTCGGCGGGCGCTTCTACGGGTTGGGCAACATCGCCTTCGCCACGTTCGCCACCGGCATGCTGATGGCCGTCGCGGGTATCGCCCACGGCCTGCTCGCCCGCAGTCGGCGCGCCTGGGCGGTCGCGGTGACACTGGCCGTCGGCATCGCCACCCTGTTCGTCATCGGCTGGCCGGGGCTGGGCACCGACTTCGGCGGGGTGCTGGCCCTCATGCCGGGACTGACCGTGACGGTGCTGATGATCGCGGGGCTGCGGGTCACGGCAGGGCGGCTGCTGAGTGTCGGCCTCACGGCTGTCGTCATCATCGGCCTGCTGACCTACCTGGACTACCTGCGCCCGGCGAGCGAACGCAGCCACTTCGGCCAGTTCGCCGGACAGCTCTTCTCAGGCGAGGCGGGAACAGTGGTCAGCCGCAAGCTCAGCGCGATGCTGGGGTCCCTGGGCAACTGGCAGCTCACTCTTCTGTCGGCGTGCGCGCTGCTGTTCCTGTTCGCGGTGTTGAACAAACCCACGAACTGGCGGATGAGTGCGCTGCAGCGTGCTTACGAGTATGCGCCGACGCTGCGCGCCGGGCTCACCGGATCGCTGGTCACCGCACTCGCGGGCTTCGGACTGAACGACTCCGGCATCGCCATCCCCGCCCTGGCGCTCACGGTGGCCGTTCCCCTCACGCTGTCGGCGTGCACATGGGTACTGCAGCAGGAAGGCCCCCGGACCACGGTGCCTGAACATTTCCGAGAACGCGTCTGAGGCACCCGCAAGAGCCGACCGCTGCGGGACCGGCCGGCGCCCGGCAAACGCCCCTGCGCGATGCCCTTGCTCACACTCGGGCCCCGGCGAGCCGGGTTACCCCCCGAAGCGCTTGATATTCTCTGGAAGGCGGGTGAATCCGGCATGCACCCGAACACGATCCCGCTTCACTGACGTCACGAAAAGGCTACGGCGGTATGGTATGGTCCGGTCGGATGCTGTGCTAAGCGTCTTAAGAACGAGGGTATGACAGCGCCTGTGCATCGCAGGCCCCCAGCCGGCCGTCCCGAGTCGGCGACAGACCCGGCCCTGAGCCGACGTCGGCGCCTATGGCATTCGACCGCGTTGCCGGCATGGGAGTAACTACTTTGAACCATCAGTTCCGCCACAGCGGTGCGCCCGTCAATGTGCTGACCGGCACATCCAGCGCCCGCCCTCGGCCGGGTGACACGCGGAGCGTTTTTCCGTCCGCCCGGACGGCGGTATCGGCGCACCACCCCGGAGCGAGCATGCCCGCCTTGAAGATCACCACCCGCTGCCACGACAACGGCCTTGTTCTCGTGCTCGATGGTGAGATCGACATGGCCACCGAGGACCAGTTTCACCAGGCCGTCCGCGAGGCCGTCGAATCCCGGCCGCGCGGACGTGTCGTCCTCGACTGCACCGGCTTGGCCTTCATCGACTCCAGCGGGCTGCGTGTCCTCATCCAGGCCCACAAGCTCGCGAAGGAGCGCGGCAGCGTCGTCTTCATCGCCGCGCCGAGCACGCGCGTGGCCCAGGTGCTGCACGTCACCGCGATCGACACCCGCATCCCCACCTTCCCCACGGTCGACGCCGCCCTGGTGGCCCCCGAATCAAGCCCCAGCGCGAGCTGAGACGGCCGATACACGAGCACCGAGGAAGTACCGAGGGCGCCGAGCGGAGAACCCGCCACGGCGCCCTCGGCCGCTGCTGTCCGGGCCGAGCAGGCCCCGGGCGCGAATCCGAACCTGAGCGGGTCAGAACATCAGCAGCCACACGCCCAGCGCCGTCACGGCCGCGTTGACCGCGCCGAAGAAAAGAACCCAGACCGTACCCGGCACCCCTGTCAACCGGCTCAACTGGTCGGCGTCGGACTGCGGTGAGGGCTGCCTCCGGCGCTGCGACTGCAGTTCGAACACCGGGCGCACACCCGCGAACAGCAGGAACCAGGTGAAGAAGTAGGCAAAGGCGGCCTGCACCTCGGCCGGGGTGAACCAGGAGACCAGGAAGACGACCGCCCCGGTACCGACTACCGAGACGACCCCGTAGACGTTGCGGATGAGCAGCAGCATCGCGGCCAGCACCAGGATGCTCATCCACAGCAGCGCGGTGATCCTGTTGCCCATGAGCAGCAGGATCCCGAAGAGGCCCACAATGGACGGGGTGATGTAGCCGGCGGCTACCGTAAGGATCATCCCGATGCCGTCGGGCCTGCCCCGGGACACGGTGACACCCGAGGTGTCGGAGTGCAGCCGGATGCCGGTGAGCTGACGCCCGCTGAGCAGGGCGACCACGGCGTGCCCGCCCTCGTGCGCGATCGTCACCACATTGCGGGCGATACGCCAGGGGCCGCGGATGATCACCACGGCGAGAGCGGCCGCCCCCGTGGCGATGACCAGCCACTGGGGCGGTGTCGGCTGGACCAGGAACACGTCCCGCCAGACCTCCGCGAACGTCGTTCCTTGCATGGGCCCCGCTCTCCGTTCCGATCGGCATGAACCGCCGCATAGGCGAACTTTAGGTCATGTCGCGGGGCGCCCGATCCACAGAACGGGCGCCCCATGGTGTCGGACGCACACAGCGGCCTGAACGGTTCGCAAGGCCGCCAGAGATCCCCTTTTTCCCGTTCAGTCCAGGTAGCCGATGTCGATGGACCCGCTTGTGGTGCTCGCCTCGATCTCGGCGGAGGCGCTGCTGTCCCGGCCGACCTCGATGTCGCGTTCGCCGCTGGTGGATTCGCCGGTGACGCGGTAGTCCCCGCGGGGGACGCGCATCTGCACACTGCCGGATGTGCTCTCGGCCGTGACCCGTTCGAAGGGGGATTCGGCGTCGACGTTGACGGTACCGGACACCGTTTCCACATCGGCCGTTTCGAAGTCTCCCTCGATGTTCACCGTTCCCGATACGGATCCGGCCTCGACGCGCACGGCGCTGATCTCCTCCAGGTGGACCGTGCCCGAGGTCGACTCGGCCTGCACGGTCTCGGCCGTGCCCGAGGCGGTAATCCCGCCTGACGTGGTCTTGAGCTCCATGTCGCCGGCTACGTCGCTCAGCTCGATCCCGCCCGAGGATGTCGAGACGGCCGCGTTTCCCTTCAGCTCATCCGCCGTGACCTGGCCTGAGTCCGTATCGACCTGAACGTCGCCCTCGATGGAGGTGAGTTCGACTTCGCCGGAGGTCGTCTCGATGGTCAGCTCGGTCCCGG
This sequence comes from Actinomycetes bacterium, assembly GCA_021793235.1. GTDB lineage: Bacteria > Actinomycetota > Actinomycetes > Streptosporangiales > Streptosporangiaceae > JAJYTD01. Next base: position 139,731 of record JAJYTD010000003.1, on the reverse strand, counting down.
CGGGGACCGAGATCTCGTAGTCCACCGCACAACCGCCGACGGCCGGGAGCAATCCGTTGCAGTCCGCGTCGGCGCGGACCGTCTCGCCGTCAAGCTCCACCTCGTCTCCGGGTTCGCCCAGGGGCGACCCGCGCAGCGTGCGAGCGACGGTGACCTCGTCACCGCCGCTCGACCGCACCTCGACGTCACCTCCGGTGTCGTTGTCCACGACGACCCGCGCCGCGCCGCCGAAGGTGTCGCTCCTGGACTCCTTGCCCGTCGGCACCTCACCGAGCGCCCTCACCGCCCCGATGACCAGAACGGCGACCGCGACGGCGACCCCGATGAACAGCCACCCGGACCGCCGTTTGCGCGGTACCTTGCTCGACGAGGCGTACAGGCCCCTGCCGGTGAACGTCATGTTCCTTCCCTTCCGAGGCGGCCGCGGCCCCGTCTCCTCGTGCTCTTGTGCCCTCGCGCTCATCTGTCAGCGACCGGCCGGGTGTGCCCCGCTGCCGCGCAGGTACTGCAGGACCGCCAGCACCCGGCGGTGGTCGTGGTCGTCCTGCCCCAGGCCGAGCTTGGTGAAGATCGCCCGGATATGCTTCTCGACCGCGCGCTCGGTGATGAACAGCCGCGCCGCGATACCCGCGTTGTTCAGCCCTTCCGCCATCACGCCGAGCACCTCGCTCTCGCGCGGGCTGAGACGGCCGAGCGCGCTGTCGCTGCTACGGGACAGCAATTGGGACACCACCTCGGGGTCGATGGCCGCGCCCCCTGCGGCGACACGGCGCAGGGTCACCAGGAACTCGTCGATGTCGGCGACCCGGTCCTTCAGTAGGTAGCCCACCTTGGCGGCACCGCCGCCGAGCAGTTCGGCGGCGTACCTGCTGACCACGTGCTGCGACAGCAGGAGGACAGCGACCGACGGGTGGGCACGCCGGATCTCGACGGCGGCCTGGATCCCTTCTTCGGAATAGCCGGGCGGCATCCGAATGTCGACCAGGCACAGGTCCACGTCATCGTGCTCGGCGACCGCCGCGAGCAGTCCATCGGCGTCGCCGACCTGAGCGAGGATCTCCACGCCCTCGTCCTCCAGGAGTTTGGCCATGCCGCTGCGCAGCAGAACCGAGTCTTCGGCGATGATGATCCGCATACTCATGCCCTCCATGGAATGTCGGCGGTGAGGACGGTCCCCTCGCCCGAGGGGCTGTGCACGGTCAGCGTCCCATCAACAGCGTTGACCCGGTCCCACAGGCCGTAGAGACCGGTTCCCGCGTCGGGGTCGGCACCGCCCGCGCCATCGTCGGTGACGGTGATCCGCACCAGGTCCTCGCCACCGTCGCGGAGCCTCTCGGCGCGGACTTCGACCTTGCCGGCGCCCGCGTGCTTGGTGACGTTGGTGAGCGCCTCGCACACGACGTAGTAGGCCACACCCTCAGCCCGCGCCGATGGCCGCTCGGGCAGTTCCGCGTGCACCCGGACGGGGAGCGGGCAGCGCTCGGCCGCAACGGGCAGGGCCGCTTCCAGGCCGTGGTCGGTGAGGACCCGGGGGTGCAAGCCCCGCGCGACCTCTCGCAACTCCGCCATCGCGGCCTTGGACTCCGACTGCGCCTCCTCCAGCAGGGCTCGGGCCGCTGCCGGGTCGCGGTCGAACTTGGCCCGCGCCCGGGTGAGGGTCATGGTGACGGCGAGCAGCCGCTGCTGGGCGCCGTCGTGCAGGTCGCGTTCGATGCGGCGGCGCTCGGCCTCGGCCGCGTCGACCATGCGCGACCGGCTGTCCTGCACGTGGGCCAGCCGCCGCCGCATCCGCACCTCCGGAGCGTCGAACAGCAGCCGCCGGGTCACCTCGACCTCCAGGCGGACCAGCGGAGGAACCAGCCACATGCCCACCAGTGCCCCCACCGGGCCGAGGAGGACCAGAGCGAGGGGCCGCGCGGCGCTGTCGAGGGAGCCGTCGACGATGGCGTATCCGAGGCCTAGGAGGGAACCGGCCGCCACGGCGGCCCCGTAGACGACAAGGCCGACCGCGATCCCGCCGGAGACGGCTCCCAGGATCCCGGTGATCGTGCTGTGGGCGACGGCGGTCCACGCCTCGCGGCCGAAGAGGAACGCCAGGGCACGGGCGGGGCCGCGCTCGCGGACGGCGGGGGCGGGGTCGCGCTCGCGGACGGCGGGGGCGGGGTCGCGCGCCTCGACGATGCCGAAGGCGCTCGCCAGGCGGCTGCGCTGGATCCGGCCGGAGAGCCGGGCGAGCAGGGTCGCCGCGGTCGGCGCGAGCAGAACGAAGGCGACCGTGTTGGCGATGTCCCCGGCGCTCCTGAGGCCGGTCTGGGGCAGAAGGCCGGTCACGCCGCCCCAGAGCAGTAGGGAGACCCAGACCCCGAAGAGAGTGAGCAGAGCGGCCGGAAGCAGATAGCCCGCGGACAGCGCCAGGGAGGTCAGCAGGTGCAGCAGCGCGACCAGGCGCTCAGCGGCGGACCGCCGAGCGGTGATCTCAGCCCTGGCCGCGAGCATTCCGGTCCTGGCTTTGTCCACCAGGCTGCGCATGATGTGCACTCTCTTCTGTCAACTGCTTTCCCATCAACTTAGAAGTAGGGCGCCCGCTGTCGCCATGACGGCAGCACGCCGCGTGGGCGTAGTGCCAGCACCCTTCCTCTGTGCTGCCGGAGGCCATCGGCATTCTTCCGGAGATTCCCGCACTTCCCAGCTCATTTGCTGGGACACCTGGCATTCCCCTTCGCAAGTGCAAGGAATAGAGTTGGCGACGTGTCGATCTTTCGCATGAGCGAGGTCGCCGCCCTCATCGGGGTCAGCGGCGACACGGTCCGGCGCTGGGTGGACTCGGGGCGGCTGCCCGCCGCCCGCGATCCCCACGGGCACCGGGTGGTGGACGGCGCCGAATTGGCCGCGTTCATGCGCGGCGGCACCGGCGAGGACCCCGAACGCCACCGGTCCTCGGCCCGCGACCGGTTCCGCGGACTGGTCACCGATGTCACGTTGGGCGATGTGATGGCCCAAGTGGAGATCCAGGCCGGACCGCACCGCGTGGTGTCGCTGATGAGCCGCGAGGCCGCCGAGGAACTGGGGCTGGAACCGGGGTCGGTCGCCACAGCTGTCTTGACTTCTCCCCGTGCTGAAGCACGGGGATTCCTACCCTCGCGGGCAGGGGTTCCTGTTTCACAGCCGACAGCCGCCCGAGCGACGTCGGACGGTCTTACACCGCCTCCGCAGGCATTCGGGGCGTGCGCCCCGGGATCCCGAACGTCCTCCGGTACCCGTTTCTTCGCATATTCCGGCCCGAAGGAGGTAGCACGGGGCCGGGACGGTGAGGTTCACTCACCGAGAGCGACAATACCACGGCAGAGCGCGAAGCGCTCTGCCGTTGCCGCCCTCCTGTGCAGGAGTCCGGTTCCTCCCCGGGCTCAAGTCCGGGGCATCCTCGGAGGTAGACGGTGAAGGGCATCCGGCATGGGTAGTCGCGCCGTTGTGTGTGCCGCGGGTGCGCTGCTGCTGCCGTTGGCGGCGTGCGCGGCCGTATCGGAGGACTCCGCGGGCGGCAAAGTACTGACCGTGTTCGCCGCGGCCTCTCTGACGGAGCCGTTCCAGACCCTCGGCGCGCGGTTCGAAGGGGATCGCCCGGGCACGCGGGTGGAGTTCAACTTCGCCGGGAGCTCCGCGCTCGCCCACCAGATCAACGAGGGCGCACCCGCTGATGTCTTCGCGTCGGCGGACCGACGGACCATGGACGCGGTCGCCGATGAGGGACACCTGGCCGACGAGCCTTCCGTGTTCGCCCGCAACCGGCTGGAGATCGCCGTACCACCGGGCAACCCCGCCGATGTCACCGGACTGGCCGACCTCGCCGACGCCGACACCGCTGTCGCGCTGTGCGCCCGGGAGGTGCCCTGCGGGGCCGCGGCGGAGGCCGTCATGGCAGCCGCCGACGTGGCGGTCACCCCGGTGACGGAGGAGGAGGACGTCCGGGCGGCGCTGACGAAAGTACGGCTCAACGAGGTCGACGCCGCCCTGGTGTACCGGACCGACGTGCGGTCCGCGGGCGAGGACGTGGAGGGTATCGCGTTCGACGAGGCGGCGGCCGCGCCCAACGACTACCCGATCGCCGTCGTGGCGGGCGCTTCCGAGCCCGGCCTCGCCGCGGAGTGGGTGGAGCTGCTGGTCTCTCAGGAGGGCGCCGAGGTCCTCGGCGACGCCGGCTTCACCGAAGTGTAGGAGAGGTTCCGATGCGGGTGAAGTCCGGCCGTTTTCCGTGGCTGCTCGCGGTCCCGGCACTCGTCGGCCTGCTCTTTTTGGTGCTGCCGTTCGCGGGGCTGCTGATCCGCACGCCGTGGTCCACGATCGGTACCCGGCTGCTGCTGCCCGAGGTGCGTGATGCGCTGCTGCTGTCGCTGGCCACCGCCACGGCCGCGACCGCCCTCGCGCTGTGCTTCGGCGTTCCCCTGGCATGGCTGCTGGCGCGCACCGATATTCCCGGACGCCGACTGGTCCGGGCGCTCGTGACGGTGCCGCTGGTCATTCCGCCCGTGGTGGGCGGTGTCGCGCTGCTGCTCGTACTGGGGCGCGGCGGCGTCGTCGGCCGGTACCTGTACGACTGGTTCGGCTTCTCCCTTCCCTTCACCCCGGCGGCGGTCGTCGTGGCCCAAGTGTTCGTGGCGATGCCGTTCCTGGTCATCAGCGTCGAGGGAGCGCTGCGCGGCGCGGATCGGCGCTACGAAGAGGCCGCGGCGACGCTCGGCGCGACGCGCGCGGTGATCTTCCTCCGGGTCACGATGCCGATGGTGGCGCCGGGCGTGGTAGCGGGCGCGGTACTGGCCTGGGCGCGCGCCCTGGGCGAGTTCGGCGCCACCATCACGTTCGCCGGGAACTTCCCCGGCCGCACTCAGACCATGCCACTCGCCGTGTATCTGGCCATGCAGGAAAGCCCCGAGTCCGCCGTTGTGCTCAGCCTGGTGCTGCTCCTGGTCTCCCTCGCCGTCCTGGTCGGCCTGCGCGACAGATGGGTGGGAGCGCTATGACGACCGCTCCGGCGCTGGATGCCCACCTGGTGGTAGAGCGCCCCGGCTTCCGGCTCGATCTCCGGCTGACCGCGGCGCCCGGGGAGATCGTCGCACTGCTCGGCCCCAATGGCGCCGGCAAGTCGACCGCGCTGCGCGCACTGGCCGGACTGGAGCCGATGTCAAAGGGGCACATCCTGCTGGACGGCCGCGATGTGACGGCCACCCCGACCGAGCTCCGGCCCATCGGCATGGTGTTCCAGGACTACCTGCTGTTCGCTCACCTGAACGCGCTGGACAACGTCGCGTTCGGCCCTCGTTGCCGAGGCGCCTCCGCGGCCGAGGCCCGCGCCCGGGCGGCGGAGCTGTTGGCCCGCGTCGGCCTGGCCGACCGGGCACAGGCCAAACCGCGGACGCTCTCCGGCGGGCAGGCGCAGCGGGTGGCACTGGCCCGGGCGCTGGCTGTGCGGCCGCGGCTGCTCCTACTCGACGAACCCCTCGCAGCACTGGACGCGCATACCCGTGCGGCCGTCCGTTCCCGGCTCCGTCGGCACCTGGCCGAGGTCGACGCCGCGACCGTACTCGTGACCCACGATCCCCTCGACGCCATGGTGCTCGCCGACCGGGTGACGGTGATCGAGCAGGGGCGCGTCGTGCAGGACGGCTCTCCGGCCGAGGTCGCCCAGCATCCGCGCACCGAGTACGTGGCCCGGTTGGTCGGGCTGAACCTGTACCGGGGGCGCGCCCACGGCACCGAGGTGGCGATCGGCGAGGGAACGGCGGCGCGGAACATGTCGGTCGCCGGGCGGCACGAGGGCGAGGTGTTCGTCGTGTTTCCGCCGCGTGCGGTCGCCCTGTACCGGGAACGCCCCGACGGAACCCCCCGCAATGTGTGGCGGGCGACCATCGACGGCATCGAGCGGTTCGGCGACCAGGTGCGCGTGCACCTCGACGGAGAGATTCCGGTGAGCGCGGACATCACCCCGGCGGCTCTGGCCGACCTGCGGCTGACCGTGGGCAGCCCGGCCTGGGCCGGGGTCAAGGCCACCGAAGTGGAGTGCTATCCGGCTTGACGCCCCACCGGACCGCGGCCCAGGGCGGCGCCCTTGGCGCCGTATGCTCCTACCGGCGCGGGCGCAGCAGCTGATCGACGCTTCTCGGCAGCACCGCGCCGACGAGATAGGCGATGGCATAGGGGACCTGGCCCGGAGCGAACGCACCGAGGGCGCGGCTCATACCGTGGGCCGGGTCGCGCAGGAAACCGCTCAGGTGCGGGTAGGCGCGCGGAACCGTCCAGCCGCTGACCAGAACGCTGAACAGGGCCACGGCCCCGACCCATACCCATGGGCGGCCCCCCGCGGGAACAGAGCCGTACCAGGCCACGGCCTCCTGCAGCGCCGCTACCGCATAGGCGGCGCCGTGGTCGGCGGGCGTACCGGAAAGCGGCGGGGAGATGAGCAGCCACACGGCCGACACCGCGAGCACGGCGGTCGCGGTTGCCGGGGCCAGAGCGGATTCGAGATCGCGCCCCCTCACCTCCAGTTCCTCGCGCGTTGGAAAGCGGCGCCATGGGCGGTCCCCCGCCCGCGCCGCGCCCATCGCATACGCACGGCGCTCCCTGAGGAAACGCCACGCTGCGGCGAGCGCGTCCGGGCCTCGCTGCGCGGCGACGAGCTGCACCGTGTACTCGTGCGCGATCGCCGACGCTGCCAGCCCCAACGTGATGGGAAGCCGCGCCCATGCGAGCGCGATGCGGCGGAACAGTGGCGCGATGTCGCCGGGGACGCGCACACCGAGCCGGATGGCGCGGCCGTGGGCCCACCGGCGCAGCCCCGCCAGCGGCGGCTCCCCCGGCAACGGCGGGGTGACCTCACCGGCCGACCGCACCGCCCGGTAGTCCATCAGGACCGCCGCGATCAGCAGGAGCAGGAGCATCCAGCGGGTCGCCGCACCGCTTCCGGTGAGCGCGTACACCACCATGGTGGCCGGTGTCGGGTCGACCCCGGCCAGTGCCGCGTTGAACACCATGTGCTCCACGCCCGCCACGGCCGCAGCGGCCATGGGCAGCAGCCACAGCCAGATGCCGTAACGGCGGTGCCCGACGATCGCCATGCCCAGTGCCCCGCCGATGAGCCCGGTGATGACGGCGTGCCCGGAGAAGTGAACAGCCACCTCCGGCAGATCGGCGGCGCCCGGCAGGAACATGAAGGCGCCGTACTGCGGCGCCACGGTGCCGACGCCGCCGGAGAGCATGCGCAGTCCTTCTTCTGCCAAGTGGAGGCCGGCCCCGGAGGCCGCCGCGAGCAGCAGGTAGTCGACCGCCGCGAACCGCCTGAACCTGCGGCGCCCCACTAGTCGGAACAGCAGGAGGGGGGCGAACTTGGCGACCTCCTCGACCGGTACGGCAATGTAGGTATAGGCGAACCAGTCGTTGGGGGAGGCGCCGAACGCGCCGGCCAACGCATGCTCTGCCAGGGCGATCGGCCAGAGCATGAGCGCGCCGAGGAGCAGGACGCGTACCAGCGTCGCGAAACCGACCGTACGCGACCGCGCGAGCCAGGCGAGTTGGGCGAGCAGCCAAACCATGCCGATGAGCACCGGGAGCACCCCCCACAAGGGCGCGACGAAGACAGGGGCCAGCAGCAGCGCTGCCAGCATGGCCCACGTCCAGACACCGCGCAGCGCCCGCCAGCCCGCGACCGTGCCCGGCGTCTTCTCCCGGAGGGACCGCATGCGCACCGCCAGCCGCTCGACCATGTCCGGCCCGGGACCGCGCGGGTTGCGCGCGTGACGTGCGCCCGGCTCCAGGCAGTTGTACCGCTGCGCGGCCCGCAGCAGTTCGGGATCGCGCCGGTCCCGGGCCTCCTCGGCGAAACGGGTCCGCGCCCGGGCCGTGTCCGAACCCACGAGCGGGCGGAGGAAGTCGTCGGGTCCGGCGGCCACGGTGAGCGTGGAGGAGGTCACCAGCACCGCGGCGGAGAAGTCCTCGACGACGAACAGCAGGTCCGTGGGTTCATCGCCCCAGTCGCGGATGAGCCGGACCACGCTCCTGGTGTCGGTGGGGACCTCGGTCACCGGTTCATAGGCGAACTCGGCGCGAGTACGGCAGACCAGCAGGCGGTCGACGCCCACCGCGCGGCCCGCCGCGACGATCCGGTCGATCAATGCGGTATCGCGCGGCGCGGTGAAAGGGACGACGCCCTTGTGAGCCGCCTGGGTCCAGCCCTGATCGAACTCGGTGGCGTTGGCGCACACGCGCAACACGAGGTCGCGGGTGAGCATGGCCTGCTCGTCCATAAGCTCCCTTATGCCGTGCCCGGTTACTGCTTGATCCAGCGCGAAACAGCACATTCCGCCCGCGCCGAGGCGAGTATGCCCGAGGGATCGCCTACGTTATCGCGGCGGCCCGCCCCGCGGACAAGCGATTCAGAGACCGCCCGGTAGGGAGCCATCTCTGCGGCCACGACCGGCGACCGGTCCAAGCGGGCCACCAGGAAGACCTCTCGGACCCTGCCTCCGGGCCGCTCCGCGGAGGGCGGACAGGCGCGAAGCTGAAGGTAGGGCTCGGCTCCAGCCCGGTCTTGGGTGCCGCGCTCCACTCCGGGGTGGTGTCAGCACCACTGTGGGAAGGCATGAGCGGAGTAGTGCCCGCGGCCCGTGCCTTCCGTAGCGTTTCCAGCATGTCGGAGCTCACCCGGCGCATCGGCGCCGACACCCGCTATCTGATCCTCGGGTTCCCGGCCGCGGTCGTGTCCTTCTCCCTGCTGGTGCCCCTCTTCGCCACGGGGCTCGGCACAGCGGTCACCGTGTTCGGGTTGTTCGTCCTCGCGCTGGCGCTGCTCATCGCGCGGGGATTCGCCACCGCCGAGCGGAACCTCCTCTCCGAGGTGCTCGGCCGCCCCATCTCAGCGCCGCGCTACCGCCGTCCGCCGGTTGGCGCGGGCTGGTTCCGCACCGGGACCACCCCCTTGGCCTGCGGTCAGAGCTGGATGGACCTGGCATACGGCATCCTGCGCCTCCCGTTGGCGACCGCTTCGTTCACCATCGCCGTCTCCTGGTGGGCGGTGGCCCTCGGCGGACTGGCCTACCCCCTCTACGGGTGGGTCATCGAAGCGACCCCCGGCAACACGAGCCTTCCCGAACTACTGGGGCTGAGCGACGGCCTCGGGGTCTCCTTCCTTTTCCACGTGCTGGTAGGCGCTCTGTCCGCCGCCACTTTGCCCTTCGTTCTGCGCTTCACCGCCCTGCTGAACGCCGGGCTCGCACAGGCCCTCCTCACCCCCGCGCCCTCCCCCGGCGGTATCGGCGCCCACCAGGGCGTGCCACCCTTCGGCCCCGCAACGCCCCCTCACGCCCCGTCCGCCCCGCAGTCCGGCTCCTATTTCCGTCGCGGCGTGGTGACCGGCCCCGCCCCGTAGGCCCACCTGCCGTGCACTACTGCTCGAGGCCGGCGCAGGGTAGCGTCGCCCCGGGCAAGCAGCGCACAGCGATGGAGGCGGGCTGATGGCGGCGGACGTGGAGATCGCGCCGGGAGTCGAGTTCCCGGCGACCGACGACGGCAGACAGTGGGTCGTGGGTGCCGTGGTCATCGACGCCCACGGGCGCGCCTTCGCGCAGCGGCGCTCACCGCACCGGCGAATCTTCCCGCACTGCTGGGACGTCGTAAGCGGGCACGTCGAGCCCGGTGAAACCATGCTGGAGGCCCTTCACCGAGAGATCGCCGAGGAGACGGGGTGGCGGCTCGCCGCCGTCTTGGCCGACCTGTACCGGCTGGTCTGGACTCCAGATGACGGCATCGAGCGGCACGAAGTCGACTACCTGGTGCGCGTCGACGGCGATCTGGCCGCTCCGCGGCTGGAAGCGGGCAAGCACACCGAGTTCATGTGGGTCGACGAGGACAGGATCGGCCTGCTCCACGACCACCGGGACCCGGAAGGCTACTTCATCGTCGACATCGTGGCCCGCGGTCTGCGGCGCGCCCGCGAACTCCGGCGCTGAGCGGCGCCCTCGGCGGGATCTCCGTCAGCCGCGCCGCAGATCTTCCCGAACGCCACCGGAAGGGCGTCGAGCAGGTCCGAAGCCGAGATCGAGGCGCCGTTTCGGGCCAGCCGCGCCGCGAGCCCGTGCACGTAGGCGCCGCACACGGCCGCCTCGCGCGGGGCGAGCCCCCCGGCGAGCAGGGATCCGATGAGCCCGGCCAGGACATCACCGCTGCCCGCTGTGGCCAGCAGGGGGGTTCCGGTGGGGTTGGCGGCGGCCGGACGCCCGGGCTCGGCCACGATGGTCGTGGACCCCTTCAGCAGCACTGTGCACCCGTACTCCTCAGCGGCGCGGGATGCGTGCTCCAGCCGGCGCGCCTCTATGTCGCCGCGCTCGGTGCCCGGGAGCAGCCGGGCGAGTTCGCCCGCGTGCGGGGTGAGCAGTGTGGGCGCCGCCCGCTCGCGAACGAGCTCCGGCCGCCTGCCCACGAGGGTGATGGCGTCGGCGTCGACCAGTACCGGCACGGCGGAACCGAGAACCGCCTCCAGTTCCAGTTCGGCCATCGGGTACAGGCCGCGCCCCGGACCGATCACCCACGCGGCCACACGTTCAGGAAGGGTGGTGATGGGGTCGGCCGGGTCCAGCGCAGAGGCGACCACCTCGGGCCATCGGTCCAGCACCTGGGTCACGGCCGCCCGCTGCCCGGCGTAGCGGACCATGCCCACTCCGCTGCGCAGGGCGCCGCCCACCGCAAGAACGGCCGCTCCCCGGTAGCGGTCGGACCCCGCCGCCATCCCCAGGACACCGCGGCGGTACTTGTCGGACTCCGCGCCGGGCCGCGGCAGCAGCGCCGCGATGTCGGCCGCCTGCGGGCTCTCCAGCCGCGCTGCGGGAAGCTCGGGGCCGATGCCGATGTCAACGCATTCCACGACGCCGACCCGCTCCGCGGCGGGGTCGACGAACAGCCCCGGCTTGTGCGTGCCGAACGTGACGGTGACGTCGGCCCGCACGGCCGGTCCGTCGACGGCACCGGTGTCGGCATCGATGCCGCTGGGCAGGTCCACGGCGACGACCGGGGCCCCGGCGGCGTTGGCCAGTGCCGCGATCGCCGCGTGCGGGCCGCGCAGCCCACCGCGTCCACCGATGCCGACCAGTCCGTCGATGATCAGGTCGGCCGCCGCGATCTCCGCGGCGGTATCGGAGTCGGCGAGCCCCCCTGTGTTCGGCGCGCTGACGGCGCGGCCGCCCGCGGCGCGGAGCGCGGCCAGTCCGGCCTCGTGCACCCGCGAACCGGTGAGGACCGCCCGCACCGCCGCCCCTCTGCGGGCCAGAAAGGTGCCCGCATACAGCGCGTCTCCCCCGTTGTCACCGCTGCCGACGAGCAGTACCACGCGGGAACCGTAGACGCCGGGCAGCATCCGGCCGCACACCGCGGCCAACCCGGTGGCGGCCCTGCGCATGAGGGCTCCGTCGGGCAGGCGCGCCATGAGTTCGCCCTCGGCGCTGCGCACCGTGTCGACTGTGTGTGCGTACCGCACGTGACCTCCCGTACCGATCGATCCCCTGCCTCCTACCCCGGAGCGGACCGGTCCGACCGCGGCGGACGGCTTGGGCAGCACCGCGCAGCGCCGCCTGATGCGGTGCGGGTCACATCCGGTCGATCTCGGTCAGGTCGATGTCGATGTCGAACGGGACGCCGAGCTTCAGCCGGTCGCGGTGGATACCGGTCGGGACATAGACCTTCGTGGCAGGGTCACGTTCGTAGACGTAGACGACCGGTTTCTTGGCCTCCTCCTCGATCCGCCAGAAGTGGGCGATGCCCGCCTCCGCATACAGCTGCGGCTTCCGCTTTCGGTCGCGCTCCTCCGAATCAGGGGACACCACTTCCACAGCGAGGACCACCGCATCGGGCGGATACGAGGTCTGGTCGGGGCCGGTCTCGGCATCCGACCGGATGGCCATGATGTCCGGCTCGGGGCGCTGTCTGCGGCCGAGCGCCACGGTCATCTCCCGACGCACTCGGAGGTGGCCGGGCACTACTGCGTCGAGACGCCGTTCAAAGAGGCGGAGCACCAACATGTGGAAAAGCTTCTGCGGACTCACGAAGACCAGGCTCCCGTCGATGAGCTCGGTGTGCGGGGGGAGATCCGGAATCCGGTCGAGGTCTTCGGCGGAGTAGCCTTCGGGCGGCGGGACCGGCCAGGTCACGCCCTGCGACGGCGGTGCCTCGGGTTCCACCACGGGGAGAGCGCCCACGTCACTACCTCCGGTAGTCGGATCGTTTTCGTCGCTCAGAGTAGCCATATCCGCCATCCCGTCACGGTGTTTCCACAATTCTGCCACCACGGAGCCTGCTCCGCGGTGACCTTATCTACCCACGGCGCACGCCCGGAATACCGCGTCCGGCGGCGACCGAGGCTACTCACCGTCGCCGTCCCGCCTGAGGCAGATGCAGAACGGGTGGCCGTCGGGGTCCAGGAGGACCCGCCAGTGCTCTCCCGGCTGGAAATCCGGTGTGGTGGCGCCCCGACCGCGGCAGTACTTCTCGGCCTGGTCCAGGTCGTCGACATAGAAGTCGAGGTGGAAACGCTTGTCGTTGGCCTCTCCCGGCCAGCTCGGGGCGCGGTGGCCCTTGACTCGGCCGAAACCGATGGAGGCTCCCTCTCCGCCGATCATGGCGTACTCGTCCTGGCTGTGCAGGACCGTCCAGCCGAGGATGTCGGCGTAGAACGCGGCGAGCGCGCGGGGATCCCCGCAGTCGATGTTGACCATGGCCAGTGTCGCGGTCGCGGGCATGGGGCCCTGCCTTTCAGATGTCGTGTGCAAAGAGCGCGTACGCGCCCCGAACGCCCCGAATGATGGCGACCGTTCCTGACACGAAGTGTCAGGAACAGTGCGTACCCGGCCCGGCATTGCACCTCCCTGCCGGAGGTCGCATACGGTCGGAAGAGGGCTCCCGCGCGCACCGGTGTTCCTCGGTGCGCGTCGGCCACTGATTTACTTGCCTGAACCGATCCAGGCACGGACCGCAGCACGGGACTTTCCGATGACCTCCACAGACGACCGCATTGCGACCGACGACGCACTGGTCAAGCGCGTCGCACACCTGCAGAACGCCATGCACAAGCTCGGCGCGGACGTCATCCGGTTGCAGACACAGCTCACCGACCTCGCAGCCACGGCTCCACAGCCGGCCGACGAAAGCGGCAAGGCCACGCCCTTCATCTTCAACATGTCCCGGGACGCCTACAAGGGAGAACTCGCAGCGCTGGTCGCATGGGTGAACGACTTCCTGGTTCCGGTCTATGTCGGCGACAACGCCACCTGGTGCCCCGTGTGGTGGGAACACCACGAGGCGGTCGGCCGGCTGCACGCGCTGCGCCTGGCCTACGACGAACTCACCGACACCGCTGCTTCAGGGGCGTCCGGCCCCGGGATCTGGCACCGCGACCACCTCGATCCCGTCCTCGCCCGGCTGTGCGCCGAGAGCGGGCCGTTCGCCGCCTGCCTGACGGCCGCCGGCCACGTGGAGCGGCGCCGGGTCGAGACCGCCTGAGCCTGTCCTCGGTACCGGCTCCACCCGGCCGCAGGTCAGGTCTTACGCAGCCGGACCCGCCGGACCCGGTGGCCCTCGCCCTTGTACAGCACGAGCGTGGCCCGGCCCCGGGTCGGCTGGATGTTCTCCAGCAGGTTGACCTCGTTGACCGTACGCCAGGTGTCCATCGCGAACCTCATGGCCGACTCCTCGTCGACGGTGGTGGCCACCGCGTGGAAGTAGGACCGCGGGTCGGAGAACGCCGTACGGCGCAGCTCGCGGAACCGGTCCAGATACCAGGACCGGATGTGTTCGACCTTGGCGTCGACGTAGATGGAGAAGTCGAAGAAGTCGGCCACCGCCAGCCGCCCCGGCTGCGGCGGCTGGAGCACGTTGATCCCCTCGACGATGAGGATGTCGGGGCGGTGCACCGTCTGTACGCCGCCGGGCACGATGTCATAGGCCAGGTGCGAGTAGATGGGGATCTCCATCTTCGCCGCACCCGCCTTCATCTCCGAGACGAACCGCACGAGCGCGCGCCGGTCGTAGCTCTCCGGGAACCCCTTGCGGTTCATTATCCCGCGCTCCTTCAGCACCGCGTTGGGGTACAGGAAGTTGTCGGTGCTGACGAGCTCCACGTTGGGGTGGTCCGGCCACTGGGCGAGCAGGCTGCGCAGCAGCCGGGCCGTGGTCGACTTGCCGACCGCGACGCTTCCCGCGACGCCGATGATGAACGGGGCGGGCTGGTCGTCCTCGCCGAGAAAGGCGCGGACCGCCCCGTGCCGCTGCCGCGTCGCCTTGACGTACAGGTTGAGCAGCCGAGACAGCGGAAGGTAGATGTCGCGGACATCATCCAACGACGTGGGGTCGGTCGTTCCGCGAAGGACGTCCAGTTCGGCCTCAGTCAGGGACAGCGGTGTCGAGGCGCGCAGTGCCGCCCACGCTTGCCGGTCAAGCTCCACATACGGCGATGAGAAGCTGTTCTTCGTCGTCGCTTGAGCCACGGTTGCCCACCCTAGACGAGGCCCTCTCGGCAGCGGCGCACCGCCCCCACCTTGATCGGCGCGGCGAAACGGGGGGAGCCGCACAGAATGGCCCCGACTTGCCGGAGATGTCCGACCAGATAAATTTTCGGTACATCCGCGCGGGGGGCGCAGACTCACGTAGTGCTTCCGCCCTGCCCTCTGACGTGCGCGGTCTACCCGCTACCCACCAAATGGTCTATACCGCCACCTGCGAAAATAACGAATGGTCTGGTATCTGGACGGTGGGCGGGACCCGCGTGATTGACTACGCTGGCCGCCATGTGCGGAATCGTTGGCTACGTCGGGCCGCAACCGGCGCTCGAGGTCGTTGTGGACGGCCTGACAAGGTTGGAGTATCGGGGATACGACTCGGCGGGAATCGCCGTCCTCTCCCACGGTCGGCTGGAGACCGAGAAGCGCGCCGGAAAGCTCGCCAACCTTCGGGAGGCGCTGGAGCAGGTTCCGCGAACGGCCGACGGCATCGGGATCGGGCACACCCGCTGGGCCACGCACGGCGCACCCACTGACGTGAACGCCCACCCCCACGTCGACAACGACAACCGGGTTGCCGTTATCCACAACGGCATCATCGAGAACTTCGTGGCACTCCGTGCGGAACTGGAGGAACGCGGCTGCAAGTTCACCTCCGAGACCGACACCGAGGTCACCGCCCATCTGCTCAGCGAAGAACTGAAGGAGCGCGGTGACGACGACCTCGCCGCCGCGATGCGCTCGGTCTGCCGCCGCCTGGAGGGTGCCTTCACCCTGGTCGCGATGTTCGTGGGCGACCCGGAGCTGGTCGTCGCGGCACGGCGCAACTCTCCACTGGTCGTCGGCCGGGGCACCGGGGAGAACTTCCTCGCCAGCGACGTCGCCGCGTTCATCGCGCACACGCGCGACGCCATCGAACTCGGCCAGGACCAGGTCGTGGAATTGCGCCGCGACTCGGTAACCGTCACCGACTACGACGGGAACCCCGCTGATGTCCGCGAGTACCACGTCGACTGGGACGCCTCTGCCGCCGAGAAGGGCGGCTACGACTACTTCATGCTCAAGGAGATCGTCGAGCAGCCGCAGGCGGTCGCCGACACACTCCTGGGCCGCGTCGGGGTCGACGGCACGCTGAGCCTGGATGAGATGCGCCTCACCCCATCGGAGTTGCGCGACATCGAGAAGATCGTGGTCATCGCGTGCGGCACCTCCTACCACGCTGGACTGATCGCCAAGTACGCGATCGAGCACTGGTGCCGTATACCGTGCGAAGTGGAGGTCGCTAGCGAGTTCCGCTACCGCGACCCGATCCTGAGCCGTCAGACGATGGTCATCGCGATCTCCCAGTCGGGCGAGAGCATGGACACGCTCATGGCGGTGCGCTACGCCCGTGAGCAGCGTGCCCGTGTTCTGGCGATCTGCAATGTCAACGGCTCCACGATTCCGCGCGAGTCCGACGGCGTGCTCTACACGCACGCCGGCCCAGAGGTCGGTGTCGCCGCCACCAAGACGTTTCTCACTCAGCTCGTGGCGTGCTACTTGGTGGGCCTCTACCTGGCCCAGATACGCGGGCTGAAGTTCGGTGACGAGATCAATGCGGTCATCGAGCAGCTCGCGAACATGCCCAAGCAGGTCGAGAGGGTCCTGAGCACCGTAGAGCCCGTCCGCGAACTCGCGCGCTCACTCGCCGACACCGACACCGTCCTGTTCCTGGGCCGCCACGTCGGCTACCCCGTGGCGCTGGAGGGTGCCCTCAAACTCAAGGAACTCGCCTACATGCACGCCGAGGCGTTCGCGGCCGGAGAGCTGAAGCACGGCCCGATCGCGCTCATCGAGGACGGTCTGCCGGTCGTCGTGGTGGTGCCGTCCCGCGAGGGCCGCGGAGTGCTGCACGACAAGATCGTCTCCAACATCCAGGAGATCCGCGCCCGCGGTGCGCGCACGATCGTGATCGCTGAGGAAGGCGATGACGCGGTGCGGCCCTTCTCCGACGAACTGATCGAGATCCCCGCGGTACCGACTCTGCTGCAACCAGTGGTGTCGACCATCCCGATGCAGGTCTTCGCCTGCGAGCTGGCCCTGGCCAAGGGCAACGACGTGGACCAGCCGCGCAACCTGGCCAAGAGCGTCACCGTGGAGTGACCAGCCACCGGCCGGCCATGCCCAAGGAGCGGAAAGGGGGTGGGCCAGCGGCGCGGATCCGCCCCCGCGGGCCGCGGCCGGGTCTACCCCAGATCGGTTTTGACGACACCGGCGAGGCGCTCGGCGATCTCGCGGGCGTGTGCCTCGGCCGCCGCCTCGACCATCACGCGAACCATCGGCTCGGTCCCGCTCGGCCGAATGAGCACACGGCCGGAATCACCGAGTTCGGCCTCGGCGAGGGCAACGGCCTCGGCGACAGCGGGCGATGTCTTCGCCCGGGTCTTGTCGACGTCACGCACGTTGATCAGGACCTGCGGCAGCCGCGTCATGACCTTGGCCAGCTCGCTCAAGGCCAGTCCTCGGCGGCTCATCGCACCGAGCAAGTGCAGTCCGGTGAGCAATCCGTCACCGGTGGTGGCGTGATCGAGCAGGACGACGTGGCCAGACTGCTCACCGCCCAATGAGTACGCGCCCTCGCGCATCGCTTCCAGGACGTAGCGGTCACCGACGGGCGTCTCGACGATGGTGATCCCGGCCTTCCGCATGGCCAGCTTCAGCCCCAGGTTCGACATCACCGTGATGACGAGCGTGTCCTTCATCAGGCGGCCCGCCTCCTGGAGTTCCAGCGCGAGGATCCCCATGATCTGGTCACCGTCGACCACCGATCCCTCGGCGTCCACCGCGAGGCAGCGGTCGGCGTCGCCGTCATAGGCCAGCCCGACGTCTGCACCGTGCTCCAGCACAGCGGCCTGCAGCCGGTTCAGATGAGTGGATCCGCAGCCATCGTTGATGTTCAGGCCGTCCGGGCTGTCGCCTATGGTGACGACCTCGGCCCCGGCCCGCCGCAGCGCCTCGGGAGCGACCTCGGAAGCGGCGCCGTGCGCGCAGTCGATCACCACTCGCAGCCCGTCGAGCCGTTGCGGCTGCGAACCGACGACATGCCGGATATAGCGCTCAGCGCCGTCATCAGCGTCGGTGACCCGGCCCACCCCCGTCCCGACCGCTCCCGCGTAGCTCTCTCCCATCGCAGCCTCGATCCGATCCTCAACGGCATCGGGAAGCTTCTGACCGCCTCGACCGAAGAACTTGATGCCGTTGTCGGGTGCGGGGTTGTGGCTGGCCGAGAGCATGACTCCGAAATCGGCGGCCGACTCGGCGGTGAGGTAAGCCACGGCCGGGGTGGGCAGCACCCCCAGGCGCACAACATCCACACCGGCGCTGGCCAGCCCCGCCACGACCGCGGCCTCCAGGAATTCCCCGGAGGCCCGCGGATCTCTACCGACCACGGCTTTGGGGCGGTCGCCCGCGCCCTCCTCGTGCGGCAGGATCTGCGCGGCGGCGATAGACAGATCCAACGCCAAAGCTGCGGTGAGGTCGCTTCCCGCGACCCCCCGGACCCCGTCAGTACCAAACAGCCGAGCCACGAGCCAATCGCCCCTTTCCGGAGACGGACACTGTCGAGAAAGAACCCGTATGCGGATCCTCGCGGATGCCCAATCCATCAGACGTCTCCGCGTCCGCCGCCCCCGAAAACAGCTATGGCCCGCACTGGCCACCCAGAATGCAGGGGGACCGGCGGGCCTAGCCTGTTTGGGAGCCTTAGCCGAACGGGCGTCGGCACGGACATCCCGGCGGTATGATCACCGCCTGATTACCGCTTGGAGTACTGCGGAGCCTTGCGCGCCTTCTTCAGGCCCGCCTTCTTCCGCTCGACCTCGCGGGCGTCACGGGTGAGGTAACCGACCTTCTTCAAGGCCGGACGGTTGTTCTCCGGGTCCAGCATGGCCAGCGCACGGGCGAGGCCGTGGCGCAGCGCACCGGCCTGGCCGCTGGGACCGCCGCCGTTCAGACGGGCGAAGACATCGTAGGCGTCCTCGAATCCCAGAGTGACCAGCGGTTCCTTAATGAGCTGCTGGTGGACCTTGTCCGGGAAGTAGTCCTCAAGCGGCTTGCCGTTGATCTTCCATTCCCCGGCACCCGGCGTGATACGGACGCGGGCGATGGCCTTCTTGCGGCGGCCGGTCCCGGCGCCCGGGCCGGATGCGGTGGGGACGTACGCAGCCCCGGACGCTTCGGGCGTCTCGCTGGTGTATTCGGCCGGGAACTCGTCAAGGTTCTCGCCGAAGTCCTGGGTGGCGACGTCTTCGATGCCGGTGGGCTCGACCACGGTTCTCCTCGTACTTCCTTTGGGTCTCGCGAACGCCTAGGCGGGCTGTTCGATCTTGGTGATTTCGAACGGCACCGGCTGCTGGGCCTGGTGCGGGTGCTCCGCGCCGGCGTACACCTTGAGCTTCTTAGCCATCTGCCGACCAAGGGAGCCCTTAGGCAGCATGCCCTTCACAGCCTTCTCGATAGCTCGCTCCGGGTGCTTCTCGATCAGCTGGCTGTAGGCGACGGAACGCAACCCGCCGGGGTAACCGGAGTGCCGGTAGGCCCGCTTCTGCTCCAGCTTGTTGCCAGTCAGCGCCACCTTCCCGGCATTCACGACGATCACGAAGTCGCCGGTGTCGATGTGGGGCGCGTAGTAGGTCTTGTGCTTGCCTCGGAGCAGCGTGGCGACGTGGCTGGCCAGCCGCCCGAGCACGACATCGCTGGCGTCGACGACGTGCCACTGACGCTGGACATCGCTGGGCTTAGGGCTGTATGTGCGCACGATCGTAAGCCTTCATCTCAGTCGGCGGGTCCATCCCCGCGAGCGGAGATGGAGAACTCGTATTCCTGGGCCGGTTCTCCTGTCGAACAAGGGAGTGACCGGCGATTGAGTGCGCGGACGATGATGCGTGATCGGCGCCCAACAAAAGATGTGGGAACCCACGGCAACTCAACGCACAACGACAGAGCATCATACCGCCCGCAGCGCTGCAGGTCAAAGCAACCATGATCGTGCCTTTTGCCGTCATGGCCTGCCCCGCAGCGGCACTGCGATCCGTAATTACTCCGCTTCCATTATGCCCTGTCGTGTGAGTGCTTTGGCCCGATCACCGGTACGCGTTCCGGCGCACCCCGACCCGTCGCCCCTGAAACCGAGGGCAGAAAGCGTGAATCCGCGCACTAGGCCTCCCACCTTTCCGGATGTGGGATTCATCGCCGCCACACGCCGCTAGAGTCATCCGCGAGCACAGCGGGCGAACACCGATCTATCGGCTCATGTTGGGAAACAAGGGCGGACATCTGTGCGAACCGGAAAGCAAGAGGTATCCTCTGCCCGCATGGCCAATGACGGCAACGCCCCCGCGCCGTCCCGACCGCACGGTCCGGCCGCCAGACCGGCCGCAGCCGTACGCCGTTTCCACCCATGACCTTCGCGGCACCAGACGACGGAACCCCGTCCGTCGGCCCCGGCCCATGCGAGAACGGTCCCGGGAGCACGGGCAGTGCCCATCCGCTCCCTCTCGCACCACAGCCGGGCCACCCCGGCGACCATCCGTCCACAATTCGCCGCCTGAGGACAGCCCCGGAGTTCTCCCATCGCACCGCATCCGAATGAGCCCACTGACGGTCGCCCCGGCCCCGACGACCAGCCGCAGCGGCATCCCACCGCTATGAATCAGGGTCCCGGCCCCGCGGAGGCGCAGCCGCCGCCTTCGCACCCGCAACCGCCGAGTACGGGTACGCCCTCACCGCCGACGACCGATCTCCTGAACGGCCCGCCCACCTCTGGCGCCTCCCCGCACCGGCCGGGACCGGCCGGCCCGCAGCAGGGGTATCAGCAGGGCCCGCCCGTCCCCACCGGGCCGACAGCGCTCCCACCCGCGCCTCCTGCGCCCCCACAAGGCCCCAATGGCCCTGGCGGGCCTGGTAGCCCTAGTGGCCCTGCCCCCGCGCCCCCGTCGGCCCCCGGACCGACCGCCGGCCCGCGGCAGGGGCCCCATACTCCGCATGGGCCTGTGCCCCCCGGCATACCCCAAGGTCCGCCACGAGGCGGCGGGCCACAGGGCCCCCCACCGGCACCGGGCAGACCCACCGGCGGACAACAACCCATGGCCACCCCCCAACAACCCCCTGGCGGACAACAACCCATGGCACCAGGACCACTGCCTGGGGCGCCGACCTCCCAACAACCCCCCGGCGGGCAGCAACCCATGGCCGCCCCCCAACAACCCCCTGGCGGACAACAACCCACGGCCGCCCCCCAACAACCCACCGGCGGACAACAACCCACGGCACCAGGACCACTACCTGGGCCGCCGACCTCCCAGGTACCTCGGTCACATCCGCAGCAGGGACCGCCGCAGCCGGCGCCGAGCCCCGTGCCGGGGCGGGGCGGCCCTCAGGGACCGCCGAACCCTGGAGCACCCCGGCCACCACAGCAGGCGGGACTGCCACCCGGACCGCAGCAGGGACCGCATGGCCCTCAGGGCCCCTACCCTCCCCAAGGGCCTCCTCCGGGCCTTCCTCCTGGGCCGGTGCCCCAAGGTCCACCACGAAGCGGCGGGCCACAGGGCCCTCCACCGGCCACCGGCGGACAACAACCCATGGCCGCCCCCCAACAACCCACCGGCGGACAACAGCCCCTCCAAGGCCGCATCGTGCAGCCGGGTGCTCCGACACACGAAGCCGTCGATGCCGAACCGCTGTTCCCCGCGGATGCCGGTTCGGCCACACAGAACATGAACACGGTTGCCGACGAAGGCGCGACACAGACGATCCAGAGTGTGTCGGACGACTTCGGTGGCCGACCGATGTTCCGCGACGAGTCGTCCCAGTCCGGCGGCGAGAGCGCCACGGCCGAGATCGACATCTCGGCCATGGACGATATGGATGATTTCGGGGGTTCCTCTCCCCGCTTCTCCGGTCTGACCAAGAAGCTCCTACTGGGCGCGGGCTTCCTCGTCCTGCTACTGGTCGGCGGCGGAGGAGCGTTCCTCATCGCCACCAACTCCTCGTCCGGCGGCTCCGATGCCGGGCTCGCCGGCGATGACTCGCCTACCGAACCCGTCAGCCTCGAATCGAGCGCGCTTTTCCCGGAGAGCGTGGACGTCGCGGGCCAGAAATACGAACTCGCCGTCACCGATGACACGGACAAGTGCGAGACCGTTGCCCACGGCGACTACGGTGCGGCGCTGACCGAGAATGACTGCCGACAGATCGTGCGGGCCACCTACGTCAACGATGACAAGACCCGTGCCGTGACCGTCGGCATCGCCGCGATGGGCGCTGCTGCGGACGCGGAAGCGGCCCAAGGGGCCCAAGATCCGGGAGCGACGGAATGGTTCGCCGGGCTCAGGGGCAAGGAGGGCAGCGGCGCCGAGCGCATGGAGTACGCCGGCGGCCACGGGTCGGGGGCCCAGTGGGGTCCTTACCTCGTCTTCTCCCTCGCAGCCAACAGCGACGGCCGCGTCTCCGAGGCACAGTCCGACGAACTGGCAGAACTCAGCGAGGGCTTCCTGGACACCGCACTGGGCTCCCTCGGCGAGCAGGCCTGACCAATACGCCGATCTTGACGCTGTGCACCTCTGAAGCGCGCGCAAGGGGTGCACAGCGTCAAGATCAACGCCAACTTGGTGGCTGCGGCCGTCGGGCTCACACCTGCCCGCTCGGCAGGCTCCGCACCCGGCGCGTGGCCGCGGCCCGGGCGGCCAGATCGGGAGCGTCGGGATAGCCGACCTCCTCCAGGCTCAGGCCGTGGGGCGAGACCACGTGGACGGCCGAGTCGCGCACTCCGGCGGAGAGCACCTCGCGCGGCCACTCGGTGCCGCGGCGGCCGTCACCGACCGCGAGCAGAGCGCCCACCAGCGCGCGCACCATGTTGTGGCAGAACGCATCCGCCTGCACCGTGCCCGCATACAGGTGGTCCGCCTCGCGCACCCACTCCAGGCGCAGCAGTTCCCGAATAGTCGTCGCCCCTTCACGTTTGCGGCAGTACGCGGCGAAATCGCGCTCCCCGAGCAGCCGGGCGGCGGCCTCGTTCATCCGGTCCGGATCGAGAGGGCGCCTGTGCCACAGCACATCGCGGCGGCGCAGCGGGTCAACACCCCAGGGCGCGTCGCTCACCCGATAGACGTAGCGACGGAACAGTGGAGAGAAACGGGCGTCAAAGCCTTCCGGGGCACGGCGCACCGCACGCACCCGCACGTCGCCGGGGAGCACGCCGGCAAGGCGGCGCAGTAACCGGTCCCCCTCGGCTGACCACGTCTCCTCCGGGATGTCCAGGTGCGCAACCTGGCCGCGCGCGTGCACGCCGGCGTCAGTGCGGCCGGCCACGGTCAGCCGTACCGCGTCCCTACGCAGCACCCGGGCCAGCGCCGCCTGCAGTTCACCCTGGACCGTGCGTCGCCCGGGCTGCTCGGCCCAGCCGGAGAAGTCCGTACCGTCGTAGGCGATGTCCAGGCGCAACCGCACCAGCGCGCCGTCACTCAATCGGCCCTCCACACAACACAGGTGCCCGATCCCTGACGGGACCGGGCACCCGATCCGGGAACACATGGTTACCGGACCTTACTTGTCCTCAGTGGCCTCCCCAGCCGAGGGTTCACCCTCAGCCTGAGAGGTGGACTCCGCCTGAGCGGTCTGCTCGGACGTGGACCCCTCGGCCGGGTTGTCGCCCGCCTCCGCGGCGGCCGGGGTCTCCTTCGCCGACTCCGCCCTGCGGGTCCTGACGGGGTTCGCCGGGCCGGCCTCCACCAGCTCGATCACTGCCATGGGGGCGTTGTCGCCCTTGCGCGGACCGATTTTGGTGATGCGGGTGTAGCCGCCCTCGCGGTTCTCGTAGCGCGGACCGATCTCGGTGAAGAGCTCGTGCACGACCGCCTTGTCGGTGATCTTGGTCAGTACCTGGCGGCGGGCGTGCATATCACCCCGCTTGCCGAGGGTGATGAGCTTCTCCGCGTACGGACGCAGGCGCTTGGCCTTGGCTTCCGTGGTCCTGATGCGGCCGTGCTGGAACAGCGAGGTCGCCAGGTTCGCCAGCATGAGCCGTTCATGAGCCGGGCCGGAACCCAGGCGAGGCCCCTTCGTTGGCGTGGGCATGGTGTCGTTCTCCTAGTGGTGCGGTCCCCGGCCCGGCACAGCGGCCGGGGACCATGGGCGACGAAGGTCGGTCAGTACTGCTCGGTCTCGACGAAGGACTCGCCGTCGGAACCGTAGGAGTCGGCCGCGTTGCTCGGGTCGAATCCGGGCGGGGAGTCCTTCAGTGACAGCCCCATGTCGATGAGCTTCTGCTTGACCTCTTCTATGGACTTCGCTCCGAAGTTCCTGATGTCGAGGAGGTCCTGCTCCGAGCGTGCGACGAGCTCGCCGACGCTGTGGATGCCCTCGCGCTTGAGACAGTTGTAGGACCTGACCGTAAGGTTGAGATCCTCAATCGGCAGCGCCAGGTCGGCGGCCAGGGCGGCGTCCGTCGGCGACGGGCCCATGTCGATACCCTCGGCGTCGACGTTGAGCTCCCGCGCCAGGCCGAACAGTTCGACCAGGGTCTTGCCCGCACTGGCGACGGCGTCGCGGGGACGGATGCTCGGCTTGGTCTCGATGTCGACGATCAGCCGGTCGAAGTCGGTGCGCTGCTCGACACGGGTGGCCTCGACCTTGTAGGTGACCCGCAGGACCGGCGAGTAGATCGAGTCGATCGGGATGCGCCCGATCTCCTGACCCGGCTGCTTGTTCTGTGTCGCCGAAACGTAACCGCGGCCGCGCTCGACCGTCAGCTCCATCTCCAGCTTGCCCTTGCTGTTGAGCGTCGCGATGTGCAGGTCGGGGTTGTGCACCTCGACCCCCGCCGGCGGAGCGATGTCCGCTGCGGTAACGACGCCCGGGCCCTGCTTGCGCAGGTACATCAGCACCGGCTCGTCGTGCTCGGAGCTGATGACCAGGCCCTTGAGATTCAGGATGATCTCGGTGACGTCCTCTTTGACACCAGGCACGGTGGTGAACTCGTGCTCGACGCCCTCGATGCGGATGCTGGTGACAGCGGCACCGGGGATAGAGGACAGCAGGGTTCGGCGGAGCGAGTTTCCGATGGTGTAGCCGAAGCCCGGCTCCAGCGGTTCGATGACGAACTTGGAACGGTACTCCGAAAGCGATTCTTCGGAGAGCGTCGGACGCTGAGCGATCAACATGGTCCGTGTTTCCTTTCCCACGGCCGCCCGCTATATGACGGCCACTGGACGGGTCCCGCGGTCGCGGGACCCGGGCTTCCCGCCCTTCGCGGTTTCCGCGGAAACCGCGAAGGCGGCGCGACGTCGAGCCGGTTCAGACCCGTCGGCGCTTGGGCGGACGGCAGCCGTTGTGCGGAACCGGCGTCACGTCCTGGATCGAGCCCACTTCCAGGCCGGTGGCCTGAAGTGAACGAATGGCGGTCTCCCGACCGGAGCCGGGGCCCTTGACGAAGACGTCCACCTTGCGCACCCCATGCTCCTGGGCGCGGCGCGCAGCGGCCTCGGCGGCCATCTGCGCGGCGAACGGGGTGGACTTACGCGAGCCCTTGAAGCCGACCTGCCCCGAACTAGCCCACGAGACCACCGCACCGGTCGGGTCGGTGATACTCACGACCGTGTTGTTGAACGTGCTCTTGATGTGAGCATGTCCATGAACGATGTTCTTCTTTTCCTTGCGGCGCACCTTCCGTGCGGCGCCCTGGCGGCCCTTAGGCGGCATACCTGAAAACTCCCAAGATCGTCGGTCCGTTGGCTTCCGGACACGTGTTCATGAGTCCGGACGGACTACTTCCTACCGGCCTTCTTCTTGCCGGCCACTGTCTTCTTCTTGCCCTTTCGGGTACGCGCGTTGGTCTGCGTACGCTGGCCGTGGACCGGGAGGCCGCGGCGATGCCGGATGCCCTGGTAAGAGGCGATCTCTATCTTGCGGCGGATATCGGCCTGCACCTCGCGGCGGAGGTCGCCCTCGACCTTGTAGTTGGCATCGATCCAGTCGCGCAGCTTGACCAGGTCGTCTTCAGAGAGCTGGTGGACACGGGTATCGGGGTCGACACCCGTGTTCTTGAGGGTCTCTACGGCGCGGGTGCGCCCGATCCCGAAAACATAGGTGAGAGCGACCTCCACCCGCTTCTCGCGGGGAAGGTCGACGCCTGCGAGGCGTGCCATGCGGGCGAACTCCTTCGTACTTGTGCGGAGGTCTTTCCCGTTCCTCTACCCTCTCGCCGCCCAATCGACGAGGCCCCGGCCTCCGACCGGGGGTTCTCCCTTCCGTGAAGGGATCGGAACGGGACTTCGATCAACGCCGGCACGCTATGCGCCGTGCGTCGGTTCTGCGTTCAAGAAGCAGCGTCAGCCCTGGCGCTGCTTGTGGCGCGGGTCCGAGCAGATGACCATGATCCGGCCGTGGCGGCGGATCACTCGGCACTTCGCGCAGATCTTCTTGACGCTCGGCTTGACCTTCATGGTGGCTCCGAACTCATGTCCCCCACCCGTGCGGCCGACAAGGCCGACCCGTGTGACGGACTACTTGTAGCGGTAAACGATGCGTCCGCGCGTGAGGTCGTACGGGCTCAGCTCTACGACGACGCGGTCGTCGGGAAGGATCCGGATGTAGTGCATCCGCATCTTGCCGCTGATGTGGGCAAGGACCTTGTGCCCGTTGTCGAGCTCCACTCGGAACATAGCGTTGGGTAGGGACTCGATAACGGAGCCCTCGATCTCGATGGCACCGTCTTTCTTTGCCATGTCCTCCACGCTTCGTTCATCATTGGTTACTGGATTCTTCGACGCTCTTCCACGTACCGCGCACACTGTTCGCGATGAATAGCGTGGATGCGGAAATGCGCACGACGCGGGCATCCCGCGAACAATGCGCACTGGAAGATCAGGTCAACTGCAACAGTATACGCCAGCACTATGAACGGATGCGAACGAAGGCAGACTGACCCAACAGCCCGCGTGTGGGCGTATCCATTCTATCGTGTCCAGGCGAGTACTCCCAACCGCTCTTACGGGTGGGATGCGGCGTGTCACTGCTGCCACGGGCTCTGCCGGGTGGCTTTCAGCGCCAGCGTGACGAAGAGCATCACGATCCCCCACGGGCCCAGTACCCAGAGGAACCACGGATACGTCACCTGTCCGGTGAGGAAGAGGATCAACCACACTGTGAAGCAGAGCGTGTTCACCCCGGCCCACAGGGCCCATGGGATGGCCAGAGCCGGGTCCCGCAGCACACTGCCCCAATCGCCGGGCGCGGTGGGCGCCGGCCGCGACGGGTCGGTGGGGAGCTCCGCCAGATCGCGCTCCGGCAGATCTCTGGTGAGATCGATCAGCTCACTCTGAGTACGCGCCTTGTAGGCGTTCTCCAACCGATCGCTGAACTCGCCGCTTTCCAGCCGCCCATGGGCGAAGTGCTCCTGCAGCAGCTTCGCCACCCGATCGCGATCGGCGTCCGAGGCCCTGGTCTCCGGAGAGAACTCGGACATGAAGCACCTTCCTCACCCAGGCGTCTTTGGTGCAACGGCACAGACCCCCATCGTAGGCGACGGATTCCGCCGAGAAAGGCGGGAAAAGCACTACGAGCGGTCCGGGTCAGGGAAACCCAGGGAGGCGATCTTCGCACGGTTCTCGTCTCGGGCCGTCAGCACGAGCGGGCCATCCGCGGTAATGGCCACCGAGTGCTCGAAGTGCGCCGACCTCCGGCCGTCCTGGGTGACCACTGTCCAGCCGTCATCGAGTTGGCGCACATGCCGAGTGCCCTGGTTGGTCATCGGCTCGATGGCCAGGCACATGCCTTCGACGAGTTCGATGCCCTTGCCGCGCCTGCCGTAGTTGAGGACGTGCGGCTCCATGTGCATCTCGGTGCCGATACCGTGGCCGCCGTACTCCTGCACATTGCCGAAGCGGCCCCGGGAGCGCATGTAGCCGTCGATGGCGTGTCCGATGTCCCCGAGACGCTTCCCGGGCCGCAACTCCGCGATCCCGCGCCACATCGACTCCTCGCAGACCTCCATCATCCGCCGGTCGTCGCCATTGACCTCGCCGACAGCCACCGTGATCGCGGAGTCCCCGTGCCAGCCGTCCAGGATGGCGCCGCAGTCGATGGAGATGACGTCGCCTTCCCGCAGTACTTTGGACGCTTTCGGGATGCCGTGGACGACCTCCTCGTTCACCGAGGTGCAAATCGAGCCGGGAAAGCCGTGGTAACCCTTGAAGGACGGCACGGCACCGGCACCGCGGATACTGCGCTCGGCGATCGCGTCGAGGTCCAATGTCGTCATTCCTGGACGCACCGACGCCCGCAACTCATCGAGTGTGCGGGCGACGACGCGGCCCGCGGCCCGCATCTTCGCGATCTCGGCCGCGGTCTTCACCTGGATCTGCGGCTCCGTCCGACGGAACATCAGGAGGCTCTACCCAAAGCGGCCTTGGCCCGGGCGGTGACGTCTTCGACTGTTCCGGTCGCTTCAATGGTCACGAGGATGCCCTCGTTCTCGTAGAAGGACACCAGCGGAGCGGTCTGCTCGCGGTAGACATCCAGCCGGTGCCGGATGGTCTCTTCTTTGTCGTCCTCCCGCTGGAAGAGCTCGCCCCCGCAGGCGTCGCACACACCCGCGGTCTTCGGCGGGTCGTACTCGACGTGCTGCACATTCCCGCAGTCGCGGCAGGAACGGCGGCCGGACAGCCGCTTCACGACTTCCTCTTCATCGACCCGGAGTTCGAGCACCGCGTCGAGGCGCTGGTCCAGGTCACCGAGGATCTTGTGCAACGTCTCCGCCTGGGCGACGTTGCGCGGAAAACCGTCCAGCAGGAAGCCCTGCCGGGCGTCGTCCTCGGCCAGGCGGTCGCGGACCATCGCGTTGGTCACCTCGTCAGGGACGAGGTCACCGCGGTCCATGTAGGCCTTGGCCTGTTTGCCAAGCTCTGTTCCGCCACTGACGTTGGCACGGAAGATGTCGCCTGTTGACACCTTCGGAATCGACAATTCGGACGCCAAGATCTGGGCCTGGGTGCCTTTACCGGCTCCCGGGGGTCCCACCAATACGGCACGCACTATCGCAGAAAACCTTCGTAGTTCCTCTGCTGGAGGTGACTCTCGATCTGCTTCACCGTGTCCAGCCCGACACCGACCATGATCAGGATGCTCGTACCGCCGAAGGGGAAGTTCTGAGCCGCACCGGAGGCACCCATCGCAACCATCGGAAGCAGAGCGATCAGACCCAGGTACAGCGATCCGGGGGTCGTCAGCCGGGTCAACACGAAGTCGAGATACTCGGCGGTCGGACGCCCAGGTCGGATACCCGGGATGAATCCACCGTACTTCTTCATGTTGTCGGCCACTTCAGTGGGGTTGAAGGTAATGGCCACGTAGAAGAACGTGAACCCGATGATCAACACGAAGAATGTGGCCATGTAGACCGGATGCGTCCCAGTCACGAAGTATTCGTTGAGAAAGCTCACAACCCGGTTGTCGGAGTCCTGCCCGAGCAGCCCGATCAGCAGCTGCGGAAGGTAGAGCAGGGAGGAGGCGAAGATCACTGGGATGATGCCGGCCTGGTTGACCTTCAGTGGGATGTAGGTGGAGCTTCCGCCGTACATCCGGCGGCCCACCATGCGCTTGGCGTACTGCACGGGAATCCGCCGCTGCGCCTGTTCCATGAAGACCACACCGGTGATCAGCACGAGGCCTGCGACGCAGATCAGCGCGAAGACCCAGGTCTCCTGCTCCTGGTACATCGTCGCGATCGACGAGGGGAACACCGCGATGACCTGAGTGAAGATCATCAGCGACATGCCGTTGCCGACACCGCGCTCGGTGATCAGCTCGCCGAACCACATGATCACACCGGTGCCGGCGGTCATCACGAAGACGATGGTGACCAGGGTCAGCAGACTCTGGTCGGGCATGTAACTCGACACCTGGATCTGTCCCTGGAAGAGCTGACCGGTTCTCGCCATCGCGATGATGCTCGTGGATTGCAGGACCGCCAAGGCCAGGGTCAGATACCGCGTGTACTGCGTGATCTTGGTCTGTCCCGCTTGGCCCTCCTTCTTGAGGGTTTCCAACCGCGGGATGACCACCGTGAGCAGGTTGATGATGATGCTCGCGGTGATGTAGGGCATGATCCCCAGCGCGAACACCGCCAATTGCAGCAACGCGCCGCCACTGAACAGGTTCACCAGAGTGTAGACGCCGGAGGTGTCCGCTGTCTGCACGGCCTCCAGCTGGTCCCTGATCGCCGCCGAGTTGATACCCGGGGCCGGAATCACCGACCCGAGTCGGAAGATGGTCAGGATGAACAGCGTAAACAGCAGTTTGTTACGCAGGTCGGGCGTGCGGAACGCACGGACGAACGCACCTAGCACGTCTCCTCCTGCGAGGCTTCGGCGGCGGAACCGGTTCGAGACATCGCGGCCGATCCTGAATCGTCGTAGGGCGTCAGCGCCGGGCGATGGCCCGGAGCTCGGAAGTCATCGGTCAAGCAGTAAGGCACTGTAACAGCGATCCACTGCGAAGAGAGGATCACCGGGGTAACGGTGGGTACCGAGACAGTAGCCCAATCGTACCGGCAGTCAGCACCCGTAAAGCGGGCAGGGGCGCCCGCTGGACCCATTCTATGAGTCCCATCAGCGGGCGCCCCTTCTGTGTACAACGGAGAAGTGGCCTTTAAAGCTCGGTGGCGCTGCCACCGGCCGCGGCGATCTTCTCCTTCGCCGAGGCGGAGAACGCATCGGCGCTCACCTGCACGGCCACCGAGATGTCACCGGTGCCCAGCACCTTGACGGGCGAGTTCTTGCGGACTGCGCCCTTGGCGACCAGGCTTTCGACGGTGACCTCGCCGCCCTCAGGGTAGAGCTCGCTCAGCTTGTCCAGGTTGACGACCTGGTAGGTCGTCTTGAACCGGGCGTTGCTGAAACCCTTGAGTTTGGGAACCCGCCGGATGAGCGGCATCTGGCCGCCCTCGAAGCCGACGGGAACGGTCGAACGAGCCTTGGTGCCCTTGGTACCGCGCCCCGCGGTCTTGCCCTTGGACGCCTCACCGCGACCCTTGCGGATCTTGGTCTTGTTGGAGCCTGGGGCCGGACGCAGGTGGTGGAGCTTGAGCGGTCCCTGCTCGTCGTAGTCGCTCATTCGCTGACCTCCTCGACACTGACGAGGTGCGCAACGATATTGATCTGTCCGCGAACCTCGGGGCGGTCCTCGCGGACGACGGACGTGCCGATCCGGCCGAGCCCCAGCGTCCGCAGGCTGTCGCGCTGCTTCTGCTTACCGCCGATCTTCGAGCGGACCTGCGTGATCTTCAGCTTTGCCATGGTCAGGCACCCGCCTTCGCTTCCGCGCGGGCCCTCAGCATGGCGGCCGGAGCCACGTCCTCGATCGGAAGACCGCGGCGGGCCGCGATCTCTTCGGGACGCTTGAGATCCTTGAGCGCTGCCACAGTCGCGTGCACGATGTTGAGCGGGTTGGCCGAACCGAGCGACTTGCTCAGCACGTCATGGATACCCGCGCACTCCAGCACCGCGCGCACCGGACCACCGGCGATGACACCGGTACCGGGCGCGGCCGGGCGCAGGAGGACGACGCCGGCGGCGTCCTCGCCCTGAACCTGGTGCGTGATCGTGCCCTGGATGCGGGGAACACGGAAGAAGTTCTTCTTCGCTTCCTCGACACCCTTCGCAATGGCCGCGGGGACTTCCTTGGCCTTGCCATAGCCCACGCCCACCATACCGTTGCCGTCACCGACGACGACGAGAGCGGTGAAGCTGAAACGCCGACCACCCTTGACGACCTTGGCGACCCGGTTGATGGTCACGACTTTTTCGATGTAGGAGACACCCTTGTCTGCGGCGCCGCCGCGGCGATCGTCGCGGCGGTCACGCCGCTCGCCACCGGCGCCGCGCCGCGGAGCTGCAGCCATCAGTGGTTCCTCTTCCCGTTGATGAAAATGCGCTTGACCGAGTTCATATCGCTAGAACTCCAGTCCGCCGGCACGCGCGCCTTCGGCCAGCGCGGCGATACGCCCCTGGTACCGGAAGCCGCCGCGGTCGAACACGACCGCGCTGATACCGGCGTCCTTGGCGCGCTGCGCGATCAGTTCGCCGACCTTCTGTGACTTCTCGGTCTTGTTACCGTCCACGCCACGGATGCCCGTGTCCATCGTGGACGCCGACACCAGGGTGTGCCCCCTGGTGTCGTCCACGACCTGCGCGACGATGTGCTTGGCGGATCGGGTCACGACCAGACGCGGACGCGTCGGCGTGCCCTGGACCTTCTTGCGGACCCGAAGGTGCCGCCGCGCACGGGAGGCCGCGCGCGTGGTCGTTCCCTTGCGGACCAGCGTGCTCTTGCCCATGCTTACTTACCAGCCTTTCCGGCCTTGCGGCGGATGCGCTCGCCCTCATACCGCACACCCTTGGCCTTGTAGGGGTCGGGCTTGCGCAGTTTGCGGATGTCAGCGGCGATCTGGCCCACGAGCTGCTTGTCGATCCCCTCGACGTGCAGCAGGGTCGGCTTCTCGACCCGGAAGGTGATGCCCTCGGGCGGCTCCACCACGACCGGATGGCTGTAGCCCAAGGAGAACTCCAGGTTGGAGCCCTTGGCCTGAACGCGGTAACCGACGCCGTGGATCTCCAGCGTCTTGCTGAAGCCCTTGGACACTCCCTCAATGAGGTTCGCGATCAGCGAACGGGTCAGGCCGTGCAGCGATCGGTTCTCGGGGTGGTCGTCGGGACGCTCCACCCTGATCGTGCCGTCTTCCTGAGCGACGGTGATCGGGGAGGAGATGGTGTGGCTCAGTTCGCCCTTCGGCCCCTTGACTTTGACGTCTTGCCCGTCAATCGTGACTTCAACGCCCTTGGGGACCGAGATCGGCAGTCGACCGATACGCGACATGCGGAAATCTCTCCCTTTACCAGACGTAGGCGAGGACTTCGCCGCCCACGCCGCGCTTCTTGGCCTGCTTGTCGGTCATCAGGCCACCGGACGTCGAAATGATGGCTACGCCGAGGCCACCCAGGACCCGCGGAAGGTTGTCCTTCTTCGCGTAGACCCGCAGACCGGGCTTGGAGACCCGGCGGACGCCGGCGATGGACCGCTCACGCGTGGGCCCATACTTCAGGTCCACCACGAGGTCCTGCCCCACCTGGGCGTCCTCGGTGCGCCAGCCCTGGACGAAGCCCTCTTGCTGGAGGATCTCGGCGATGTGCGCCTTGATCTTGGAGTACGGCATGGACACAGAGTCGTGGTATGCCGAATTCGCGTTCCGCAGACGCGTAAGCATATCTGCGATCGGGTCGGTCATCGTCATGGCCGATAGGCCCTTCCTCGCCGCGGTTTCCCCAAGGACAGTCCATTCCCTTATGGCCTGTTCCCGTGCGTTCGCAACAACGGGTTCCTCTAGGACCTGCGGCGTGGTCATGGGCACCGTGCCGAATATCCGGCACCGTGCCCGGTCGGTTTGTTTGCTGTCTGCGGCGGCTCATAGGTCCGTCCGCTTCGATGGAACCCAGTCGTACCAGGTCGCCCCAGGGCCGAGTGCGGGAGACCCGCGTCCGGCCCCGCCGGGTCTACCAGCTCGCCTTGGTGATGCCCGGCAGCTCGCCCCGATGCGCCATCTCGCGGAAGCAGATACGGCAGAGGCCGAACTTCTTAAAGACAGCGCGCGGACGGCCGCACCGCGAGCAACGAGTATATGCACGAACGGCGAACTTCGGCTTCCGGTTCGCCTTGGCGATCAGTGCCTTCTTAGCCATCGTCGATCCCCCTAGGCTTCCTTGAAGGGGAAACCGAGCCGCTTGAGCAGGCTGCGCCCCTCGTCGTCATTGGTCGCCGTGGTGACGACCGTGATGTCCATGCCGCGCTGGCGGTCGAGCTTGTCCGGGTCGATCTCGTGGAACATGACCTGCTCGGTCAGGCCGAAGGTGTAGTTGCCACGGCCGTCGAACTGCTTCGGGGAGAGTCCGCGGAAGTCCCGGATCCGGGGCAGCGCCAAGGAGAGCAGCCGGTCAAGGAACTCCCACATGCGGTCGCCGCGCAGCGTAGCGCTGGCACCGATGGGCTGGCCCTCGCGCAGTTTGAACTGCGCAATGGAGTTCTTCGCCCGGTTGATCCTCGGCTTCTGGCCGGTGATCGCCGAGAGGTCGGCGACCGCGCCCTGGATCAGCTTCGCATCACGCGCCGCCTCACCGACACCCATGTTGACCACGATCTTGGTCAGACCGGGCACCTGCATGATGTTGGCGATTCCGAACTCCTCGCGGAGTCCGGGGATGATCTCGGAGCGGTACTTCTCCTTGAGCCGCGGCATCGCCGGGGCGGCGGTGTCAGTGGTAACCGTCATCAGATGTCCTTACCGGTACGGCGGGAAATCCGGACCTTGGTTCCGTCTTCCTCGAAGCGGTAACCGACACGGACGGGTTTGCCGCCCTCCGCGAGCGCTACGTTGCTCACGTGGATCGGCGCCTCCTTCGTGACGACCTCGCCCTGCTGGCCGCCTGCCGGATTGGCCCTCTTGTGCTTCTTAATGAGGTTGACGCCCTCGACGATGACACGCTGCTCCTTGGGAAGAGCCCTGATGACCTTCCCAGTGGCACCCTTGTCTTTGCCGGCGATGACGATAACCTCGTCGTCCTTCTTGATCTTCATCGCCTAGAGCACCTCCGGCGCTAGCGAGATGATGCGCATGTACTTCTTGTCCCGCAGTTCACGCCCGACCGGGCCGAAGATGCGGGTGCCTCGCGGGTCTCCACCGTCCTTGATGAGCACGGCGGCGTTCTCATCGAAGCGGATGTAGGAGCCGTCGGGCCGGCGGCGCTCCTTGGAAGTGCGCACGATAACGGCCTTGACGACATCGCCCTTCTTCACGCCCGCGCCGGGAAGGGCATCCTTCACCGTTGCCACGATGGTGTCGCCGATGCCCGCGTAGCGCCGACCCGAGCCACCGAGGACACGAACGGTCAAGATCTCCTTGGCCCCCGTGTTATCGGCGACCTTGAGTCGCGACTCCTGCTGAATCACGTCTGCTCCTGATATATGCGCGCGAGACCACTGCCCGCGCTGCTAGGTGGTCTGCGAGCCCCCGCAGCCGGGACCGCCCGGATCGGGCGCCCCGACCGTGGGAGCTCTGCCCCCCGGCGGCCGATCTCCACCAATCGGCCGCCGAAACAGGGGCTTACTTCGCCTTCTCCAGGATCTCCACGACGCGCCAGCGCTTGGTCGCGGACATCGGGCGGGTCTCCATCAGGCGGACCCGGTCACCGACACCGCAGGAGTTCGCTTCGTCGTGGGCCTTGTACTTCGTGGTGCGGCGGATGATCTTGCCGTAAAGCGCGTGCTTGACGCGGTCCTCCACCTCGACAACGACGGTCTTCTCCATCTTGTCGCTGACTACCAGACCTTCGCGCACCTTGCGGTAATTGCGCTCCTGGTCGCGGGTCAGGGCTTTCTCTTCGCTCATTCGGCAGCTTCCTTCGTCTCCTCAGCCGACGCGCCGGCCAGCGGCATGATGCCGAGCTCGTGCTCCCGCAGGACCGTGTAGATCCGAGCGATCTCACGCTTGACGGTGCGCAGCCGACTGTGGTTGTCAAGCTGTCCGGTGGCGGCCTGGAAGCGGAGATTGAACAGCTCCTCCTTCGCCTCCTTGAGCTTGGCGACCAGATCCTCCTCGGACTCGGCCCGCAGCTCCTGGGCGGTCAGGGACTTCGCCATCACGCCTCCACTTCGCGCTTCACGAACTTGCACTTCATCGGGAGCTTGTGCATCGCCCGCCGCATCGCTTCCTTGGCGACCGGCTCCGGCACACCCGACAGCTCGAACATCACGCGTCCGGGCTTGACCGGTGCGACCCACCACTCCGGAGAACCCTTACCGGATCCCATGCGGGTTTCGGCCGGCTTCTTGGTGAGGGGACGGTCCGGAAAGATGTTGATCCAGACCTTGCCGCCACGCTTGATGTGGCGCGTCATGGCGATACGCGCGGATTCGATCTGCCGGTTGGTGACATAGGCGGCCTCCAGGGCCTGGATGCCGTACTCACCGAAGTTGACCGTGGTGCCGCCCTTAGCACGACCATGGAGGTTCGGGTGGTGCTGCTTGCGGTACTTGATCTTGCGGGGAATGAGCATCGGTCAGCTCCCCTCGTTCCCGGACTTCTCAGCGCCCTGCGCGGCTTCTGCCGGCGCGCTGGACTTGGCCTCGGACTGCTGCTGGTTCTGGCCGCCCTGCTGGCCACCGCCCTGCTGGCCGCCACGACGGCGGCGCTGCGGACGCTCGCGGCGCTGGCCGCCACCGCCGGGAGCGCGCTGGGCGGCCTGAGCCGCCTCACGCTCGGCACGGGTCGCGGGGGCATCGCCCTTGTAGATCCAGACCTTCACACCGATACGGCCGAACGTCGTCCGGGCCTCGAAGAACCCGTAGTCGATGTCGGCACGCAGGGTGTGCAGCGGCACCCGGCCTTCGCGGTAGAACTCCGAACGCGACATCTCGGCACCGCCGAGGCGGCCGCCACACTGGATACGGATACCCTTGGCGCCACTCTTCACGGCACTCTGCATCGCCTTACGCATCGCCCGGCGGAACGCGACTCGGCTGGAAAGCTGCTCCGCGACACCCTGAGCGACGAGCTGAGCGTCGGTCTCCGGGTTCTTCACCTCGAGAATGTTGAGCTGAACCTGCTTCTTGTTGGTCAGCTTCTCAAGGTCGGCGCGGATACGGTCGGCCTCCGAACCGCGGCGGCCGATGACGATGCCCGGCCGGGCGGTGTGGATGTCGACGCGAACACGGTCACGGGTGCGCTCGATCTCGACCTTGGAGATCCCTGCGCGTTCCATGCCGCGGTTCAGCATCCGGCGGATGGCCACGTCTTCCTTGACGTAGTCCTTGTACAGCTTGTCGGCGTACCACCGGGTCTTGTAGTCGGTGGTGATACCGAGTCGGAACCCGTGCGGGTTGACCTTCTGCCCCACTATCGGGTCCTCTCCTTCGTCTTGGTGGACGAGGCGCCCGCGGTCTCACGCGGCTCAACGACCACAGTGATGTGGCTCGTCCGCTTGGTGACCCGGAATGCACGGCCGAAGCCCCGCGGACGGATACGCTTCAGGGTCGGACCCTCGTCCACCCACGCGCGGCCGACCACCAGCGTCTCGCGGTCCAGTTTGTCGTTGTGCTCGGCATTGGCGATGGCGCTCGCGAGCACCTTGCCCACCGGTTCGCTCGCTGCCTGGGGCGCGAACCGGAGCACCGCCTGTGCCTCGTCAGCGGGCAACCCGCGAATAAGGTCCACCACCCGGCGGGCCTTTCGGGGCGTAACACGGACGAACCGTGCTTGTGCCCTCGTTCCCATCGCTTTTCCCTCGCTCACGGAAATCACCCCCACGCACCGTGGGGAATATGGTTTTTACTCCTATTGCAACCGCTAACGGCGGCTACGGCGGTCTTCCTTGACGTGGCTCCGGAAAGTGCGCGTGGGAGCGAACTCGCCGAGCTTGTGGCCGACCATCGACTCGGACACGAACACCGGAACGTGCTTGCGACCGTCATGGACGGCGATCGTGTGCCCGATCATCTCGGGAACGATCATGGAACGCCGCGACCACGTCTTGATGACGTTCTTGGTGCCCTTCTCATTCTGCTCTTCCACCTTTTTCATCAGGTGGTCGTCAACGAAGGGACCCTTCTTAAGGCTACGTGGCATCAGACGTGCTCCTTACCGCTTCTTCTTGCTACGCCGACGCACGATGAGCCGGTCACTGCTCTTATTCGGCTTGCGGGTCCGCCCCTCGGGCTTGCCCCACGGGCTGACCGGGTGGCGACCACCCGAGCTCCTGCCCTCGCCACCGCCGAGCGGGTGATCCACCGGGTTCATAACGACGCCGCGGACGGACGGGCGCTTGCCCTTCCACCGGTTACGGCCGGCCTTGCCCCAGCTGATATTGGACTGCTCAGCGTTGCCGACCTGCCCGACCGTAGCCCGGCAGGTGACCTCGACCTGTCGCATTTCCCCGGAAGGCATACGCAGGGTGGCGTAGGCACCCTCTTTGGCCAGTACCTGGATCTGCGATCCGGCAGAGCGGCCCAGTTTGGCGCCGCCACCCGGCTTCAGCTCGACCGCGTGGACGAACGTACCGGTGGGGACGTTGCGCAGCGGAAGGCAGTTGCCCGGCTTGATGTCGGAGGTGGGCCCATTCTCGACTCGGTCGCCCTGCTTGAGGCCGGCCGGCGCGAGGATGTAGCGCTTCTCCCCGTCGACATAGTGCAGCAGGGCGATCCGCGCGGTGCGGTTCGGGTCGTACTCGATGTGGGCGACCTTTGCGGGAATGCCGTCCTTGTCATGCCGCCGGAAATCGATGACCCGGTAGGCGCGCTTGTGCCCGCCGCCCTGGTGGCGTGCGGTGATACGGCCGTGGCCGTTCCGCCCTCCCTTGGAGTGGAGCGGACGCACCAGGGACTTCTCGGGTTCCGAACGCGTGATCTCGACGAAGTCGCTCACGCTGGAAGCGCGACGACCCGGTGTCGTCGGCTTGTGCTTACGAATGCCCATCTTCTTCGCGCATTCCTTTACGTATTGCTCGGGTGGAGGCGGTCAGGCGAACCGATCAGGTGCCGAAAATGTCGATCCGGTCGCCTTCGCGCAGGCTCACGATCGCACGCTTGGTGTCGGGGCGCTTCCCGTAACCGAAACGGGTGCGCTTGCGCTTGCCCTGACGGTTGATCGTGTTCACGCTGGTGACCTTCACGTCGAAGATCTTCTCTACCGCGATCTTGATCTGCGTCTTGTTCGCACTGGGCTGGACCAGGAACGTGTACTTGTTCTGGTCCATCAGTCCGTAGCTCTTCTCGGAGATCACCGGTTCGATGATGATGTCCCGAGGGTCGGGGATCCTCACTGCTCGTCCTCCTGAGACGTCGCGGCCTGCGGGGCGCCGGTCGCGTGAGCCAGGAACTCCTCGTAGCCGCGCTCGGTGAAGACGACGTCGTCCGAGTACAGGACGTCGTAGGTGTTCACCTGGTCGGCGTCGAGGATGTGCACCTCGGCGAGATTGCGCAGCGCGAGCCGGTTGTGCTCATCTCCGCGGTCCAGGACCACCAGCACCTTGTCGGAGTCGGTGACCTTACGCAGCGCCTTCAGCGCGGTCTGGGTGCGCTTGGTGGTGACGTCATCAGTGACGAAGCCGCTGATGATGTGCACTCGGCCGTGGTTCGCCCGGTCGGACAGGGCACCGCGCAGCGCGGCGGCCTTCATCTTCTTGGGCGTACGCTGACTGTAGTCGCGCGGTTTGGGGCCGTGCACCGTGCCGCCGCCGGCGAACTGCGGAGCGCGGGTGGAACCCTGCCGGGCTCGCCCCGTGCCCTTCTGGCGGTACGGCTTCTTGCCGCCGCCGCGGACTTCACCGCGGGTCTTAGTGGAGTGCGTTCCCTGCCGGGCCGCGGCCTCCTGCGCAACGACGACCTGGTGCATCAGCGGAATGTTGACCCGCTGCGCAAAGATCGCCGCGGGAAGCTCGACGCTCCGGCCGGTCGCGCCGTCGGGGTTCTTGACCTCGATCGTCGCCATGACTTAGTTGTCCCCCTTCGCGGCGGTGCGGACGAGCACCAGCCCGCCGTTGGGGCCGGGCACCGCACCCTTGACCAGGATGAGGCCCTTCTCGGCGTCCACGGCGTGGACAGTGAGGTTCTGGATGGTCTTGCGCACGTTGCCCATGCGCCCCGGCATCCGCTTGCCCTTGAACACGCGCCCAGGCGTGGCGGCGCCACCAATGGCGCCGGGCGCGCGGTGCTTGCGATGGGTACCGTGCGAAGCGCTGAGCCCACCGAAACCGTGGCGCTTCATCGCACCGGCGAAGCCCTTGCCCTTGCTTTTGCCCGTGATATCGACCTTCTGGCCGACCTCGAACGCCTCGGCGGTGACCTCCTGGCCGAGCGTGTACTCGGTCGCGTCGGAGGTGCGCACCTCGACGTAGTGCCGACGCGGGGTCAGCTCGTGCTTGCGCATGTAGTCGCCGAGCGGCTTGTTCACCTTGCGCGGGTTGATCTGCCCGTATCCGAGCTGGATAGCGGAGTAGCCGTCGGTATCCGGAGTCCGGACCCGGGTCACGACGCACGGACCGGCCTTCAGGACCGTAACGGGCACGATCTTGCCCGAGTCGTCGAAGACCTGGGTCATGCCGAGCTTCTCGCCCAGAACTCCCTTGATCTGCTTGGTGGCCATGTCTGTGCGTCCTTTAAAGCTTGATCTCGATGTCGACGCCGGCCGGAAGGTCGAGCCGCATGAGCGAGTCGACGGTCTTCGGCGTCGGGTCGATGATGTCGATCAACCGCTTGTGCGTGCGCATCTCGAAGTGCTCGCGCGAGTCCTTGTACTTGTGCGGCGAGCGGATGACACAGTAAACGTTCTTCTCCGTCGGCAACGGCACCGGGCCGGCGACACTCGCGCCGGTCCGCGTCACGGTCTCGACGATCTTTCGCGCCGAGCTGTCGATGACCTCGTGGTCATAGGCCTTGAGCCGAATGCGGATCTTCTGTCCCGCCATGGTGGCCTTTTCGTCCTTCGCTTAGTGTCCGTAGAGGCGCGGTGCCGATTGACCCGCCCTGTGCCCTGCAGAGGCTGCCCTTGTCGTTGTGAGGCTCTATTCACCTGAGAAACTGCTACAGGGCTGTCCCCTGAGGTGCATCACCGCTACAGAGCCCGATGACGTCGTTCGTGGTGTGGCGGTCGGGCCGACATGCGTCCCGACCGCCACCCGAGGGCGGAGCCGACGTTGCCGCTGACACCGCCCCACGCGTTCGTGCTACTTGATGATCTTGGTAACGCGGCCCGCGCCGACGGTCCGGCCACCCTCGCGGATAGCGAACCTGAGGCCTTCCTCCATGGCGACCGGCTGGATCAGCTGGACGCTCATCTCGGTGTTGTCACCGGGCATGACCATCTCGGTGCCTTCAGGCAGCGTGACGACACCGGTGACGTCGGTGGTGCGGAAGTAGAACTGCGGACGGTAGTTGTTGAAGAAGGGCGTGTGGCGGCCACCCTCGTCCTTGGACAGGATGACGACCTGGGCCTCGAACTCCGTGTGCGGGGTGGTGGTCCCCGGCTTGATCACAACCTGGCCGCGCTCGACGTCCTCACGCTTGGTGCCGCGCAGCAGCAGACCGACGTTGTCGCCGGCCTGGCCCTGGTCGAGCAGCTTGCGGAACATCTCGACGCCGGTGACCGTGGTGGTCTGCTTCTCGTCCTTGATACCGACGATGTCGACGGTCTCGTTGACGTTGATGATACCGCGCTCGATTCGTCCGGTGACGACCGTACCGCGGCCCGTGATCGAGAAGACATCCTCGATCGGCATCAGGAACGGCTTGTCGACGTCGCGCTGCGGGTCGGGGATGTTCTCGTCCACGGCCTTCATGAGCTCCAGGACGCTCTGCCCCCACTCGGCGTCGCCCTCCATCGCCTTGAGCGCGGAGACCTTGACGACCGGGACGTCGTCGCCCGGGAACTCGTACTCGCTGAGCAGCTCGCGGACCTCGAGCTCGACGAGCTCGAAGATCTCCTCGTCGTCGACCATGTCGGCCTTGTTCAGCGCGACGACGATGTAGGGAACGCCGACCTGGCGCGCCAGGAGCACGTGCTCCTTGGTCTGCGGCATCGGGCCGTCGGTGGCGGCCACGACGAGAATGGCACCGTCCATCTGCGCCGCACCGGTGATCATGTTCTTCACGTAGTCGGCGTGGCCGGGGCAGTCCACGTGCGCGTAGTGGCGCGCCTCGGTCTGGTACTCGATGTGCGAGACCGAAATGGTGACACCGCGCTCGCGCTCCTCAGGAGCGTTGTCGATGTCCTCGAACGGCGTGAACGGGTTGAGGTCCGGGAACGCGTCGTGCAGAACCTTGCTGATCGCAGCGGTAAGCGTGGTCTTACCGTGGTCGATGTGACCGATGGTGCCGATGTTTACGTGCGGCTTGGTCCGCTCGAACTTGGCCTTCGCCACTGGATTTCTCCTAGACGTACAGGTTTGCTAGCTGACTGGATACCGTGTCGCGGTTACTCGCCGCGCGCCTTCGCCACAATCTCTTCTGCGACGTTGGACGGGACCTCCGCGTAGGAGTCGAACACCATCGTGTAGTTGGCTCGACCCTGCGTACGGCCGCGCAGGTCGCCCACGTAGCCGAACATCTCCGACAGGGGCACCTGGGCCTTGACGACCCTGACCCCGGAGCGCTCATCCATGGACTGGATCTGACCGCGCCGGCTGTTCAGGTCGCCGATCACGTCGCCCATGTACTCCTCGGGCGTCGTGACCTCGACCGCCATGACCGGTTCCAGCAGAACCGGCTTGGCCTTGCGCGCCGCGTCCTTGAAAGCCATGGACCCGGCGACCTTGAACGCGAGTTCGGAGGAGTCGACGTCATGGTAGGCGCCGTCCTGCAGCGTCACCTTGATCCCGACGAGCGGGTACCCGGCGAGGACACCGAACTCAGCGGCTTCCTGGCAACCGGCGTCGACCGACGGGATGTACTCCCGCGGGATGCGGCCACCGGTGATGTTGTTGACGAACTCGTAGCCCGAGCTGTCGCCCTCATCGGCGATGAGGGGTTCGAGGTCGATGATCACGCGGCCGAACTGGCCGGAGCCGCCCGTCTGCTTCTTGTGGGTGTACTCGACCTTCTCGACCTTCTTGCGAATGGTCTCGCGGTAGGCCACCTGCGGCTTACCGATGTTCGCCTCGACCTTGAACTCGTCCCGCATGCGGTGGACCAGCACGTCGAGGTGCAGCTCGCCCATACCGGAAATGACCGTCTGCCCGGTCTCCTCGTCAGTGGACACCTGGAAGGACGGGTCCTCCTCAGCCAGCCGCTGAATCGCGACGCCCAGCTTCTCCTGGTCGCTCTTTGTCTTGGGCTCGATGGCCACCTCGATGACCGGGGCCGGGAAGGTCAT
Source organism: Actinomycetes bacterium (assembly GCA_021793235.1). GTDB lineage: Bacteria > Actinomycetota > Actinomycetes > Streptosporangiales > Streptosporangiaceae > JAJYTD01. Next base: position 97,263 of record JAJYTD010000003.1, on the reverse strand, counting down.
CGACTCCAGGACGATGGGCCGCGCGGAGTCGCACAGTGTCTCGCCGGTGGCGGTGTCTTTCAGACCCATGACGGTGACGATGTCGCCCGCGCCGACACGCTGGATCTCCGTCCGCTTGTTGGAGTGCATCCGGTAGATCTTGCCGATGCGCTCCTTGCGGCCCTTGACGCTGTTCAGCACCTGCGTGCCGGACTCCAGCACACCGGAGTAGACGCGCAGGTAGGTCAGCTTGCCCAAGTGCGGGTCGCTCATGATCTTGAACGCCAGCGCAGAGAAGGGCTCGTCCTCGCTCGGCTTGCGGGTGAGGTTGCCCTCCTCGGTCTCGTCCTTGGGGTCGTGGCCTTCGATGGCCTCGACGTCCAACGGCGAGGGAAGGTAGGCGACGACCGCGTCGAGCAGGGGCTGCACGCCCTTGTTCTTGAACGCGGTACCGCACAGCACCGGGATCGCGGTGCCGGCGACGGTGGCGCGCCGGATGGCCGGGACGACCTGCTCCACCGTGGGCTCAACGCCCTCCAGGTAGAGCTCCATGATCTCGTCGTCGGCCTCGGCCAGCGTCTCGATGAGCTTGTCGTGCGCTTCGCGAGCGGCATCGACGTGGGTGTCGGGGATGTCGATGGTCTCGTACATCTCGCCCTTGCTGGCCTCGTCGCTCCAGACATAGGCCTGCATGCGGACGAGGTCGATGACACCCTTGAAATCGGACTCGGCACCGATCGGAAGCTGGATCGCCAACGGGGTGGCGCCCAGACGGTCGCTGATCATGTCGACGCAGCGCTGGAACTCGGCGCCGATCTTGTCCATCTTGTTGATGAAGCAGATCCGCGGGACACCGTACCGGTCGGCCTGTCGCCACACCTGCTCCGACTGCGGTTCGACGCCTTCCTTGGCGTCGAACACCGCAACCGCGCCGTCCAGGACGCGCAGGTTGCGCTCGACCTCGATCGTGAAGTCCACGTGGCCGGGCGTGTCGATGATGTTGATCGTGTGGTCGTTCCAGTGAGTGGTGGTCGCGGCGGACGTGATCGTGATGCCGCGCTCCTGCTCCTCTTTCATCCAGTCCATCGTCGACGCACCGTCGTGGGTCTCGCCGAGCTTGTAGTTCACGCCGGTGTAAAAGAGGATCCGCTCGGTCGTCGTGGTCTTGCCCGCGTCGATGTGCGCCATGATCCCGATGTTGCGGACCTTGGCCAGGTCAAGAGTAGTGGTAGCCATGTGGCTCGTCTTCTCTCGGTATCTCGTATCGATTCAGCCGCGGAATCACCAGCGGTAGTGAGCGAAGGCCTTGTTGGACTCCGCCATCTTGTGCGTGTCCTCGCGGCGCTTCACGCTGGCGCCGAGACCGTTGCTGGCGTCGACCAGCTCGTTCATCAGGCGCTCGGTCATCGACTTCTCGCGGCGCTGCCGGGAATAGGTGACCAGCCAGCGAAGGGCCAGGGTCGTGCTGCGGGACGAGCGAACCTCGACCGGCACCTGGTAGGTGGCGCCACCGACGCGGCGGCTGCGCACCTCAAGGGCGGGCTTCACATTGTCCAGCGCACGCTTCAGTACCACGAGCGGGTCCTGGCCGGTTTTTTCCCGGGCGCCCTCAAGAGCGCCGTAGACGATTCCCTGGGCGATGGAGCGCTTGCCGTCCAGCAACACCTTGTTGATCAGTGAGGTGACGAGCGGCGATCCGTAGACCGGGTCGGTGATCAGCTGGCGCTTCGGCGCCGGGCCCTTGCGCGGCATGCTTACTTCTCCTTCTTAGCGCCGTAACGGCTGCGCGCCTGCTTGCGGTTGCGGACACCCTGGGTGTCGAGAGAACCGCGGACGATCCGGTAACGGACACCCGGCAGGTCCTTCACACGGCCACCGCGCACGAGCACGATGGAGTGCTCCTGCAGGTTGTGCCCGATGCCGGGAATGTAGGCCGTGACCTCGATCCCGCTGCTCAGCCTCACACGGGCAACCTTGCGCAGCGCGGAGTTCGGCTTCTTGGGCGTAGTGGTGTAGACACGCGTGCACACACCACGACGCTGCGGACTCCCCTTCAGCGCCGGGGTCCTATTGATCGAGACCTTGTCCTGTCGGCCCTTGCGGACCAGCTGCTGGATGGTGGGCACCGCGTCTCCGTCTTCCTCGTGTAGCTACGCCGGTTCTGTTAGCCGATGCATGTTGACCTGCTGGTTTTCCCGCCCCTCCGGCCCACGCACTCGGGCGTGTCGCGCTCTACCCCAAGCATGGCGGAACCGAACACATCCGACCTGACGGTCGATTGTCCTGGGAGGAGGTGTCACGCGCCGCTCTCGTTTGCCACCCGAAACACGGGGCAGAGCTAAAAGCGCACACGTGTGACCCGCAGACTCACGGGCACGAAATCACAGAGTACCGAACGGGGTCCTATGGGTCAAAACTGTGACCATCACCCAGGGTACTCGTGCTCCGCAGCCTCATGCTGCCGTAGGCCACCAACAAGTGTACGGCCTTCGAGTAGTGCTCATGCTGATTATCGGCCGCGACAGCAAAATCGATCCGAGAAATGACGACGGCGTCCGGTCCGGCGGCTGCGGCCGGACCGGACGCCGCGTCCGAGGCACAGGCGTCAGAGAACAAGTATCGAGCCGAGGCCTACCACCGCCTCGACCAGGAACAGTCCGACACCGAACCAGGCCAGGGCCATACCGATTTTGACCAGGTTCAGCCCTTCCAGCTCACCGCTGGAGCGCTGGATGCTGCGCCGGGCGCTCGGGCCCATGAACAGCGCCGCGATGGCGGTGAAGAGACCGATCAGCGGAACCAGCCCGACGATCCCGAGCCACAACGTGGCCGTCGCCCCCGGAGCGGTCTCGGGCCAGTAGTCGATGTTGTCGTAGCCCGGGTAGGGGTCGCCGACCGATCCTCCCAGGGGGCGCTCCTCGAACTCGGGGAACTCCTCGGCCACCCGGTCGCGCCCTGACCTGCCGCGGCGCTGCCGCGACCCGTCACCGACCGCCGCCTCCGATTCAGGGGAGTACGGGCCGGTGTACGGCGAATCAGGATGGTCGGGGCCGTAGCCGTACTCGTTCGGCCCCTCTTCCGGGTAACCCCGATCCGGAAAACCCTGGTCCACGCGGTCCGCGTAACCGGGTTCGGGGTAGCCCTGGCCCGGCACGTCCGCCCCGTATCGCAGAGCGCCCTGCTCGGCCGGCCCCCACCCACTGTGACCGGGATCCGCATAGCCGGGTTCGCCGTAGCCGTCTTGGGAACCTGTGGCGCCCGCACCGTAGGCGGCGGAAGGCTGAGCCCCGGAATCCGCATGGCCGGTCGCCGCCCCGAAATCCATGCCCGGTGCCATGCCATAGCCGCCGGTCGATGGCGCGCCATGGTCGTCACTTCTCTTTGCCGGAGCGTCACCATAGCCGTGGTCGGGCATTCCGGCAGGACGGTACTCGCCCGCAGAGTGCCCACGAGCACCGAAACCATGGTCACCGTAGCCATCGGGCGGCTCAGATCCCGGTCCGCCGGAGCGCAGATCCGGGCCGAGCTCGTCGGACACGACCGGCATCGCCTGTGTCCCCTGGCCCGTGTCGGCCGTCCACGCTCCCGATGGCGCCGCCCCCGTGTCAAGGTCGTGGCCCCTCGGTACCTGCGCGGCGCCGCGCAGGTCGGGCCCCAGCTCATCACCGCGAGGCTCGCGCCCGGGCTCGTCGGAGAGCACCGGCATCGCCTGTGTCCCCTGGCCTCCGCTGAAGCCGACCTCTGGCCGCGCCGACCACCCCTCAGGGCCGCCGGAGGTATCGGCCGTCCCGACGGACCCCGGGGACTCGGCGGCCTCGGGTTCCTCCTGTGCGCGTGCTCGCGCCTGCTGGTCGGCGACCGCGGACAGGGGGTCCTCGGATTCAGCGAAAGCCGGGATGCCGTCCGAGGACGGGCCGGTGCTCCCAGCGGACGGAACACCGACCTCGGAACGGAACACCTGCGTTGTGTGATCGGGCGAGCCGTCGCGCCGCTTCTCCTGGGCCCTTGCCGCGGCCTCACGCACGCTTTCCGGAAGTCGGTCGTCGTCGCGGCTGAACGCCCACGTGTTTCCGCTTCCCGTTCCCAGGTCACCGCCGAGTTCGTCGCGCCTCGCGGCGGGACTGTCGGACGCGGAACCGCCCGACGGCCGCTCCTGGGCGGAGTCCTCCCACGAAGCACGCCCGGACCACGCGGGATCCTCCATCGGAATCCGGCCGGAGTAGGGCCGGGAGAGTTCGTCGTCGTAGGAGGCCACGGGGTCGTGCCGAATGGCGCGGTCCGCGCCGCTCGCCTCACCTGCGGTGCTCATCCCGGGAAGCTCATCGCCGGGGCCGTTCTCGGGCCGGGAGGCCCACGTCGGCCGGTCCGCCTCATGGGCGGGTGCCGAGGGAGCATCAGCGGCACCGGCCACGGGGCGTACCCATTCGGGAGCCGCGGTCGGCCGCGGCTCCTCCGGCGACGGTGTCTCCGAGGTGCGCATGCTCGATCCGAAACCGGGATAGCCCCCGCTTGCCTCCGCCCCTCCGATCGGAGCGGCGGTCGGACCGCCGACGGAGTGCACGGGATGTTCCCCGGTCGGAACCCGGTACACGCTCGTTCCGCGGTGCTCCTCCGCAGGCTGCTTCGGCCCAGTCGACCACGTGTCGCCGGCGGAACCGGGCCGCTCCCCCGTGCTGTCGGCGCCGCCCGGCGCCGACAGCGGCGCGGACGCGGTATCGCCGGTTCGCTGCCACGATTGGTGCTCCGGCTGCCGCGTGTCGGTCGGCGCGGCAGCCGCTGGGGGGAACCGGGCCGCGGATCCCCTGAACGGGTCGTCTGCCGATGCGTTGCCCGTACCGGGGCCGTAGGTGACGCCGCTGACGTCGCCTGCCCCGGTGCCCGCCGTGCTCGCGCCGCGATCGGCTTCCGGTGCGGTGTAGGGGCGGTTGACCTGTGGCAGCGGGCCGATCGCCGTACCCGAGTACGCGGACGGGCCGGTGGCCGGTGCGCCTAGTCCGTCGAGTGCCGCGGGGTAGGGCTCGGCCATCCCCGGCCGCTCGGTGTTCAATCCCGAGTACCCGCTGGCACCGGGAAATCCGCTGAAAGCGGTGCCCGTCGCGCCGGCGCGGTCAGGGGGCACCTCCGGTACCGCCTCTTCCGCTGCGTTCGCCTCGCCCTGTCCCTCGCTGTAGTCGTCCTGGTACTGCGACTGCGCGAAGTACCGGTCCCCGCTCGGTGTGAACCACGAACCTTGCTCTTGCTGCCGGGGCTCGTACCTGTCACCGGGTGACCCGTACTGCTCTCCCCCGTTGTCCGTCACTGCTCTTGCTCTCCCGACCGCGCCTGCGCGCTTATATCCCCGTCCGTGTACGAGTATGCCGACCGCCAACGACGAACGGCGGTAGCCCACCCCCGAAAGGGTGGACCACCGCCGTCGCCGGATCAGCCAATCGATCCCACCGGATATCTTTCAGGTCACCTGTTGTAGGGCCCGAAGTCGTACTCTTCCAGTGGGACGGCTTCGCCCGATCCCTGTCCGAAGGTGTATTCGCTGGGCTCTTCGTAGCCTGAGACCGAGTACATCGATGCCTTGGCCTCCTCGGTCGGCTCCACCCGGATGTTGCGGTACTGCGGCATACCGGTACCGGCGGGGATGAGCTTACCGATGATGACGTTCTCCTTGAGGCCCACCAGCGGGTCGCTCTTGCCGTGGATGGCGTTCTCGGTGAGCACCCGGGTGGTCTCCTGGAAGGAGGCCGCCGACAGCCACGACTCCGTGGCCAGCGAGGCCTTGGTGATACCCAGCAGCACCGGGCGTCCGGCCGCCGGCTGGCCGCCCTCGGCCACGACCCGGCGGTTGATCGCCTCGAACTTCGGGCGCTCGACCATTTCGCCGGGCAGCAGCTCGGTGTCGCCGGACTCCAGGATGTTCACCCGCTTGAGCATCTGCCGCACGATGATCTCGATGTGCTTGTCGTGGATCGAGACACCCTGCGACTTGTAGACCTCCTGGACCTCCGACACCAGGTGCTGCTGCACCGCACGGGGCCCCTGGATCCGCAGGACCTCGTGCGGGTTGATGGCCCCCTGGATGAGCTGCTGGCCGACGGAGACGTGCTCGCCCTCGCCCACAAGGAGCTGCGCCCGCATGGGGACGGGGTAGGCGATCTCGTCTGAGCCGTCGTCCGGAATCAGGATGATCTTCCGACTCTTCTCGGTGTCATCGATCCGGATCCGACCGTCGAGCTCGCTGATCGGTGCCACACCCTTGGGGATGCGCGCCTCGAACAGCTCGGTGACACGCGGCAGGCCGTGGGTGATGTCCTGCCCGGCGGAACCGCCCATGTGGAAGGTCCGCATCGTGAGCTGGGTTCCCGGTTCGCCGATGGACTGCGCGGCGATGATCCCGATGGCCTCACCGACATCGACCGGCTTTCCGGTCGCCATCGACCGGCCGTAGCAGGTGCTGCACACCCCGATCTTGGCTTCACAGACCAGAGAGCTGCGGATGCGCACCCGTTCGACGCCATGGGCGACCAGCTTGTCGATGACCGCCTCGGAGGTGTCCTCCAGAGCCGACACCACGACCTTGCCGTCCACGACGACATCCTCGGCGATCGTGCGACCGAAGCCGGTGTTCTCGACGTTGTGCTTGCGCACGACGACGCCGGCGGCGTTCTTCTCACCGATCTCGTGCCACAGCGACCGGTCGGTACCACAGTCGACCTCGCGCACGATGACGTCCTGAGCGACGTCCACCAGGCGACGGGTGAGGTATCCGGAGTCGGCGGTCCGCAGCGCGGTGTCGGCCAGGCCCTTCCGCTGTCCGTGCGTGGAGATGAAGTACTCCAGCACGGACAGGCCCTCCCGGTAGGAGGACTTGATCGGCCGGGGAATCGTCTCGCCCTTGGTGTTGGAGACCAGGCCGCGGATACCGGCGATCTGGCGGACCTGCATCGGGTTGCCGCGGGCGCCGGAGTTCACCATCATCCACACCGGGTTGTCGGCGGGAGAGTTGTCCTCCATGTCCTTGGCGACCTCGTTGGTGGCCTTGGTCCAGATCTCGGTGAGTTCCTGACGGCGCTCGTCATCGGTGATCAGACCACGATCGTACTCACGCTGGATCTTGTCGGCCTGACGCTCGTAGCTGTCCAGGATCTCCTGCTTGCGCGGAGGCGGAAGGACGTCGCCGATGCCGATCGTCAGACCCGAGCGGGTCGCCCAGTGGTAGCCGGCGTCCTTGAAGGCGTCCAGCGTAGTGGCGACTTGCACCTTGGGGTAGTTCTCCGCCAATTCGTTGACCAGTGCGGACACCTGCCTCTTGCCCACCTGGTAGTTGACGAACGGGTAGTCGGTCGGTGTGGTCTCGTTGAAGAGGTACCGGCCGAGCGTGGTCTCCAGAACGTAGGAATCCCCGGGCTCGGTGTCCTCGGGCCGCACCCAGTCGCGCGGCGGCGGGACATCGCCTTCGAGGCGGAGCTGAATCTTCGCCTGCAGATCAAGGTCGCCGAGGTCGTAAGCCATGAGCGCCTCAGCAGGCGTGCGGTACGCCCGGCCCTCGCCCTTCGCACCCTCCTTGAGGGTGGTCAGGTAGTAGAGCCCGATGATCATGTCCTGAGTGGGCATGGTCACCGGCTTACCGTCGGACGGCTTCAAGATGTTGTTGGTGGCCAACATCAGCAGCCGCGCCTCGGCCTGCGCCTCAGCGGACAGCGGAAGGTGGACCGCCATCTGGTCGCCGTCGAAGTCCGCGTTGAACGCGGTGCACACAAGCGGGTGGATCTGAATGGCCTTGCCTTCGACCAGCTGCGGCTCGAAGGCCTGGATACCCAGACGGTGCAGAGTCGGAGCCCGGTTGAGCAGCACCGGGTGCTCGGTGATGACCTCTTCGAGGACGTCCCACACCACAGGGCGGGAACGCTCGACCATCCGCTTGGCGCTCTTGATGTTCTGCGCGTGGTTCAGGTCGACCAGGCGCTTCATCACGAACGGCTTGAACAACTCCAGCGCCATCTGCTTGGGCAGGCCGCACTGGTGCAGTTTCAACTGCGGACCGACGACGATCACCGAACGGCCGGAGTAGTCGACGCGCTTGCCGAGCAGGTTCTGCCGGAACCGGCCCTGCTTGCCCTTGAGCATGTCGGACAGCGACTTCAGCGGACGGTTGCCCGGACCGGTGACCGGCCGACCGCGGCGGCCGTTGTCGAACAGCGCGTCGACGGCCTCCTGCAGCATCCGCTTCTCGTTGTTCACGATGATCTCGGGGGCACCGAGATCGAGCAGTCGCTTGAGCCGGTTGTTCCGGTTGATGACCCTGCGGTACAGGTCGTTCAGGTCGGAGGTCGCGAACCGGCCGCCGTCGAGCTGCACCATCGGGCGCAGGTCCGGCGGAATGACCGGGATGCAGTCCAGGACCATGCCCATGGGGCTGTTCCTGGTGTTCAAAAACGCCGACACGACCTTGAGCCGCTTGAGGGCGCGGGCCTTCTTCTGCCCCTTGCCGCTGCGGATGGTCTCGCGCAGTTTCTCGGCCTCGGCGTCGAGGTCGAAGCTGGCGAGCCGTTCCTGGATCGCCTGAGCGCCCATGCCGCCGCGGAAGTACTTCCCGAAGCGGTCCCGCATCTCGCGGTAGAGCATCTCGTCGCCCTCAAGGTCCTGCACCTTGAGGTTCTTGAAGCGGTTCCAGACCTCTTCCAGGCGGTCGATCTCACGCTGCACGCGGTCGCGGATCTGCCGCATCTCGCGCTCGGCGGACTCGCGCACCTTGCGGCGCGCATCGCCCTTAGCGCCCTGTTCCTCCAGCTCGGCGAGGTCGGCCTCGAGCTTCTTGTGCCGCTCTTCCACTGAGGAGTCGCGGCGCTGCTCCAAGTGCTGGCGCTCGACCGAGATATGCGCCTCGAGGGACTGCAGATCACGCTCGCGGGCCTCGGTGTCGACCCAGGTGACCATGTACGCCGCGAAGTAGATGATCTTCTCTAGATCCTTCGGGGCGAGGTCCAGCAGATACCCCAGGCGGCTCGGAACGCCCTTGAAGTACCAGATGTGCGTCACGGGCGCGGCGAGCTCGATGTGTCCCATGCGCTCACGCCGGACCTTGGCCCGGGTGACCTCGACACCACAGCGCTCGCAGATAATGCCCTTGAACCGGACCCGCTTGTACTTACCGCAGTAGCACTCCCAGTCGCGGGTGGGACCGAAGATCTTCTCGCAGAAGAGTCCGTCCTTCTCCGGCTTGAGGGTCCGGTAGTTGATGGTTTCCGGTTTCTTTACCTCGCCGTGCGACCACTGGCGGATATCGTCGGCGGTCGCAAGGCCGATACGTAGCTCGTCAAAGAAGTTGACGTCGAGCACTTAATTCGTCCCCTGCTCTTGAAGATCGCGGAAGTTAGACCTCTTCGACACTGCTCGGCTCCCGCCGCCCCAGGTCAATTCCCAGTTCTTCCGCTGCACGGAAGACGTCCTCATCTGTGTCCCGCATCTCGATGGACATACCGTCACTGGACAGCACCTCCACGTTCAGACAGAGCGACTGCATCTCCTTGATGAGCACCTTGAAGGATTCGGGGATGCCCGGTTCGGGGATGTTCTCGCCCTTGACGATCGCTTCGTAGACCTTGACTCGGCCGAGCACGTCGTCGGACTTGATCGTGAGCAGTTCCTGCAGCGCGTACGCGGCGCCGTACGCCTCGAGTGCCCAGACCTCCATCTCACCGAAGCGCTGACCGCCGAACTGTGCCTTACCGCCCAGCGGCTGCTGGGTGATCATCGAGTAGGGCCCAGTGGAGCGTGCGTGGATCTTGTCGTCCACCAGGTGGTGCAGCTTCAGGAAGTAGGTGTAGCCCACGGCGACCGGCTCGGCGAAAGGCTCGCCTGTGCGGCCGTCGTACAGTCGGGCCTTACCCTCCGAGTCGACCAGCAGGTCGCCGTCGGCGTCGGGGCGGACCGAGGCCAGCAGGCCACCGATCTCCTTTTCCGAGGCGCCATCGAAGACGGGAGTGGCCACCAGAGAGTTCGGCGGCGCTTCCAACGCATCGATCGCTGCCAGCGACTGCTTCCAGTCGGTATCGGTGCCTTCGGCCACCCACCCGTTCCTGGCCAGCCAGCCCAGGTGGATCTCCATGATCTGGCCGATGTTCATCCGGCCGGGCACGCCCAGCGGGTTCAGGATGATGTCGACCGGGGTGCCGTCCTCCATGAACGGCATGTCCTCCTGCGGCAGGATCTTGGCGATGACACCCTTGTTGCCGTGGCGGCCGGCGAGCTTGTCACCGTCGGTGATCTTGCGCTTCTGCGCAACGTAGACGCGGACCAGCTCGTTGACGCCGGGCGGGAGCTCGTCGCCCTCGTCCCGACTGAAGACGCGCACGCCGATGACCTTGCCGGACTCGCCGTGCGGAACCTTCAGCGAGGTGTCGCGGACTTCGCGCGCCTTCTCCCCGAAGATCGCACGCAGCAGCCGCTCCTCGGGGGTCAGCTCGGTCTCGCCCTTGGGCGTGACCTTGCCGACGAGGATGTCGCCGTCGACGACTTCGGCACCGATCCGGATGATGCCGCGGTCGTCGAGATCGGCGAGAACCTCCTCGCTGACGTTGGGGATCTCCCGGGTGATCTCCTCCGGGCCCAGCTTGGTATCGCGGGCGTCGACCTCGTGCTCCTCGATGTGGATCGAGGACAGAACGTCGTCCTGCACCAGGCGCTGCGAGAGGACGATGGCGTCCTCGTAGTTGTGGCCCTCCCAGGACATGTACGCCACGAGCAGGTTCTTGCCCAGCGACATCTCACCCTTGTCGGTGGACGGGCCGTCGGCGAGCACCTGGCTCTCCTCGACACGCTGCCCCTCGTCCACGATCGGACGCTGGTTGAAGCAGGTGCCCTGGTTGCTGCGGCGGAACTTGCCCAGCCGGTAGGTCTTGCGCGTGCCGTCATCGGCCATGACGGTGATGTAGTCGGCGGTGACGTCCTCGACGACGCCGGCCTTCTCCGCCAGCACGACCTCACCGGCGTCGGTGGCGGCACGGTACTCCATGCCGGTACCGACGAACGGGGCCTCGGCACGCAGCAGCGGCACCGCCTGACGCTGCATGTTGGCGCCCATGAGGGCGCGGTTGGCGTCGTCGTGCTCCAGGAACGGGATCATGGCCGTGGCGACCGACACCATCTGGCGCGGTGAGACGTCCATGTAGTCGACTTCGTCGGCTGCCACAGCCTCGAAATCGCCGCCCTTGCGGCGCACCAGCACCCGGTTGTCGGCGAAGGTGCCGTCCTCTGTGAGCGGGGTGTTGGCCTGCGCGATGATGAAGCGGTCCTCTTCATCGGCCGTGAGGTAGACGACTTCATCGGTCGCCCGGCCGTTGACGACCTTGCGGTAGGGCGTCTCAACGAACCCGAAGGAGTTCACCCGGCCGTAACCCGCGAGCGAGCCGATCAGGCCGATGTTCGGGCCCTCCGGCGTCTCGATCGGGCACATGCGGCCATAGTGCGACGGGTGCACGTCACGGACCTCGAAGCCGGCGCGCTCACGCGACAGGCCGCCCGGGCCCAGCGCCGACAGGCGGCGCTTGTGCGTCAACCCTGCCAGCGGGTTGGTCTGGTCCATGAACTGCGACAGCTGGCTGGTACCGAAGAACTCCTTGATGGAGGCGACGACCGGCCGGATGTTGATCAGCGTCTGCGGCGTGATGGCCTCGACGTCCTGCGTGGTCATCCGCTCGCGGACGACGCGCTCCATCCGCGCCAGACCGAGCCGGACCTGGTTCTGGATGAGCTCGCCGACGGTGCGCAGGCGACGGTTGCCGAAGTGGTCGATGTCGTCGGTCTCGATCGGGAGGGTCCCCTGGTCGGTTTCCATCTCCTCCTCGCCGGCGTGCAGCCGGACGAGGTAGTCGATCGTGGCGACGATGTCGTCTTCGGTCAGCGTTCCCTGGGTGTACTCGGCCTCGACCCCAAGTTTCTTGTTGATCTTGTAACGGCCGACCTTGGCGAGGTCATAGCGCTTGGGGTTGAAGTACAGGTTCTCCAGGAGCGCCTGGGCGGACTCCTTCGTGGGCGGCTCCCCCGGACGCAGCTTCCGGTAGATGTCCAAAAGCGCGTCGTCGGTTCCCGCGGTGGGGTCCTTCTCCAGGGTGTTGCGGATGGATTCGTACTGGCCGAAGCGCTCCAGGATCTGGTCGGTGGTCCAGCCGAGCGCCTTCAGCAGCACGGTGACACCCTGCTTGCGCTTGCGGTCAATGCGGACACCGACGAAGTCGCGCTTGTCGACCTCGAACTCCAGCCAGGCACCGCGCGACGGGATGACCTTGCACCCGTAAAGGTCCTTGTCCGACGTCTTGTCGACTTGGCGGTCGAAGTACACGCCCGGCGAACGGACAAGCTGGGACACGACAACGCGCTCGGTGCCGTTGATGATGAACGTGCCCTTGGCGGTCATGAGCGGGAAGTCGCCCATGAACACCGTCTGACTCTTGATCTCACCGGTGTCGTTGTTGATGAACTCCGCCGTGACGAACATCGGGGCGGAGTAGGTCATGTCCTTGTCCTTGCACTCCTCTTCGGAGTACTTGGGCGGCTCGAACCGATGGTCGCGGAACGATAGCGACATCGTGCCCGAGAAGTCCTCGATGGGACTGATCTCCTCGAAGATCTCTTCGAGACCGGACTGCTCCGGAACGTCCTTGCGGCCGGCGTTACGGGCCGCCTCGACTCGGGCGTTCCACTTTTCGTTGCCGAGCAGCCAGTCGAAAGACTCGGTCTGCAGGGCAAGGAGGTTCGGGACCTCGAGTGGTTCCTGAATACGAGCGAAGGAAACGCGGTTCGGACCAAGGGCGTTAGCGGAGGCGTTGCGCGAGGCTGCCAACAGGGGTCCTTCCGAAGGCTTGTGGCGGTTGATGCGCGCGCACGCCGGACGACCCTGAAGTCTACTGAGAGCCACCGAGGAAAGATCGGAGACTCTCATCTGGAGAACATGCTGACATGTCCGAGAGAACGAACAACAGGACGTTACACACGGACATCGGCAGGGGTCGTCAAAGGGCAGCGCAAAAGGGCAGTGTAGCCGAATACTACACCGCTGTCCAACAGTGCCCCCCGGAGCCAGTCACGACACTTGGCAGCATCGCTCCCACGGGCGGATCCGTCAAGCCCAGCCGCCCTGGATTGGGGCCCTCCAGCGCCGTGAGAGGTCCCACAGGAACCGAGGGGTGTGAGCGATCCGACATGCGGGAAGACTCCTTTGTTCAAGAAAGCGGCGAACCGCGCACCAGATCCGGACGGCTTTCCCGTTCCGGCGCGAGGGAGCAGCCGCACGGGGCGGCACTTACGGACGCGAATGGGCGACCGCCCCACGGAAGGGGCGGCCGCCCATCGCGCAGCCGCGAAACGGCTACTTCAGGGTGACCGTGGCGCCGGCGCCCTCAAGGGCCTCCTTGGCCTTGTCGGCGGTCTCCTTGTTGACACCCTCCAGCAGCGGCTTCGGGGCGTTGTCCACCAGGTCCTTGGCCTCCTTCAGGCCGAGGCTCGTGAGGCCGCGAACCTCCTTGATGACCTGGATCTTCTTGTCGCCGGCGGCCTCAAGGACGACGTCGAACTCGCTCTTCTCCTCCTCGGCGGGAGCGGCGCCCTCGCCGCCACCGCCCGGAGCGGCGACAACGGCGGCCGGGGCGGCGGCCTCGACGTCGAACTTCTCCTCGAACTGCTTCACGAACTCGGACAGCTCGAGAAGGGTCATCTCCTCGAAAGCGCTGAGCAGCTCTTCGGTGCTGAGCTTCGCCATGATTGCGGTCTCTCTTTCTCTATGCGCGTCCGGCGGCGCCGTACCGACGGTGCGGCCGCGAGCGGGCCGCGGTGAACGGGCGTGCGCGCCGACAGGCATCGCGGGGGTTTCTTAGGCTTCTTCCGAACGCTTGTCGTGCAGCGCCTGAGCGAGCCGCACGGCCTTCGTCGGGAGTGCCTGGAACAGCGCGGCGGCCTGGCCCTGCTTGGCCTTGAGCGCACCGGCCAGCTTCGCGAGGAGGACCTCGCGGGACTCGAGATCGGCCAGCTTGGTGATCTCCTCCGGTGTCATCACCCTGCCGTCGATGACACCGCCCTTGATCTCCAGGGGCGCGTTCGCCTTCGAGAAGTCACGCAGCCCCTTGGCCGCCTCGACCACGTCACCACGGACGAAGGCGATGGCGGAGGGACCCTCGAACAGGTCGAGGACCTGCTTGTCAAGACCGGCCTCGTCGGCTGCGATCTTGCTCAGCGTGTTCTTGACGACGCGGAACCGCGCGTTCTGGCCGAGGCTACGGCGCAGTTCGGTCAACTGCGCCATACTGAGCCCCCGGTATTCGGTCAGCACGGCGCCCTGCGAGCTCTGGAACTCCTCCTTGAGCTCGGCGACCGCGGCTGCCTTATCCGGCCTCGCCATGGGACTCCTTCCAACAGTGAACGCCGACACATCCCAAGGAGCCACGCGAAGGAGGACGGAAGGCAATAAAAAAGCCCCGGCGCAGGCGCACGGGGCGGCGGACACCCTGCCTCTGGGGACATCGGGTACCACTGCTTCCAGCTCACCTGCGCGGGCCGCCCATTCGCATGGGACCTTAGGTCACCCGATGGGTGACGGCCGGCGGTCTTCGGCAGATTCCATCCTAGGCGATGCCCCGGGGCGAGGCGAACCTGGCAAGCGGGTACTAGAACATGTCGTTCATGTCACCGATCTGGTCCGAGGACGGGTACTCGATGTCGACCGGCTGGTTGAACTCGAGGAAATCGACGGTGGCCTCGACCTGGTCCCCGAGGGAGCTCACCACCCGCCGCGGCATTCCGTCGCCGTCCACCCACACGTCGAAGTCGACGGTGTCGACACCGATCTCGCCGTAGATCTCGCTGGCGGCGTCCTTGGCCGCCTGGTCGCCGAGCTGCTCCAACGCTTTATCCGTGGAGTAGGAGCCGGTGTACCTGGTGGTCTCCGTACCATTGACCTCCTCGGTGCCGACCGCTTCGGCCTCCTCGACGGCGAGCAGCTTCTCCACCTCCGAGAGCGGATCCTGGTGGGCCGCGTCGACGCCCATCTCGCCCATGTCCATGCGCAGCCACTCGGGGGTCTCCACCGGCGCGCCGCCCAGATCGCTCGGCCCCATATCGTTCAGGCCCATATCAGCGGTGTTGACGATCATCTCCTCGCCCCGCATGAGCACCGTGTTCTGCACACCGTCGATCTCCATGGACATCTTCATGGTGGGCTCGGGGGTCGCGGTGTACTCCACCTCGGCGGTCGCCCCGCTGGCCCCCGACAGCTCGCCGGACATCGCGAACTCGGCGCGGTAGCTCTCCACCTCGTTGGTCTTGTCGGCCAGGCCGGCTATGACCTCCATCGGATTCGGCCCCATGCCGGGAATGACCCCGCAGCCGGTTGCTGCCATGGCCAGCCCGGCACCCGCGGCGACTCCGGCAATCTTCTTCAGCATGGCCAAAACTCCCATATCAGTATCAACACACGAACGGTGGATCGGTCGTGTTCTGCTTCATGCGACGCCACAGGCCCCTCTCCGGTTCCTTCGACGAATCGACCCGACCGGCTTCGAACCGGGCAGAGCCGCCTTGCCCGAACGTGTGCCGACAGGATCCGCGCAACAGGAGCCGCGCAAAAAGCGTGCGCCCCGGCTCGTTACAAGCCGGGGCGCACGCTGGTGTGTCGATGTCAGGCAGCGGCGACGTGGGAAGCACCCGGGTCGACCGGGATACCCGGACCCATGGTGGTCGTCACCGTGGCCTTCTTGATGTAGCGCCCCTTTGCCGCGGACGGCTTGAGCCGTACCACCTCGTCGAGGGCAGCGCCGTAGTTCTCCAGCAACTGCTGCTCGTCGAAGGAGGCCTTGCCGATGATGAAGTGCAGGTTCCCGTGGCGGTCCACACGGAACTCGATCTTGCCGCCCTTGATGTCGGCGACGGCTTTGGCGACGTCGGGGGTGACGGTACCGGTCTTCGGGTTCGGCATGAGACCGCGCGGACCGAGCACGCGGCCCAGACGGCCGACCTTGCCCATGAGGTCGGGCGTCGCGACGACCGCGTCGAAGTCGAGGAAGCCCTTCTGGATCTCCTCGACCAGGTCATCGTCGCCGACGAAGTCGGCACCCGCGGCACGCGCCTGCTCGGCACGCTCACCAGTGGCAAAGACCAGGACCCGAGCGGTCTTTCCGGTGCCGTGCGGCAGGTTGACGGTGCCGCGCACCATCTGGTCGGCCTTGCGCGGGTCGACGCCCAAGCGCAGGGCGACCTCGACGGTCGCGTCGAACTTGACGGTGCTGCTCTCCTTGGCCAGCTTTACGGCCTCGGTCGGCGTGTACAGCCGACTGCGGTCCACCAGGGCACTGGCTTTGCGGTGGCTCTTGCTGCGCTTCATGGAAATCTCCTGTGAGACGTGTGGTGCGGGCCAGCGCGTGGCCCTACCACGGGGACTCCGGACCGGAACGGCTACTTGACCTCGATGCCCATCGAGCGGGCGGTGCCGGCGACGATCTGGGTGGCGGCATCGATGTCGTCGGTGTTGAGGTCGGGCAGCTTGGTCTGCGCGATCTCGCGCACCTGGTCCATGGTGACGGAACCGGCAGCGGAACGGTTCGGGACCGAGCTGCCCTTGTCCAGGCCCGCCGCTTTCAGGATCAGCTTGGGCGCCGGGGGCGTCTTGGTGACGAAGGAGAAGGAGCGGTCCTCGTAGATGGTGATCTCTACGGGGATGACGCTCCCGCGCTGGGCTTCCGTTGCAGCGTTGTACTGCTTGCAGAAGTCCATGATGTTGACGCCGTGCGGACCGAGCGCGGTACCGACGGGCGGAGCCGGCGTGGCCTGGCCAGCGGGAAGCTGGACCTTGACGAGCGCCGCGACTTTTTTCTTCGGAGGCATTTCGGGTCCTTTGCCTGGTTCACTACATGATGTGGCCCTGGCCTGTGCGTCGCCGCTGGGCTGCCGAACAGGCGCACCCCACGGGTGTGGAAGTGCCGCGCCCACCGGGATCCGGGCGGGCGCGAATAAGCCCCGCCGAAGCGGGGCGCGATGGGTCGGCCGCGAAGGCAGACCCATCAAGTCTACGCTGTGGCTCAGATCTTCGAGACCTGGTTGAACGCGAGCTCCACCGGTGTCTCGCGGCCGAAGATCGAGACGAGCACCTTGAGCTTCTGGGTATCGGGGTTGATCTCGCTCACCGTTGCCGGAAGCGTGGCGAACGGCCCTTCCATGACCGTGACGGACTCGCCGACCTCGTAGGCGACATCGGAGCGGGTTTCGGCCTTCTCCTTCTGGGCCTGCTCCGGCTCCTCCTCAGGCTCCGGAGCAAGAAGGTCGGCGACCTCCTGCAGGCTCAGCGGAGCGGGGCGGTTGGACAGGCCGACAAAGCCGGTCACACCCGGCGTGTTGCGGATCGCGGCCCAGGATTCGTCGGTGAGCTCCATTCGGACCAGGACGTATCCGGGCAGCACCTTCTCGGTGACCTGTTGCCTCTTGCCGCTCTTGACCTCGGTGACCTCCTGCGTGGGCACCTCTACCTGGAAGATGTACTCCTCCATGTTGAGGGACTGGGTGCGGCTTTCGACGTTGGCCCTCACCCGGTTCTCATAGCCCGCGTAGGTATGCACCACGTACCACTCGCCCGGAAGCAGCCGGAGTTCCATCTTGAACTCCTCGACAGGGTCGAGCCTGGGCGTCTGGGGCTCTTCGCCCCCTTGCTCACCGGCTTCCTCGCCGTTGTCGTCGGCACCGCCGTCCTCCGTGCCGGTCGCGGCCGCCTCGGTCTCCTCGGCGGATTCCGCGTGCTCGGCGTACTGACCGGTCTCTTCCTCCGACGACTGATCCTGCTCCTCGATGGGGAGGTCGCCAGAGGTCAGTGGGGACTCGGACACGGCTGCTCTTTCTCTCGTCGGTTACGCGCTCTGGACGGCGCGTTGATCGATGGCGCCGCTGCCAGTTCCTGCCAGCTTACGGTCTCAGTGAGCGCGTTCGGACCAGGCGAGCCGCGAAACCCGGTACCGCGTTCCCGCAAGAGGACCCGCGGGCTACTGCGAAACGCCCGTTACGCACCCGCGTCGCTGTTACCGAACTGCCCGTACAGCCATGTGACGCCCTCGCCGAACCCGAAGTCGAGCAGCCAGGTGTAGCCGACCATGAGGAGGACGAACACGATCACGACGATCGTGTAGGTGATGAGTTCGTGCCGCGTGGGCCAGCGCACCTTGCGAAGCTCGCCGACAACCTGCTTGGTGAAGGTCACCGGACCGGTACGACGCTTGCGCTCGGGTTTCTCCGGCTTCGCGTCGGCGTCAGTCTGTGTCACCTGAGGTCCTTAGGAGTCGACGGTTCGGCTGGCACTGTTTCCGGCGGAACTGCCTCGAATGAAATGCCGGGCTCCACCGCGCTGTTCACGATGTGCCGCATCTCGCCCAAGTGTCCTTGCAGGGCAGGAGGGACTCGAACCCCCAACCGCCGGTTTTGGAGACCGGTGCTCTACCAATTGAGCCACTGCCCTTCGATGGGTACCGCGTGGTTCCCACCATAGCCGAACGTTCGGAGGTGAACACCCACGCCTGAGTACTCACGACCGGTCCGGACCTTCAGTGGCCAGAGTCTATGCCCAATCGCGCTGCGGGACCAACCCGGTTTCGCTCGCGGGCGCTTCCCCCTTCCCGGAAAAGACCGAGCGCCTCGTGCAAGCATGGGGACATGACTGACCGACCCCGTATCTCCGCACGTATCGGCGGCATCTCCGAGTCAGCGACGCTGGCCGTGGATGCCAAGGCCAAGGCCATGAAGGCCGCCGGGCGCCCTGTCATCGGCTTCGGCGCCGGGGAGCCCGACTTCCCCACTCCCGACTACATCGTCGAGGCCGCGGCGCAGGCATGCCGCGACCCCCGCTTCCACCGCTACACCCCGGCCGGCGGCCTTCCCGAGCTCAAGGAGGCGCTCGCGGCCAAGACGCTGCGCGACTCCGGCTATGCGGTGGAACCCGCCCAGGTCCTGGTCACCAACGGCGGCAAGCAGGCCATCTATGAGGCGTTCGCCACGTTGCTCGACCCGGGCGACGAAGTGATCGTCATCGCGCCCTACTGGACCACCTACCCTGAGTCCATCAAGCTGGCGGGCGGTGTGCCCGCCTATGTGGTGACCGACGAGTCCACCGGCTACCTCGCCACCGTCGACCAATTGGAGGCCGCGCGCACCGACCGCACCAAGGTGCTGCTGTTCGTCTCGCCCTCCAACCCGACCGGTGCCGTGTACACACCCGAACAGGTCCGAGAGATCGGGCAGTGGGCCGCCGGGCACGGCCTGTGGGTGCTGACCGACGAGATCTATGAGCACCTGGTCTACGGCGACGCCCGGTTCAGCTCCCTGCCGGTGGAGGTGCCCGAACTCGCCGACCGCACCGTTGTGGTGAACGGTGTGGCCAAGACCTACGCGATGACGGGTTGGCGCGTGGGGTGGATGATCGGCCCCAAGGACATCATCAAGGCGGCGAGCAATCTGCAGTCGCACGCCACCTCCAACGTCGCCAATGTCTCCCAGGCGGCGGCGCTGGCGGCCGTCTCCGGCGACCTCTCCGCCGTCGCCGAGATGCGCGCGGCGTTCGACCGGCGTCGGCAGACCATCGTGCGAATGCTCAACGAGATTCCCGGTGTCCTCTGCCCCGAACCGCAAGGCGCGTTCTACGCCTACCCGTCGGTCAAGGAGGTGCTCGGCAAGGAGATTCGCGGCAAGCGCCCGCAGAACTCCGGTGAGCTCGCCGAGCTGATCCTGGAGCAGGCCGAGGTCGCCGTCGTCCCGGGAGAGGCGTTCGGCACCCCCGGCTACCTGCGACTGTCCTACGCCCTCGGCGACAGCGACCTTGCCGAGGGCGTCGGCCGTATCCAGAAGCTGCTCAGCGAAGCCGAGTAAGCCGTACGGAGACCCGCCCGGCCCCGGTCCGCCCCGCTGCCGCGGGGCGGCGCCTTCCTTGTTCGGGACGGCCGGGAGGCCACTGGAAAGCGACTGCCGCATGCGGGTTGCCACGAGTGTGCGGCGGCACGTCCCACTTTGCGGCACCCTTGGGCTATGGAACGCCCGATCGCCCAGTTGCCAAAAGCCCATTTGCATCAGCACTTCACCGGTTCCATGCGGCATACGACGCTCGTGGAGTTGGCCGAGCAGCGGGGAGTACACCTCCCGCAGGCTCTCGCCTCGGAGTGGCCGCCGAAGCTGAGAGCGACCGACGAACGCGGCTGGTTTCGCTTCCAGCGCCTATACGACATCGCACGGTCGGTGCTGCAGCGACCCGAGGACGTGTACCGGCTCCTGCGCGAGACGGCCGAGGAAGAGCGGTGTGCAGGGTCGGGGTGGCTGGAGCTCCAAGTGGACCCCAGCGGCTACGCCTCCCGCTTCGATGGCCTGACCGCCACCCTGGACCTCATACTCGACGCCGCCCGTGCCGCGGAACGGGAGACCGGCGTGGCCATCGGCATCATGGTCGCCGCCAACCGCACCAAGCACCCTCTCGACGCCAAAACGCTCGCCCGCCTCGCTGCCCAGTACGCCGGTCGCGGCGTGGTCTCGTTCGGGCTCAACAACGACGAGCGGCGCGGGCGGGCGCTGGAGTTCGAGGGCGCGTTCCGGATCGCCCAGCGTGCCGGGCTGCTCTCGGCCCCGCACGGCGGCGAGCTGCAGGGGCCGCGCAGCGTCCGGGAGTGCCTGGACGAGCTGTCAGCCCACCGGATCGGCCATGGGGTCCGCGCCGCAGAGGACCCGTATCTGGTCGAGCGCATCGCCACGCAAGAGGTCACACTCGAACTTTGCCCGAGCTCCAACGTGAGTCTCGGCGTGGTCGACCAGATCGAGCACGTGCCGCTGCGCCGACTGTTCGACGCCGGAGCACCGATCGCGCTCGGCGCCGACGACCCGTTGCTGTTCAGCCACCGGCTGGTCGAGCAGTACGAGATCGCCCGAAGAGTATTCGGCTTCAGCGATGACGAACTCGCCGAGCTGGCACGGATGTCGATTCGCGGCTCCGCCGCACCCGACACGCTGAAGAAGGAACTGCTGAGCGGTGTGGACACCTGGCTGGCCACCCCTCCGAATTGACACTTCGGTGGCAGGCAGCGGGCAGCGGATCCGTGTCGGCCCCTTGGTCCTCTGCTCAGCGGCCTCATGCTTCCCGATGGCCGGGCTCTGATCGGTTCTTCGGCGATACGTGGTCTCCTCTCGCCGAGTCGCCGCGATCGGCGGCAGGGCTCAGACGGCGACCATCCGTACGCCCTGCAGCAGCAGGGCGCCGCCGGCGAGGAAGAACAGGGCCGCCGCACCGATCTGGACCGCGCGTTCCGGCAGACGCTTGCCGAGAGCGGCGCCCAGGGCGATCCCGATGCCGTCGGCGAGCACCATCCCCACGGTGGATCCTATCCATACCGGAAACCAGTCGTATTGCGTCCCGATGGTGATCGTGGTGAGCATCGTCTTGTCGCCGAGCTCGGCGACGAAGAAGACCGCGCAGACGGTCATGAGCGGGGAGCTGATCCGGCGGGAGGCCGCACGCGCCTCGTCCTTTTCGGTGAGTTCGTCACCGATGAGGGTCCACACGCCGAAAACGAGGAACGCGACGCCTGCGGCCAGGGTGGCCCAATCGGTAGGGATGGCCATCCCGAGGACTTCGGCGATGAGCACGCTCGCGCCGTGCACCGCAGCCGTGGCCACGGTGATACCGAGCAGTACTGTCACCACGCGGTACCGCGTCGCCAGGGACATCGCCACGAGTTGGGTCTTGTCGCCCATTTCAGCGAAGAAAATGGCGGCCGTACTCATGGAGAATGCGGCAATGAACCCCACAGAAACCCGCTCCCTTTACCTGATGCGATTTTGCACCGCGGACCGGGTGGAAGCGAAAAGCAGGCGCCGCACTCCGATCCGGTGAATACCTACCGGACCGAAAGTCTCGCCCGCCCACCGAATCACAGCTCGTGCACCGGTTTGGCCGTCGGTACGGGAACGTCTCGCCGACGGCGGGGCTCATGCGGCCGGGCACGCGCGGACGCGGGCCGGTGTGTCGACCGCATGAATCAAGGGCTACTCCCCTTCGATGAATTCGACTTTACCAGGAACGCATTCGAGCGCAATTCATTGCCCAGCCGATTAAAATTGGCGGCCACGGCGAATAATAAAGTTCGGGGAGCCGAAGAAAATTGGTGTGCCCGGCGTTGGGGCGTGCGCGGTCAGAGCGCGACGCCCACCATGACCGGCTCGTTGACCAGCGTCACTCCGAACGCCTCCGCGACTCCGGCACGCACCTCACGCGCCAGCCGGAGCAGGTCCTCGGTGCGGGCACCGCCCGGGTTGGTCAGGGCGAGTGTGTGCTTTGTGGAGATCCGAGCTGCGTCACCAT
Organism: Actinomycetes bacterium; assembly: GCA_021793235.1. GTDB lineage: Bacteria > Actinomycetota > Actinomycetes > Streptosporangiales > Streptosporangiaceae > JAJYTD01. The sequence goes on along the minus strand of JAJYTD010000003.1, from coordinate 74,933 downwards.
GGCCTTTGGCGAATCCGGCCCGATCGATCAGCCAGGCGGCGGAGAGCTTCATCCGCCCCTCTGCGTCCGGATGGGCCGGCGGCTCCACCTGCGGGCCGAGCCGCTCGGCAACGCGTTTGCGGAACTCGGTGAACTCCTCTGGGCCGAGGACCGGATTGGTGAAGAAGGAGCCGGCGCTGCGGGTGTCCGGGTCGTCGGGGTCAAGGACCATGCCCTTGCTCCTGCGCAGTCCCAGCACTGTCGCGCGGGCATCGGCCAGCGGCACCTGCGCGCCGGCGTCGACCCCGTGCGCCCGGGCGACTTCGGCGTAGCGGATCGGGCGGCTCAACCGGGACCGGGTCAGTTCGAACACGACTTCGCAGACGACGTAGCGCTCGCTGCCCTTGAAGGCACTGTCGCGATAGCCGAACCCGCAGTCGGCGTTGCCCAGGGCCAGGCTCCTCCCGGTCCGCCGGTCATAGACCACGACCTCGACGATGGTCTGGCTGACGTCTTGGCCGTAGGCCCCGACATTCTGAATCGGCGTGGCCCCCACACGCCCGGGGATGCCGGACAGGCACTCGATGCCGCTCAGTCCTTCGTCCACGCTCCACGCCACGAAGGGTTCCCACTCCACACCGGCGCCGACCCTGACGCGGACGCGGTCCTCGGTCTCGGTGTCGACCACCGTGCCCTGGGAGTCGACGTGCACGACGGTCCCGTCGAAGCCGTCATCGGCGACCACCAGGTTGCTGCCGCCGCCGAGGATGAGCAGTGGCTCGCCCACGGCATCGGCCGCCGCCACGGCGGCCACCAGCTCGTCGGTATCGCCCGCGGTGTGAAACCGCGCAGCGGGACCGCCCAGGCCCAGAGTGGTGTAGTCGGCGAGCGAAACGTTGCGGTCGGACGCAGGGGACACGGGTTACCTCTGGTGGGAATGAGAACTGGTGCCGGCCTCCGACGGCCAGGGGGCTGTGGAGGCCGGCATCGGGTCAGGATAGGCGGACCACAGCGGTGGAACGGGCCAGGACCTTGGCTTCGCCGGAACGGGCCGTGATGGTGATCCGGACGAGGTTGTCGCCGAGCTTCTCCTTGACGACACCGCCAACGGTGATCTCGGCCCCCTTGTCGTCGTCGGGTACCACGACCGGCGCGGAGAAGCGCACCCCGTACTCGACGACGGCGCCGGGGTCGCCCACCCAGTCGGTGATGAGCCGGCCCGCCTGCGCCATAGTGAACATGCCGTGCGCGATGACGTCGGGCAGCCCCACGGCCTTGGCGGTGCGCTCGTTCCAGTGGATCGGGTTGAAATCGCCGGATGCCCCCGCGTACCGGATGAGGTCGACGCGGCGTACCGGATACGTCTGCTCGGGCAGCTCGGTACCGGCCTCGACCTCGTCGTAGCGGACAGTGGCGGTCATACGCGGCTCCCTCACTTCTCGCTCGTGTCGGTACTGCCGCGCACGAAGAGCATGTTCACGGCAGTGACGATGTGCTCACCGCCGACCGTGCTGATCTCGCTCTCCAGCGTCAGCATCTCCTTGTCGCCCAGAGCTTTGATGCCGGAGATCCGTGTCACCGAGGTGAGGACGTCGCCGGCCTCCATGGGGCGGCTGTAGCAAAAACGCTGGTCTCCGTGCACCACCATCGAGAAGTCCAAGCCCAGCTCGGGATCGACGACGGCCTGCCCCACACCGTCCATGTCCATGATGATGGGGAAGGTCGGCGGAGCGATGACATCTTTGTAACCCGCGGCCCGGGCGGCTTCGACGTCGGTGTAGAACGGGTTCGGGTCCTGGATGGCGTTGGCGAACTCCCGAATCTTGCCGCGCGTCACCTCGTAGGGTTGCGGTGCCTCGTACTCCCGCCCCAGACAGTCCCGGTTGATCGCCATCGGCTCCCTCTCACGCTGCGTTCTCCGTTGTTCGGCGTCCCTGACCAGACCTGATCAGACAGGGACCACCACACAGTAATAGCCCAGCGAGCGAGTCGCTCACTGGGCTATGAACGCGAAGACCACTGCGGCTCTGCCGCACGAGGGCGGCCACGCCGACGAGAACCCGAAACCTTAGCGGGTTTCGCGGTGCTCGGTGTGCTGCCGGCAGTTGGGGCAGAACTTCTTCAGCGAGAGACGGTCGGGATTGTTCCGACGGTTCTTCCGCGTGATGTAGTTACGGTGCTTGCACTCCTGGCAGGCCAGGGTGATCTTCGGCCTCACATCTGTGACAGCCACGTCGGAGTGCCTTTCTCGCTGGTTACACAGGACACTGAAAAAGACCCGCGGTGACCCCTGATCCGACACAGGGGCCGCGCAGGCGGTAGCGGAGGCCGGACTTGAACCGACGACACAGCGATTATGAGCCGCTTGCTCTACCGACTGAGCTACTCCGCCACGGTTTCCGAGACCCGGAATTACTCAAGGATACCGGAACCCGGACAGACCGGCGAATGAGATTCGCCGGTCACCCACCTGAGTGGACCGGAACCTCAATCAAGTGGTGGAGCCCCTTTACGGAATCGAACCGTAGACCTTCTCCTTACCATGGAGACGCTCTGCCGACTGAGCTAAAGGGGCGCACTTGCGCGGCTTCCGCCCTCTAGGGGTTCCGCCGCTTGCGTTGGTTACGACTATACAGGCCCTCAGGGGTGCTCTGCCAAATCGACGGGAACGGCCCGGCACCGTTCCCGGCCGTCTACTAACGCCCCGAATCAGACACCCAGACGTTAGATGTCGCGTCCCGGTTGATGGCCCGGATCACCGCCGGCAGCCCTAGTCGGCGCAGGGCGTCCGGCAGCCGCGTGTCGTGGGTGAACACGACGATCTGCCGGTGCCGCCCCACCTCGGCGAGCACCGCGGAGAGTCCTTCCACGGTCTCGGTGTCCATGGCCTGCACGGGGTCGTCCAGCAGGAGAAAGCCGAACGGGTTGCCGGGCACCAGCGTGCGCGGCAGGCAGATCGACAGCGCCAGCGCCTGGAATTCCCCCTGGCTGAGCAGCCCGGGCGCATTTCCGTCGTTCTCCACCCCGTCCACTGCGACGTCCACCGCGACCCGCCTCTGCGCTCCCCGGCCGACCAGACGCAACGCCTCCAGGTCGATGTGGCGCTCCTGACGCAGCCGGTGCCAGACGTGTTCGGCCTGGGCCGCCAGAGGGCGCAGCCGCTCGTTGCGCACCTCTTTGGCCAGCCCGGTGAGCCACCGGAGAGCCTGCCCGGCCGGCTGCAGGATCTCACGGGCGCGCAGCGACGCGCGCGCGTCGTCGACCCAGGCGGAGAGTTGCTCGGCGAGGCCGACCCACCCGTCGGTGGGATCATCCAGACGTGCGCTCGCGGCCTTGCGTGCGGCGATCGCCGTGGAGCGCAGCCGGCGCCCCACCGTATCGATGTGGTCGGCCAGTTCACTCAGATCAGTGATCGCGGCTCCGGCCTCCCACTGCGCCCAGACCTGGCCGAGCTCGCTGTCGGCGGGCAGCCACGACGGCATTGGAGCCACCAGGAAACGAGCCTGGTCCCGGGCGTTGTCAGCGCGCTCGTATGCCGCTGAGGCGCTGGCCGCCATGGGGCTGAGGGCGGCGATCTCGGCTGCGGCCCGCTCCTCCCACTGGGGCCCCAGCGCACCGCCGGCCCCACAGGTCGGGCAGTCGGTCTCGGCCGGGTGGCGCTGATGGTGTTCGAGCGCCTGGCGGAGCAGCTCCACAACGCCGCGGGCACGGTCGCCTTTGGTTCCAGCGGCCATGGCGAGCTCCATGGCCGCTCCACGGAGCTCGTTGACGACATCGGTCAGCAGGGAACGCTCGGGAACCGAGAGCCGGCGCAGGCGGCGCAGTACGACCTGCTGCCCGGGGTTCGCCGGGCCGTCGTCGGCGGCGATGGCGGCCAGCCGGTCGAGGTCGATCGAGTCGGCGGTCAGCAGATCCACCGCCCGCTGGGCCCGCGGATCGGCGCTGGCGCGCAGCTGGTCGACGAGGTAGGCGAGGTCGCGTCCGGGGCGCTCCTGCTGCTTGGCGAGCTTGTCACAGGCCTTCGCCAGGCGCTTCTCGGCCTCGGCGAGGTCGGTGAGGCCGAGAAGCGCTGTCAGGGTGTCGTAGAGCTCTGCCGCGCGGCCGGTGACGGCCCGGCCGAGTTCGTCGTAGGACAGGAACGGGCGGTAGCGAACAAGGTCGGCGCCCCAGCCCAACGCGCGAAGCGGCGCGACCTCACCCGATGGGTGGACCACCTCGCCTCGGGCCGAGCGCGCGCTGTCCCCGGCCCAGGTACGGGTGACGCGCGTGGGCGCGGCCTCCCCCGGGCGCTGGAGGTCAACGGTGACCTCGGTGGGCTCGTCGAAGTGCAGATTGCGCCAGCCATCGCGCCATGCTGCGGGCATGCCGTCCCAGCGCAGGTTCCGACCGGTGAGCGCTGCTTCGGCCGCTTCGGCGAAGCTGGATTTGCCCGACCCGTTCCGGCCGACGATCACCGTCAGTCCCGGCCCCGGATCGAATTCCAGCACCGCAGGACGGCCGATGCCGCGGAACCCTTGAACGGTGATGCGGCTGATGTAGACGCGCTGCGCCTGTACCTCCGCTGTACTCCACGGCTTCGCACCCGATACGTCCGTACCCGTGTCGAAGGCCGGTGGCCGGATATCCTCACCGCGAACGGCAGCGGCGAGAGCCTCGTCGCTATCCAGTGCCGCCGCCACCCATTGCCGCGCCACCGGATCGAGCGGAGAGGTGGCCAGATGGACGAGGACGGACTGGACCGCTTCCGCGCCGCTCTCGGGCCGGCGCGGCGCCTCATCGGCGAACGTCGCAGGGGCCGTCGTCAAAGTCTTCTCCATACCCGCTCTATATGTCGACCTTGCATTGCAGACTAGAGCAGGTCAGCTGAGAGCAGATAGGTCGAACCGTATTCTCCGCCCGTCTTCCGGCGGACTCCCTTGTCCGGAAAACCGTGCTCCCGCGCGCATGGGGGCCTCTCGGCCTTGAGACGCGGCACACCGCCCGTTCGGTTGGCGCCGTGTGCTCAGTGTTCTCGCCGCGGCCTCAAACGCCTACGAGCCGCCGCCGATTGCCGTCCCAGGTGAAGTGGAGCGTGGCGATTCCCGGAACGGCGGGGTCGCGAAGGCATTCGTAGATGTGCAGACTCGGCACGCTCGGGAAGCAGCCCCACACACGTTCGGACGTGAGAACGAAGTCGAGGTCGAGTTCGACCAGCAGGCCGAGGAGGCGGCCGTGGGTGGGCTCGTCGACCTTGGCGAACGCATCGTCGAGCAGGATGAGTCTGGGTGCGCCAGGCGCCTGGGCGGCAAGGGAACCGAACTGGGCGGCTGCCGCGGCGAACAGCACCAGGTAGGCGACGACCCGCTGCTCCCCCTGGCTGAGGGCCGTGCGGTGGCTGAGTCGGCGCTCCCGATCGGGGTGGGCCGCATCGGTGACGTAGACGGTGAAGGCGAACCAGGAGCGGTAGTCCAGTGCCGCGCGAAGCTGGGCCCCGCTGGTGGCCGTGGGATCCAGCCGGCGGATCGCCTCGATACACCGCCGCAGGGCATCGCGCAGCCGCGTGGTCTCGACCCGGGTGCGCTGCTCCGCTGGTCGGGCCAGCAGCGGGACAACGGCTCGTACGTCCTCGTCCGCGTCGGGCGCCAGGCGCCAGTCCAGCCGCACGCCCAGCCCCTGGGAGGTCGTGACATCGCTCAGCACGTCGTTCATGGTGGAGATGAGGGCGTGCGCCTCGTCGATCTGCCGCGAGAGGTGCCCGGCGAGCTCCCCGAGGAGGTGGCGTTCGAACGCCTCCTCCTCGCTCAGCAGAGCGGCCTCCTCCGCCTGGGCGATGGCCTGGTCCAGGTGCTCGGCGTACTCGGTTATGTCGTGCGCGCCATCGTCATCGTGGATCGTCAGGCGTTTGATTCCGGCCGGTTCGGTGAGTTCGCTCCAAGCGCCCACGGTGTCGCTCGCGGCGAGCATCCGGTGCAGCTCCTCGCGGCGACGCAGAATCCCACTGCTGTCGAGCTCGGTTCCGGTATCGGGGCCGAGCCCTTCCTCCAGGGCGGCCACGAGGAGGGCGAGCGCGCGGACGCGCTCTGCGAGCGTGTCCTCCTGTCCGCCGTCCGCCTTGTCCTCGGTGTCGCCCAGCCCGGCGACGTCTGCTATCTGCTGCAGGCCCGCTGCCCTGAGCAACGCCGCATCCGGTCTGCCATCGGGAGCCGAGATCATCTCACGCAGCGCTGCCCCCGAGGTCAGCGCACGCCGGGCCTGTCCCGCACGTTCGAACACGGCCGTGTCGAGCCGGGTCTCGGCTGCGACACGGTCATCTCGCGCCTGCTGTGCCCGGCGCTCCAGTTCGGGAAGGCGTTCGGCCGCTCCCTCCATGCGCCCGCGGACCTCGCTCACCGCCCTCTGGACCTGCTCCGGGGCCGCGGAACGAGCGCGATCGGTGAGCTCGATCTCGCGCCGGACGGTGATCATGTCGTTGATGGCCGTGGTGCGCACGTCCTCGGCGAGGATCCGCCCGGAGCGCGCCCGCTCCCATTCCGCGACGTGCCGTTGATAGATCTCCAGTGTCTTGGCGAGGGCCTCCAGGCCGCGGTGGGCGGCAAAGACCTGGCTGCGCAGCCGCTCCAGTGCCGCACGGGTGTCGTCCAGCTCGTCCGCACCAGTCGGCAGACCATAGCGGGCTGCGGGGGCCGCGAGTTCCGCTCGCAGACCGAGGGCGGTACCGCGGGCGGTCTCGGCCGCGCTGCGGGCCGCATCATGCTCGCGTTTGGTTTCGGCCAGCCAGGACCGGGCGTTGTCGAGTCTGGCCCATGCGGCGGCGAGATCGGAGCCGTCCGGCACGGAGCGTGCGATGTCCACGAGTTCTGCGTGCAGGCGTTCGATATCGCCGCACCGTTCGTCCGCTTCGGCCAGGAGCGCTTCGGCGATGGCGATGCGGCGGTCGATGTTGGCCAGGTGCCGATCGCTGGTCTCGGCGCGAGCTGCCTTTCCGATGTACTCCGCTGTCGACTTGCTGTGGGCGCCGGAGGCCACACCGAGTCTCCAGCGGCCGTCGAGCGACACCGCGCTCGTGTCGGGGGGGAGAGCGTCGCGCCGGTGCTTGGGCTCGGGCTCTTCCTCACCCGGCGCGGGCAGCAGCGCGATCGACGACAGCAGGGCCGATACCGCCCCGTGCGTGATGCCGGAGCCGGGATTGTCCACGGGGATGAGCACGTCCTGAAGAGTGCGCCCCCTGGCCGGCCGTCCCGGTGTCAGCAGCAGATCACGGGTTGTCGCGCTGGTGACCGAGCCGTCCGCGGACATCCAGCCCGACAGCACCCCGCTGGCTTCCAGGGCGGCCTCAAGGCCGACGCGTTCGGCTGCGGTGAGGTCTTGGGCGAAGTCGACGGCGAGGTAGAAGGGGACCCCTGTGGTCTCGTCGCGTGCGGCCGCCGCCCAGGGCTGCTGGGGAGCGGCGATGTGTCCGGAGGTCGCTGTTTTGCGCTCGGAGAGCTCCTCCAGTTCGGCCGTAAGTTCCCGTTGCTCGTTCAGCACGGTGTCGCGGCGGGTGCGCAGCTCTTGGAGCAGCGGGTCGACGAGGCCGTGCGCGCGTCGCGCGAGCTCTTTGGGGAGGTCCGCGTCGAGCACGCGCAGCGCGTCGTTGAGGGGCAGTTCGACGTGCTCCTCCAGTCCGGCGAGATCTGTCGCCAGGTCGTTCTCCGGAACCGTGTCGTGCAGCATCGTGCTCCACGCGCGGACACGGGCGGCGTAGTCGGCACTGGCGGCACGAACCGCCTCGATAGCGGACTGCTCTCGTTCATGGGCGCGTTCGAGCGCGGTGTCGGCGGCCTCCGCCTCGCTTTGGAGCGCGGCCTCGCGCCGTTCGGCGGCGGCTCGCTGGGCGGCACGCTCGCGCAGCCGGGTCACTGTTTCGATGCGCTCTGCGGCCGCCTCGTCCGCTTTACCGAACAGGTCGTGCAGTTCGGCGAGCCTGTCGCGCAGCTCCGCGAGGTCGATCCCCGAGACGGGCTCGCGCTCGACAGCCTGTTCCAGCCCCTCGATGTCGACGTGAGTGGCGCTCTCCCGCGGGGCAAGGGTGGTGGGTACCGGATGCGGTATCTGCCCGAACCCTGTTGTGCTGATACCGGCGAAGCGCGCCGTCTCCAGTGTTCGGCCATGCAGACGCTGCAGATCGGCGAGTTCCCGGTCGATCGCGGCGAGGTCGTCGGCGAGCTGCTGCTTGGCGTGCTCCTCGGTCTCCAGCGCGTAGCGGGCGGCCGCTGACGATGCCTCGGCCGCGCGGATGTAGGCGGCGACGGCGGCCTGACGCGCCTGCTGCTCATACGCTGAGACGGCGACTGCCGCCGTGGAGCCGGCCGAGAGCGTCGCCGCGTCGGACGCGGCGGTGTCTCGGGTGCGGCGCAGCCGATCGCGCTCCTCCTGCACGGCGCTCTCAACGGTGACGAGGCGGTCGAGTTCGTCCCGCAGCCGCGCCACCTCGGCGTCGCGCCGCTCATAGGCCTCGATCTGCTCCCGTACTGCACGGACCCGGCCGCGCAGGGTGCCGTGCAGGTAACCGCGGTAGTCGGTGAGGAACGACGCCACCTGCTCCTTGGCCGTACGCAGTGCGTTCAGCCGGGCACGGGCCTCCTCCAGATCGGCGATGTTGCGTGCCATCTCGTCAAGGACGCGCTCGTCCATGGGCGGCAGCGCCTCAGCGAGGACGGAGACGAGTTCGCCCGCCTCAAGGCGCTCTCCGATAGTGGGGCGGCGCAGTCGGTACAGCAGATGGATGAGGTTGCGGTAACGCACGGGATCGTCGATCCCGAACAGCTCCCGCATGACCCGCGCACGGTAGGCCACGGCCGTGTCGTAGCAGTTGTCCGCGCCCACCTCGGTGCGGAGCCGGTCGATGGGCATCGGCCGCCCCTCGGAGACGAGGTTCAGGTCGACGCCGATGCGCCGGTCAGTGGCGAAGAACACACTCTGTGCGTCGTCCCTGGTGGAGGCGGTGATGGCCGCACCGAGTGTGAGCCACAGCGGCTCATCGTTCTCAAGGGTGCGGCGGAACTCCACCCAGAGGTAGCCGAGGGTGGAGGTGGCAGAACCGGTGCCGGCGTCGTCGGTGTTGTCGGTGCCGTCGTTCGCGCCGGAGCCGTCCGGAACCGGCGTGCGACCGTCCAGCAGCAGCCAACGCAGGCTGGTCCTGCTGGTCCCGGTGGTGTCGAGGCGGCGGGCGTCGCCGTCGAGCAGGAAAGGCAGCAGCATCTCCAGTGCCTTGGACTTGCCCGCGCCGTTGCGGCCGCGCAGCAGCAGCCGACCGTTCGCGAACCGGAAGACGTGGTCGTCGTACTGCCAGACGTTGTGGATCCCGGCCCGGTGCAGGCGGTAGCGGTCCGGTCCGCCCTTCTCCGAGGGGGGGTCGGCCCGCCCGGCCGCACCGGCCCTGTCCCCATAGGTTTCGCTCACCGCTCCACCGCTACGTGAGGGACTGTGACCGACCAGCGCCGAGGGCTCCGCTCGCTCATTCGCGTCCGCGTCGGTCATCGACCGCCCTCCCATCCGTACCGGGCCGTACCGCGCCGCCGGGCGGACCCGACGGCGGCGGTCCTGTCATTGTCCCGGATCCCGTGAGTGCCCCGGGATCGTTCGCCCGACCTGGCGCCCCGCTCACGTTCCGAGCCGCCGGTGAGCGCATCTCCCCTCACGTACCGCTCCCCGTTCTGCTCGTTTCTCCCTTTCCGGTCTCTCCGGTCTCTCCGGTCTCTCCGGTCTCTCCGGTCTCTCCGGTCCTGCCGGTGCCGCCTACCGGGATAGCGCTGTTGCGGGGCCGCCCACCGTACCGGGCGGCCGCAGCGAGCAGACTCCATCCCTCGCTTCCGGAGCCGACCGCAACGGAGTGGCGCATGAGCCGAGCATCGCGCAGCAGCCGCAGCACACGCGAGGCGGAGTCGTCCGGGTCGGGCACGTGACTCAGCGCCGCGCGCGCCCAGCGGCGCTGAGTCTCGGCTCCGGGATCGATCACCGCCGCCAGTTCGGCTTCCAGCACCTCGCGCGGAACAGGGACCTCGGCCACTGGACCGTTCCCCGGGCGGACCCGTGCGATCAACCGCTCGATCAGCAGGAGCGCCGCCTGGCCGATGGGGTCCGCGCTGGGAAAGGCAACGGCCCGTTCGCCGTCCGCATCGTCGGGCATGATCAACGCGACGCCTTCCGCCCGGATCTCGGCATCGCAGCCGAGCAGTTCGCCGAGTTCGGCGACCGCCCGCCACTGATGGCCGCCGAGCCGCTCGCGCTGCCGTTCGGACAGGTCCGCACGGTAGACGACGGCGGTCTCAGCGAGCATCCGGCGCAGCGCGATCTCGCCCGCCATGTCGCCCGCGGGATCGTCGCCGTCCATGTGCTCAACGAAGGCTTTCGGGTCGGAGGTCGAATGCGGCGGATGCGCCACCACGCGGCGGGCGACGTCGTGGTGCACCTCCAGCCACGCTTCTTCGGTGCCGTCAACGGCATGGTCTGCCAGCGCGCCCGCATACTCGGTCACCGCCCCCCATGCTGCGAGGTGGCGCAGGGCCGCGATGAAGGCGCGGCGTTCCCCCATCCGGTCGCGCGGATCGAGGTCCAGCCCTGCTTCCACTGCGGCCGCGTGCACGTCGGCTGCCAGCCTGGACGTGGAGAGCCGCTGCGGGGCCTCGACCAGCGCGGCCAGGCACAGGGCGAGGTAACTGTAGGTGCGCGGAGAGAAGTGAGCACCGCTGGCCCGGATGAGCGGCCGGGTGACAGATCCTACGAGCCCTGTCTTGACCAGCCGGGCGTAGTCGGCGGCGACCGTCAGGTCATACCCCAGGACCCGTCGGAACCGCTGGATCAGCCAGTCGGAGTGGGACCGGATGACCGCGAATTCCTCCGGATGGGTGCGCGCGGTGACGATCGGGTCGGCGATGAGTCTCCGTGCGGCCGCTTGGCGCTCCCCGACGAGCGCGACGTCATCATTCGGCATCATGAATCCTCACCTCCTCCTCGGCCTGCTCGGGGTGCCCCGGTGGCCGCCTGTGGTCGGGCGGGCCCCACTGTGCCCCGCGTGCCCGGGGCCCCACCACCGTTCACGCGTGGCGCACCAGCCTCACCCCGTCCCCCGGCTGCGCCGCACCGGAATCGGTTTCGGCCTCGCCGGAGAAGGCGGCTTCGGCGGCTTCGAACGAGGTGGCCTGTAGCCGCAGTCCTTCGAGAGTGAGCTCGCCGTCGGCTCCCCGCACAATGATCGAAGCACTGGGCGCGTAGCGGACATACAGGCGGATATCAAGCTCGAGATCGCCGGCCGCCACCGGGCCGCGGGTGGCGTCACCGGATCCCAGAGCCGCTGTGAGAAGCTCCATGAGCACGTCCAGGGCGGAATTGGAGAGGTGCAACCGGGAATCGCCCTCCGTGGGGCCGTTCAGCACACGGCGGATCTCCTGAGCCGCCAATCGGCGCCAGTGGGCGGACGACTCGGCCGTATCGCGCAGCCGCGCCTTCTGGTCTCTGTGGAACCGTACACAAGCCGTCGGCAGCGCGCTGGTCAGACGCGCGGCCGCGATGTGCGCGAGCGGCGCATCCCACCAGCTCGTGGTGGCCGCTACGGTCTCCTCGCCCAACCCGCCGAGGTGCCTGGCCCCATAGATCCCGAAAGCAGCGGTGAAGATCTCGTGCGCGGTCTCGGTATCCGCCGCGTCGAACCAGCTCGCCAGACGCAGCAGCGCCGCGCGGCCGTGCCGGGGCACCGGGCCGTCACCCGCCGGCGCGCTCGTTCCGCCGGCACTCGCAGCTGCCGTCGTCACCTGATTCGCTGAGTCACCCACAACTCAGCAGACTAAAGACTGCAGGCCACCGCCGCGCGCAAAACCCCGACTCCACCCCGGGGAACCGGGCCTGCTGCTAGGCTCTGATCTGCGGTTTCGCAATCACTCGTAATTCTTGGCGGCCGGTCCCCGAACACTGGACTCGGCACCAGGGCGCGGCTGGAACCGTCGGCGCCGAGATCAACGGCGGTACCCGGTGCTACTCAGCGGAGGAGGGCAGCATGAGCCTGCCTTCGTCGGCCTCCCGCATGCGCTTGTGCATGTCCTCGGGGAGGTTCCCTGTATCGGTCAGTGTGTAGGCGGTGTAGTAGTCCCTGCCGTCGACGTCCTCGGGCCCGTGGAGTTCGACGGTCACCCCGTAAGGGTCGTCCTGGCACTCGGGAAGGCACCAGGTCCCCGACACCCGGCCCTCGCCTTCAGCGGACTCGTCGCTCCAGGTGGACCAGTCCAGCTCGGTGAACGTGGTGAACTCCGAAGCGGTGAGACCTTCGGGTTCGCGGTCCGCGCTCCCGCGCTCATCGCCGTAGGTGTTGTAGACGAACACGTCCGCGCTCGCCGATGCGGCTCCCTGTGGGGACGGCTGCGCCGGACCGCTCGGTGCCGGTTCCTCGTGTTCGAGATTTCCCTGAACCCCCTCGTTCTCCTGCCCCGCACACCCCTGCAGCAGGACGAGAAGGCCCAGCGCCCCCACTGCGGCCACACTCGTCGGTCTCATGTGCCCCCCATGATCCCTGACCGGTAGTCCCCTCAGTCAGCCTAGGCACGGTGCCGCGCAACAGCAGGGACCAACGCGCACGGACCGTCAGTCGCCGCGCGGAATCCGTATCGGCGGGAACACAGGGATCCCCGCCCCCGGCGGGAGGCGGGGATCCCTGACTTGCGGAGGGCCGCAACGGAAACAGCCCCTGACCATGCTGGTCAGGGGCTGTTCAAGGAAGTGGCAGGTGTAGGGTTCGAACCTACGAAGGCTGAGCCGGCGGTTTTACAGACCGCTCCCTTTGGCCACTCGGGCAACCTGCCTGGAGTGCGGCGACCTAGGATCGCGACGCATGAATGAGGATAGCGGACATGGGGCGCGGACACGAAATCAATAACCTCGTGCCGCCCCGACAGATACGCGGGCACCCCGAGCCGCACCCGGGCTAAGCTCGGTCACTGCCGCAGCCGGACGGCACGCCCGTGGCGGATCGGCTGCGCCGACAACAGCCATGGGCCGTAGGCGGCCCCAGATCCGTCATCCGAAGGTGTGAGCACACGTGGCCGCTGAATCCAGTTTCGACGTCGTTTCCAAGCTCGACCGGCAGGAGGTCGACAACGCGCTGAACCAGGCCGCCAAGGAGCTCTCCCAGCGCTTCGACTTCAGGGGGACCGGCGCCGCCATCGCGTGGTCCGGTGAGCAGGGCGTGGAGATCAGGGCCAACTCCGAGGAGCGCGTCAAGGCGGCTCTGGAGGTGTTCAAGGAGAAGCTGATCAAGCGCAGCGTGTCCCTCAAGGTCCTCGATCCGGCGGACGAGCCGAAGGCCTCGGGCAAGGACTACCGCCTGCCGATCGCCCTCAAGGAGGGTGTTTCCACCGAGGACGGCAAGAAGATCTCCAAGATCATCCGCGACGAGGGGCCGAAAGGCGTCAAGGCCCAGATCCAGGGCGACGAGCTGCGCGTCAGTTCGAAGAAGAAGGACGACCTCCAGACGGTCATCAACCTGCTGAAGGGCAAGGACCTCGACCTCGCCCTGCAGTTCGTCAACTACCGGTGAGGTCGGCGGCGCCGTAGCGGCTGACCAGGGCACGAGGGGCCACGCCGCACCTTCGGCGCACATAGGGCGCAGGTACACCTCGGGAGCGGATGGTCTTTGGCGCCACGGGCAGAGCGGAGTACGGCCCCGCACGGGTAGGAGCACGTGCACCTCTCCGCGGGCCGGGGCGCCTCGCTCCTTGCTCGGCCGCCCTGGTCGCGCTAACGCAGATCCCACCGGTCGCCCAGGCGGCGAAGGCGGCGGATGCGTTCACTCGTCGGGGGGTGAGCGGCGAAAAGGCGTTTCATGCCCTGGTGGGGGAACGGGTGGGCGATCATCATGTGCCCGGCTGCAAGCAGAGGCCGTTCAGCGGGGAGCGGATGGGTCCGGGTGCCCACCTCGATCTTGCGCAGCGCGTTGGCCAGACCCACCGGGTCACCGGTGAGCCGCGCCGCCTCGACATCGGCGCTGTACTCACGTGAACGGCTGACTCCGGCCTTGATCACCAGGGCGGCTATCGGGCCCAGCACCAGGAACAGCATCGCTCCGAGAAGGCTCGGCACGTCCTCGTCCTCGGAGTCGCCGAAGGGCAGCAGCAGGGCGAGTGCCGTCAGCGACGTGATGATCGCGGCCAGGGTGGCGGCCACCGAACACACGAGCGTGTCGCGTTTGCGGACGTGCGCGAGCTCGTGCGCCAGGACACCGCGCAGTTCCCGTTCACTGAGCAGCCGCAGCAGGCCGGTGGTACAGCAGATGGCGGCCCTGCGCGGATTACGCCCGACCGCGAACGCGTTCGGGGCGGGTGTGGGCGACAGATACAGCCGCGGCATCGGCTGCCGCGCTTCGGTCGCCAGTTCGCGCACGATCCGGTAGAGCTCCGGCTGTTCGATCTCGCTGATGGCGCGGGCGCGCATCGCGCGCAGCGCCATGGACTCGCCGTAGAACCACACGAGGATGTTCACCCCGACCGCCACGGCAATGCCCAGTTGCAGCCCCTTCTCCCCCGCACAGCTCCAGCAGCACAGGACGACCAGTGCCGAGACCCCGATAAGAAGGGCTCCTGTGCGGATCGTGTTGCGGTGCACGGCGACTCACGGCCTCCTTTGCCTCCCGGCCCCCTCCAGGCCCGTACACCGGGTTGAACGTGCGGCTCATGGCCCGACGTTCCCGCGTTGCGGAGACGAAACTCATGCGTACACGGGTGCTGCCCCGCGGTAGTGGAAGGCGGACGGCCACGGGCTCCCGCCAGGCGGACGTGGGTGAGATCTCCCACCCGACCGCAGTATCCGCACCTGCGACGTTCTATAGTGCGAAGGTGGCCGTTATCACTTTGATCACCTCGCCGGGAGCACTGCTCGTCGGTCGGCGACACGTGGACTTCGCACGGATCGCCAGCGCGCTGTGTCGGGGCTGACCCCGTCGGCGTAGCCGTACGTGCTCAGCGCAGAACGCATGCGGACAGGTACGGACCTCGCCGTCCCGCAGGGCCCCATCGGCCGTCCCGTGACGCCAGCCACACGCCCATGGGCCCGACCACGTCCCCTATCCGAGCTGAAATCAACGGCCCGGCTACCTTCTCTGTCTCCGGCCTGTTCCCGGATGAATATCGTGGGTGGTGGGGCCTTGACAACCTAAGCCGCCGCTCAACGCGGCTTTACCAGGAGGTCGGCGATCTCAGTGACCAAACAGGTCGAACAACTCGATCGCGTCATCATCCGCTTCGCAGGCGACTCCGGCGACGGCATGCAGCTGACCGGCGATCGGTTCACTCAGGAAACAGCGTCGTTCGGCAACGACCTGTCGACCCTGCCCAACTTCCCCGCGGAGATCCGCGCCCCCGCCGGAACCCTGCCGGGCGTATCCAGTTTCCAACTGCACTTCGCCGATCACGACATCATGACTCCGGGTGATGCGCCGAATGTGCTCGTGGCAATGAACCCCGCCGCGCTCAAGGCCAACCTCGAGGACCTGCCGCACGGGGCCACCATCATCGTCAACACCGACGAGTTCACCAAGCGCAACCTCGCGAAGGTCGGCTACGGCAGCGACCCTCTGGGGGACGGGTCGCTGTCGGAGTTCAAGGTCAGCCCGGTGCCGTTGACGTCGATGACGGTCAAAGCGCTGGAGGACTTCGATATTTCGAAGAAGGACGCCCAGCGCGCCAAGAACATGTTCGCGCTCGGCCTGCTGTCGTGGATGTACAACCGTCCGACAGAAGGCACGCACGGCTTCCTGAAGTCGAAGTTCGCCGGCAAGCCCGAGATCCTCGCCGCCAACCTGGCAGCGTTCCAGGCCGGGTGGAACTTCGGTGAGACCACCGAGGACTTCGCGGTCTCCTACGAGGTCAAGCCCGCTTCGCTGCCATCGGGTACCTACCGGAACATCACCGGGAACCTCGCCATCTCCTACGGCCTGATCGCCGGTTCCCGACTGTCAGGGCTTCCGCTGTTCCTCGGCTCCTACCCGATCACTCCCGCCTCCGACATCCTGCATGAGCTGTCCAAGCACAAGCACTTCGGTATTCGGACGTTCCAGGCCGAGGACGAGATCGCCGGGGTCGGCGCCGCGCTGGGCGCCGCGTTCGGCGGCTCGCTCGGCGTGACCACGACGTCGGGGCCGGGCATGGTGCTCAAGGGTGAGACGCTCGGCCTGGCCGTGATGACCGAGCTCCCGCTGGTCGTCGTCGACGTACAGCGCGCCGGTCCCAGCACGGGAATGCCGACCAAGACCGAGCAGGCCGACCTGCTGCTGGCGATGTTCGGCCGGAACGGCGAGTCGCCTATTCCGGTGCTCGCACCGCAGTCGCCCTCCGACTGCTTCGATATCGCGATCGAGGCCACGCGCATCGCGACGAAGTACCGGACGCCGGTCATCGTGCTCTCCGACGGCTACCTCGCCAACGGCTCGGAGCCGTGGCGCATCCCCGACACGTCGACGCTGCCGGACCTGTCCGTGACCTTCACCACCGAGCCCAACGGCGACGACGGTGCGTTCCTGCCCTATCGGCGCGACCCCGAGACGCTGGCCCGGCCGTGGGCGGTGCCCGGAACACCGGGTCTGGAGCACCGCATCGGCGGCATCGAGAAGAGCGACGGCACCGGCAACATCTCCTACAGCCCGGCCAACCATGATCTGATGGTGAACTCCCGCCAGGCCAAGGTCGACGGCATCGCGCAGGACATCCCCGAGCTGGAGGTCGACGACCCGACCGGGGACGCGCGCGTGCTCGTGCTCGGGTGGGGCGGCACCTACGGGTCGATCGGCGCGGCCGTGCGCCGGGTGCGCCGCGCCGGCGGCGCGGTGGCCCAGGCCCACCTGCGCCACCTCAACCCATTCCCGGCGAACCTCGGTGAGGTGCTGCGGTCCTACGACCGCGTGCTCGTCCCCGAGATCAACCTCGGCCAGCTCGCGCTGCTGCTGCGCGGGAGGTTCCTGGTCGACGTCATTGGCTATACGAAGGTCCGCGGCCTGCCGTTCAAGGCCGAAGAGCTGGCGGGCGTGGTTCAGGAGGTCATCGACCGTGCCGAGTGACAACGGATTCGACGCGGGCGCGGGGCCCAAGGGCCTCAAGCTCGTCCCGCGCTCCGATACCCAGTACAAGATGAAGGACTTCAAGTCCGACCAGGAGGTCCGCTGGTGCCCGGGCTGCGGTGACTACGCGATCCTGGCGGCGTTCCAGGGGTTTCTGCCCGAGCTCGGCGTGCCCCGGGAGAACATCGTCATCGTCTCCGGGATCGGCTGCTCCTCGCGCTTCCCGTACTACCTGAGCACCTACGGCATGCACTCGATCCACGGGCGCGCGCCGGCGATCGCGACGGGCCTGGCCGCGAGCCGTCCGGACCTGTCGGTGTGGGTGATCACCGGGGACGGCGACGGCCTGTCCATCGGCGGCAACCACCTGATCCACGCGCTGCGCCGCAACGTCAACATCAATGTGCTGCTGTTCAACAACCGCATCTACGGCTTGACCAAGGGGCAGTACTCGCCGACCTCGGAAGCCGGAAAGATCACCAAGTCGTCGCCGATGGGGTCGCTGGACTCGCCGTTCAACCCGGTGTCGCTGGCGCTGGGTGCCGAGGCGGGGTTTGTCGCACGCACCGTCGACTCCGACCGCAAGCACGTGACGAGCGTGCTGCGGGCCGCAGCCGACTACGAGGGCGCGTCGTTCGTCGAGATCTACCAGAACTGCCCGATCTTCAATGACGACGCGTTCGAGCCGCTGAAGGACCCCGCGGAGCGCGACACCCGGCTGCTGCGCATGGAGCACGGCGAACCGCTGCGCGTCGGCGCGGACCGCGGTGTGGTAAGGGGCGACTACGGTGAGCTGACCGTGGCCGACATCGCCGACGTCGGCGAGGACCGCCTGGTCCGCCACGATGTCCACCGTCCCGATCCCGGCTACGCGTTCGCGCTGTCCCGGCTGGACTACCCGGCCTTCGACCATGTCCCCATCGGGGTTTTCCGTGATGTGGCGCGGCCGACCTACGACGAGCTCATGAACGAGCAGATCGCCGACGCGAAGGCCGATCAGGGCAGCGGGGAGTTGTCCTCTCTCCTGCACAGCGGTGACACCTGGACGGTGAACTGACCAAACCGCCCAGGAGGGAATCGCCGCGGAGGGCCGCGCACCGCAGGACCGGTGCGCGGTCCTCCACCGTTTGCGGGATCTTGCCGTGCTCCCGCGTGAACGGTTCGCCGGCGGCTGATCCGCCCGCCTGTGGCGGATGCGCCGCCCGCCACAGGCTCTGGGCAAGCACCGCCACCGCCGTTCAGGGCATAGCCTGCGGGATATGCGTATTGTCATCGCCGGAGGACACGGCAAGATCGCGTTGCATCTGGAGCGGCTGCTGGCCACCCGCGGGGACACACCCGTGGGACTGATCCGCAACCCCGACCACGCCGAGGACGTGCGAGCGGCCGGCGCCGAGCCCGTGCTGGTCGACTTGGAGGGCACCACCGTCACCCGGCTCACCGAGAAGGTGGTTGGCGCTGACGCGGTGGTGTTCGCGGCCGGAGCGGGCCCCGGGAGCGGGGCCGCCCGCAAGGAGACGGTCGACCGCGACGCGGCGCGGCTACTGGCCGATGCCGCGTCGCTGGCGGGGGTACGCCGCTACATCATGGTCTCGGCCATCGGCGTGGATGACGGCCCCGCGCCCGGCTCGGATCCGGTGTGGGCCGCCTACGTCGAGGCCAAGCGCGCCGCCGACGACGATCTGCGTGGGCGTAGCCTGGAGACGGACTGGACCATCCTGCGTCCCGGCCGCCTCACGAACGAACCGGGAACCGGCAGGGTCCGGCTCGCGCCGAAAGTAGAGAAGGCAGAAATCTCCCGGGAGGACGTCGCAGCTGTCATCGTCGCGCTTCTCGACGAACCGGCCACCATCGGCCAGGTCCTCGAACTGGTGGCCGGAGACACGCCGATCACCGAGGCTGTCAGGGCCGCCGCGGCCTAGCCAGGGCCGGCCTCCTGTGGCCAGAGGACCACGTACAGGGCATTATGGGTGCGAACGGCCCGGCGGGACTTCTTCCGCAACGGACGTGGATGATGGGCAACGCTCAACGGGCACGCGAACGCCACAGAGAGCAGATAGGTACGGTTGACACATGAGCGTCACGCAGGTCGTGAGGGACAGCACCGTCGTCGAGCACGCCAAGGTCGCTGCACAGCAGAAGCGCAAGATGTTCATCGTCCAACTGGACGTGAACAGCTATGACGACGACTCCAGCAAGGTTCGCCCCGGCCTCACCCGCATCCTCGAAGGCATCGAAGAGGCCGGTTGGCGGCTGGACCAGATCACCCCCAACGAGAACGGTAACGGGGCGGCGTCGCGGCTGTTCATCTTCCGCCCGGATCCCGCTGGCGGCAAGAGCACGGAGGAGAGCTCCAGCGCCAAGCAGCAGCCCCAGGACCATTCGGGCCAGCAGCAGGCCTACCAGCAGTACCCGACCGGCGCTCAGGACCCCTATGCCGGTTACCAGTACCAGACCGGGCAGCAGTACGGGCAGGGTTACCAGCAGCAGTACCCCGGATACGGGCAGCAGCAGTACCCGGGCTACGGGCAGCAGCAACAGCCGGGCTACGGCCAGCAGTACCCGGGCTACGGCGGCCAGCAGGGCTGGTGACTCTCAGTCAAGCCGCTTCTGTCATGGTGGGGCCCGCGTGCGGTACCGCACGCGGGCCCCACCGTCCTCGGAGCAGGGCCGTTCCAGCGGCACGGGCCACCGGCCGGACCGTCAATCGGCGAACGACTGTCCGTTACCGAACTTCGGCCCGCTCGGGGCGCCGATGAAGGCGAGGGTGAAGGCAGTCATACCGGTCAACCCTGCCTCCGCTCCGCTGAATGCCCAGACGGGCCCGAGAAGGCCGTTGACTCCTGCGCTGTCTATCTGGGGGCCGCCGACCGCGATGTCGGCCGCCCCGTCCCCGTTCGCGTCGAGCGTGCGCAGCCGGGTCCAGGGCGACCCGAAATCCAAGCCGTTTCCGGCATCGGGGTTCTCCGGTACGGGGGCGTCGGACTCGGACCGCCCGTAGCGCTGCGCCTCCGCGCCGGTCAGGCCTGCCTGTCCGCCCTTGAGCAGGACGAGCGCGCGGCCGTCGGGGGTGTTCACCCCCGCCGCGACATCGGCGTAACCGTCGCTGTCGACGTCGCCCGCGGTGAGTTCGAACCCGAACTGGTCACCATCGGCCTCCTCTCCGGGGACTCCCTCGCTGTCAAGGGTGAGGGTCGGCCGCCGGTCGGTGCTGGGACCGTCCTCGCCCCCGTGGACGACCATGATCGTGCTCGGCACGTGGGGGGGATCCTCAACGGACATGCCGAGGAGCCGCAGGACGAGGTCGCCGTAGCCGTCACCGTCGACGTCGGCGACCACCCCCTCGTCGGCGTTGGGCAGGTCGGCGGAGGCCTCCTGCAGCCCCGACCCGGTTCCGCGCCAGAACCGGGTGGGGTAGGCCATCTCTTCGAACGACTCGAACCCGAACACGTCGGTGGCGCCGTCACCGGTCACGTCACCGGTGATGAAGGAGAAGCTCTCCCCAGCGTTGGGGAGTGCCTCGGAGGCGGTGTCCGCGGCGCCGCCGTCACGGGAGAACGGGCCGTAGAGCAGCCGCAGGCCGTCGCCGAAGAAGGTGAGCAGGTCCTGGTGGCCGTCGCCGTTGAAGTCGCCGCCTGCGGTAGGCATGCCGAGGTCTTTCGACCGGTCCACGACGGAGGCCGCCTCCCCCAGGCCGGCCTCTCCGCCCCACAACAGGACCGCCTCGGTGGCGGTGCTCTCCTCGGTCCTGCGTCCGATGGCGAGGTCGGCGAACCCGTCGCCGTCGAAGTCGCCGGTGACCGCCCCGGATCCGAAGTTGCTCAGCTCACCCGGTTCACCGGGGACCCAGTCCGCCTCCTCACTGACCACCTGGGGGTCTCCCGTGTCCAAGCCGTCCTGTGCCCCGTAGACGACGGCGATGTATCCGGCACCGACGCGACCGCCCACCTCGGCGCCGGGCACGGTGATGACGAGGTCGTCGAATCCGTCGCCGTTGAAGTCGTCCTTCTCACCGGCGTCGACCGGCCGCGGCGTCGGCGGTTCGGGGGCGGGGGCGTTGCCGGATGCCGGGCCGCATCCTGTTGCCAGCGCTGTCGCCACAACCGTGGCAAGGGCCATTGGGGTGGTCGGCGATGGTGTGCGCACGCGCTCTCCTGGTTCTGGCTGTCCCGGTGGACGTGTCACCATATGACGCCCGAAGAGCTCCGGAGGTTTTCCTCGGCGCCCCCGGTTCGCAGCGGTCCCACCGCGCCCGGGATTACCTCGGATGGATTCTCCCGTACCCGTCCGTAACCGAACACCCGCCCGGATACTGGTGTCCATGCATCAAGGAGGCAGTATGGCTGTCATGACCATCGGGAAGACGGAACCGCACCCGCTGACCGTCGACGACCTGGCCAACACACCCGACGACGGCAGGCGCTACGAACTGGTCGACGGGCGGCTTGACGTGTCCCCCGCACCAGTCTTCCTGCACACCCTCATCGAATCCCGGCTCACCTTCCACCTGACCGGGCTCGCACCCGATGAATTCATCGTCCTGACCGGCCCGGGGATCAACTTCAACGCCGAGCGGACCCACCACCGCATCCCCGATCTCGCGGTCATCCGGACCACCGACGCGGAGAGCCCCTACCTCACCCGGCCCCCGCTGCTGGCCATCGAGATCGTCTCCCCCGAAAGCGTCATCCGGGACAACCACACCAAGAGACACGAGTACGCCGAGTTCGGCATCATGTCCTACTGGATCATCAGCCCTGCACCGGATAAGCCCGGACTCATCGAACTCCACCTGGAAAACGGCGACTACCGGGAGGTCACCCAGGTCTTCGGGGAAGAGGTCTTCGAGACCGACCTCCCGTTCCCGATCAAGCTGGTCCCCCACTGGCTCACCGCCGACGGCCCCTGGAAGAAGCACATCGGCGGCGACTGAAGCAGCGCATCCCCACTGAGCCGCTCCACCACGGCTTTGCTAGCACGGCCTGCGTATCATGCGGGGACCGACCGCTCACCCAACGCGTGGGTCTCCCCACACGGGAGGACCGCGAGCACCATGTCAGTCGAAATCTGGTTCCCTGGTCATGGCTGAGAACTCGTCGGCGGCCTCATGGCGCCGCTGGCCGTCTCCGCGCATGGAGTCCTCACCAAGGTCACCGACCTCCGAAGCACTGACGTCGTGCTCCGGCGTCGCGAAGTTGACCCGTAGTCTGCGTTTCTTCGAGACCGGCCGTGGTGTACCACCTGCGGTGTCCGGCATCGACGGTTCCGGAGTGCTCTCCTCATGGCCCATGTCTCTATCCTAGGATTGCGGTTCGGCGTTCCCACGAATCCGCGATGCGACGGACTGGAGTATCCAGGAGAATGCCGCGGGACCATCAGCGAGCCGAGCACGAGGCGAGCCATATGACCACGGCTATCTGCTTCGGAGCCGCCCCGGAACACCTCTGGTTGAGTCTTGACGGCAGGGCTCGGCGGGACAGGGCAACAGGATATCGACTCCTTGGCGGAGCTCAATTCGTTATGGAGGCCGAGCCCCAGGTCTTTGCAGTTACCGCGATGGCCGGCTACGTGGGCGAGATCGATCTGCTCTCTCGCAGGGGCGTGGCCGAGCACACCCACGCGCGCTTTCTCTCCACCATCCGTGAGGTTCACCCCCGGCACGACCATGCCTTTCTCGACGCTATCCAGCGGCAATTCCCCGAGGACGTAATCGACCGCGGACAGGCGGCACGCGATGCCGCCCGTATGCTCAGCACCGAACGGCTCCGGAGAGCCAACACCGCGCTCAGGGGTCAACTACTACGCCGGGGAGAACTGGGGCCCGAGGAGATCATGCGGGCACTGGTCCCGTTCGAATTGCCTACTTTCCTCAACGGTGAAGGAATCCGGATCTGGGCCCCTTCAGCGGAAGGGACACAGCACTCCGGCAGCCTTCCCCCCGAGCAGCGCAAAAATAACCGCTATGTCTCCTCAGAGGAGGACTTCTTCGACAAGATCGAGGACCTGCGAGGAGACTTCGGAGTGACAGCTTCGGGGCGTGAATCGATATCCCTGGACAATCCGGTCGGGCTCCGCGGCGGCCGGCAAGGGCCGCGTAGGCGCCAGGCCACACAGAAGTCAACCGCTCCTGATCGCCTCAAGCGGCAGCGCGGCACGAGAAGAAGCGGACCAGGTGCCTGAGAGAACGGCACTCCCCAGGTGAACGAATACGGCTGTTCTCCACTGAGCCGTGCGTCGCGGACGGATTCTCCCGTACTCGCCCGTAACCGAACACCCACTCCCGATATTGGTATCCATGCATCCAAGGAGGCAGTATGGCTGTCATGACCATCGGGAAGACGGAACCGCACCCGCAACCGCTGACCGTCGACGACCTGGCCGACACACCCGACGACGGCAGGCGCTACGAACTGGTCGACGGGCGGCTTGACGTGTCCCCCGCACCGGTGTCCCTGCACACCCTCATCGAAACACGGCTGACCATCCACCTCGGTAATGCCGCTCCGGACGAGCTCATGGTGCTGACCGGCCCGGGGATCAACTTCAACGCCGAGCGGACCCACCACCGCATCCCCGACTTGGTCGTCATCCGTGCAGATGACTTTGAGCGGCCCTACCTCACCCGGCCACCGCTGCTGGCCATCGAGGTCGTCTCCCCCGAGAGCGTCATCCGGGACCACCACACCAAAAAGCGCGAGTACGCCGAGTTCGGCATCGACTCCTACTGGATCATCAGCCCCTCATCGGACAAGCCCGGGATCATCGAACTCCGCCTCAAGGACAGTGCATACCAGGAGGTCGCCCAGGTCCTCGGGGAAGACGCCTTCGAGACCGACCTCCCGTTCCCGATCAAGTTAGTCCCCCACTGGCTCACCGCCGACGGCCCCTGGAGGAAGCACATCGGCGGCGACTGAGCCCTGCGGCGGCCGCCGTCAATCGCCGGTCCGGGCCACCCCGACGGGGCAGGAGACGCCGGTACCGCCCACCCCGCAGTAGCCGTTGGGATTCTTGGTGTCGGCGAGGTACTGCTGGTGGTAGTCCTCGGCGAAGTAGAAGGGTCCGGCGGCGGCGATCTCGGTGGTGATGGAGCCGTAACCGGACGCGGTGAGGACGGGTTGGAAGGCGTCGCGAGTGGCCTCGGCCGCGGCCTGCTGAGCTTCGCTGTGGTAAAAGACGGCCGAGCGGTACTGGGTGCCGATGTCGTTGCCCTGGCGCATGCCCTGCGTGGGGTCGTGGCCCTCCCAGAACACCTTGAGCAGATCGGTATAGGAGATCTTGCGGGGGTCGAAGACGACCCGGACCGCTTCGGTGTGTCCGGTCAGGCCGGAGCAGACCTCTTCGTAGGTGGGGTTGGGCGTGTAGCCCCCGGCATAGCCGGCCGCCGTCGTGACGATGCCGTTCTCCGCGCCGATCCGCCAGAACGTCCGCTCAACACCCCAGAAGCAGCCCATACCGAAGTCGGCGACCTCGCTGCCCTCAGGGTAGGGCGGAGCGAGCGGCGTGCCGAGGACCTCGTGGTGGGGCGGTACCGGGATCGGAGTGTCACGGCCGGGCAGCGCCCGGGCCGGATCGACCATTGTCAACTTCTGCCCGAACATGCTTCCAGAGTAGTCGGCGATGCAAAAGACGGGGTGGAACGCACCGCGGGTATCCGCGGTCTGCGGCTGGATCCCGGGGTGTAGCCGGCTGCACATCAGGGAGGTGCCCCGGCCCCGCCCGCCAAGAGGAGAGCTGACGCCGCATACCGGCAGAAGAGACCGCACCGGTTGCTCCCCGCTTCACCGGGCCTTAAGCATTACTAAGTATTCATAGGATGATTCCTCGTTTAATCTAAGCCATGTGTCCGACTACAACCGCGGCCTTCTCTTCGGGGCGAGCGCCTACCTCATGTGGGGGTTTACGACCCTCTACTGGCCTCTTCTGTCCTCTGCCGGGGCAACGGAGATCCTCGCCCACCGGATGATGTGGTCCCTGCTTGTCGTGCTGGCCCTCCTCGCGGCTCGCAGGCACTGGCGGTGGCTGTTCGACGTCTTGCGCTCGCCCCGGCAGCTCCTCGTCCTCGCCGGCGCCGCCGCGGTGATCGCGGTGAACTGGGGAGTGTTCATCTACACCATCAACTCCGGCCAGGCCTCCCAGGCGGCCCTCGGGTACTTCATCAACCCTTTGGTCAGCGTCACGCTCGGAGTGTTCATCTTCGCTGAGAAGCTGCGCCGCGCCCAATGGGCCGCGGTGGCACTCGGCGCGCTGGCCGTGGTGGTCCTCACCTACGCCTACGGAGCTCCCCCGTGGTTGTCGCTGGGCATAGCGTTCACCTTCACCGTCTACGGCGTGCTGAAGAAGTTCTCCCGCCTTGACGGCCTGGAGAGCCTGACCATCGAGACACTGCTGCTGTTCCTGCCCGCCTTCGGCTACGTCGTCTACCTGCAGGCGACGGGGAACGGCACGTTCACCCAGGTGTCGACCGCGCACAGCCTGCTGCTCGTGGGCACCGGCGTGGTCACCGCACTGCCTCTGCTGTGCTTCGGGGCAGCCGCCCACCGGGTCCCGCTGAGCATGATCGGACTGCTGCAGTTCGCCGTGCCTGTCATGCAGTTCCTGTTCGCCTGGCTGGTCTTCGCCGAGGAGCTGCCGCCCAGCCGCTGGGCCGGGTTCGCCATCGTGTGGGTGGCCCTGGCGGTGTTCGCCGTCGATATGGTGCGCAGCAGCCGCACCCCTGGAAACGGCGGGACCGCCCCCGATCGGAAGCGGCCCCGCGCTATTCAGGAAGCTGGCGGCAGGCCGTCGTAGTCCGCGCTGGCGCTGCCGTGCCGGTACGTCAGCGGCTCCTCACGGGGCCGGGCCAGGTCCGGCTGGTCTGACTGGCCCGTGGGCCGCGCGTGCTTGCCCCGCGGCCGCTGCTCCTCACGTGGGCCGGGCACGTCCAGGCCGTAGTGCCGGTAGACGCGGTCCTCCTCTTCTGCCGAGATGTGCTGGTCACTCTCGAAGCTCGGTGCGCCCCTGACCGTTTCCTTCCTGTAGGGCACCTGCAGATCCCCGTCGACCGCGTAGGCCCCCTGGAGCGGGACGAGATTCTCGCTGGTGCCCAGCAACCCGGTACGTACCGTCACCCATTTGGCGGCGTCGGTCTGGTCGTCCAAGAAGACCTGACCGATCTTGCCGATGTTGTTGCCGTCCTGGTCCAGTAACCGGAGCCCGATCAGCCGTCGTGGTCCCATCTGCGCTGCCACGGTATTTCCCCCTTCCCTGTCCCCCTGTTCTCGGGCGGCGGCTGCGCAGCGCGGCATCGCGCGGCAGCGGCCTGCCGCCACTGTGCGGATTCCCACGGCATTCCAGCGGTATGCGACACTTGCCCGCGCATTTATCGAGAACAGACCACCTGCTTACCAAGCGGCCCGCGGAAAGGGAGCCGTCTCCATGCGGAGCGGAAGGTGCGGTCAGCACAGCAGTGGGTGTCAGCCCGAGCGCTCCACCACGTAGTCGCAGATCGCCTCGAACGCCGACCGGGGCGCCCCCTGGGGCAGGGTGGCGAGTTCCGCCCGCGCCTTGTCCGCCCACGCCTGCAGAGACGTTCGGGCTTCCTTGAGTGCGGGGTGGGCGCGCAGCAGCCGCAGCGCCTCGTCGGTCTCCGCGTCGTCCAGCGGGCGCCCCAGGAGCTCGCGCAGGCGCGCGTCCTCGGGGTCGGTGCTGCGCTGGGCGTAGAACATGGGCAGGGTCAACACGCCTTCGCGCAGGTCGGTGCCTGGGACCTTGCCGGAGTCGGAGGTTTCGCTTGCGACGTCGAGAATGTCGTCGGACAGCTGGAACGCCATGCCGAGCGCGTCGCAGGCACGGGTGATGGTGTCGACCACCTCTGGTTCGGCCCTGCCGAACATCGCCCCGAACTCGGCCGCTGAGGCGATCAGGGAGGCGGTCTTGTCCGCGATCACCTGCAGGTAGTGCGAGATCGGGTCGGTGCCCCCGCGCGGCCCGGAGGTCTCCAGGATCTGCCCCTGGACCAGTCGGCCGAACGTCCTGGCCTGCATTCGGACGGCGTCGGTGCCGAGGTCGGCAAGCATCTCCGAGGCCCGCGCGAAGACGTAGTCGCCGGTGAGGATGGCGATGCTGTTGCCCCAGCGCTGGTTGGCGCTGAGCTCGCCGCGCCGCAGTTCGGCCTCGTCCATTACGTCATCGTGGTAGAGAGTGGCCACGTGGGTGAGTTCGATGACCGCGGCCGCGCGGATCAGTTCGGGGGCGGTCGGATCACCGAAGTGCGCGGCGAGCAGCACGAGCGTGGCACGGAACCGTTTGCCTCCGGCCGACAGCAGATGAGTGGCCGCCTCGGTCAGCATCGGGTCGCTCGCCGTGACCGTCTCCCGAAGGACCTTCTCGACCTGCTCCAGTCCTTCCTGGACCTCCCGGGCGAGGGTTTCGTCGATACTCGGCAGCGCCAGGAAACTGCTCGGGACAGCACCGCTCACCTGAAAGCTCCACACGTCAACGGGCGCGCGATACCTCCGGAATGGACGTATCGCGCGCTCTCGGGATGAACATAAACCGACTAGCCAAGTTATCCGACCCGGGATCCACAGCCAAAGCCGCGCCCGGAATCGCCTCGCTACCGGGTGAACCCGTCAGCCGTTGCCACCGCCGGCTCAGCGGCTTCCTCGCTCGGCTGCGGAACCAGGTTGTCCAGAACCGGAGAGGGGAACACGCCGAGCAGGAAAGTGGCCGCCACACCCACGGCGATGGCCGATCCGGTGAGGCCGCCGGCCCTGATCACCGTGGGTCCTGTCTCCGCCGGCTCCGAGAAGAACATCAGCACGATGATCCGGACGTAGAAGAACGCGGTGACGGCGCTGCTCAGCACACCCACCACGACCAGCGGAGTCGCGCCCGCGGCCATGGCGGCCTCGAAGACCGCGAACTTCCCGATGAACCCGCTGGTAAGCGGGATTCCGGCAAAAGCGAGCAGGAACAGCGCGAGCGATCCGGCCAGCAGCGGCGACGTGCGCCCCAGTCCCGCCCATTGCGCGAGTTCTCCTGCCTCCGGCCCGTTCTCGTGTGTGCGCACCAGCGTGACGATGGCGAAGGCACCGATTGTGGTGAAGCCGTAGGCGGCCAGGTAGAACATCGCGCCGGCCAGACCCTCGGGGCTGGCCGCGACAACGGCGGTCAGCATGAACCCGGCGTGCACCACCGACGAGTAGGCCAGCAGCCGCTTGATGTCGCGCTGCGTCACGGCGACCACTGCGGCGAGCACCATGGTGAGGATCGCCACGGTCCACAGCATCGGCCGCCACTGATCCACTGAAGCGCCGAAGGCCGTGTAGAAGACCCGCAGCAGCGCCCCGAAGGCCGCCACCAGGGTGCAGGAGGCCATCAGCGCGGTGATGGGGGTCGGCGCGCCCTGGTAGACGTCGGGCTTCCAGTTGTGGAACGGGACCGCGCCGACCTTGAACAGTAGCCCCACACCGATCAGCGCGATACCGATCAGCAGCAGCGGCTCGCCGCTCCCGTCCTCGAACAGCGAGGCGCCCCCGGCGTCGATCGCCTCACTGACCCGGGCGAAGTTCACCGAGCCCGCGTAACCGTAGACCAGCGCGATCCCGAAGAGGAAGAACGCCGATGAAAACGCGCCGAGCAGGAAGTACTTCACGGCCGCCTCTTGGGAGAACAGCCGCCGCCGACGGGCCAGTCCGCACAGCAGGTACAGCGGGAGGCTCATGACCTCCAGCGCGATGAACATCGTCAAAAAGTCGTTGGCCGCCGTGAACAGCTGCATGCCCAGCACGGCGAACAGCACCAGCGGGTAGACCTCGGTGTGCTGGGACCCGGCGAGGATGTGGCTGCGCTCTTCCTCGCTTCCGGGCACCGTTGCCGCCTGCGCGGCGAAGGCGCTCTCCCCGCGCCGGTTCTCCGCGATGAGCAACAGGCTGATGAACGCCAGCACCAGGATGGTGCCTTGCAGGAACAGGGCCACCCGGTCAACAGCCACACTGCCCAGCGCCAGCGTCGTCCCGGCCTCGCCGGCCGGGATCGAGCCGCCCTGGAGCACGGTGAGCACGAACGCGGCCGCTGTGGCGGCCAGCGCCAGCCCGAGCTGGAGCGCCCGGCGCCGCGCCTGCGGAACGAGCGCCTCGAACAGCACTCCCAGTACGGCCGCGCCGAAGACCACCAGCAGCGGGGAGAGCAGCCAGTAGTCGATGTGCGGCGCTTGCTCGGTGATGGTCGGCGCGGAAAGGACCGCGGCGGGCACCGAGGAGGTCTCGGTGATCACTCGGATTCTCCTTCCTGCCCGTCGGCGGTGAGATCGGCATCACCGATCACCGGTGCGGGGTCGGTGACGTCGATTTGCTGCATGGTCTCCTGCACCGCCGGGTTGATGACGTCCAGCAACGGCTGCGGGTAGACGCCGAAGAGCACGATCAGCGCGAGAAGAGGAGCCACCGCCCACACCTCGCGCCGGGACAGGTCGCCCAGTTGGGCAAGCCGCTCAGGGAGCGGGCCGGTCATGGTGCGCTGGTACATCCAGAGAATGTAGAGCGCGGCCAGCACCACACCGACGGTGGCGATGATGGCCGGGACCGGGTGGAACGAGAACGTTCCGATGAACACGAGGAATTCGCTCACGAACGGGGACAGGCCCGGCAGCGCCAACGAGGCGAGCCCGACGACCAGGAAAGATCCGGCCAGTACCGGCGCGGCTTTCTGCACCCCCTGGTAGTCGGCGATCGCCGACGAGCCCTGGCGGGTGATGAGGAAGCCCACGATCAAGAACAGCGCGCCGGTGGCGAACCCGTGGTTGACCATGTACAGCGCAGCACCAGACTGCCCCTGTGAGGTCATCGCGAAGATGCCCAGCGTGATGAACCCGAAGTGGGAGACCGAAGTGTAGGCGATGAGCCGCAGCATGTCGCTCTGCCCGATGGCCAGGATCGCGCCGTAGATGATGCTGACCAGGCTGAGCACCACGACCGGCCAGACGAACCACTTCGCCGCCTCGGGGAACATCTCCAGGCAGTAGCGGAGCATCCCATAGGTGCCGACCTTGTCCAGCACGCCGACCAGCAGCACCGCCGTACCCGGCCGCGAGGACCCGGCCGCCGTGGGCAGCCAGGTGTGCACGGGCCACATGGGCGCCTTGATCGCGAAGGCGATGAAGAAGCCGAGGAACAGCCAGCGCGCCGGTTGGGTGTCCAGGCCGGCCAGTGCGCCTTCGGCACCGACCAGGTCGCTCCACAGGAACGTGCCGCCGTAGACGTAGACGCCGATCACCGCGACGAGCATCAGCAGCCCGCCCAGCAGGCTGTAGAGCAGGAACTTGATCGCCGCGCGGCGCCGGTCCGGGCCGCGGCCGTAGCGCCCGATCATGAAATAGACCGGGATCAGCATGGCCTCGAAGAACACGTAGAACAGGAAGATGTCGGTGGCGGCGAAGACGCCGATCATCATCGCTTCAAGGATGAGGATCAGCGCGAAGTAGCCCTTGCCCTGATCGTCCGCGTCGTCGTTCTCCTTCCACGCGGCCAGGACGACGAGCGGAACGAGCACCGCCGACATCAGGATCAGCACCAGCGCGATGCCGTCGACACCTACCGCGTAGCTGACGCCGAACCGCGGGATCCACGGATAGACCTCGGTGAACTGGAGGCGTTCGGTGCCCGATGTCGTGAACATCGATGCCATCGCGGCGACCAGCGCCAGCGTCACCAGGGTGACGCCGAGCGTCACCCGTTTGGCGGTCTCGGCCCGCTCGCGCGGGAGCAGCGCCACCCCCAGCCCGCCGAGGGCGGGCAGGGCAATGGCGAGTGTGAGCCAGGGGATGTCGGTCATCTAGATCCTCACAGCCAGCGTTGCGACGACGATGGCCGCACCGAACAGCATGGTCAGTGCGTAGGTCCGGGCGAATCCGGTCTGCGCCGTGCGCAGCCCTTCCGAGCTGTTGCGCACACTCGCGGCAACCCCGTTGACCAGGCCGTCGACGACCTTGGTGTCGATAACGACGAGTGCCTTGGTGAGCACCTGGCCGGGGCGCATCAGCAGCCCCTCGTTGATGGCGTTGCCGTAGAGCTCGTTGCGGGCGGCGACGGTGATGACATTGCCCGCGGGAGCCTCCCGCGGCACGGGGGCACGGCCGTACATGAACCATGCGGCGGCCGCGCCGACGACCATCAGCCCCAGCGCCGCCAGACTCGGTCCGCTGGTGAGCATGGCCGCCAGGCTGAACGCGTGGGGCTCCTCCGGCGCGCCGATGGCCGGCTCCAGGAATGCCGCGAACCGGTAGCCGAACACCAGGATCCCGCCGAGGAAGACCGAGCCGACAGCCAGGACGATCATCGGCGCGGTCATGGACGTCGGGGACTCGTGCGGGCGCACACCATCGTCCCAGCGCTTCTCGCCGAAGAAGGTCATGACCATCATCCGGGTCATGTAGAACGCCGTCAGCCCGGCGCCCAGCAGAGCCGCGCTGCCGAGGAGCTGCCCGGTGAGGCCCTCCGTCGCGAACGCGGCCTCGATGATGCCCTCCTTGGTCCACCAGCCGGAGAGGAAGGGGAACCCGATGATGGCGAGGTAGCCGAGGCCGAACGTGGCGAAGGTGATCGGCATGGCCGTGCGCAGCGCACCGTACTTGCGCATGTCGACCTCGTCGTTCATGCCGTGCATGACCGATCCGGCCCCCAGGAACAGCCCGGCCTTGAAGAAGCCGTGCGTGATGAGATGGGCGATGGCCGCGGCGTAGCCGACGGGGCCGAGTCCGGCGGCCAGCGTCATGTAGCCGATCTGGCTCATCGTGGACCCGGCCAGCGCCTTCTTGATGTCGTCCTTGGCGCACCCGATGACGGCGCCGGCGAGCAGCGTGACCGCGCCGACGATGGCGACGGTGAGCTGCGCCGCGGGCGCGGCCTCGAAGATCGGGCCGGACCGGACGATCAGGTAGACGCCCGCGGTGACCATGGTGGCCGCGTGGATGAGGGCGGAGACCGGGGTCGGGCCCTCCATGGCGTCGAGCAGCCAGGACTGCAGCGGCAGCTGCGCGGACTTGCCGCACGCGCCGAGGAGCAGCAGCAGCCCGATCGCCGTCATGGTCCCCTGGCCGCCCTGCTCTACGGCGCCGAAGACACCGCTGAATGCCACCGTGCCGAATGTGGAGAACATCAGCATGATCGCGATCAGCAGGCCTATGTCGCCGACCCGGTTGACCAGGAATGCCTTCTTGGCGGCGACCGCGGCGGACGGCTTGTGCTGCCAGAAGCCGATGAGCAGGTAGGAGGCCAGGCCCACACCCTCCCAGCCGAGGAACAGCAGCACGAAGTTGTCGGCCAGGACCAGTACCAGCATGGCCGCGACGAACAGGTTCAGGTAGGCGAAGAACCGCCGCCTGTTCTCGTCGTGCTCCATGTAGCCGACGGAGTAGATGTGGATGAGGGAGCCGACACCGGTGATCAGTAGCACGAAGCTGATCGACAGCGGGTCGAGGAGCAGGTCCACCGCGACGTCGAAGCCGCCGACGGAGAACCAGGTGTAGACGGGGACGGAGATGCTCCGCTCGGCCGGCTCCATGCCGAGGAGCTGGACGAGGGCGAGGGCCGCCCAGGCGAAGCCGGCCAGCGGGAGCGCGGTCGCGAGCCAGTGGCCCCAGCCGTTGGTGCGGCGTCCGCCCAGCAGCAGGATCACGGCACCCGCGAGCGGAAGCGCGATCAGCAGCCAGGCATTGGCCAGGATCGCTCCGTCGGCCTCCGTGGCGACAGCGTTCACATGCGTCCCGGCGGCGAGGTATACGTCAGACACAGCCACGTCGCCTTCTAGTGCTTGAGCAGGTTGGCGTCATCGATCGACGCCGACCTGCGGGTCCGGAAG
Source organism: Actinomycetes bacterium (assembly GCA_021793235.1). GTDB lineage: Bacteria > Actinomycetota > Actinomycetes > Streptosporangiales > Streptosporangiaceae > JAJYTD01. Next base: position 42,064 of record JAJYTD010000003.1, on the reverse strand, counting down.
ATCTGCATGATGATCGCCAGGCCCACGACGACTTCCGCGGCGGCTACGACCATCACGAAGAACGCGATGACCTGCCCCTCGATGTCGCCGTGCATCCGGGCGAAGGCGACGAACGCCAGGTTGCAGGCGTTGAGCATGAGCTCGACGCACATGAAGACGATGATCGCGTTGCGCCGCACCAGCACCCCGATAGCGCCGATGGTGAACAGGACCGACGCCAGCAGGATGTAGTTCATCGGGTCCACGAGCGCTCAGCCTCCTGTCCGGTCTCGCCGTTGCCGCTGTCGATACCGGCCTGACCGTCATCGACCGGCCGGTCCTCGACCTGGGAGCGTTCTGCGCCGCCCGGCGCGGCTCCCACGTTGGTCCGGACGTCTGTGGGCACCCCGGACTGCAGCTCGGGGTCCCGGGCGGTGAGCACCGGGTTGAGCGACAGTTCGGCGACCGAGCCGTCCGGGAGCAGCGCCGGCATGTCGATCGCGTTGTGCCGCGCGTAGGTGCCAGGGCCGGGCAGCGGTGTGGGGTGGTCGCCGCGGATGCGCTCCTTGGCGAGCTCCTTCTGCGTGCGCCGCTTCTTGGTCCGGGTGGTGTGCGCCATGACCAGTGCACCCAGCACCGCGGTGATGAGCAGCGCACCGGTGGCCTCGAAGGCGATGATGTAGCGGTAGATGACCTCGCCGGCGATCCAGGGGATGCTGCCGCCCGCGGCGGCCACTCCCGCGCCCAGCCCGGCCGGGTCTCCCGCCACGATGCGGCCCAGGCCCAAGGACAGCGCCCCGAGGAAGCACAGGGCGACGACCGCGGTGAGGACACGCTGCCCGCGGATCGTCTCGACGAGGGAGTCGGACGAGCTGACGCCGACGAGCATCAGCACGAACAGGAACAGCATCAGAACGGCGCCCGTGTAGACGACGATCTGCACGACCATGAGGAACGGTGCCTCGTTCATGCCGTAGAAGACGGCCAGGCTCAGCATGACCAGGGCCATCATGACCGCTGAGTGCACGGCCTTGCGGCTGAGCACCACGCCGAGGGCACCGATCACGACCGCGGCGGCGATGACCCAGAATGCCGTGCCCTCGGCTCCGGAGACGGGTGCGGCCAGTGGGGTCGCCTGGCCGGCGAGAGGGAGGAGATCCGTCGTGGTCACCGGGCGGCCTCGCTCTCTGCGCCGCTGCCCGCGGAACCGTCCGGGGTGCGCCCGTTCGCGGCGGAGGCGGGCTCGGCCGCACCCTGGCCGGAGCGGTAGTAGTCCTCCTCCGTTTCGCCGAGCCGCATCGGGTGCGGCGGTGCCTCCATCCCTTCGCGGAGCGGTGCGAGCAGCTGCTCCTTGGTCCAGATGAGGTTCTCGCGCTCGTCGTCGGCGAGTTCGTACTCGTTGGTCATGGTGAGCGCCCGGGTGGGACAGGCCTCGATGCACAGGCCGCAGAGGATGCACCGCAGATAGTTGATCTGGTACACCCGGCCGTACCGTTCACCGGGCGAGTACCTCTCCTCTTCGGTGTTGTCGCCACCTTCCACGTAGATGGCGTCGGCGGGACAGGCCCAGGCGCACAGCTCGCACCCGATGCACTTCTCCAGTCCATCGGCCCAGCGGTTCAACTGGTGCCGCCCGTGGAAACGCGGCGCTGTGGGGCGTTTCACCTCGGGGTACTCAACGGTCGGCACCTTCGTGAACATGGTGTGGAAGGTGACGCCGAACCCCTTTACGGGATTGAGCCAATCAAGCACCGGTAACCTCCTTGTCGGTCGAGGCCGGTGGGGTCAGGTCCTCCGCCGGCACGCTCGTGCCGTAGTGCGGAGCGGTCATCGGGGGGACGGGGAAACCGCCGTACATCGGGTCGTCGCGCATCCGCTTCCGCTCTTCGGCGCGTTCCGCGGCTTCGGCGGCGCGCCGACGCTTGACCGAGCGCCCCCAGGCGTACAGCGAAGCGATGACGACGGCCACGAACACCGCGACCACACCGCCGATGACCACGGCCGGAGCACCCTCGTTGGTCAGGATCCGGATGGCCGCCAGAGCGGTGATCCACACCAGTTGCACTGGGATGAGGACCTTCCAGCCGAGTGCCATGAGCTGGTCGTAGCGGATCCGCGGCACCGAGCCGCGCACCCAGATGAACAGGAACATCACGCCCATGAACTTGAGCAGCCACCACAGGGCCGGCCACCAGCCCTCATTGGCACCGGCCCAGAAGGTGGTGATCGGCGGCGGGGCGAGGTAGCCCCCGAGGAAGAAGGTCACCGAGACCGCGGAGACGGTCACCATGTTCACGTACTCGGCGAGGAAGAACATGGTGAACTTCATGGACCCGTATTCGGTCATGAAGCCGCCGACGATCTCGCCTTCGCCTTCGGCGAGGTCGAAGGGAAGCCGGTTGGTCTCACCGATCATCGTGACCAGATAGATCAAGAAGGACGGGAACAGGATGATCGCGAACCAGATCGGCCGCTGCGCATCGACGATTCCCGACGTGGTGAGCGTCCCGGAGTACATGAACACCGCGACGAACGACAGGCCCATCGCGATCTCGTAGCTGATGACCTGGGCGGAGGCCCGCAGTCCGCCGAGCAGGGCGTAGGGCGACTGGGAGGCCCAGCCGCCGAGCACGATGCCGTAGACGCCGATGGAGGCCGTGGCCAGTACCAGCAGCGCCGCGATCGGCAGATCGGTGAGCTGCAGCGGGGTCATCACCCCGAAGAGGTTCACCTCCGGCCCCACGGGGATCACCGAGAAGGCGAGGAAGGCGGGGACGGCGGCGATCATCGGCGCGGCGATGTAGACGAACCGGTCCACCCCCCGCGGGATCACATCCTCTTTCAGCGACAGCTTCACGCCGTCGGCCAGCGACTGCAGCAGGCCCCACGGACCGAGCCGGTTGGGGCCGTGCCGCTGCTGCATCCGGCCCATGACCTTGCGGTCGGCCATGATCATCATCAGCACGCAGACCATCAGGAAGACGAATATCCCGAGCGCCTTGATCAGCGTGATCCACCAGGGGTCGGTGCCGAACGCACTGAGCCCCGGTTCGTCTGCCAGCAGGAGACCGGCGTTCACCGGGTCCGCTGCGTTGCTCATCACTCGTCGCTCCCAGCACTCGTTCCGGCGGTGTCGGATGTGTCGACCGCGAGCCGGACGACCGACCCCGCACCCGCGCCGAGGTCGCGACGGACGTCGCAGTCGTGGGCGTTGGCGGGCAGCCACACCACGTTGTCCGGCATCTCGGTCATGACCGCGGGCACGCTGACCGAGCCCTTACTTCCGGTGACCAGCAGCCGTCCGCCGTCGGCAAGGCCGATCCCGGCGGCCGTGGCCGCCGACAGCCGTGCCATGGCGGGCCTGGCGGTACCGGCGAGGTAGGGTTCGCCATCCTCCATCCGGCCGCGGCCGAGCAGTTGGCGCCAGGTGGACAGCACCGCAGTTCCGGCACCGACCTCCTCCCGGTTCCGCGGTGCGGCGATCGGGTCGGGAACCCGTTCGCCCGTCCAGACACCCAGGCGCGCCAGTTCACTGTGCGCGGAGGCGGTGTCGGGCAGCCCCAGGTGAACGTCCATCTCGTCGGCTATCGCGGCGAGCACACGCAGGTCCGGGAGAGCGCCCGGGGTCTTGAGCGCATCGCCGAAAGGCCGCTCCCGGCCTTCCCAGTCGACGAAGGTTCCGGCCTTCTCCGCGACGGCCGCCACCGGCAGCACGACATCGGAGCGGTCGGTCACGTTGCTGGCCCGCAGTTCCAAGCTGACGATGAACGGGACCCGGGCCAGCGCCGCGCGGGCGCCGTCGGGATCGGGCAAGTCGTCCAGGTCCACCCCCGCGATGACCAGGGCTTCCAGGTCCCCCGCTGCTGCGGCGGCGAGGATTCCGGCGGTGTCGTAGCCGTCGCGTTCGGGCAGCGCCCCCACACCCCAGGCGCGGGCCACCTCGGCACGGGCCGTGGCGTCTGCGACCGGACGTCCACCGGGAAGCAGATTGGGCAGCGCGCCCGCTTCGACGGCCCCGCGCTCCCCCGCCCTGCGCGGGATCCAGGCGAGCGCCGCACCGGTCCGGTCGGCCAGCCGGGTGATCGACGAAAGCGCCCCCGGGGTCTCCGCGAGCCGCTCACCCGCGAGGATGATGGCACCGTCGCACCGCAGCGCCTCCATCGCCTCGGGGACGATGTCGGAGAAGCCGTCCAGCACCCGGGTCTCCTCGCCAGGGGCGGCGGGGACGAGCGTGCCGTTCATCTTCGCCAGACCGCGACTGGCGTATGAGGCGACCGAGAAGACCTGTGTCCCGTTCTTCCGGGCGGCCTTGCGCAACCGCAGGAAGACGGCGGGCGACTCGTCTTCGGGATCGAAACCGGCGAGCAGCACCGCCGGCGCCGCCTCCAAGTCCTCGTAGGCGACCTTGATCCCGGTACCGGCCACCCGCGCGGCCAGGAAGTCGGCCTCCTCCTCGGAGTGGGTGCGTGCCCGCATGTCGATGTTGTTGGTGCGCAGCGCCACACGGGCGAACTTGGCGTAGGCGTAGGCGTCCTCCACAGTGAGCCGGCCACCGGTGAGGACGCCCACCCGGCCGTTTCTGCGAGCCTTCTCCAGGCCGCGCGCCGCGATGGACAGGGCCTCCGGCCAGGAGGCCGTTTCCAGGGCGCGGCTTTCGTCGTCGCGGACGAGGGGGCGCTTGAGCCGGTCGGGCTGGGTGGCGTAGGTGAACGCCCACCGGCCCTTGTCGCAGTTCCACTCTTCATTGACCTGCGGGTCGTCCCCGGCCAGCCGCCGAGTGACCTTGCCGCGCCGGTGGTCGGTGCGCTGCGCACACCCGGAGGCGCAGTGTTCGCACACGCTCGGCGTGCTCACCAGGTCGAAGGGGCGGGAGCGGAACCGGTAGGCGGCACCGGTGAGCGCTCCCACGGGGCAGATCTGCACTGTGTTGCCGGAGAAGTAGGACTGGAAGGGTTCCCCTTCAGCAATCCCGACCTGTTCCTTTGCGCCCCGCTCCATCAGCTCGATGAAGGGGTCCCCGGCGATCTGCGCGGAGAAGCGGGTGCAGCGGGCGCACTGGATGCAGCGCTCGCGGTCCAGCAGCACCTGCGTGGAAAGCGGGACCGGCTTGGGGAAGGTCCGCTTGGTCTCGGTGAACCGCGTCTCCCCCTGGCCGGTGGACATCGCCTGGTTCTGCAGCGGGCACTCGCCGCCCTTATCGCAGACCGGGCAGTCCAGCGGGTGGTTGATCAGCAGGAACTCCATGATCCCCCGCTGCGCCTTCTCCGCCACCGGAGAGGTCAGCTGGGTCTGCACGACCATGCCGTCCATGACGGTGATGGTGCAGGAGGCCTGCGGCTTGGGCATGCCGCGCCCGTTGCCGGCGTCGGGGATCTCCACCAGGCACTGGCGGCAGGCGCCGACCGGGTCGAGCAGGGGATGGTCGCAGAAGCGGGGGATCTGGATACCCAGCAGCTCCGCTGCTCGAATGACCAGAGTGCCCTTCGGCACCTGGATCTGGAACCCGTCGATGGTGACGGTGACGAGGTCCTCCGGCGGCACTGCGGGTGTGCCGCCCGAAGCCGCGTTGGTCGTGACGGTCACTTCTCCCCTCCCCACACGGTCGACTTGGCATGGTCGAACGGGCACCCGCCCTGTTCGAGGTGGTCGATGCGGTGCTCTCCTGCGCGGGGGGACGACCCCCCGTACCCCCCGAATCGGCTGAGGCAGGCGATCATCGGTCCCCTCCCCACACGGTCGACTTGGCATGGTCGAACGGGCAGCCACCCTGTTCGAGGTGGTCGATGTACTCCTGTCGGAAGTACTTGATGGACGACATCACCGGGCTGGTCGCACCGTCGCCCAGAGCGCAGAAGGAGCGTCCGAGCAGGTTGTCGCAGATGTCCAGGAGCTTGTCGAGGTCGGCCTCGGTGCCTTCGCCGTTCTCCAGGCGGTCGAGGACCTGGACCATCCAGTAGTTGCCCTCGCGGCACGGAGTGCACTTGCCGCACGATTCGTGTGCGTAGAAGGCGATCCACCGGCCCACCGCGCGCACCACGCATGTGGTCTCGTCGAAGATCTGCAGCGCCCTGGTGCCCAGCATCGACCCCGCGGCCCCGACCGATTCGAAGTCCAGCGGGGTGTCGAGGTGCTCGTCGGTGAAGATGGGTGTGGAGGATCCTCCGGGCGTCCAGAACTTCAGTTCGTGGCCGGCGCGGATTCCGCCCGCCATGTCGAGGAGTTCGCGCAGCGTTATGCCGAGCGGCGCTTCGTACTGGCCGGGCCTGGTCACATGCCCCGACAGGGAGAAGAAGCCGAATCCGGCGGACTTCTCCGTGCCCATGGCGGTGAACCATTCGATGCCGTTGGCCACGATGCTCGGGACGCTGGCGATCGACTCGACGTTGTTCACCACGGTCGGGGAGGCGTAGAGTCCGGCGACCGCGGGGAACGGGGGCTTGAGCCGCGGCTGCCCGCGGTAGCCCTCCAGCGAGTCCAGCAGCGCCGTCTCCTCGCCGCAGATGTAGGCGCCCGCCCCGGCGTGTACCACGACATCCAGGTCGAACCCGGTGCCGAGGATGTTCGTGCCGAGCAGTCCGGCCTCGTAGGCCTCGGCCACGGCGTGCTTGAGCCGACGGATCACGTGCAGGACCTCGCCGCGCACGTAGATGAACGCGTGCGAGCTCTTGATCGCATACGAGGCGATCGCCACACCCTCCACCAGCACGTGGGGGTTGGCCATCATCAGCGGGATGTCCTTGCAGGTGCCCGGCTCGGACTCGTCGGCGTTGACCACGAGGTAGCGGGGGTTGGGGTTGTCCTTGGGCAGGAAGCTCCACTTCATGCCGGTGGGGAACCCCGCCCCGCCGCGGCCGCGCAGGCCGGAGTTCTTGACGAGGTCCACCAGCGCGTCCGGCTCCATCTGCAGGGCCTTGCGCAGCGCCTCGTAGCCGCCGGTCGACCGATAGCTCTCCAGGGTGAAGGAATCGGGGCGGTCCCAGTTCGCGGAAAGGACCGGGGTCAGTGTCGTACTTGTGCTCATGGTCACGCTCCGCCTTCCTCGTCGGTCTCAGCGGGAGCGGCCGGAAGCCGGTCGGGGTCGGGTGCCGTCCAGCCGCGTTCGCGGGCCAGCCGCAGACCGGTCAGGGACGGCTCGCCCGCCTGGGTGCCTTCGGCTCCGCGGCCGTCGGAGAACCCGGCGAGGACCCGCGAAGCCTCCTTCCAGGTGCACAACCGGTCCGGGCCGCGTGTGGGAACGACGTCCTTGCCCAGGCGGAGGTCGTCGACCAGCTTCTTGGCCGAATCCGGGGTCTGGTTGTCGAAGAATTCCCAGTTGACCATGACGACCGGGGCGAAGTCGCAGGCCGCGTTGCACTCGACGTGCTCCAGCGAGACCTTGCCGTCCTCGGTCGTCTCGTCGTTGCCGATTCCCAGGTGCTCCTTGAGGGACGCGAAGATCTCGTCGCCTCCCATGACCGCGCACAGGGTGTTGGTGCACACCCCGACGTGGTACTCGCCGGCCGGGCGCCGCTTGTACATCGTGTAGAACGTGGCCACCGCGGTGACTTCGGCCGCGGTCAAGCCGAGCTGTTCGGCGCAGAATTCGATGCCGGCGGAGCTGACGAAGCCCTCCTCCGCCTGCACCAGGTGCAGCAGCGGCAGCAGAGCGGAGCGCTCACGCGGGTAGCGCGCGATGATCTCCTTGGCGTCGACCTCCAGCCGCGCCCGAGTCTCGTCGGAGAACGTGCTGCTCACCTGTCCACCCCTCCCATCACGGGGTCGATACTGGCCACCGCCGCGATGACATCGGCCACCGTGCCGCCTTCGCACATGGCCGCCACCGATTGGAGGTGGGTGAAGGACGGATCGCGAAAGTGCACCCGGTAGGGGCGGGTGCCGCCGTCGCTGACCGCGTGGCAGCCGAGTTCGCCCTTGGCGCTCTCGACCGCGGCATAGGCCTGCCCGGTCGGAACCCGGAAGCCCTCGGTGACGAGCTTGAAGTGGTGGATCAGCGCTTCCATGGAGCCGCCCATGATGTGCGCGATGTGGTCCGGTGAGTTGCCCATGCCGTCAGGGCCCAGCGCCAGCTGCGAGGGCCAGCCGACCTTGGCGTCGTCGATCATCACCGGTCCTGGTTCCAGTCGGTCCAGGCACTGCTCGATGATCCGCAGGCTCTGCTCCAGTTCGGCCATGCGCACCCGGTAACGTGCGTAGACGTCACCGCCTTCGGATACCGGGATGTCGAACTCATAGTTCTCGTATCCGCAGTAAGGTTTGGCCTTGCGCAGGTCCCACGCCAGCCCGGAGGCGCGCAGCATCGGGCCGGTGACTCCCAGCGCCATGCACCCGGCCAGGTCCAGGTGGGCCACGTCGCGCGTACGCGCGAGGTAGAGCGGGTTGGCGTCAAGGAGCTTGCGCATGATCGTGATGCGCTTGGGCATCTCCTTGAGCAGTTCCCTGATTTTGTCGATCGCGCCGGGCGGCAGGTCCTGTGCGACACCGCCGGGACGAATGTAGGCGTGGTTCATCCGCAGCCCGGTGATGAGCTCGAAGATGTCGAGGATCATCTCCCGCTCGCGGAAACCGTTGGTCATGACCGTGGTCGCGCCGAGCTCCATGCCGAACGTCGCCATCGCCACGAAGTGGGAGGACATCCGGTTGAGCTCCATCATCAGCACCCGGATGACGTTGGCCCGCTCCGGGATGCGATCGGTGATACCGAGAAGCTTCTCCACCGCCAGGCAGTAGGCCGCCTCGTTGAACAGCGGCGTGAGGTAGTCCATGCGGGTCACGAACGTGGTGCCCTGCGTCCACGTCCGGTACTCCATGTTCTTCTCGATGCCGGTGTGCAGGTAGCCGATCCCGACGCGGGCCTCGGTGCAGGTCTCACCGTCGAGGGTGAGGATGAGCCGGAGCACTCCGTGGGTGGAGGGGTGCTGCGGTCCCATATTGACGACCAGCCGCTCGGCGCTGCTGGCCTGGGCCGCGGCGATGACCTCGTCCCAGTCCCCGCCGGAGGCGTCGATGTAGTCCTCGGTGATGTTCGTGCTGGTCATGCGTAAGACCTCCGCTCGTCCGGCGGTGGGACCGTGGCACCGCGGTACTCGACCGGAATCCCGCCGAGAGGGTAGTCCTTGCGCTGCGGGTGGCCGTGCCAGTCGTCGGGCATCTCGATGCGGGTGAGGGCGGGGTGGCCGTCGAAGACGATGCCGAAGAAGTCCCAGGCTTCGCGTTCGTGCCAGTCGTTGGTCGGGTAGATGTCCACGATCGAGGGGATGTGGGGATCGGCGTCAGGGCAGGCGACTTCGACTCGGATCTCGTTGTTGTGCGTGATGGAGCGCAGGTGGTAGACGGCGTGCAGCTCGCGCCCGGTCTCCTCGGGGTAATGCACTCCGGAGACGCCCAGGCAGAGCTCGAAGCGGAGATCCGCGTTGTCGCGCAGGCGGCGCATGACCTCGTGCAGGTGTTCCCGGCGCACATGGAAGGTGATTTCGCCGTGGTCCACGACCACACGTTCGACGGCTTCGCCGTAGCCGGCGGGCGCGTCTTCCAGCGCGCGCTCCAGGGCGTCGGCGATCGTGTCGAAGCGCTCGGTCCGGGGGTCGTCGGGGTCGGTGAACGGGCGCTGGGAGCCGAGACCGGCGGGCCGGCGGACGAGGAGCCGCCCGTAGCCGGAGGTGTCGCCGGTCGTTCGGACACCGAACATGCCCGTGCGCGCGATGGGCGAGCTGAGACGTTCCTCACCGGCCTTCGCCGGGAGGTTCTCTTCACTCTGCTCACTATTCAGGTTAGGCTTACCTTCATGACCGTTGAGACTCATGAGGCCGCCCCTTCGGTCTGGTCGATCAGCGGCAGCGAACGACGCAGCCGCCGCTCTTCCTCTTCCTCGATCTCACGCTGGCGGTGCGCGCCCAGCTTCGTGTTCTGCACCTTGTCGTGCAGCTTCAGCACGGCGTCCAGGAGCATCTCCGGCCGAGGCGGGCACCCGGGAAGGTAGATGTCCACGGGAACGATGTGGTCGACGCCCTGCACGACGGCGTAGTTGTTGAACATGCCGCCGCTGGAGGCGCAGACGCCCATCGCGATGACCCACTTGGGCTCTGGCATCTGGTCATAGATCTGCCGGAGAACAGGGGCCATCTTCTGGCTGACCCGCCCTGCGACGATCATCAGGTCGGCCTGGCGCGGAGTCGCCCCGAACTTCTCCATGCCGAACCTGGCGAGGTCGTAGTGCGGTCCGCCCACGGACATCATCTCGATGGCACAGCAGGCCAGCCCGAACGTGGCGGGCCACATCGAACTCTTGCGGGCCAGCCCGACGATCTGCTCGACCGTCGACAGCATGATCCCGCTCGGCAGCTTCTCTTCAATTCCCATTCGGCGAACCCCCTTTCCGGTTGCTCGAACCCATGACGCTCTGTCTCTTCGCGTGTCCGGTGCTCCGCGTGGTCACTCCCATTCCAGGCCTCCGCGGCGCCATTCGTAGGCGTAGGCGATCGACACGTTCACCAGGAACAGGACCATCGCGATCAGACCGAACAACCCGAGCTCGTCGAAGTGGACCGCCCAGGGGTAGAGGAAGATGATCTCGATGTCGAAGACGATGAAGAGCATCGCCGTCAGGTAGTACTTGATCGTGAAGCGGCCGCCGCCTGCCGGTTGCGGCGTCGGCTCGATACCGCACTCATAGGCCTGTAGCTTGGCGCGGTTGTAGCGCTTGGGGCCGGCTATCGAGCCGACGACCATCGAGACCACGACGAACGCGGCGCCGATCGCGCCGAGAACGAGTACGGGTGCGTACAGCTCCATTGCTAGCCGTTCCCCTCAATACCGGTAGGCCAGGCGGGTAGAACAGGGGCCCACCCGCTTGTGATTCCTTTCACGTACCGGGTCGACCGGTGGTGGCTGAACGTCGACATGTTTCCTCCGCCTCGCCGCCTACGCCGCGGGCGCCATCTTGGACAAGCCGTTGATCACGCGGTCCATCGCGTCTCCTCGGCTGGGTTCTGTCAGGTTGGCCAGCATCTTCAGCGTGAAGCGCATAAGGGTCCGCTGAGGCAGGCCGTACTTGGTCGCGTACTTCATGAACTCGGGGTTGCCGATCATCTTCACGAAGCAGCGGCCGAGCGTGTAGTACCCGCCGTAGGCATCGGCGAGGATCTCGGGATAGCGCAGGAGGGTGCGTTCACGGGCCTGCTGGGTGGGCCGGCTGTGCGCCTGGACCGCCACCTCAGCGGCGATACGCCCGGCCTCCATCGCATAGGCGATGCCCTCGCCGTTGAACGGGTTGACCATTCCACCGGAGTCGCCGACCAGCATGAGACCGCGCGCGTAGTGCGGTTTGCGGTTGAAGCCCATGGGAAGTGCGGCTCCGCGGACTCTGCCGCGCTGGTTCTCCTCGGTGAACCCCCACTCCTCGGGCATACTCGCGGTCCAGCGGCGAAGCAGCTTTCGGTAGTCGACGTCCTGGAAGGAGGCGGTGGAGTTCAGGATGCCCAGGCCGACGTTGCTGGTGCCGTCGCCGACACCGAAGATCCAGCCGTAGCCGGGCAGCAGCACCTGTTTGCCATCGGTGTTGTCCCACAGCTCCAGCCAGGATTCCAGGAAGTCGTCGTCATGCCGGGGGCTGGTGAAGTAGGTCCTGACCGCCACCCCCATCGGACGGTCGTCGCGCTTGCGGATGCCCATGGCCACCGAGAGCCGGGAGGAGTTTCCGTCGGCTGCCACGACCAGCGGCGCACGGTAGGTCACCCGCTCGCCGTCGCGGTCCTTGGCCTCCACCCCGACGATGCGGTTGCTGCGGGGGTCGATGACCGGTCCGGTGACGTTGGTCCGTTCCAACAGCCGCGCTCCGGCGCGCACCGCCTGGCTCGCGAGTATCTGATCGAAGTCGTAACGGGTGCGCACCAGCCCGAATCCGGGGTACTCCGCCAGATCGGGCCAGGGGAGTTCGAGCCGCACACCGCCGCCGATGATCCGCAGCCCGTGGTTGCGGATCCACCCCTCGTCCTCGAAGGAGATGCCCATCGCCGTGAGCTGCTTGACCGCCCTCGGGGTCAGGCCGTCACCGCACACCTTCTCACGTGGGAAAGCGGTCTTCTCCAGGACCAAGACGTCCAGTCCGGCCTGAGCCAGGTAATAGGCCACCGTGGAGCCGGCGGGCCCCGCTCCGACGACGATGACGTCGGCTTCGAGCTCGGGGCGCTCCCGGACGGACAGGGAGGCGGGTGCTGTCTCGTTCACGAGTAGGTCCTTGGCGTGCTTCGCGCGCCTTTGCGCTGGGTGTGCGCTGGTGTGCGCTGGTGTGGCTGGTCCATGTTGCGGCTGGGTCGGGTACGTATACACGTACCTCGTATGTTTGTGAAGACCTTCACAAAGCTTTCTAGCTGAAGTCTAGACCTTTCGCGCCCCAAGAGCGACCCTGGGGGGGCATTCCTCACATTCCGTCCGTTTCAGCTGGTCTGTTCCCGAGCCGCACTGATGCCCGCCGGGTGCCGGGCCAGGCGGGCGAGCCCGTCGCGGGAACAGGGGCGGGAACAGATCAGTCTGAAGAGCGGACGGCTCGGTGGAGGGCGACGATGCCGAAGGTGAGGTTGCGCCAGGCGACCCGGGACCACCCGGCCTGCTGCAAGCGCGAGGCGAGCGCGGGCTGGTCGGGCCAGTCCATGATCGATTTCGAGAGGTACTCGTAGGCGCCGGTGTTCGCGGTGAACAGCCGGGCGATCTTCGGTAGTCCGGCCATGAGGTAGCCGTTGTAGACCGTGTCGAGCGCTTCGACAGGGATGTGGCTGAACTCGCACACCACCAATCGTCCGCCGACTTTGGTGACCCGGTGGAGTTCGCGCAGGGCCTGGTCCATGTCGTTGACGTTGCGCAGGCCGAAGGAGATGGTGACCGCGTCGAAGGTCTTATCGGCGAAGGGCAGCGCGAGGGCATCGCCCGCGACGAACGTGACGCCGCCGCGCGAAGCACCGCCCCGGCGCTCGGCACCGACCTGCAGCATGCCCTGCGAGAAGTCGCAGGCGATGACCCGTGCGCCCTTGCTCGTGAACGATTCCGAGGAGGTCCCCGTCCCGGCGGCCAGGTCCAGAACGAGTTCGCCGCTGTACGCCTCCACCGCCTTCACCGTGGCGCGCCGCCACAGGCGGTCCTGACCGAGTGAGAGGACATCGTTGACCAGGTCGTAGCGCCCGGCGATGTCATCGAACATGGCAGCGACGTCTTCGGGCGATTTGTCGAGTTCGGCGTGGGTCATGGGCTCAGCTTAGGGCGAGCCGCCCCTCCACGAGGACTCGATGTGCCTTCGGCGTTTCTACACGCCCACCGAACGCAGGGAAGTGGTGGATGGGCAGCCCCGACGGCGACCGCGACGCAGGCCGCGGCATCGCGGCCTAGACTGCGGAATCGGACTCGCGGTTGGCCGTGCTCCCCCGCGCACCGTCGTCGGCGGCCTCGTCCTCCGGGGCGCCCAGACCGTTCCCGGGGTCCGCGGCCGCTGTGGTTTGCGCCGCGTCCTCCTTGGCCGCCCCCGCCTCCAAGCGCTCGCCCATCCCGCGCATTCTCGTTATCCCCTCGGCGATGACCGCCGACATCGCATCGCGCTGCGCGGAGAGAAGAACGTAGCTCACCAAGCCGCTGACCAGCAGAGCCAGGGCGATCGCCAGGAAGCCACGGGCACCCACAAGGTACAGGACGCCGAAGGCCACGGCGAACAGCAGGAGCCGGGACACGGTATAGGCGAGGACGCTACGCATGAAAACCGCCTCACAACGGATCATTCAGCAATACATTGAGGTTTGGGCGATGCGCACCGGCCGGATCCGTCCGGTGCTGTCGGTGGCGCCGCGTGCGCATGTACCCGCGCACGCGGCCACGGCTTCCCTGTTCCCAGGGTAAGGGGCGCTCGGCCGCTGCCGCCGCCACCCCTGCGGTGGCGGGTCGGCAGCCCACAACCATGGAAAATGCCGATGATGGGACGTCTTTAATCCAACAGGCCGAATTGAAGGTCACGGTCCGATCACATGTCGCGCACTCGCCCCCAGTTCCTCTCAATTTTTACGAAAACTAGGGAGGAAACGGACTATCTCATGCAGACTAGGGGACCAGCCGCCCGCACCCTAGACACCGAGGCGGGCCCGAAGGGGGATTGTGAAGGTGGAAAGAGGAAGTGAACGCTTGCTGACTCCCGGAGAGGTGGCTTCACTGTTCCGGGTCGACCCCAAGACGGTGACCCGATGGGCCGCTTCCGGGCGGATCAGCAGCATCCGGACCCCCGGCGGCCATCGCCGGTTCCGTGAGTCAGAAGTCCGCGCGCTGCTGCACGGGGAGCCCACCGAGACCACGACCTGACGCCCGCAGCCCTTCCGGTCGCCCAGATCTCTACCAGTCACTTTAGCGAAAGCACTCCGTTCTTCAGGCCGGGGGTGCACCGCTTGCCGTGCGTGGTAGTTCCGTTACTGTGCTCGCGATAGCCGATCGGAAGGCGCGGGTGGGCAGTCCGTGCCAGGACGTGGAGCCCTCGCCGTCGGGCGGCTTGAGAAGCCGTCAGCCGCTCCGACCGCCGCGTGCGGAGAACACGTGCGAAAAAGGGACTCCCGGGCCTTCCGGCCCGGGAGGATGCCGAAGTCACAGACAGACCACCCGCCGCCCACCCGCCGCATCGGCCAGTCGATATCCCCTACCCCGCGCGGGAAGTTCCGAACACGGATAAGCTGGAGGCATGGGGTGGCTCGCTGGCCTTATCACACTGTTCTCGATCGTGCTCTGGGTGTACGCGTTCTTCGATGCGCTCACCACTCCCGCCGGGGAAGCACGCAACCTGCCCAAGATCCTCTGGCTGATCATCATCGTGCTTTTCACACCGGTCGGTCCACTCCTGTGGCTCTTCCTCGGCCGCCCTCGGTCGCCCGCTCCCGAGAAGCACACGGCGCCCTTAGCCCAGGAAACGCCTATCGATCAGCTTGACCCCGCCGATTTCGAGAAATCATCGGGAAACAGCCGCCCGCTCGGCCCAGACGACGACCCGGAGTTCCTGCGCCGCTTGAACAAACGCATCAACCCGGAAGACTGACACCTTTTTACGCCCGTGGGGCCACCCGGATCCGGATGGCCCCACGCGTATTGGGATTTGGCCGCAGCCGAGCCATTACTCACCAGGAGAACCGCTTTTCGCGAGGCGTTAGGCCGAGAAGCCGCGAAAACGTATTCAGCGGCGAACCGCCCGGCACGGCCGCTCAAGCGTAACTGTGCAGGCCGCTGAAGAGGTAGTTCACGCCGAAGAAGTTGAACAGCAGGCAGGCCAGGCCCACCAGGCCGATCCAGGTCGTCTTGGTGCCCTTCCATCCGGCGGTGGCGCGGGCGTGCAGGTAGGCGGCGTAGACCACCCAGGTGATGAAGGACCAGACCTCCTTGGGGTCCCAACCCCAGAAACGTCCCCAGGCCTCGTCGGCCCAGACCGCCCCCGCGATGATGGCGAACGTCCACAGCGGGAAAGCGAAGACGATGAAGCGGTGCGAGACCCGGTCCAGCAGTGCGGAGCTGGGCAGTTTGGCGGCGATACCGGCGACCGTCTCTCCCGCAGCGCGCTTGAGTTCGGTGCGGTGGGCGACCAGATAGGTGATCCCGGCCGAGCCCGAGACGATGAACCCGCCCGTGGCGATGATCGCCGCGGAGACATGGATCGCAATCCAGTACGAATGCAGTGCCGGGATCACCGGGCCGGCCTCGCTGTAGAGCCACTTCGCCGCGATACCGAGCAGCAGCACCACCGGCACCAGCACGAACGTCCCGAGGTAGCGCGCCTGGTAGCGGATGGCGGCGAACAGGAACGCGGCCACGGCGCACAGGCAGATCGCGACCACGAACTCGAACATGTTCCCCCACGGCCAGCGGTCGGCCGCGATACCGCGCGTGGTGATCTGCGCGATGTTCAACACGAACGCCACAATTGTGACACCCAGTGCCACCGCTCCCAGGACGTGCCGCGACGCCCGGGCTTCGGGTTCTCGGTACCGGACACTGACCGTCAGATCATCGTCTGGATCATCGAGATCGATACGGGTGCTGCTGTGGGCGGAGTACCCGCCGGTGGAGGCGCCGTCAGCGGCCCCGACCGGGACATCCGCGGCTGCTGCCGTGTCCGCGGTCTCCGGCACGCTTTCGGCGGTCGCGGCGACCGGCACCAACCGGTCAGCCTTCAACTTCTCCCGGCGCCCGTAGGCCGCCTCGATGGCGAAGAGGAACAGAGCGATCGCGTACGCGACGATCATGGCGATGATCAACCCGTCGCTGATCGATGCCAGATTCTGATCGACCGCCGCATCAGCGGCGAGCACATGCTCCACCGGCTACTCCTTTGTCCCTGTGTCGGTCGCGGGCCTGTCCCGCAATCGGTCTCTGAGTGTCATGGCGAGCCGGTGGAACTCGGTGGTCGCCCCGGCTCCTTCGGTCTTGACCAGGCCTGCCACTTCGACCACCGTACGCCCGTCGTCCTGCGTCTTCGCTCGGACCCACACTCGACGCGGCCGGACGAGCAGGGTGGCGAGGAGGCCGAGGACGGCGGCGGACGCGGCGAGCAGCGCCGGAAGCCGCGCCGGGTCGCTGTTGACCTGCATGCTGATGTATTCGCTATAGCCGGTGAAGGTGATGGTCCCGGCCCCGTCCGGCAGCTCCCACGAATCACCGGGCGACAACTGCGGGGAGTCGCCGACCTCCGCCATATCCCCAGTGTCGAGCTGGTACACCGACTGCGACCGGCCGCTGTCCATACCCAGGTCGCCCGTGTAGGCCGTAAGCGTGACGACGGGATCGCGCGCGTCGGGGAAGTCGGACACCAGCTCGCCATCTGCTCCTTCGGTCGCCGAAGGCAGGAACACCGCGGAGAAGCCGAGCTGTTCCGGGGACGCGTCGGGCACCTTCACCACTCCGTCGGAGGTGAAGGTGGCCTCCTCCCGCGCGATGAACGGCACGGGCTGGTCGAACACCACGTCGCCGTTGGCGTCGGCGACCTGGAACTCGGGCGCGTAGCCGTGGCCGAGCAGGTACACCTGCGCTCCATCGACCGACAGCGGATGGTTGACCGCCAATTCGTGGGTCTGCTCGTCGGCCTCGGGCGCGGCCTTGTAGGTGAGGTCGGCCGAATAGGAGTCGGCTTGGCCGGACAGGTCGCCCTCGTCGATGTAGCTCGCCCGGAAATCCTCCACGGTGAACGAGAACGGCTGCAGGTCGCCTTCATCCACGGCATGGCCGGGGAAGAAGGTGTCGTAGGAGGGCAGGGTGTTCGCGAATCCGTCGCCCTCGACCACCAGCATGTTGCCGCGATACCCCAGGAACGCGCCCGCGCCCAGGGCGATGAGCAGAGCGAGGAGAGCGAAGTGGAAGACCACGTTGCCGGTCTCGCGCAGGTATCCGGTCTCCGCCGACACTGCGTCGGTGTCGGCTTCGGTGCGGTATCCCTTGAGGAGCGTGCGCGCCTGGGCCAGCACCGCCTCCGGGGCCGCACTGGTGGTGAACCGGGCCGAGTAGGGCATCCGGCTCAAGTGGCGCGGTGTCCTGGGCGGCCGTGCCCGCATCGCGCGGTAGTGGGCCGCGGCACGGGGAACGACGCAGCCGGTGAGGGAGACGAACAGCAGCAGGTAGATCGCCGCGTACCACGGGGACGAGTACACGTCGAACAGGTACAGCCGGTCCAGCCACGGTGCGGTGTCGGGATGGTCCAGGAAATAGTTCTGCACCTGTTCGGTGCTGACTCTCCGCTGCGGCAGCACCGACCCGGGGATGGCTCCCACAGCCAGCAGGAACAGCAGGATCAGGGCCGTGCGCATCGAGGTGAGGACCCGCCACACCCAGCGCGCCCAACCGAGCGCGGACAGGGAGGCGACGGTCGGCTCCGCGCCGCCGGACTCTCCCGACCCCCCGGAAGTGCTGTCCTTTCCGCCGGTCGTGGTAGGAAGCATGGTCATATCACCGTCGTGTAGTCGGACACCCACCGCTGCATGACGGCTGTGATGTCGGTCCAGATGCCGGTGACCAAGAGCAGACCGATGGCAACGAGCATCGCACCCCCGGCCACGGTGATGGCGCGGTAATGGCGTTTGATCCGGTCGAAGGTGTCCAAGGCACGGCGGTAGAGCAGGGAGGCCGCGATGAACGGAAGGCCGAGGCCTGCGCAGTAGAACAGCGACAGCACCGCGCCGCGGCCCGCGCTGCCTTCGGTGAAGGCGAGGGTCTGCACAGCGGCCAGGGTCGGCCCGATACACGGTGTCCAGCCCAGCCCGAACAGCACTCCGAGCAGAGGGGCTCCGGCCAGCCCGGCTCCCGGGAGGCGGTGGATTCGAAACTCCCGGGCGAATCCCGGGATGACGCCCATGAACGCCAGGCCCAACAGGATGGTCAGTCCGCCCAGGACCCGGGTGATGGTCTCAGCGTGGTCCAGCAGCAGGCCGCCGATCCCGCCCATGAAGACCCCCACCGCGACGAACACGGCGGTGAAGCCCGCGATGAAGAGCAGGCTTCCGGCGAGCATGGTCCAGCGCCGCCCGGCCAGTTCCTCATCGACCGTTAGTACGGCCGCGTTCCCCTCGCCCTCCTGCGCAGCCGCTGCACGGCGCCGCGCAGCGATGTCGGCGCCGCTCATCCCGGTCACATAGGAGAGATATCCGGGCACCAGGGGCAGGACACAGGGCGAGAGGAAGGAGACCAGCCCGGCCGCGAACGCGAGCGGGACCGCGAGAAGGAGGGAGCCGTGCAGGACTGTTTCGGCGATCATTCCCGGTCCGTATCTTCGCCGTCGCCGCTGTCCCCTTCGGCCTGATGGTCCTCGCCGCCTTCGGCGAGCACGTCCTCGACGAGTCCTGTCAGTTGGTTGTAGGAGGTCTCGCCGATGACCCGGGCGGCGATGCGGCCGTCGCGGTCGATCACCAGAGTGCTGGGGATCGCGGCGGGGGGCACGGTGTCCCGGAACGCCTGGGGCACCTCGCCGGGCTGGTCGTACAGGCTCGGGTAGCCGATCTCCTGCTTCTTCTCGAACGCTTTGGCCGCGGTCTCGCTGTCCTTGATGTTGACGCCGAGGAGCGCCAGCCCTTCGTCCTGGTACTCGCCGTGGACCTCATTGAGAACAGGAGTCTCGGCACGGCAGGGACCGCACCAGCTCGCCCAGAAGTTGACCACGAGGACCTCGCCCCGGTAGTCGGCCAGGCTCAGGTCCTCGCCGTCGAGTGTCTCCCCGGAGACCTCGGGAGCGGGTTCGCGCTCGGCCGCAGCAAAGGAGGTGCTGGATCCGTCCCCCTCGATATAGCGGTCGTCGGAACCGCCGGATTCGGTTTCCAATCCGCCGGCGCATCCGGCGGTAAGGGTCGCCAGGGCGGTCAGCGCGGCCGCGACGCGCACGTGCGGTGGGCACGGACGGGCGCCGGTTCTGTTGCAGGGCATCGCTGGGGTCCTCAAAGAAGGAGGTGAGGCAGACACAGTGTCATCGACGACAAAGTGTAGTAGATGCCCTGCCGCTTTCCTCGGTACCCCGGGTCACCGGAGGTTCAGCGGTGCGGCCGCTGCGCAGCCCCACCGGGAGCAGCGGTGCCGCGGACCCCGGCGGTGGCGCAGCGGACTGTCGCACCCGGAGGGGCGATGGGCGGCACCGCCCCGTCGGGTGATGCGCCGTTTCTCAACCGGCCTCGACGAACGCCTCGCGGAGGTAGTCGTGCACGGCGCGTTCTGGCACCCGGTAGGAGCGGCCCACGCGGATCGCGGGAAGCACACCGGAGTGAACCATTCTGTAGACGGTCATCTTGGAGACGCGCATGATCGCGGCGACTTCGGCCACGGTCAGGAACCTGACTTCTTCCAGAGGAGCCTTACTCCCGTTCATCTTCCGACGTCCTCACTTCCGGACGTGAGCGTAGATGTCCCTGCCTTTTTCATCCGGCGCGCCGCCCGGGGGTATCGAGACGGACACTCGCACCGATCCCTCCCATCGCCGCGCCGGCGTGTTCTTCGGTAACTGCTGACACGTCCGCTTTCAGAGTAGGTCCGGGACCACGGCATTAAAAGGTCGGTTTTGCTATCCGTGCAGCTACATGAGGGCCGCGGGAAGCCTGAGGTTTAGGGGGTGGGTATAAACGGGCCGCTCCGGCCGAACCTCACCGCAAGCCGGCGCGCGAAAGCACGTATTCCGACATCGGCCGGTACTCCTCCGGTGTGTATCCGTCGTCCAAGGGGACCGTGACGTGCAGTTTCCCTTCGTGTTCGGCGAGGAAGAGCGCGGGATCGTTGCAATCGGCGAACCCGAGCGTGGGAACCCCCGCCTCCCCAGCGGCGCCTGCGAACCCATGATCGGCGATGACCAGCTGCGGCCACGGCTCACCGCGGTCGGTGAGATCGTTGAGGGCGGCCCGCATGGCGAAGGGATGGTGGCTGTGCCGTGGAACACGGCCGTCCACGACCATGCCGACCCCGTCGCGCCAGACCAGCACCCGCCGATTGGGCGGGAGTTCGGTCGTCACCTCATAGGAGTATCCCGCTGCCGCGGTCACGACCTCGCAGCCCCGCGCTTCCAGCGCGCCCTTCCAGTCCAGGTAGACCGCGTGCAGGTTGTTCGGGTGCCCGGTCGCGAACATCACCCGCTCCTGTCTGCGGGCGGCCTCGGACAGGCGTTCGGCCACGACTTCCAGAGCATCCACGGTACGGTCGGGGTCGATGGTGTCGATACCCCACGAATAAGACTCGTCGGCGACCACACCGCAACGCTTCGACATCAGCGCGAGCACCTCGGCGAACGACCACTCATGCGCGAACGTGAGCCCGAGCTGGTAATAGGGGTCCTTGTGGCACAGCCGCCGGTAATGCTTGAGGTTGTTCTGCCGGGGCGTGTCAACGTGCCCGGCGATTCCGGTACGTACCAAGTGGGCGATGAGCTCCGCGCGTGAAGGCGGCTTCACCAACGGTCCCCCTTTCCACTCCGGATCCGGCGATCCGGTGAGTCCGCGACAGATGAGCCGATCACCATCGAGGGCGTCGTCATACCGTATTCAATACGGATTCAACTCTAGACACCTGTGGTGCTCTCCGGAATCGGGAGATTCCGCCGTTAAAGACTCGGGTCCATTCCGTGACTAGGGAACACCGCGCGCCGGGTGGCCTGGATGGCCTGGTCCACCGGGTCATCGGGGTCGAACCCGTTCTCGAACGGAGTGAACTCCGGGGTGCGCCCATCCGTCATGTACAGCGGCGCGGTATCGCCGGTGCGGTCCCGCACGAACCGGCGCCAGGTATCCGGCGTCTCCGTATCCGGATCGATCTCTGCCCCGGCGACATGTGCCAGCAGGTGCGTCCACGCCCGCGGGACGACCTGGACGAGCTCGTATCCGCCGCCGCCGAGGACCACCCACCGGCCTCCCGCGCTCTCCTGCGCCAGGCGGTGCAGTGCCGCGTAGGTCCTGCGCTGTCCGTCGACGCTGAGAGTGAGGTTGGCGAGCGGATCGAGCGCATGGGTGTCGGCACCCTGTTGGGTGACCAGCACTTCCGGCTGGAACTCGCGCAGCAGCGGCGGAACGACCGCATCGAAGGCCCGCAGCCACCGGGAGTCGCCGGTGCCTGCGGGGAGGGCGACGTTGACCGAGTAGCCCTCGGCAGAGGGGCCGCCGGACTCGCTGGGACGACCGGTTCCGGGGAACAGCGTCAACGGGGATTCGTGCAGGCTGATGGTGAGTACGCGGGGGTCGTCATAGAACATGGTCTGCACGCCGTCGCCGTGGTGCACGTCGACATCGACGTAGGCCACGCGCTTCGCGCCCTGCTCCAGTAGCCAGGCGATGGCCAGCGCAGCGTCGTTGTAGACACAGAAGCCCCACGCGTTCTTGGGCATGGCGTGGTGCAGGCCGCCCGCGATGTTGGCGGCGTGTTCGGTCTCGCCGTTCCATACCGCCCGCGCTGCCGCGACGGACGCCCCCGCGACGAGTGCGGCGGCATTGTGCATATCGGGGAACACCGGGTTGTCCGGAGTGCCCAAGCAGTAGGGATCGTTCGGCTCCAGGGTCGTGCCCGCGTGTTTCACGGCGTCGATGTAATCGGGATCGTGGATGAGTTTCAGCAGGTCGTCGGATGCCGGCTCGGCACCGATGAACGACACCCCCGGAGCGTCGAAGACACCGAGCTCACGGCACAGGGCCATCGTGAGCTCGACACGGACCGGTGCGAGCGGGTGCTGCGGCCCGAAGTTGTAGGCCGTCAGCCCGTCGTCCCATGCCACGTGAAGCGAGCAGCCCATGCGCCCTCCTGCGCCGAGATCATGTGCGGTGCGGTGTGTCACACCTTGCACCACACACTAGCCAACGGCGGCGAAACGGGAGGCGGCCGGGGTCACCCCTCGGAAAGCTCGCGGCTCCGATCGCGGGCGGCCTCGATGGCGTCGGTGAACGCGGTCCGGACACCGTGGCGCTCCAGCTCGCGCACTGCGGCGGCTGTCGTCCCTCCGGGAGAGGTCACGGCCTCGCGCAGCACGACCGGGTGCTCTCCCGAATCGTTCAGCATCGTCGCGGCGCCCCTGATCGTCCGGTTGACCAGCTTCTCAGCGGCCGCACGTGCCATGCCCATCGCCACTCCGGCCTCGATCATCGTCTCGACGATGAAGTAGAAGTAGGCGGGTCCGCTCCCGGAAAGGGCGGTCACCGTGTCCATGTGCCGCTCCGGCACCCGCACGACGTCACCGACCGAGCTCAGCAGCGCCTCGGCGTGGTCGAGCTGCTCCTCGGTGGTGTGCCGGCCGCCGGTGATCGCGGTCATGCCCTCGCCCACCAGCGCGGGAGTGTTGGGCATCGCGCGTACAACGGGCACATCACCCGCCAGATGCTTCTCCAACAGGGATGTGGGAATCCCGGCCGCGATCGACACGATCAGGCGGTCGGGCTCCAGATCCGGCGACAGGCCGTCCACCAGGCCGACCATGTCCTGCGGCTTGACCGCGAGGACGAGCGTCCGGGCACGCTTCGCGGCTTCTGCTACCGGGACGATACCGACGCCGTAACGCGCCCGCAGCTCCTCCGCGCGTTCCCGAAACGGCTCGGTGACGAGCACGTCGTCGGGGGTGTACCCGGTACCCAGCAGCCCGGCGAGCAGCGCCTCGCCCATCTTGCCGCCGCCAATGATCGCGATCATGTGCTTTGCCCTTCGAACCGTTCGGCATCAGCGGGATTGAGAAATGCGCCGCGCAGCCCGCAGCGAGCGGCCCTCTGCCCGGCCACACCGCCTCTCAATGGGGCATTGAAGAGTTGTTCTGCCGGTTGTCGCGGTTGCCGGACTCCTGTGCCCGCCTGCGTCCGGCCAGGACGATCTTACGGACACGCACCACCACGAACCACAGCACCAGCAATGCGACGATGACCAGGACGATGGTGCTCAGCATGCCGCTCCACCGCTCCAGCACCGGCTTGATCGCCGGGCCGAAGGCGTACCCGAGCCCGATCCACAGCGAGTTCCACACCGCGCTGCCGACGAACGTGTAGACCGAGAACTTCCAGAACGACATGCGTTCGATACCGGCCGGAATCGAGATGAAGCTGCGCACCAACGGAACACAGCGCCCAATGAGGACGGCGACGCCGCCCCAGCGGGCGAAGAACCGCTCCGCCTTGTAGAAGTCCTCGACCTCCAGCAGCGGCGTCTTCTCCACCAGCCACTTGGTGCGTTCACGCCCGAGCAGAGCACCGAGGAAGTAGAACCCCCAGCCGCCGACCAGCGCACCGAGCGTGGCGGCCAGAATGGCCAACCACAGGTTCATCTGCCCCTCATAGGCCAGGAACCCCGCCCCCGGCAGTACCGCCTCGCTGGGCATCGGCGGGAAGAACGTCTCGATGAGCAGGGCGAGACCGACACCGATCTCCCCGAGATCGGTCATCAGGCCGAGGACCCACCCGATGAATCCTTCGTAATCAGCCGACGGATCCACCGGAGGAGCCACACCAGCGCGCAACGGCATCATTATGGAAAGCACTTTCCTTGGTCTGTTGGTCTTTCCGCGGCGGAAGAGGATGAGATCCTGCCAACGTGCCGCCCGCGAAATACGGACCGCCAATCGCCGGGAAAGCATCGCTTGGGGGGGACGGGCGCGAACGCCTCTGTTCCCGATACTACGTTGACATCAGGGCGCGGCGGGCGGCCAAAGCGGTAGATCCGCGGCAGGAAGCGGCCATCCTGGCCTGAGGAGCCCCGCGGCACCGCCCGGACCGGGCCCTCACTCGGACTCTCCGGTCTCCTCCGGCTGGATGACGGCGCGGATGGCCGGAGCATAGACCCGCGCTACCTCTTCCGCATCGGCCGACGCGATCGGTTCGATACGGAAGAGGTAGCGCGTGAGGATAAGCCCGAGGATCTGCGAACCGGCCGCGCTGGCGCGTACCGGATCAATGGCGAACTCCACCGCGATGTGGTGCTGGAGGATGTCGCTCATGAATCCACGCACCGTCATCGCGGCGTGGTCATTGTTCGCCGCCGAACGCAGAAGGGCGAGCATCGGCGTCTGCGTCTCCGGCCTGTCCCAGACGTCCAGGACATACCGGACGATCGAAACGGCCCGGTCACCGTCGGTACCGGCGATGATCCGGCGGACGATCGCGGCCGGATTGTACGGCAGCCGCATCGCTTCGATGAAGACCTGGTCCTTGCTACCGAAGAAGTGGTGTACGAGCGCCGGGTCCACTCCCGCGCTGCGGGCGATCCCGCGGACCGTCGCGCCGCTGTACCCCGATTCGGCGAACTGCTCCCGCGCCGCTTCCAGGATCTGCTCCCGGGTCTGCGTCGTACCGGGACGCCTTCCGGTCCTTGCCATAATGCTCGGGGTCAGGGCCCGCCGCTGATGGTGCCGTCAGTGGCTACGACGAAGGTCCGCGGCGGCACGTCCGCCTCGGCGCGTCGCCGTATCGCGGCCCGCTCACGGCGACCCGCATGCTCATTCCCCTCCGGAGACGGGTTCTGCGCACCCGCGAAATGCAGCCGGGTGAAAGCCAGCGCCTCTGCGAGTTCCAGCTGGCGCGCCTCGCGGTCGGCTGATTTGCGGGTGTTCACCTCCAGAACCAGTTGGCCCTCATACCCGGAGGTCGCGAGGTACTCCAGCAGTTCAGCGCAGGGTTGGTTGCCGCGTCCGGGGATCAGGTGCTCATCGAAGTTCTGCCCGCCGGTACCGTCCGCGACGTGCACGTGGGACAGTCGGCTCCCCAACTGCTTGGCCATGCCCATGGCGTCGGACCGGGACATGGCGGTGTGGGACAGGTCGAGGGTGACGTCCGGGTAGTCCCGGTCCAGCGGGTTCCAGCTCGGCGCGTAGGGCACGACCTCACGGTCGCGCATGTGCACCGGGTACATGTTCTCGACCGCGAAGACGACGTCGGTCTCCTCCTGCATGCGGGAGACACCGTTCTCGAACTCCCGGGCGTATTCACGCTGCCAGCGAAACGCCGGGTGCACCACGATGGTCTTGGCGCCGAGCGCCTCGGCCATCTCCTTGGATTTGACGAGTTTGCCCCAAGGGTCGCGTCCCCACACACGCTGGGTGAAGATCAGGCAGGGGGCATGGACGGCGGTGATCGGGATCCCGTGGTAGTCCGACAATCGGCGCAGCATGCCGATGTCCTGGCTGACCGGGTCCGATGAGACGAGGACCTCCACGCCGTCATAGCCGAGCTTGGCGGCGATCTCGAAGGCCGCCGGGGTCTTCTCCGGGTAGACCGACGCCGTCGATAGGACGACGGGCGCGTCCGGAACCTGGATGGCGCTCACTTGAACCACCTTATGCGGTGTCAGCTCCGGTTCGCTCACCTCTGCGCCGGGTCCCTATCCTTCAGCGGGTGAGGTCAGCGATTCCGGGAGCCGTTCCCAGCCCCAATATCTGGAACAGCCCGCAAGTCTATGAACTGGAGAACAATGCGGTCGACCCCGATGGCGTCATCGGGGCGGCCATGGACGCCGTGCGAGGACACCGCGGCGCACATGTCCTCGACATCGGCTGCGGCACCGGCTTCCATCTGCCCCGCTTCGCCCAGGAGGCCCGTTGGGTCACCGGTGTCGAACCGCACACGAAGCTGGCAGCCGTGGCACGGGCACGCGCGAGCATGTTCGGCAACGTCGAGGTGCGGACCGGGATCGCCCAGCGGCTCCCCGTGCCCGACTCCTCGGTCGATGTCGCCCACGCCCGCTGGGCGTACTTCTTCGGTCCCGGATGCGAACCCGGGCTGGCCGAGCTGCGGCGGGTGATGCGGCGCGGAGGTGTTGCGTTCGTCATCGACAACGACGCGACGCGCAGCACGTTCGGCGGGTGGTTCCGACGCTTCCTGCCCTCCTATGACCCGGCCGCGGTCGAGCGGTTCTGGGGGATCCAGGGCTTCCGGCGCGAACCGCTCACGATGCGCTGGCTCTTCGAACGCCGTGCCGACTTCGAGGCGGTGGTCCGGATCGAGTTCTCCCGTGGCCTCGCCGAGCAGATCATCACCGAACATGTCGGCCTCGAAGTCGACTATGCGATCAACCTGTGGTGGCGGGAGTACTGACCCGCACCGGCCTATCCGGGCCGCTGCGTACCTCACGTCAGAACACCCGGGAGACGTAGACCGAACCGTAGATGCTGAACTTCACCTCGTACTCATCAGGGTCGCCTTTGGCAAAGCACTTCAGGTCGGGCACCGTTTGGTCGACGGGAACCAGTTGGAACTCGTCCATGGTGCAGCGGACGGACTCGTTGTCGCTCATGTAGCGCATCTCGTCCTCGACGACATCGCGGGAGGCGACCATGCCTTCGGTGGGCGTGGGCGTGTAGCTGAATATGAACTCTCCGCCTTCGATGTCGACGGTGAAGGGGATGCTGATGCCCTGGAAGGTCGCTGTGCAATCGATGGTGCCGTTCAGGGAGGCGTCGAAGCTGTCGCAGGACGCGCTCGTGGAGGAGTCGGTGACCATGGCGAACTCCTGGACCATGTTCACCAGCTCACCCTCGACCTGCACGACCGGATCGTCGGAGTCCACCTCGGGCAGCTCCTCATCGAAGGTCACAGAGGAGGACGGGATCGGGCCGGTACGAAACTCCCCGCCGTCTCCGGCCGGGGCCACCTGTTCCTCGCTCTCCTCGCCCGCCGGTGCTTCCTCCAGTGGAGGGGGGGCATCGCCGGGCCGCCCCGGAAGCAGCAGGCCGCATGAGGACAGCGAGAGGGCAGCGCCAACGGACACCAGCCCCACGGCCGCGCGGGTCTTCCAGATACGAGAGGGGATATCCATGTGAAACCTTTCAGCACGCAACACCGGGGGGCATGGGAAATACAGGCCGAAGGGCGATCGGAGCCCATGTCCGGCATCATTCGTATGGACATCGGACTCTTGGCGCAGCCGGACGGTTCCAGGATTAAGAGAAGAATCCGCTCGGCCGGCTCTGCCTGTCTCGGCCTTTGACCGCGCCCGGCGTCAAACGAGCGGAGCGCCTTCTCCGCCGCCGAGCGCTGTGAGGACGCGCGCTCCGACCTCGGACATGCCTTCGGCGTTGGGGTGGACCGGCGCGGCCGGGCGCGTAGGGAAGATGCCCTCGACCCACTTGTCCGCATGCTCGGCGCAGACGTCGTGTCCGCGCTCGGACACGTCCACATAGACCGCTCCCGCCTCAGCGGCCTTCTTCTCCATCATCGCGTTGAGGTCGCCTTGGGCACCGTCCAGGTAGGCCACGTCCTCATCGGCGACCGGCACCTCCGGCCAGCACCCCTCCTCCTCGGGCAGGAGCCGCAGATAGCCGACGGCCGCGATGGTCGCGTCGGGGCTGCGCTCGCGAATGCCGGCCAGCACTTCAGCGAACTCCTCACCGGTCTGGCCCACCCGGTCGGCCAGCTCGTCGCCCCCTTCACGGGTGTAGTGCTCGCGGCACGGCGCCCCGTGGGGGTCGGTGACGCTCAGCGACACGCACTTCAGGACGATCTCCCCGAATCCGAAATCGTTTCCTCCGATGCCCACGGTGACGAGTGTCGTATCCGCGGTGAGGGCGTCGAACTGCGGCGGGTTGTGCGTGTCGAGCGGGAGCTCCTGCCGTGTGGT
This sequence comes from Actinomycetes bacterium, assembly GCA_021793235.1. Taxonomy (GTDB): domain Bacteria; phylum Actinomycetota; class Actinomycetes; order Streptosporangiales; family Streptosporangiaceae; genus JAJYTD01. Next base: position 14,053 of record JAJYTD010000003.1, on the reverse strand, counting down.
CATGTGCTTGGTCTCGGCTCCGGAGCAACTGGCGTCGACGAACTCGCCGGCGCCCAGTGCCTCGGCGACGAGATTGGGGTAATTGCTCCTGGAGCGCAGACAGAATACCGGGTCGCCGTACTGCGCGGGGATGAACGGACCTGCGGTGAAGGAATCACCGAGGGCGACGTAGCGCTCGGCGAGGTCCTTCTCCAACGCCTCAGCGGGCGAGGAGACGAGGGCCAGCGCGCCGGCGAGCCCGAGCGCCGCGGCGGGGGTCCGGCGTACGGCCTTCCTCAGCGACACGCACTCCTCCTTTGCGGGAACGGCCCTGCTGCACCGAATGTGACCAACGGATAAGCCCCGGTCAACACGGAAGACCGAAAACGGCCACCGACTTGACGTGCCTTATTGATTACAGAAAGTAATAAGAAGTGATGTGCTCGTCCACGCGACACGCGCGCCCGACCGCTGGGCTCAGCCTTCGATGTGCCGCCGGGTCGCGCAGCCGGAGTCCCGGAATGTCACCACCACCCGCTAGCGTGCACACATGGCAAAGGCTGCGAGGAGTACGTTCCGCTGCGCCGAATGCGGATGGACCACCCTCAAGTGGGTGGGGCGCTGCGGCGAGTGCCAGGCGTGGGGAACGGTCGAGGAGGCCGGGGCTCCCACCACCACGGTGATCGCCCCCGCGCGCGTCACCAGCCCCGCCCGGCCCATTACCGAGATCGACGTGGAGACCGCGCACGCGACACCCACGGGGCTGGACGAACTCGACCGGGTCCTCGGCGGAGGCGTCGTTCCGGGAGGGGTGATGTTGCTCGCCGGCGAACCCGGTGTCGGGAAGTCCACCTTGCTGCTGGAGGTCGCGGCGCTGTGCGCCGATTCCGGCCCGGTGCTGTATGTGACGGGTGAGGAGTCCACCGGTCAGGTCCGGCTGCGGGCCGACCGCCTCGGAGCGCTGTCGCCCAAGCTCTACCTTGCCGCCGAGACCTCGGTGGCGTCCCTGGTCAGCCACGTCGACTCAGTATCTCCCGGTCTGCTGATCGTCGATTCCGTGCAGACCATGAGCTCACCGGACGTCACGGGGGTCCCCGGCGGGGTCACCCAAGTCCGCGAGGTCGCCGGGGCTCTGATCCGGCTGGCCAAGGAGCGGGGCATCGCCACGGTCCTGGTCGGACACGTCACCAAGGACGGCTCCATCGCGGGGCCGCGGCTGCTGGAGCACCTGGTCGACGTCGTCCTGCAGTTCGAGGGCGACCGCCACTCGCAACTGCGCATGCTGCGCGCGGTGAAGAACCGCTACGGCCCCACGGACGAGATCGGCTGCTTCGAGCTCACCGACTCCGGGATCATCGGGCTGCCCGACCCCAGCGGCCTGTTCCTGACCCGCCGCAACGAGCCCGTTCCCGGTACCTGCGTCACGGTCACCCTGGAAGGGCGGCGCCCGCTCATCGCGGAGGTCCAGGCCCTGGTCGCGACGTCCAACCTGCCGCAGCCGCGCCGGGCCACGTCCGGGCTCGACCCCGCGCGGGTCAACATGGTGATGGCCGTGCTGGAGCGCCGCGCCCGCGTACGGATCGCCAATTCCGATGTCTACACCTCCACGGTGGGCGGTGTACGGCTCGGCGAACCCTCGGTGGACCTCGCCCTGGCACTCGCGGCGGCCGGCTCGGGACGGGACGAAGCCCTTCCCCGCGGACTCGTCGCCATCGGCGAGGTCGGCCTCGCGGGCGATGTGCGGGCGGTCAGCGGTGTCCCTCGGCGGCTCAGCGAGGCGCAGCGGCTCGGTTTCACCCGCGCCATCGTGCCCCGGCACAGTGAAGAACCGGTCGATGGCATGGAGATCATCGGCGTGGAGGACGTCGGCGAGGCCTTGCGCATAGCCTTCCCCGCCCGACAGCGGAGGTGACCAGCAACCCCGCACCCCTCAAGGCTGCGGCAATGGGGCGCAGCTCGCCCAGCGAGCAAGCCGGCTTGCCGCTGAGCAGACAGCACCCCGCCGAGTAGAGCGGCCGCCGGGAAAGACCCGACTGCCGCCAGAGCCGCGGCGCGACCGTGGGGCCCGCGCCGCCCCCGGAGGACCCGGCGCGCCTCAGTTCAGCCGGAACACCTGTTTGCCATCGCCCACGTCGTAGTCGCTGTACAGGGTGGCGATATAGGTACCGGGCCGCTTGGCGCTGACATCGGCGTCCCGGCAGTCCTTCCAGGAGCGCTTGCGGTCCCACGTGAACGTGATGTTCTCCGGAACACCGCGCTTCAGTTGTGTGCTCGTGTCGCCCTTGCCCTTGGCGCAGTCCGCGGTCGAAAAGATCCGGTCGTCACCGGACGTGATCCGTACCTCCGTGCTCTCCTTGCCGAGATCGACCGTGCAGGTCTGCTCGGTGGTGTTGACCGCTGTGATCTCGAACTCGGGTTCGGCATCCCAGGCATAGTCTTTCTTGTCGATGTCCAGGGCCACCACCACATCCGAAGGGCGGCAGGGGTCCTCCGGCTTCTCTGGAGCGGCGATGGCGTCACCACCGTCACCCGAACGCCCAGAATCATCGGGCGATCCGCCGCTATCGCCGCCGTCACCGCTGTCGCCGTTCCCGTCCTCGGTACCACCCGCTTTCGGGCTTCCGGAGGCACTGGGGCCGTCGCCGGGGGATGGCGGGGGTGAGACACTGGGCGACGACGAGGCTTCAGGGGAGGAGTCGGTGTCCGCGCCGCCGGCCGTTTCCTCGGGATCGGAGGAGAAGGGCCGCGTGCACGCGTAAATGATCAGCGTCACTACCACCAAGAGCCCCGCCAGCACGAAGACACGTCGCTTCCAGTACGTCTCGGGACTCACCGGCCCCGGATGTCCAGCACTTGACGCCATAGGCCGTAGTATTCCGGGTTTCCAGGTGCCACACCTACTCAACCCGCCGATCTCCGCACCAGATTGCATATGTTCGACAACCCTTACAGCACCGCCGTTCTCGCGTGGTATGAGGCCAATCGCCGCGACCTTCCGTGGCGGCGTCCCGACGCCACCCCGTGGTCCATCCTGGTGAGCGAGATCATGCTGCAGCAGACCCCGGTCGCCCGGGTGCTGCCCGCCTGGGAGGCGTGGCTGCACCGCTGGCCGACCCCCGCTGACCTCGCCGCCGAACCCGCGGGCGAGGCCGTCCGTATGTGGAACCGCCTCGGCTATCCCCGCCGGGCGCTGAACCTGCACTCCTGTGCCCGTACGATCGTGGAGCGCTACGGGGGGGAGGTGCCGCGAGAGCACGCCGACCTGCTGGCTCTGCCCGGTGTCGGGGCCTATACCGCGGCCGCGGTGGCGAGCTTCGCCTTCGGACAGCGGCACGCGATCCTGGACACCAACGTCCGGCGGGTCTTGGCCCGGGCGCGGACGGGGGTCGAGTACCCGCCGAAGACACAGACCAAAGCGGAGGTTGCGGTGGCGGAGTCGCTCCTGCCGCCCGAACCGGCGACCGCGGCCCGCTGGGGCGTGGCGGTCATGGAACTCGGCGCGCTCGTGTGCACCGCGCGCTCCCCCACCTGCGTGGACTGCCCCATCGCCGACCAGTGCGCGTGGCGGCTCGCCGGCAAGCCCGCCTACAGCGGGCCGCCCCGCCGTGGCCAGACCTATGCCGGCACCGATCGCCAGGTGCGTGGGCGGCTGCTCACGGTCCTGCGCGAGGCACCCGGACCCGTCCCGAAGTCGGCGCTGGATGCGGTGTGGGACGAGTCCGTCCAGCGGGAGCGCGCTCTGGACGCCCTTGTCAGCGACGGCCTTGTCGACCCGCGAGATGATGGGACCTATGCCCTGCCCGGCTGACGCGTCCGGTCAGGGCGACCCGGTGGTCCGGGTGGTCGTCGGTCAGGCCAGGGGGTCGCCGACCATTCCCGAGCACGGCGCGCCGGGTTCGCGGGTCTGCGGCCCCTGCACGTATGCGCGGAGGAATTCCGCCAGCCGTTCGTCCTCGGCGCTTCCCAGAATGAGCTGCTTTCCCCAGGCTGTGGCCACGATGGGGGCCGGGAGGTCCGTTTCAGGACTGATGATGAGGTAATCGCCGAAGGTGTAGAGGTCACGCACCCTTTCCAGTTCCTCCGACGGCAAGCCGGGGTCGTGGGTGATCCAGACCGCACCGTGTTCGAGGGAGTGCACCGCGTTCTCCACGGGTACCGCATCCTCATAGATCCCGCAGTTCAGCCACTCCGGCGCGTGGGGTCCTCCGACCGGCGGATGCTCCGGATAGTCAACCGGGTCCTCGGTGTGATCGGGCCGCAGGTCGTCGAAGGTCTGTACCCCGGAGATGTCGCCTGCCTCCTCGCGCCCCTGCGCAGCGGGCGGGCGCCCCTCCAGATCCGGCTCCGGCGGTTCGCCCAGCAGCAGGTAGGCGGCCGCACCCCCACCACCGACCAGCAGCACCAGGCCGGCCACGATGCCAACGATGACCCACGGCATGGCACTGCTCGTGCGGGCCTTCGGCGGTGGTCCCGCGGGCCCGGGCATTCCAGACCCAGCGGGTGGCCCTTGATATCCGGCGCCCTGGTAACCGGGCCCCTGGGGCGGTCCCGACGGCGCCCCCTGCCGGTACGCGGGTTGCGGGGCACCCGGAGGCGGGCCCTCTGGACCGGGGCTGGGCGGAGGATACGGCGGATGTCCCACACCGGCACCCTACCCGTGCTCGGCCGAGCACGGGTAAGGTGCCGGATCGGGCGGTACAGCGGTCTTACCGAAAGGAAAAGGGGGCGGCCCGAAGGCCGCCCCCTGTATCGGGCTACCGCGCGTTACTCGCTCTTGCCCGCCGCCTCCTCGACCTGCGGGGTGTCCGGAACGGAGTCCGGCTTGGGGACGCCCTGGAAGATGAACCTGGCGTCGGTCCCCTCTCCCTCGGCGTCGATCACCACGATCTGGCCGGCTCTGAGGTCGCCGAACAGGATCTTCTCCGAGAGCTGGTCCTCGATCTCCCGCTGGATCGTCCGGCGCAGCGGCCGGGCCCCCAGCACCGGGTCGTAGCCTCGTTCGGCCAGCACCTTCTTGGCCGCCGGACGCAGCTCCAGCCCCATGTCGCGGTCCCTGAGGCGCTCATCGAGAGCGTTGATCATCAGATCGACGATGTCGATGATCTCCTTCTCGGTGAGCTGGTGGAAGACGATGACGTCATCGACACGGTTCAGGAACTCCGGCCGGAAGTTCTGCTTGAGCTCCTCCTGGACCTTCGCCTTCATCCGGTCGTAGTTGGTCTTGGCGTCGTCTTCCTTGGCGAAGCCCATGGCCGCGCCCTTGGAGATGTCGCGTGTCCCCAGGTTCGTCGTCATGATGATGACGGTGTTCTTGAAGTCGACGTTGCGTCCCTGGGCGTCGGTGAGGCGCCCCTCTTCAAGCACCTGAAGCAGCGAGTTGAAGATGTCGTTGTGGGCCTTCTCGATCTCGTCGAAGAGGACCACGGAGAACGGCTTGCGCCGCACCTTCTCGGTAAGCTGGCCGCCCTCCTCGTATCCGACGTAGCCGGGAGGCGAGCCGAACAGCCGCGAAACGGTGTGCTTCTCCATGAACTCGCTCATGTCGAGCTGGATCAGCGCTTCTTCGTCGCCGAACAGGAACTCCGCGAGCGTCTTGGACAGCTCGGTCTTGCCCACCCCGGAGGGGCCGGCGAAGATGAACGAACCACCCGGGCGCTTGGGGTCCTTCAGCCCGGCACGGGTACGCCGGATCGCCTGGGAAAGCGCCTTGATGGCGTCATCCTGGCCGATGACGCGCCTGTGCAGCTCGTCCTCCATGCGCAGCAGCCGGGAGCTCTCCTCCTCGGTGAGCTTGAAGACCGGGATGCCGGTGGCCGTGGCCAGGACCTCAGCGATGAGCTCCTCGTTGACCTCGGCGACGACGTCCATGTCGCCGGCCTTCCACTCCTTCTCCCGCTGCGCCTTCTTGGTCAGCAGCTGCTTCTCGTCATCACGCAGTGACGCGGCCTTCTCGAAGTCCTGCGCGTCGATCGCAGACTCCTTCTTCTGCCGCACCTCGGCGATCTTCTCGTCGTACTCGCGCAGGTCCGGCGGTGCTGTCATGCGACGGATGCGCATGCGCGAGCCAGCCTCATCGATGAGGTCGATCGCCTTGTCCGGCAGGAACCGGTCACTGATGTAGCGATCGGCCAGCTGAGCGGAGGCGACCAGGGCACTGTCGGTGATGGAGACTCGGTGGTGCGCCTCGTAGCGGTCCCGCAGTCCCTTCAGGATCTCAATGGTGTGGGAGATCGTGGGCTCGTCGACCTGGATCGGCTGGAACCGGCGCTCCAGCGCCGCGTCCTTCTCCAGGTACTTGCGGTACTCGTCCAGTGTGGTGGCACCGATGGTCTGCAGCTCACCCCGGGCCAGCATCGGCTTCAGGATGGAGGCCGCGTCTATGGCGCCCTCGGCCGCTCCCGCACCGACCAGCGTGTGCAGCTCGTCGATGAACAGGATGATGTCGCCGCGCGTGCGGATCTCCTTGAGCACCTTCTTCAGGCGTTCCTCGAAGTCACCGCGGTAGCGGCTACCCGCGACCAGCGCGCCCAGGTCCAGTGTGTAGAGCTGCTTGTCCTTCAGCGTCTCGGGGATCTCCCCCTTGACGATCTTCTGGGCCAGTCCCTCGACGACCGCCGTCTTACCGACACCGGGCTCGCCGATGAGGACCGGGTTGTTCTTGGTACGGCGCGACAGCACCTGCATGACGCGCTCGATCTCTTGGTCCCGGCCGATGACCGGGTCAAGCTTGCTCTCACGCGCCGCCTGGGTCAGGTTGCGGCCGAACTGGTCCAGCACCAGCGAAGTGGACGGCGTGGACTCCGACGAAGCACCTGCGGCCTGGGGTTCCTTGCCCTGGTATCCGTGGAGCAGCTGAATCACCTGCTGGCGCACGCGGTTCAGGTCCGCGCCAAGCTTGACCAGCACCTGGGCGGCGACACCCTCACCCTCGCGGATGAGGCCCAACAGGATGTGCTCCGTCCCGATGTAGTTGTGGCCGAGCTGCAGCGCCTCTCTCAGAGAGAGCTCCAGGACCTTCTTCGCGCGCGGAGTAAAGGGGATGTGGCCGGAGGGGGCCTGCTGACCCTGGCCGATGATCTCCTCTACCTGCTGCCGAACCGCTTCGAGGCTGATTCCCAGGCTCTCCAGAGCCTTCGCAGCGACGCCCTCACCCTCATGGATGAGGCCGAGCAGGATGTGCTCCGTACCAATGTAGTTGTGGTTGAGCATCCTGGCCTCTTCTTGGGCCAGGACCACCACGCGCCGTGCGCGGTCGGTAAACCTCTCGAACATGTCTCGTCGCTCCTCACAGAGCGGTCAGGCAGGGACGGAAATTCCGACCCTCACTTTCCGCATTTCGGCCCTCAGGAGAAAGCCCCTGGAAGGCGCTGCTGCACCCCGCCGCCGAACCCGTCCCGGCCCGACGAACACATACACACGGCGGCTGTCGCCAGCCGTCCGTGCAAGAGACTTTCCCCGACGATAGGGCTTTCACCCTTATCCAACTACTGATCGGGCCTCCGATGTTCCAAGTACGCCGCAAGCGAACGGCCCGCGTTCTCGCTCGGATCTGCGAGGGTACGCGGGCCGCGCCGTGGATTCCTATGGTGATTTGCTCTCAGCGAACACGACCGCGAGAGGACGATGCGCCGGAAGCGGGACAGCCGCTGGTCCAGTGGCCGTGGCGGGGCTCCGTGCGGGACTCCGCGCACACGCCGTTCGCGCAGGACGCTGCAACCGCCGCGTTCAGCGCTGAGCGGCCTCGTACTCGGCCACGATCGCGGCCGGGATACGGCCACGTTCGTTGACCTGCTTGCCCGCGGCTTTCGCCCACGCGCGGATCTCCGCACTGCGCTCGCGGCTGGGAGCGTTGCGCTGCTGGCGGCGGCCGCGGCTGCTTTTGGCCGGGGCCTTGCGCGCGGCCTCGACGAACGGAGCCAAAGCCTCGCGCAACCTGGAGGCATTGCTGGCGCTGAGGTCGATTTCGTAAGCGGAGCCGTCAACCCCGAACGAAACCGTCTCCTCCGCCTCGCCGCCATCGAGATCGTCGACGAGAAGCACCTGAACCTTTTGTGCCATAGATACAAACCTTTCAGCAGAGCGGTGCGGCGGCACCTGAATATAAAGCTATCCGGAGAGAACGTGAAAGACAATTCTCGGCGCGGCAAAATCGCCTGGCCTATCCCGGACTCCGGCCACACCGGAAAATCCCGGCGGCAACAGCCCATACAGCCCCTGCCCCTGACCATGGAGCCGAAGCCGTTAACGCGAGGACTGCCGCCCCTTTCTCGTGGTTAGCGCTCAGCCGAGGGCGCTTCATCTCCGGGCACTTCCGTAGAAGAACCCTCCGCACCCTTTGCCCCATCTTCCGCTGCAACGACATCGGTCTCCGCCGACGGCGCCGTTCCGGCATCGGTGGCTTCCCGGTTCGACGCCGCCCCGGCTTCACCGACCAGCCGCCCGTCCGACGTTCTCGGAGCCATCTCCTTACGGAGCAGCTTGACGATGAACGTGCAGAAGACCGTCGCAACAACGGCAGGGGGTATCAGCGCCGACAAAACATCACCCATCGAGCGCACACCCCTTCCTTGGTGTTACTTTATGCAGCAATTACCCCACGGAGTGGGTGCGATCGGCCAGAGCCTGTCATCGATCTCACTCGACCGCCATACTCGACGGACATCCGACATCATAGACACCTTCCGAGCCCGTCCCGAACCCCATACGGCGGTGCTGCTTTCGCCAAGGAACGAGAACCTCCGCCATATAAGGCGAAGAGCAGTACTCGCAGGCGTTGCGGTCTCCCTTAGCGGAGGAGCACCGAGACCGAATCTCCATTGAAAAGACAACGCTTAGTAGCCGACCACAGACCGATTCACTTCTCTCCCGGGGCCGGAAGTATTGGCCCCAGGCTCGGCTCACCCCGGCTTCGGCACCCCAAGAACGCCTCTGCCGGACTACCACCCGCAATCCATACATTACCTGCATCTGTACCGCGCTCTCGCCTCGGTCGGCAATGCAACGAACGCATCCCCGGAAGTTGTGGGATCGTGTCACCGTGACTCAGGCCGAGTCGAACATCCTCAGGTAAGAGTGGCGTAAGTTCGAGGAGAGCCCGCCACGGTGGGCATTGGGAGGGCCTCGTCGTGGAGTTCCATGCAGATCTGCATATTCACTCCAAGTACTCGCGGGCTTGCAGCAAGGATTGCGACCTTGAGCACCTCGCCTGGTGGGCCGCACGCAAGGGTATTGGCCTCGTGGGCACCGGTGACTTCACTCACCCCGCCTGGCGTGAGGAGTTGCGTTCCAATCTGGTCCCGGCCGAGCCCGGGCTGTTCCGCCTGAAGCCCGAAATCGAAGACAAGGTACTGCAGACCCTCCCTCCCGCCTGTCGGAAACCGCCGAGGTTCATGCTGTCGGTGGAGATCTCCACCATCTATAAACGGGGCGAACGCACCCGAAAGGTGCATCATTTGCTGTATGCCCCGACGATGGCGGCCGCCGAGGCCATCACCACGGATTTGGCAAAGATCGGCAATCTCGCCTCTGACGGACGCCCCATCCTCGGTTTGGACTCCCGCGACCTGCTGGAGATCACGCTCTCCAGCGACCCCGGCTCCTACTTGGTCCCCGCCCATGTATGGACCCCTTGGTTCGCTGTCATGGGCTCGAAATCCGGATTCGACTCCGTGGCCGACTGCTACGCCGACCTCGCCGAGCACATCTTCGCTATCGAGACCGGCCTCTCCAGCGACCCGTCGATGAACTGGACGGTCTCCTCCCTGGACGCCTACACCCAGGTCAGCAATTCCGACGCGCATTCACCGCCGATGCTCGCCCGCGAGGCCACCCGCTTCGACACCGAACTCGACTACTACGCCATACGGCGCGCTCTAGAGACCGGCGACGGGTTCCGCGGAACCGTGGAGTTCTTTCCAGAAGAAGGCAAATACCATCTCGACGGGCATCGCAAATGCGGTGTCCGATTCTCGCCCGAGTCGACCCGCGAGCACGGCGGGCGCTGCCCGGTCTGCGGCAAGCCGCTGACCGTCGGCGTCTCGCACCGCGTACATGAGCTCGCGGACCGGGACAAGGGGTACCGACCGCCCGGCAGCGCGGACTTCACCAACCTGGTCCCGCTGCCCGAGATCGTCAGCGAGATCGTCGGAGTCGGCCCGAAGAGCAAGCGTGTCCAGGGTGAGGTCGCCCGCCTGGTGGCCGCCCTCGGCCCCGAGCTGGACATCCTCTACACATCGCCGCTGGACGACATCACCCGGGCCGGCGGTGCGCTTCTCGGCGAGGCCATCGCCAGGCTGCGCAAGGGCGAGGTGATCCGCGATGCCGGATTCGACGGCGAATACGGCATCATCCGGATGTTCCGCCCCGAGGAGCTCACCGCGGGAACGGCCGTCCCGACCCTCTTCGACGACGCCGCGATCACCCGGCCGGCACCGGACCCCGCGCCAGAGATCCCCCCGCCGACGAAGCGCATGCCAGAGGGCCCCGGGGCGGCCGCGGTCGCCCCCATCGCCCGTGCCTCGGACACCGCGGCCCCGCCGAACACGGCGGACCGCGAAGAACACACCATCTCCGTACTCTTCCCGGAGTCGCCGCAGAACACCCCGCGCCCCCTGCACGGCCTGCTCGACGGCCTGGATCCAAAGCAGCGCGCCGCGGCCGAGGTGCCCGGCGGGCCGCTGCTCATCGTCGCGGGCCCGGGAACAGGCAAGACCCGGACGGTCACCCACCGCATCGCCCACCTCATCGCCGAACGCGACGTCCCCGCCCACCACTGCCTGGCTATCACCTTCACCCGACGAGCCGCCGAGGAACTGCAAGAGCGGCTGACCGCACTGCTCGGCGACCTCGCCGACGACCTCACCGTCACCACCTTCCACGGCCTCGGCTTACTCATCCTGCGCGAACAGCACGAGCTCGCGGGGCTGTCAGCACGGTTCGGCATCGCCGACACCGCCCGGCAGCTGGAGGTCGCCACTGAGACGACCGGATCGGAGCGGGAGGGTCGACGCCTGTTGGCCCGACGCGAGGCGGCCCAGGAAGCCCGTGAGGACTCCGCATACGAGCGCAGACTGCGCGAACTCGACCTGGTCGACTTCACCGATCTGATCGCCCTGCCGGTGCGTCTGCTGAGCGCGGACCCCGAACTCGCGGACCGCTACCGACAGCGCTGGCCCTGGATCAGCGTTGACGAGTACCAGGACATTGATGAAACCCAGTACGCACTACTTCGGCTCATCACCGGAAACAGTGGGAATGTCACTGCCATCGGCGATCCTGATCAGGCCATCTACGGCTTCCGCGGCGCCGATGTCGGATTCTTCCTGCGGTTCACCGAGGACTTCCCGGCCGCCGCGACCATTCAACTGACCCGCAATTACCGCTCCAACGCCACGATCGTGGCCGCGGCGACCCAGGCGATCGCACCGTCGTCACTGGTGCCGGACCGTGCGCTGCGTGCGGTCGGGGATTTCCTGGACCCCCCGCGCATCGGCATGCATGTCGCCGCTGACGAGCGCGCCGAGGCCTCCTTCGTCGCCCGCGCGATCGACCGGCTGCTCGGCGGGACGTCCTGGCATTCGCTGGACAGCGGACGGGTCAGTGAGGACGGCGACGGCGGGCTGTCGTTCGGCGACATCTGCGTCCTCTACCGGACCGACGCACAGAGCGAAGCGGTCATCAGCGCCTTCAACACCGCCGGGGTGCCGTTCCAGAAGCGCTCGCACGACCGGTTGTCGGCCCGCCCTGCGGTGCGGATGGTCGTCGACGAGCTGCCCCATCACCCCCGGGGCGAGCTGGGCGACCAGGTACGGTCGGCGGTCGCGCTGCTGTGCGACCGGCACGCGGCAACCCCCGAACTGGTCACCGACCTGCGCACAGCCGGGGAACTGCTGCTTCCGGCGGCCCTGCGATACGGCGCGGACCTCGACGGTTTCCTATCGGCGCTCGCCTTGGGGGCCGAGGTCGACGCCCTGGACCCGCGTGCCGACCGGGTCGCGCTGCTGACCCTGCATGCGGCCAAGGGCCTGGAGTTCCCGGTGGTGTTCCTCATCGGCTGCGATGACGGGCTGCTGCCTTTCCGGTTCCCCGGAGCCGAAAAGGGCGACGGGGCGAAAGCCGGCGAGGCAGAGGAACGGCGCCTGTTCTTCGTCGGCATGACCCGCGCCCGGCAGCGGCTCTACCTCTCCCGGGCACGCCGCCGTATCCGGCACGGTACAACCGTCGACACGGCGCCTTCTCCCTTCCTCGAACCGATCGACGCCGGCCTGACCATGCCGGTGGATGAGGAGTCCGCGGCACGCAAGCGACCGAAGGACCGCCAGTTGCGGCTGTTGTGATCCGGGCGCGGAGGGCACCCCGCAAACGCTATCTGGAGCGGGGTGTCCCCGGCTCGTTGAGATGGACCAGCATGCGGGTGTTGCCCAGCGTGTTGGGCTTGACGCGGTCCAGGTTGAGAAACTCGGCCACGCCTTCGTCGTAGGAGCGCAGCAGCTCTTCGTAGACGCGCGGGGACACAGGCGTGCCCTGGATGGGTTTGAAACCGTGCTTGCTGAAGAAAGCGGTTTCAAAGGTCAGGCAGAACACCCGCCGTACTCCGAGCTCCCTGGCCCGGTCGAGCAGGGCGGAGACGATTCGGTGGCCGACCCCGCGTCCCTGGACGGCCGGATCGACCGCCACTGTACGCACCTCGGCCAGGTCCTCCCACAGCACGTGGAGGGCACCGCAGCCGACGACGGTCCGCTGGCCACCATCGTCGGCGTCGGCGACACAGAACTCCTGGACGTCCTCGTAGAGATTGACCGTGCTCTTGGCCAGCACGCGTCTTTCTCCGCTGAACGTGTCCATCAGTCGGCGGATATGGGCGACATCTCGTGTCCGTGCGCGGCGGACCGTGATCTGCGTAGCGGACATAACCGAATCAGATTACTGGTCCGCACCAGCGGACGGCACCACCGGCGCCCGGTGTTCCCCCCGGGACTCCCTCCCCAGGCGGAACGCGGGCTGGTTCAGCCGACGGCCTTCAGATCAGCTGCTTGCGTGCGGCCCACACCACTGCTTCGATCGGGGTGTTCACCCCGAGCTGGTCACAGATGGCGCGGAGCCTGCGGCGCAGGGTACGTGCGCTGAGTTCCAGACGACGCGCGGCGACGTCGGTGGTCACACCGGTGGCGATCTCCGCCAGCAACTGGAGTTCGTCATCGGTCAGGCTGACTGGAAGGCTCTGCCCCTTGTCAGGCGGCGGTACCGGGGCCGGCACCATGCTCTCGCGCATCAGCGAGACACCGGGGTCTTTCACGGTACGACGTACGAGTGTGGCCTGTTCCACTCCGTCCTCCCTCATCCGTGGTGAGTGCGGAACATCAACTCGTCGCCGCAGGAACCTTGGCGAAGTAGAGGTGGACACCTCTTGGCAGGCGCACACGGGCTTTTTCGGGGATCGGCCGCCGATCACCGAGGCATTCGCTTCCCTGGCACAGAACCGAAGGCTCGGCGAAGACGGGAACCCGCGGGCCCGGTCGCGACGATCTGGGACGGACAGATCGCGCGATAGCGCGCACGGCAGAAGATGATGGAAACCACCGAAGCTGTTCTCCGCCATCCTCACTCACCGTCATGTAGATCCACTACGGCAAACACGCGGAAAATCTCCGCTCGCTCCGAAAACGCTAAGCGGATGCGAACAGACCGTCAAGGTCCATTTGATCACTATTGGTAACCGCATGGTTGTCCTTGATCGCCACACTAGCGGACAAGAACCTCCGGGACACAGACTGACCTGCGAAAATAATCTCCGCCTGAGCAGGATCCGTGAAGCACGAACAGATCAGCACGGTATGCCGAAAGTGACCATGCAGACAGTGGTTCTGGCCTGGATGTTCACCCGTGAGGCAAATATCACGGTTCCGCAACGACATCCGGCAGGCACCGTCGGGCCGCCCCCCGATCCGGGAGGGCGGCCGGCGATCACTCCGGCTTCACCAAGGGGAAAAGGACTGTTTCGCGGATGTTCTTCCCGGTGAACCCCATGAGCAGACGGTCGATTCCGACACCGACACCGCCCGAAGGCGGCATGCCG
>JAJYTD010000046.1 GCA_021793235.1 Actinomycetes bacterium | reverse complement strand
GGAGGCGTTCACCGGGTGGTTGCATCACTACAATCATCACAGGTTCCACACCGCGATCAGCGGCCCTCCCGCCTCCCGCGTTCCTAACCTCTCAGGTCAGTACACCTAGGCGGTCAGCGGAGAGACGGACGCCCGTGCCGTATCCGTCGGGGAGGGGCCCCACTCCACGCGTCGCGACAGCAGGACCAGCCTCCGGCAGTCGGAGCAGTTCCATTCGCGGGCCCGCACCAGCCGGCACGATTCGCAGCGGGGCAGTGCGGCGACCTCCGCGGCGATGTCGGAAGCCCGGCCCGCGCGACGTGTGCCGCGCGTCCGCGATCGCTTTTTTCGCGCGCCCGACCTCAGCCGTTTACCGGAGAGCCGCCCCGTGTCCCTGGCTGTCGATGAATCCTGGCCTTGCCGTGATGACGGGGGGGCGGGCAGCGCATAGAAGCTGTTCATCAGGCTCTTCTGCGGATTCGGCCCAGAGGACACGGCCTGCTCCCTTGTCGCTGCGTACTCGGGCCGTATTATGCCGTGTTTGCCCGCGGTGTGTGAAGCCTGCCTGCTAAGGCGCGCTGTCTGCCTCTCAACTTCGTGTGCCAGGGGTTTGGGACATCCGAAGGGTGGTCTTAGCGGAGACCCGCAACCACGCGCTGCCGGACCGCGGTATCGAACTGCTCGGCAAAGGTGTTGCCGGGGCATTCCGTGGCCAGCCAGTCACGGTGCCGAGACACGCTCTGCATGGTGGCGGTGGCACCATTGACCGGGTTGACGTATTCGACCTCGGCGGTCGGGTCGACCCCGGTGATCCGGCACAGAGTGCGCAGCACGTTCACCAGGGAGTCCTGAGCCGCCCGGGTGGGCATCTCGTCGGTGAAGTCGCCCAGGAGGCAGACACCGATATTGCCGGAGTTCATCTGGAGGACGTGCCCTGCCGTGACCGACTCGGCCTTCTCGGGGCTGGGCGGCTCAGCGAAGACCGGTAGGGGGTCGTCTCCAGAGTGGCGGCCCTCGTAGACACGGCCGTCAGGGTCGATGAGCAGGTGGTAGCCGATGTCGCCCCAGGCCTGCTCCACCGCGTGGAGCTGGTAGACGGCTCGCACGTCGGCCGCGTAGTCGCCGCTGGTCTGCCAGGCGGTGTGGTGCACGGTGATGGCCTGGACGGGGTAGGACTCAGCGGGCCACACCTCGTTTCCCGCGTCGTCGAAGCGCAGGGATTCGTCGGCGCCCCAGCCGGCGCGGGTCACATACGCCACCCGTCGGCCGCTGTCGGCCGCCTGGCCGTCGGCGTGCAGTTCGCCCTCGGCTTGGCCTTCGATCCGTACCGGATTCCCATCGTGCAGATTCATCGCGGCGCACTCCACTGTTGCGGATCCCTCGGTGCGGACCTCGTATCCGGTGGTCTCTGCGGGGGCGCGTACCAGTGCTGAATACGCGGGAGCGAGATCATCGCGGCCGTCGGCGTGAAAGTGCAGTGGGCGCCATTCACCGAATCCGTCGGCGTACTCGAAGCGGATCGAGGTGCTTTCGGCTGTTTCCTGGTGAACGGCAACGAAATCGAACGAATTTTCGGGGCGCACTGTGCTGGTGCCCGCGGTGGACCGCTCCACCAGGACCTGCGGAACACTCCGTGCCCCTGCGGCGCCATCGGCCGCCAGGATCGCCTCGGCCTCACGGGATGAACCCCAGGTGAGCCCGCCGCCGACCACCGCCATCCCCGCGCTCGCGGTGGCTCCGGAAATAAGGAATCCGCGTCGTCGCAACGTTTCTCCATTTCATGCGGCCCGGCGTCATGCACTGCGGAAGGGGGCCGGAGCCGAAACACCGGTAACCACAATTACAGACGTGGTCGGCGATCGATGTGCTTTCGTCGGGACACTATAGGTGGTGAAGCCGTTGCTGGATAGGAAGTCGAGCCTGGAAAATTGGAGAATGCCGTTTCTGAATTCCCGAAACTTTTCGGTTTCGAGCCGTGTCCTTCAAGAAGCGGCACGCCGACAGCCGCCGACCTGTTCTGTGGAACGGGGCCGGCTGACGGGGCTCCGGCCATGTGGGGTGACCGAGGTCTCCACATCGGCCTCTCTGGCCTGATGGGTGCGGGCGGTCTGCAGGAAGGAGCGGCGGCAAGGGCAGCGGACTCATGCATCTTGAGTCTTTTGTCGGAATGCGTCCGAAGTGGCCGGCACGGTTGACGCACGGAATCCGACATAGCCGCCGGGCTCCCGGCGGACCGCCGCTACGGCGTCCGGGGGGCGGTGGCGATCTTCCCGGCGGCGTCGAGGGACATCGACGTACCGCGCTGGAACTCGGCTGCGAAGACATCACCGCCAAGAGAGGCCCGGACGGTGTCTTCGATCCGGTCGACGTCGAAGCGTTCGGCCTCCGGGAGCGGAGCCCCCGACGCCTCCCGGGCCGCAGCCGCCGCCCCCAGCAGGCGGGCCGCCCGAGGGGCGTCCCCGTCGAGCGCGTCCGCGCCCGCGATCCCCTCCAGCGCCTGTGCCACCGCCCGGGGGTCCTCGGACGCCAGGGCATGTTCCAGTCCTTCCAGGTGCAGGGTGCGGGCCAGGCAGGTGTCCTTGCGCATTTCGGCGGTGAAGCCGAGCTCGGCCAGGAGGGAGGCGAGTCCGGGCCGGTAGTTCTCGGTGCGGTGGACCGCCAGGACCGCGCTCAGGTGTTCCTCGGCCGCGGCCAATCGCCACTGCCTGCGCGCCGACATCCCCAGCCCGCCTCGGGCGTAGGTCAGGACCCCGGTGAACGACTGTTCGGTTGCGATCCGCAAGGCTCGCTCGTTGTAGTCGTCGGCCGCGGCGAAGTCCCGCACCAGCATGGCCAGCCGACCCAGTCGGGTGAGATCCTCGGCCGCCGTCGGCCACAGCCCGATCTCCTCGGCATGGCCCAGCCCCGTGCGGTGCAGCCGTGCCGCCTCCTCGTAGCGGCCCTCGATCCCCGCCAATACACCGAGGAGGTTGGAGCTGCGCACCTGCCCCCAGGGGTCGCCCAGGCCGCAGAACAGAGAATGGCTCTCTTCCGCGTCTTTTCTGGCGTCGGCGAGTTCGCTGCGGTGGAGCGCCTCCCATCCCCGGAAGTGCAGCGTGGCGGCCAGCCACCACGGATCGTCGAGTCGGCGGAAAGTAGTGTGCGCGGCCTCGATCAGCTCTGCGGCAGAGGGGAGCTGCGCCCCCGAAGCCTTGTGCGTGGCCATGAGGAAACCCAGCAGCGCCTGCGCTTCGGCCAGCCCGGCGGGATCGTCGAGGTCGGCGTAGAGGGCGAGCGCCTCCTGTGCCGCATCCGCGGGTTCGCTGCTCTCGTGCCGCTCTACGAACCCCAGGGCGGCATACCAGGTCAGCGCGCGGGCACGGGCCGCGGTGGAGTGCGGCCCCTCGGTCGCCAGCGCCTGAGCCAAAGAGCGGCGCGCTTCGTGGTACCGGCCGCGCAGGAACCAGTACCAGCCCAGCGCCCCGGTGAGCCGCAGTGCGAGTTCGGCGTCGTCCTGGGAGACGGCCCAGCCCAGGGTCGTGTGCAGGTTCGCGGTCTCGATGTCCAGCCGGACCAGATACTCCCGCTGCCGCCTACCGCGCAGGCGGGTACGGGACTCCTCCGCGTAGTCGGTGTAGTAGCGGGCGTGCCGCCACCTGGCGGCCTCGGCTTCACCGGAGTCGGCGAGGCGTTCCAGGGCGTAGGCGGCGACGGTCTCCAGCAGCCGGTAGCGCGTACCGAACGGAAGCTGTTCGGCGAGCACCAGGGAACGATCGACAAGACGGACGAGCACGTCTGGCACATCGCCCGGAGCCACGCCGTCCCCACTGCCGACGACCTCTGCGGCGGCCAGCGTGAAGCCGTTCGCATGTACGGAAACGCGGCGCAGCACCGCCTGTTCCGCGGGCGTCAGCAACTCCCAACTCCAGTCGATCACCGCGCGCAGCGTCTGCTGCCGGGCCGGAACCCCCGCGCTTCCGGAAGCCAGGACGCGGAAACGGTCATTGAGCCGTTCGGCCAGCTCCCGTACGTCCAAGGCGCGCATGCGGGCGGCCGCCAGCTCCAGTGCGAGGGGGAGGCCGTCGAGGCGGCGGCAGAGGTCGGCGATGGCGGCCGCGTTCCCGGTGTCGACGGTGAAGTCGGGGGCGACGGCGGATGCGCGCTGCACGAACAGTCGTGCCGCGCTGGAGCGCGCGAGCTCTTCGGGGGTGGGGTCGATGGGGAGATCGAGTGGGGAGACCTGGTACAGCAGCTCTCCGGGGAGCCCCAGCGCTTCCCGGCTGGTGATGAGCACCCGCAATTCGGGCGCTCGGCGCAGCAGCTCGCCGACCACCCCGGCGACCGGGACGAGTACGTGCTCGCAGTTGTCCAGAATGAGCAAGGCCCGTTTCCCCCGCAGCATCCTGATGAGCAGATCCAGGAGGGGACCGCGCGGGCCGTCGTCGTCACGCAGGCCGATGTCCGCGGCGATGCACTGCACGAGGGTGTCGCGGCCGGTACTCGTGTTGTCCCGACCGGAGAGCTCCACCAACCAGGTCCCGTGCGGGAAGCGGCCCTGGTCGGCCGCTTCCAGAGCGAGCGTGGTCTTGCCGACCCCGCCCGGCCCGGTGAGCGTGACCAGCCGCCCGCTGTCCAGGAGTTTGCGGACCTCGATCGTGGCGGTCTCCCGGCCGACGACCTCGGATAGCAGAGCAGGGAGGTTGCTCGGCGGGGGTTCGGGGGCACGCCCGGTCTCGGGCTCTGGTAGCCGTCCGCGCTCGTTCGGGGCGGCAGCCGCAAGGCCGGGCGACTGGGCCAGCATGTCCTGGTGCAGCCGGCTCAGCTCGGGCCCGGGGTCGACACCGATCTCCTCGGCCAGCAGGGCGCGAAACCGCCTGTAATCGGCGAGGGCCTCCGCCTGCCGTCCGGCGCGGTAGAGGGCGCGCATGTGCACGGCACGCAGCCGCTCGCGCAGTGGATAGCGCCCGACGAGTTCGTCGAGTTCACCGATGAGCGATGCGTCCTCTCCCTGATCCAGGCGGGCTTCCATGTGGTCTTCGACCGCGCCCGTTCTCTGTTCCTCCCAGCGGGCGATGGCGGGGGCAGCGAAAGAGGCGTCAGCATGGTCGGCCAGGGCCGGGCCGCGCCAGAGCCCGAGCGCTTCGGCGAGCAGTCCCGCGGCGGTCTCTGGATCCCCGGCCGCGCGGGCATCGGCGAGCAGTGCCTCGAACCGCCCGCTGTCCACCGCCTTGGGGTCGGCCCGGAGCCGGTAGCCGGACGGCCCCGACTCCACCATCGCGCGGGAACCGGGTTCGGCCCGGTCCAGGACCCGGCGTAGCCGAGACACCGTGGATTGGAGCGCGCCCGAGGCGTCGGCGGGCGGTGCGCCGTCCCACAGGTCCTCCAGCAGCCGGTCGGCCGATACGGACTCCCCGCGGTGGATGAGCAGGTGGGCGAGGAGAGCGCGGACCTTCGCACCCGGGACGGGGACGGGCTCTCCGGTGTCGGTCCACACCGCGAGAGGCCCCAGCACACCGAATCGCATGTGGAAAACGATAGCGAGCCGCCCGGCGGCAAGCGCACGGTCAGCAGGCGGTAAGCGGGCGACCAGCAAGCGGCAAGGAGGGCTTTCTAGCGTGGCCGCATACGGACGGTGGTTGAGGACAACACACCGCATTTTCCCCTTCTGAGAGGACCGGGATGACCGGCTACTTCGAACCGATGACCCTGGGCGGCCGCACGTTGCCCAACCGGCTGCTGATGGCGCCGATGACCCGCTCCCGCGCCGCCGGCGGACTGGTGACCGAACTGACCGCCGAGTACTACGCGCAGCGGGCGTCGGCGGGCCTGATCATCGCCGAGGGCACCCAGCCCAGCGTGATCGGGCAGGGCTACATCGACACCCCCGGCCTGCACTCCGCCGAGCAGGTCGCGGCCTGGCGCACGGTCACCGACTCCGTGCACGCCCAGGGCGGGCGGATTTTCGCCCAGCTCATGCATTCCGGCCGCGTGGGCCACCCCAGCCTCTACCCCGACGGCGCGCTGCCGGAGGCCCCGTCGGCCATCGCCTCCGGCGGGCAGATGTACAGCCCCGAAGGCATGCTCGACCACCCGGTTCCGCGCGAGATGACCATCGCCGGCATCACCCGGGCCATCGGGGAATTCGCGACTGCGGCCGGTAACGCGATGGAGGCGGGCTTCGACGGTGTCGAAGTGCACGGCGCCAACGGCTACCTGATCCACCAGTTCCTGGCTGATGGCAGCAACGTGCGCACCGACGCCTACGGCGGTCCGGTCGCCAACCGCATCCGCTTCGCCGTGGAGGCGGTCCAGGCCGTCGCCGACGCGATCGGGCCGCAGCGGACCGGGATCCGGATCTCTCCCGGCAACCCGGCCAACGGAATCACCGAGAGCGACACTGCTGACCTCTACCGCGCGCTGGTGCGGGAGTTGGCTGCCCACGACCTGGCCTACCTCCACGTTATGGAGTTGGGGGTCCGCGAGGTCACCGAGATGATCCGCGAGGAGTGGCCCGCAACGCTGCTTCTCAACCCGCACCCGGACCTGTCGGCCGACGTCACCACCGTGGAGTCCGGAGCCGCGGCCCTGAAGGACGGGCTGGCCGACGCGATCACCGTGGGCTCGATGTGGCTGGCCAACCCCGACCTGGACGTCCGGGTCAAGAACGGCGGCCCCTACAACGAGCCCGACCCCGCCACCTTCTACGGCGGCGACCACCGGGGCTACACCGACTACCCCGCCCTGGACAGCTGACCGGGAACCACCCGCCCCGCCACCGCGGCGGCATCCGTTCCACGCGCAGGGGTTCGTCGGCGCGGAGTTCGCCCTCGGCTTGGCCTTCGATCCGTACCGGATTCCCGTCGTTCAGGTTCTATGAAGCGGTGGTCGGACGCTGCGCGTCGATCCAGTCGCCGATCTGCCGGAGGACCAAAGGATGGGCGTCGAGGGTCGTGACTCGCTCAGCGAGAACTTCCAGGTCGATGAGTCTGTGGCTGACGAGGGCACTGGCAAAGGCCCGATCCTTTTCTCGCCCGGCGACGAGTTTGGAGAGTACGCAGTCGTGTGGGTCGAGGCAGAGGCCGCGACCGGGTTCAGTCCCCGGCGTGGCGAAGACGATGACGCGCTCATGCCAGCCTTCTGGAAGGACTGCGGTGGTGGCGCTGACTCCTTGGGCGTAGTAGCCGAAGGTGCCGTGGAAGGGCGAGAGTTCTCCGATGGCGCCATCCACGAGATCGGCCTTGGCGTCATCGGGGTCGTCGAAGAAGGCGACGTCGACCTCCATGGACGACGTCGCCTCCAAGGGGAGTTCGTCTTCGTCGTGGCTGCCGAGAATGGACTGGCTGCCGATGACGAGGATGTCGTGATCCTCGGAGATACGTGAAGCCGCGCGCAGTACGTGTTCGAGCTGTCGGCGGTTCACGCGGCATGCTCCCGGTGCCAGTGAACGCGAAACGAGGCCAAGGTGGCTTGGCGTTCTTCCGGGGTGAGTACACCGGCGAAGGGGCTGTTCTGGCGGAGCTCTACGGCCCACGGGGCCCGTGATGTCAAGGTATCGAATACCGCGTCCAGGCCCGAGTCCAGAACCTCGCGCCATTTGGACAGCCACACCCGGGTCAAGCCGGAAGAGTGCACCTTCATAAGGTGGTCGAGGTTCTCCTCGGCCCGGGTGAGTACCACATCGGGGGCGATAGCGAGGCGGCCGGCGACCACACGGTGGAGCCACAGGGAGCGTTCCTGATCTCGGGTGAGTCCGTCGCCGACCAGCGACTCGATGTCGCTGCGCCGGATTCGCCGGTGCGCGCCCACGGAAACAGCGGGAAGCTCTCCGCGGTCGCACAGATCGACAACGTGCTGGCGGGAGCATCCGAGTAGGCGAGCGGCCTCGCCCGTGGTCATCAACTCTCTGGGTGTTCTCATGTTTCCAGGATCATTGATAAACACCAAAAGCACAACATGGCTGGTAGATGCCTCTTTCGTGGTGGATCCAAGCAGCGGGCGCCGACCTCCCGAGCAGGCGACACGTGCACATCTGTTTTTCCGCGAAGCCGTCAACCGGCGCCGTTTCTACGCAGTGGCGGCCGTCGGCGCAGGACCAGTACGGCGATGTCGTCGCGGAGACGGTTCCCGGTGAACATGCGCACATCGGCCCCGAGCGATTCGGCGATCTGGGTCGGGGAGTCACCGTCCCAGGCCGGAAGGCGCTTTGCCAGCGGGTAGAAAGCCCCCGCCGTATCGCGCGCCTCGGTGATGCCGTCGGTGCACAGGAGCAGAGTCGCGTCGGCCGGAAGGTCGAACCGCTCCACGGCGCGGGGCTCGGGGCCTAGTCGGCCGAGGCCGAGGGGGAGTCCGGGATCGGCGGGGATGACCGGCCACGCGCGGCCACCGTGCAGAACGTGCGGTGGGACGTGCCCGCAATGGATGACCTGGACCTCCGGCGTTTCCCCGATGTTCAGGATGAGAGCGGTGACAAAGCGTTCGGACTCGCCGATCTGCGCACTGAAGGCGTTGTGCCCGGTGACCGCGTTCTCCAGGGAGTCGGCGACCCCGGTGAGGCACGGTTCGCGGTGGGCGGTCGCCCGGAAGGCCGCGAGGACGGCGAAGGCGACGCCGATGGCGGACAGCCCCTTGCCCTGTACGTCGGCGATCAGTACGCGGGTACCGTGCGGCGAGGCCACCACCTCGTAAATGTCGCCGCCGACCATGCTGTCCTCTTCGACGGCCCAGTACAGGCCGTCCACGGTGACCTGGTCGGTGGTCAGGGGGAAGGGACGCAGAACACGCTGTTGCAGCGCGATGGCCGCCGAGCGCAGGCGGGCGATCTCCTCCTCCTTGCGGACCCGGTAACGGGCCCACAGGATGCTCAGGCCGGCGAGCGCCGCGGTTATGCCCAGCGGAACCGGGTTCTCGTCGAGGGTGCCTCGGTAGATGAATGTCGCGGTCACCACGAGCAGGGTCCAGGCGGCCGCGATCGCGGTCTGGCTCAGGGTGCCCACACCGGCGACGAGCGCGGGCAGGAAGACGAGGAACGACAGCAGTCGCGCGGACGACCCCATCAGGACACTGGGGATGAGGATGGCCGCGGTGATCCCGACGATCCAGAGCACGAAAATGGGAGTGGAGAGGGAGAGCCGCCTTGTCCGGCCCATTCGGCCTGTTCGGCCGTCCCCGGCGGCAGGGGCCGCGCCTCCCGCGCCGTGGTCGGTGGCGGAACTGCGCATGGCGGCTCCCGTGGTTCGGTGTCGTCGGCGAGCGCCGTGCGTCTGCCTCTCGTTCTTACCCATGAGCAGGGCCAATACTATGTGTAGTTTTATGAATGCGCTCAGTCCTCTCGGGGTGGTGTCGGCCCGTCGGGCGTCGAATGCCGCAGCACTGCGACATCAGGCGCGCTCCAGCGCGGTGGCGGCGGTCGTGGTCGTGGGTCCGGTGCTCGCGGGATGTGCCCTGGTATTGGGCATGACACTGCTCATCGGGCCGATCTGCCGGCGGCTGCGCGGCGGGACCGACGAGGACACCGGATTCGTGCAGCGCGACGGCGACCGGTACTGGCACTTCACCGAAATGGTCCCCAGCAACCGCGGCGCCCGCCGTCCTCAGTGGGACGGAGAAGGCGGGGCACCGTCGTCGATCAAGTCTTTCTGCGCTTGCGCAGCATCCAGGCGACGGGGAAAAGGAGGGCGAGCCCCGCCAGGGACGAGACGACCACTATGACAACGGTGCGGGGGTCACTGAAGCTCTGCGTCGCCACGACCGTCGCCGCAGCGATGTTGCGCTGCGACGTGCCGAGCCCGAGCACCTCGCGGGCGTCGGGGTCTGCGCCGCCGAGGACGTAACCGATGGCGAAGGCACCCCCGATCACGAGCAGCGAGGACAGGATCGCGCCCGTACCGAATATGCCGGCGATTTCTGGAAAATACGTCACCAGCGTGGTCAGTACGAGTATCAGGAGCGCGACCGTCGAGGTGGCGCCTATGACCGGTTGCAGCCGCCGCGCCTGCCCTGGCCTGCGTGCCCGGACGAACAGGCCGACGGCCAGCGGCAGCAGCATTGTCAGGAAGAGCGGCATGGCGATGGCGCCCGCGTTGACCATGGTGCCGGGGACCAGCAGGGGCACGACGGCGGGCATGTAGACGACGGTGACCGGTAACAGGAGCACCAGCAGTGACACGCTGAACCCGAGGTTCCCCCCGGCGGTTTCGATCAGTTTGATCAGGAACGGGGCGCCGGCCGCCGTGGAGATCAGCAGCAGCCCGGTCTGCAGCGGCCGGTCGAGCGATACGACGTGGAGGATGGCGAGTGTCAGGAGCGGAACCAGCACGAAGTTGGCGAGCAGGGCACGGCTCACCCTGCCTATGCCGCGGAGCGGGCCGAGGACCTCCTTCAGCTCGTTGCCTAAACCCATCGAGAGCATGGCGGACACGGAGAAGACGATGACCGCCACGTTCAGCAGGCCGGAGAGGAATTCCATCAGCACATTCCTTCCGGTTGGGCAGTGGTCAGTCAGGTTCGCTGGTGACGGGGCCGCCTGGTCCGGGCGGCCGCGGCCGGCCCGGATGGCCGGGCGGGAGGGGCAGCAGCCCGGTGGTGGTCTGCTCCCAGGCGGACCGCAGTTCGGCGAGGACCTCGGGGTGCTGTTCGGCGATGTCGGCGCGCTCCCGGCCGTCCACTGTCACGTCGAACAACAGGTGGTAGTCGCCGAAGCGGCGCGGCCAGTTGCCCAGCACGGCGCGGTCGCGCTCATCATAGAGGTACTTGAACCGGCCCCGCCGCAGCGCCCCTTGGTTGGAGGTGCGCCAGAACAGGTCGTGGGCAGGGAAGGCCGCGCCGTCGGCGAGCCAGGCGAGCAGGCTCACCCCGTCCAGCGGCCAGTCGGGGGCGGGCGCGGTGCCCGCTGCGTCGATCAGGGTGGCCGTCCAGTCCATGGTGATGACGGGGTGGTCGCTGACCTGCCGGGCGGCCACCACCGCCGGCCACCGCAGGATCAGGGGCACCCGGATGCCGCCCTCGGTGAGGTCGCCCTTCTCGCCTACGAACGGCCAGTTCTTCGCCCATCGCTCGCCGCCGTTGTCGGAGGTGAACACGACGATGGTGGTGTCGCTGCGTCCGGCGGCCGCCAGCGCGGCCAGTACCCGGCCGATGCCCTCGTCCATGGCCTCGACCAGTTCGCCGTACTTGGCCAGCGAGCCGCCATCGAGGTGCATCAGCGGGGAATGGCTCCAGTCCTGGTCATACCTGCGGCGGATCTGCCGGCCGGTCTCGCGGTCGCCGGGCCCCTCCCACGGCCAGTGCGGCGCGGTGTAGTTGAGCTGCACATAGAACGGTTTGCCGTGGTCGGCGGCGACGAACTCGGCGGCGCGCTCAGAGATCATCGACGTGTAGTAGCCCGCCTGCTCGACCGGTGTCTCCCCCTCGTACAGGTCGTGCTCGCCGATCGTGTTGACGTGCTCGAAGTAGTCGATCGCTCCGTCGAGGTTGCCGAAGAAGGTCTGGAAGCCGATGCGCAGCGGGCTGTACCAGGGCAGCCAGCCGCAGTGCCACTTGCCGAACATCGCCGTTTCGTATCCGGTGTCCGCGAGCAGCGACGACAGGGTCGGATGCCCGGCCGGGATGCCGTTGCCCTCGGCGTGGGTGGTGAGCGGCTCCTCCAGCCCTACTTGCAGCCTGCCCGGGATGCGTCCGGTGTACAGGCTGACCCGGGTGGAAGAGCACCAGGGAGAACCCGCATAGCCGTGGGTGAAGCGCACCCCCTCTGCCGCAAGCCGGTCGAGGTTGGGCGTACGGATGGCCGACGAGCCGTAGCACCCCAGGTCGGCCCATCCCAGATCGTCGGCCAGGATGAAGAGGATGTTGGGCGGCCCGTCCGGCCGTCCTCGCCCCGTACTCTCGAACGCTCGTTCCGCCGTCCTCGCGTTTTGGACCATTGCAGCTCCCCGTCGTATGCGCCCTGCGCGGCCCCTGCCCCGCGATCCCCGACGGGCGCGAGGCCCCGCGCCCGGTCCTCTGCCTTCCGGCTACCCGGAAGGCGCTGGTCAAAGCGGTCTGGCAGGGGTGGTCGCCGACCACGCCAGAAGGGGGTAGAAGGCCGTTTCGGCCCCGCTGGAAAGTAGGGGGGTCCCAGGGGGGTCGTCATGGCGGTGTCGGTCGGCCCTTCCGTGGCACCGGGTGGAAATTGGTGGAGAAACGGTATCCTCAGCGGTTTTAGGACGGTGACCGCCCCTTCCTGTCGGCCGATCCCGGAAAATCGACCTGCGGGGCGAGGGGGTCATCCCCCGGGACCGGCGTGGGGAAAGCTGTACATGGGTGCAGCCCTCCGCCGGCGCAGAGGCTGGTCTGGGTGGAAGAGCACCAGGGCGAACCCGCGTAGCCACGGGTGGAGCGCGCTCCCTGGCAGCAGCCGGAAGAATGTGGCCAGGAGTCGCGGAGGAGGCCAAGAGTGCGGATTCACGGGTTCGGCGCAGTAGTGGCGGCGGTGTTGATGTTGGCCGGATGCAGCGGCCAGGAAGCCGCAGAGCCCGAGGAGGCCACGGAGATTCCCGTGGAGGAGAGGGAGTCGATCGCGGACTTCGACGTGGAGCCGCTGGACCCCGCGGCGACGGAGCCCTGCGCGCTGATCACCGCGGAGGAGGCCGAATCCCTCGGCATCGAGACGGAGCAAGCGGCAGAGCAGGACGACACCGACGGCACCGACGACACCGAGGAAGACGATCCGCGAACCGAGAAGAACTGCCACTGGACCGGCCAGGAACAGGTGGCGTTGGACCTGCGGGTGGACACGCACACCGCCACGGACCGGACCGCGGTCTGGCATGTCATCGCCAGCGGCATGCTGGAGGAGAGTAAACAAGAGCTGGTGGACATCGCGGGCTATCCCGCCACCGAGCTGTCCGTGTCGGACCGGTCCTGCAACGTGGAGGTGGCGGTCTCGGACGAGCACTACCTCTGGGTCCAGGCGCAATCGGACGATCCCTGTGAATTGGGCCGCCGCGCGGCCGAGACCGCTATCGGCAACACCCCACAGGCCTGACGCGTTCTTACCGTGCGGCCGGACAGGTTGCGGCAATGGGGCCTTGGGCGAGCGTCAGCGAGCCCCGGCCAGCTTGCCGCTGGGTACGCCAGTCACTTCTTACGGGGCGGTTTTGGGCGGCTGTCTGGTCTTCAGGTGATCGGTGTTCTCGGCGGCAAGCTGGCTTGCTCGCTGCGCCCCATTGCCGCAACCTGTGGACGGAGTGTGGCCGTATGGCGGCCTGAGGACATCGGGAGAATCAGACGGCTTGAATGTGTCGCCCGGCATAGAGCGTCGGCGGGACATGCGGGTTTGCGCCGCCCGGCCCCGAAAAGCGTCCACCCTCTCTAGCCAGGCGGCGCCGGACCAACCTACGACGGCGGCTGTCACCAGTCGAGACGCGAGACTCAATCGTTAATCTGATTCACGCTTTGGGTGCCTTGCCCTGGTGTGCTTTGGAAAATCCCTGTTGGTGCTGTTCTCAGCAGGGCTGGAATGCGTGTTGAGGCACCGCGGCAAAAGCGGCCCGAGAACCTGTCGGATTCCCGCCGCGGCCGGTGGGGCGGCTCCTTTGCCGGTGCCGTGCTGGTGGTGCGCGGGCCGTGTGCCCATCCCGGTCGTCTTCCAGTGTGGAAACTCGTGAGTTGACATGATGGAAAGTGGGTGCTTGACTTTCCATCATGGAAAACAGCAACGGGGCTGGCGCACCCGACACGCGTCCCACTCCGGAAGAAGCCGCTGCCGCCCTCCGCCAGGCCGATAGTGACCGCACCGCCATGGAGCGCCTGCCCGTACCGGGCTGGTACTACCCGATCCTGGCCGGGCTGATCGCCGGCGCCATGCTCGCCCAACTGCTCCCCTCTCCCTTCAGCTTCGCGGGGTCGCTTGCCGCGGCCGTGGGCGTCGGGGCGCTGGCGCGCGTCTATGTCGACAAGGTCGGCGTGCTCAGTTGGCTCACACCTCGGCAGATGTGGCCGCCCGTGGTGTTGATCCTGCTGTTCCTCTTCGGCGCCCTGGTCGTGGACCAGGTCTATGACCAGCAGTGGGGCTGGGTTGTGGGAGCCGCCGCCAACGCCGCCGTCCTCATCGTCTTCGGTGCCCTCTACCGGCGCAGCACTGGGGAAAGGACATGATGGCCACCGACACTTCCACCAACGGCTTCGACCAGACCATCCACGCGCCCAACCGGCTGCGCATCTGCGCCATGCTGGACGCGGCGACCGAAGCCGAGTTCAGCGCGATCCAGGAGCGCTTGCAGGTCAGTGCCTCGGTGCTGAGCAAGCATGTGAGCGTGCTGGTCGAGGCCGGGTACGTACAGCAGAGAAAGGCCGTGCGCGCCACCCGCCAGCGCGTGTGGCTGAGCATGACCGCCCAGGGGCGGCGCGCCTACCGCGACCACGTCGCTGCGCTGCGCGCCATCGTCGGAGAAGACTCCGAGTGAACCGCAGCCCGAAAGGACGGCGATGGCGCAGGGCCGGTGGACCAGGCATGCTGGCGGAATGGCCTCGAATCCACGGCTCGCCGAGCGCCTGCGCCGCAGCCCCGCCGTCCATACGGTCCCCCGGCCCATCCACCCCGGTGGACCGGAGACCTTCGACCTCGGATACGTACGCGAAGGGCGCCCCGGCGGCATCCCGCTGCTGATCGTGCCCGGCGGGCCGGGGTTGGCCTCGGTGCTGCCTTACCGGAAGGTCCGACGCATGGCCGCTGCCCGCGGGTTCGACGTGATCATGGTCGAACACCGAGGGGTGGGGCTGTCCCGTACCGACCGCAGCGGAGCCGATCTGCCGATGGACGCGCTCACCATCGAAGCGGCCGCCGGCGACATCGCCGCGGTGCTCGACGACTGTGAGCTGGAGCGCGCGGTGGTCTGGGGGTCCTCCTACGGCGGCTACCTCGCGCAGGCGTTCGGAGCACGCCACGGCGACCGGGTGTCGGGGATGGTCCTCGACAGCGCGTCCACCTCCTCCGCGGACGACGCGGCCGCGCGCGACCATGTCCGCCGACTGCTCTGGCACGGCGATGACGAATTCGGGACCGTCGAGGTCGCGGAGAAACTCCGCGAACTCGTCGCCCAGGGCCGCGTCCCGGTCGAGGAGACCGGTCCTGTTGTCCCGGTGGTCTACGAGTTCGGCGGGGTGGCGCTGCTCGACCACCTGCTGGACGCCGTCGCCGGGGGACGCCGGCGCACCTGGAACCAGGTCCGGCAGCTCGCGACCAGGGAAATCACCAGCGTGGTCCCGTACGCGCTGGAGTTCGACCTGGTCGGGGCGATCTGGTTCCGGGAGCTCGCCAGGGACCGCCCCGATGGGAAACCGCTCGACACATCCGTGGGTCTCGCCGATCTGGCCGACCGCTTCCCCGAGTTCCAGGGGGAACCGTTCGACATGGCGGTCGAGCAGCGCCGCTTCACCTGGCCCACGGCGGTGCTCACCGGGGACTACGACCTGCGGTCGGTGCGCCCGCTCGCCGAAGACATCGTCGATCGGGTACCGGACGCGGTCCTGGTTCCCTTCGATCGCCTCGGGCACAGCATGCTCGACCGGCATCCGTTCGCCGGCCTGGCCGCCGCGGCGGCGGTCGCCAACGGGCGCCACCACGACCTGCCTCGCTACGCCGACCGTATCCAGCGGGTCCGGCAGCCCCTCTCGGCCCGCGCCCTGGGGACCTTCCTGCGCGCATCCCTGGCCCTGGAGACCGCCGTTCCCCGATCCGCCGCAACGGACACGGCCGGACACCCCTCTTGATTCTGTCGCCAGGGGGTCAAATTCGCAGATGAGACCCCAATGGGCCAAAATCACGTCGGGTCAATGCCGTTGGGGAAGAGGCGTGTGTTTCGGTCGGTACCGAATTGCCGATATTGCTGATCAGTGCCTCCTATATGCGGACCAGAGGATGATTTTCCGTAACCGAAAGGGCATGCACGGCATGGCGCTGTTTGTTATGTTGGCCGCTGACATGAGCGGCGTCATCGGGATGTTCTGGACAGGATGAATACACGGCCCTCTGCAGAGGGCCGGCGGCGCACTCCCGATTTCGCTCCGGCGGAAGCGGGGAGTGCGTTTTGTACGAGGTATCGCGGCGCCGGGAAACAGTCGCAGCGGTCGCCGCGGTCCTCATCGGGATCACCGGGTTCGCCGGCCTGTCCGTGCTCGTGTGGGCAATGCCGACCGTGCACGGGTACCCCCCGGGCACGGCGCTCCTGCTCCTCGCGAGCGGAGCGGCCTACGGCCTGATCCGGTCCAGGGGGATCATCCGCGACATCCGCCTCTCCGCCGGGCTCGGCCGGTACCAAAGGCGGATCTTCGCCGTGCGCGCGCTCAAGGGCGAGAAGTACCGGCTCCTGACCGAAAGGCTGGAGACCGAGGCGAAGAACCTCAGGGAGAAGTCCCCGTTCTACGGGTGGGGAACCCTGGGGATGTTCGCGGGCGTGACCGCGATCGCTCTGTTCGCATTGCCGGGCGGCCCCTACCTGTGGGCGGCCTCCCTCCGAGGGGAGCTCCTGGTCCTGCCGTTCCTGTGGCTGCTCAGCGCCTGGGGCTACACCCTCATGCTGTACCTGATCACCCGCAGCGTCTCCAGCCGCTTCTCGCTGGGGGATATGGGGATCGGTACGGGCCTGGCACTGTTCTCCATGCTGGTCGTGCCCACGGGTACGATCCTGGCCCTGGTGGGGCACGCGTGCGCCCGGTTGGCGGTCCTCGGTGTGGAACCGTGGGCGCCGCACCGGGAGGACGCGCTGCCGCGGTCAAAGGCGCTGAGCCGGGCGGCGGTGGCCGCTGACCCGTTGGCGGCGCTCCGGGCCGATCTGGAGCAGGCCCGAAGCAAAGCGGCGGCCGACCAGCAGAATGCGGCGATCGCGCAGGCGGTGCGAGACTTCCTCGGCAGAGCAGACCCGCGGCAGGTGGCCGACGCCGGGGAACTGCTCGGAGCCGAGCTGCGGGAGGTCGCGGTGACACACCCCGAACGCGTAATCCGCCTGCTCGCCGAGGCCCCGGCCCTGCGTACCCCGCAGGTGTTCGACACCGCTGTCGGGCATTGGGCCCGCACGTCGGCCGCCGACGAATTCGACGGGACCTGGGACCACGTCGTCGCCATGGCCACGGAAACGGCCGCGGACCCGTACCGGGCCATCGGCCGCGCGGTGGCCGCGGTGCCCGCGGAGCAGGTGGCGACGCTGTTCCGGACGCGCGCCGCGGGTCGGCTGTTCGCCGTCCTCGACACCTCGCTCGACAACGCCGCTCCCGACCTGGAATCCCCGGTGTGGGAGCTGCTGGCCCAGGTCGCCCCTGTCGACGCCCCCCAGACCCCGGGTGGCTGGCTGTGCGCGCTGGGCGACGCAGCGGCCGATCGGGGGGCGACCGAAGCGGCGCGGTCGCGCTACCGCAGCGCCCTCAGCCACGGCTGCGCCGACGCCCGCCCCCGGGCGGCGCATATGGCGGCCCTTGCCGGACACGAACTGCTCCGGGCGGGTGCACCGAGCCGCGCCGTGGCCCCGCTGCGGGAAGCGGTCGACCTTGTCGACGCTCCCGACTACCGCCTGCTGCTGGCCATGGCCGAACTCGGCGGCAGCGCGGCGCCGGACCGCGAAACGCTTGAGGCCGCCATCACCCGGGAGTACAACCGCGACCCGTATTCCGCGACCGTCCGGCTCCTGGCCACGCTTCTCGCGCTGCGCTTGGACGATACGGACTCCGCGCTCCGGCTGCTGCGCTCCGCTGCGCAGGGGCCGGATGCCGAACAGCCGGAGGCGGCGGAGACCGCGGAGACGACAAAGTTGATCACCGCGGTCCTCAGCGGCGACGGGCGGGGCTTTGCCGCGGCGATGGCGGCCGTGTACGGCCGCCACACCGACGCGTGGGCCCGGCAGGTGCCCTTCGACCCGGCCACGATCCTGGCCTGGTCGGCGCGCACCGCCCGGTCGGCGGCCGACGACCAGCGCCTGGCGCACATGTTCGAATCGCTGCCCGGAAGCGGCAAGGGCCACAAGAACGGCAAGGGCAGTGCGGACGACGGCGCGCACGGCCGGGCGGACGTGCTGCGCAGCATCCAGGTCGCCGCGGCGCACCGGATACTGGCCGACGTCGCCGCTGCTATGAACGGCCACTCCACAAGCGACCGGAGTGGCACAGACGGCACCGAACAGCGCCTCGCGGTGGCCGAGTCCTTGCTGCGAGGAGCCTGACATGGGCGTTATGGGCCTTCCCGACGAGGGCTTCGACCCCGAGCTGCTCGCCGCAACCGACGCGTTCGGTGACGCGGTGCGGGCGGCCGCCGAAACCGGTGCGCAGCAGGCCGGTCCGGTACACCTGCTCGTCGCGCTCGGTCGGATCGGGGGCGGCCTGACCGCGTCGCTGTTCGAACGCGCCCGGATCCCGGTGGACGTGTTCGTCGCCGCGCTGGCCGCCCGAGGAGGCCGGCAGGCCTGCGGTGACCCGCCCGCCGCCACCGGGCTCGACGCCGCTACGGCCGACCAGGCCACCCGCGCCGTGTTCGCCCGGCTGCGCGATGAGCATGCCGCCGACGGCAGGGCACTGGACGAACGGCGCGTTCTCCGCGCGGTCCTCGACGGACTGGATGATCAGGACCGTGATCTGCTCGTACGCTACGGCAGGGTGGACCTCGCGCTGTGGCGGGAGGAGGCGGACGCGGCACCGCCGCGCCCGAGGAGGGTGTTCGACTCCGATGGCGAACTCGACACCACGGTGTTCTCCCCGGGGGCACGGACCGTCCTGCGGATCATGGCGGCGGATTCGGCCGGCCTGGGCCGCGCCCGGCTCGGCGTCCCCCTGCTGCTGCATGCGATGGCCGTCGCCCCGGGCGGTCTGGTCGAGCAGTCCTGCCACTTCTTCGGCTACGACCTTTCCGCGCTGCGCACGCAGACCCAACTACTCATCGGCGGACGCAGCGAGACGGTCGGCGACCCGTCGGCTTCCAGCGCCCCGACCCTGGACACGTCGTTGCGCGCGGTCCTCGGCAAGGCCGCCGCGGCCGCGGCCGACCGCCGCGCGGCACAGATCGGCGAACGCGACCTGCTGGCCGCGCTCATCGATTCCCCGAACGGCCTGGCCGCCGCTTTCTTTCGCGACACCGGAGTCGACCCGGCGAAACTGCTCCGCTACGCCGACTCCTACTACGCTGAGCAGCCGCAGGCCGCCGCCGGCACCGGACCCCGGTCGGGCAGCGTCGAGGACGAGCTGGCCTGGTTCCGGGAGCGGCTGGTCGGGCAGCGCACCGTGGTCGAACGGCTCGCCCCGCACATCGAAGGCGTCAAACGCGCCCTGGCACGCGGTTTCCGCAACGGGGACCGGCCGCGCGCGGCGTTCCTGTTCTGCGGGCCCAGCGGTACGGGCAAGACCATGACGGCCCGGCTGCTCGCGAAGATGGTCTACGGCAGCGAGGAAGATGTCCTGGTCTTTGAGATGGGCCAGTTCAACACCCGCGAGTCCATGAACTACTTCGTCGGCGCCCCGCCCGGCTACGTGGGGTTCGGCGCGGGCAAACTCACCAACGGGCTGCGCGACAACCCCCGCCGGGTCTTCCTCTTCGACGAAGTGGAGAAAGCCGACGCCCGGGTGCTCGACGCGCTGCTGCGGCTCCTCGACGAGGGAACGGTGAACGATCCCGCGGGTCCGGTCCGCGAAGCCTACGACACCATCATCGTGCTCACCTCCAACCTGGCCGCGGCGGAGTTCGCCGAACTGGGCCGGGCCCGAGGCGAACCGGCCGATGCGGACCCCGCGGCCCAGGTCGACCAGTTGCTCGCCGCCATGTTCGGTCCCGAGGCCGAGCCGGACGACGAAACAGGTCCGGAAGCGCAGCTGCGCCACACCCTCCGGGAGTCGCTGCGGCCCGAGTTCGTCAACCGCCTCGACGAGGTGGTGCTGTTCGCGGCGCTGGGCCCCGACGAACTCCGCGAGATCGCAAAGGTCGAACTGCGCCGTTTCGCCGAACGGGTGCGTACGGCGCTCGGCATAACGCTGGCCTGGGATGACGGCGTGCCCTCGTTCATCGGGGCGGCGGCCTGGCGCTCTCGGCCGGAGCAGGCCGCACGCGGTGTGGGGCGGTGCGTCAACGACCTCGTCCCGCCGCTGCTGCGGCTGCTGGACCGGGCCGAGGAGGACGGACGGAGAGTGGATCAGGTGCTACTGATAGTCGACGATGGCGGTGTGGCGGTGACGCTCCATGAGTGATACCTGGACCACAGCAGCGGACCTCCGCGGTATCGTGTCGGCGCTGCGCGCAAAGATCTCCGCGGAGAAGGCCGTCGACATCGAGGCCTACCGGCTGCTCCACGACGAGAACGGCGACCTGCGCCCGGCCGCCGACAGCGCGATCGCCCTCTGGGAGTCGGGCGGCGGAGTGTGGCGGGACCACCACCTGGCCATCGCCCACCACCACAGGTTCTACGAACATCCGCCGCACGCCGAGGCGTCACCGCGGCACAGCGACCATCTGAAGCACTGGGCGAGGGTGCACGGCGACGACTCCTTCTGGGCCCGGATGCGCAGCCACCTCAGCACGGTCATGGGAGAGCCCTTCCCCGAAGACGTCCTGCGCTCGGTGCGCAGGCGCCTCCCGCGCGATTTGTTCGCCCCGCACCTCACCCTCGCCGAGCAGGCCCTGCCGACACGTCCGGACCTTGCCTCCTTCCACCTGACGGAGATCCAGCGGTCGGGTTTTCCCGCGAGCGCCATCGCCGAGGCCCGTAAGGAGTTCGCCACCGAAACGGTCACGGCCGCTCTGGTCGCCGCCAGGGAAGGCCGCCATGACGATGCCCTGGACGCTCTGCGGCCCCGGCTGGCGGCCGACCCCGACAACCCCGATCTGGTGCGGTCGCTGCTGTTCGTCTGCCGCAAGCGGATGGAGGCCCTGGTGATCGAGGAAGACTGGCACCACCGGTCCGGCCCTTTCCTGGAGCGGGTGACGGACCTGCTCGCCCCCTACCGGGCGGCACTGGGCACCACGGAGGCGCCCCCGCCCCCGATCGCCGCGGAACTCGCCCGGGTGGAGTTCTTCCTCGGCGTCAACGTGCTCCGGACCCGCCTCGACATCGAGAAGCCGCCGGCCACCCTTCTGGAAGGGGCGCACGCCGCAGTGGCCCGCCTCCGGCAGGCGTTCCAGCTCAACCCGGACCTGGAATCGGTCAGCGGGATCTACCGCGGCGCCAGGGGGCACCTCACCACCGCGCTGCTCGCCGTGGCATACGCCCTGCAGGGTCTGGGCCAGGGGGACGCCGTCGCACGGCGCTACCTCGACGAGGCGCTGGAGCACCGCGAGACCGTACTCACAAACCCCGACTCCTATCAGCTCGCGCTCATGGTCATTCTCGGCATGGCCGCGAACACCCGGGCCGAGCTGGATCTCGGCGTCGCCGCGGTGGAAAAACTGCAGGACAACCCCGCTACCCCGCCCGAAATCCGACGCGTGGCGCTGCCGAGGATGCGCAGCGAACTCGCGAATCGCCGCATGCGGGTGCGCTGACACCCGCGGCCCCCCGACCAAAAGGAGCACGATGGCCGATAACCCGTGGGCCTGGCAGGACGGCCGCAACCCCTACACGTGGACCCCGTTCCAGGTTCTCGACCTGCCGCCGGACACGGCAGGCCGCGCCGCCATCGACGCCCGGGTGCGCAAACGCAGGCAGCGCGTCGCGCGGGCACCCGAACGGTACTCCGTCTTCGGCAGGGAGCCGACCGTCGCCGACGTCAACGAGGCGGCGGAGCAGGTCCGCGACCCCGAGGCGCGGCTGCTCGCCGAATTACGTACCCACCGGCCCGAACGCATCCCCAAGGGGGACCAGGTCGCCGTACCCCCACCGCCCGAGATCCCGCTACCCCCGGTTGTGGTCAACACCGATGCCCTTTCCCGACTGGCTCCGCCGCCTGCGCCGCGGCATTTCGAACGGCTGTGGCCGCATGGCGAGTAAGAAGAGCCACCGCTCCCGCACGAGGCGGCGCAACCCGGCGAGGACCGTCGCCCCCGCCGCGCCCCCGCCCATCGAGTTCACCGAGCAGGAGCGCCCGGAACCGCCCGGCCCGGACACACCGCCCTACGCCCTGATGCACAAGCTGCTCAGCACCACCGCACGGGACAGGGCGCGGGCGGTCAACGCGGTCCGGGAGGAGAGCCGCGGCGAGATCGAGGAGCACCGCAGGCGCTACACGGAGATCGCGACCGGGGTGGCGGCCGCTCTGCACGAACTCCGCCAGCTCCTCAGCGGCAACGACGAGCGGTTGCGCGAGGCCGGATTCGCCGACCAGGCCGACACTCTCACCGCACTCGACCGCCGGATCGTGGCGGCCCTGGGCAACGCGGGCGTCCGGTTCATCGATCCGGTGGGCGAGCCCTACCTCGCCGTGGCCGACCACATCTCGGTCCGCCACCGCCCGGCCGACACCGAGGACGCCGACCTGGTCGTGGCGGAGACGGTGCGGCCGGGAGTGCTGCTCGACGACGGCGAACTCGTCCGCCCCGCCCAGGTTCTCCTGGGCGCCGCCGCGGAACGGGGCCGCGCCCAAGAGGGCGCCGACACCGGGAAGGCCCCGGATCCGGAGACGGAGGCAGAGGCCGCTGAGCGCCCGGAGGACAGCGGTGCTGGTGCCGCCGACCCGGACCGGCGGGCCCCCGAGGCCGGCCAAGACGCGGACACCAGAGGCGAGCAGGTGGAGAAGACGGGAACCGAGGAGGACGCATCATGAGCATCGTGGTCGGAATCGACCTGGGTACCACGAACAGTTGTATCGCTGTTCCCGCCAGTGCCGACATTCCGCGCAAGGAGGAGCTGGTCGCGGCGCGGCGGCTGCGCCCCGTTGGCGAAGCGCTGGTCATCACCGACTCCGCCAAGTCCCCGACCACGCCATCGGTGGTGTGGGTCGGCCCGGACGGCGAGGTGGTGGTGGGCACGCGGGCCAAGCAGAAGGCATCCTCCGGAAGCCACCCGCCCGCACGGTTCTTCAAGCGCGACATGGGCACCGACCAGCGGGTCCGGGCCGGGCACGCCGAACTCACCCCGGTCGAGGCGTCGGCGCACGTCCTCCGGCACCTGAAGGGGATCGCCGAAGAGGTCCTGGAGGTTCCGGTGGACCGCGCCATCGTCACCGTCCCCGCGTTCTTCGAGATGTCTGCGAAGACCGAGACCGCCGAGGCCGGGCGGCTGGCCGGGCTGGAGGTGGCCGAGACACTCATCGAACCGGTGGCGGCGGCGCTCTCCTACACCAGCGACGCCAAGACGCGCCCCGACGGCCCCGCCACCTTCCTCGTCTACGACCTGGGCGGCGGCACCTTTGATACCTCCGTGGTGTCGTGGGATCCCGACATCGGCTTCGAGAACCGCTCCTTCGACGGCGACCGCTACCTCGGTGGCTACGACTTCGACCGCGCCATCGTCAGTTGGGTCGCCGACCAGGTGCCCGACTACGACCTGACGTTCGACGCGGAGTCCGCCGACGGAATCAAAACCCGCGCGAAACTGCTTTCCTCCGCTGAAGAGGCCAAACACGAGCTCACCCGGTCCAGCGAATTCGACTTCATCGCGCAGAACTGCGTGGACAGCCGCGGTATGCCGCTCAACATCAACGAGCCGATCAGCCGCGACGGCTTCGAGGCGCTGATCGGGCCCCGGGTCAAGGGCACGCTCGCGAACTGCGACCGCGCCCTCGACCACGCGGGAGTAGCGGCCGATGACCTCGCCGACATCGTCATGGTCGGCGGGTCCTCCCGCATCCCGCTGGTCACCGAGGTCCTCGCTGAGCGCTTCGGCCGCCGTCCGGCCAGCCTCAACCCCGACCTGTGCGTGGCCGTGGGAGCCGCCATCAAGGCCGCCACCGCCACCCGGCGCAGCGGCTACCTGGAACTCGACCACCCCGAGCCGACCCCGCCCGCCACCGACATCGGGGGAAGGGTGCTCACGGGAGACCTCCTCGCCTCGCCTGCCGGTGCGACCGTGGTGCTGACCTCCGATGACGGCCTTTACCACGAACAGGAACAGGCCGACGCCGAAGGGCGGTTCATTTTCGAGGACGCTCCGGTCGCCGAGGACGAGGAGAACGGCTTCACCGTCCAGGTCCTGTCCGGCGGCGAGGAGATCGACTCCCAGCGGCTGACGATCGAGCTCGGAGGAGAAGCCGTGCCGCCGCCAACGGGTGACGTGCTCGCGCACGACTTCTCCATCGAGCTGGTCGACGGCCTGCACACGGTCGTCAGGGTCGGCACGATGCTGCCGTACCGGACCGAGTTCCGCTTGGAGACGGCGACCAAAGGCGCGGCGCTGGCCGTGCGCCTGTTCGAAGGACTTGTGCCCATCGGCGAGGTGACGGTCAGCGGACTGCCCGATGATCTGCCCGTCGGTTCGTCCGTCGACGTCACCCTGGAATTCGAACTGGGCTGGACCATCCGCGCCGAGGCGCGGGTGCCGCGGTTCGACGCGCATGGTGAGGCGGTCATCCTGATCCCGCAGCGCCGTGTCTCCTCCTGGGCCGAACTGCGGGACAAGGCGCGCGACCTCAGGAGCGGCTGGGAGGAGCGCAGGTATGTCGCCCCGCCCGCCGACGTCATGCGCGTCGGCCCGGAACTTGACCGCCAGCTCGCCGAGGTCGACGCGCTCCTCGATGAGGGGCAGGACCGCACCAATACCCACCACAAGCTGGTCGAGGCCGAGACCCTGCTGCAGAGTGTGCGGACGGCTGACAACGGGGCGCCATCGCTGACACCGCCGTGGGAGGAGTACGAGGCGGGCCTGGCCGAACTGCAGCGCATGATCGACGGCCTCGCGCAGTTCGACGCCGCGAAGGCCGCGAAGCACCGCGCGGCCCTGCCCGGTCTGCGTGCGAGCGGACGCGCGGCCTACGAGGCCGGGGACCAGGTGGACTGGTACCGGGCGAACGAGGTGGTGAGCGAGCGCATGTCGGCGGTGGCGCGCGACATGCCCGACGGCGGGCGGAGCTCGCAGATGAGCGCGGCGGAACTCCAGTACGCGATGCTGAACGACATCAGGACCGCTCTGCAGGCGGTCACCGATGCCGACACCGCGACGGGCGGTCGCCACAGTGCTACGGCGGCGCGACTGACCAACGAGTTCCAGGCGGTCGCCACAGAGGCGATCCAGGTGGACACCGCTGACGAGCAGGAGGGCATGCGCCGGTTGGTGGCGATCTTCACGTCCAAATACCGGCCGCTGCACGAGCGGACCGAACGCTGGCTCGCTGAGATCCGCCAAGAGCATCCCGACATGGTCGGGCTGCGCCTGCCGTCGAACCCGCTGGGGGGCTAGGCGATGCCCGTACCGATCATCTGCCCGCTGTGCAAGGGGCGGCTCGCCGATCTCGTGCAGCGGTGTCCCCGGTGCGGCGGGGACCTCAGCAGCCTGGTGAAACTGCGGGACTTCGCCAACCGCAGGTTCAACGCCGGTCTGCGCATGGCGAAGGCGGGGCGATGGGAGGAGGCCGAGGAGGCGATGATCGCCGCCCTCACCATCGACCCCACGGATACCGAAGCGAAGCAGGTCCTGGAGAAGATCCGGCAGAAATCGGCCGGGAGAAAACGAAGGAAGCGCCCGGCCCCGACCCGGGAACGTGGCAGCAAAGGAACGCACGATTTGGAATAGGCCAGGACCAGGCGCGGATTATGCGCTAGGTTCGTCAACCAGTGGAGGAGATCCAAGAATATTCGGACGATTGTGGTGAGTAATGGACTCTTTGGGAGGCCAATGCCCTTATTCCGCATCCTCGCAGTTTCCATACTATCTGCGTGCAATGACAGCGTTTCCTCTGTACAACAGGCTTCCGGGTAGCTGGGACGAACTGCGCGCCTCTTATGGAGATGTCGCTCCCGTGGAGATCGCACCGGGAATCCGGGCGTATCTGACCCTCACCTATGAGGCGAGCCTGGCCGCTCTGCGCGATCCCGCACTCTCCAACGACCCGGGGTACTGGCAGGGCTTGACGGACGGACT
Source organism: Actinomycetes bacterium (assembly GCA_021793235.1). Lineage (GTDB taxonomy): Bacteria > Actinomycetota > Actinomycetes > Streptosporangiales > Streptosporangiaceae > JAJYTD01. Next base: position 658 of record JAJYTD010000046.1, on the reverse strand, counting down.
CGTGCCCGAGTGGATCGCCGCCCGCATAGAGCCCGGTCCGGTCGCCGCCCGCAGCGACGGGGCCGAACACCAGCGCCTGCGCAGACCTTTGGTCAGCGGAATCGAGGGGATCACCGGGAAAGGGATGTTCGGCGAGACCACCCGCATCGTCGACAGCGTGATCGACGAGTTGATCGCGAAGTGCCGCCGCGAAGGCGAAGTCGACCTCATCGCCGATTTCGCCGCCCTGGTGCCCGTCCTACTGCTCAGCAGCCTCTTCGGTTTCTCTGCCGAGAAGGGGCCCGAAATGGCCGAGTTGGCCGTGCAGACCCGGGACGGCGACCCCATGGTCGGCGCGCACGCCAAAGGGCAGCTGTACACGCGGTTCATCGGGCTGATCACCGACAAGCGCCGCACTCCGGGCCAGGACCTGACGAGCCGGATCATCGACGGAGCCGAACGGTACCGGTGGAGCGACGACGAACTGATCTCCGGGCTGATGCAGTTGATCGGTGCGGGCCACGAACCCACGACCCATCTCATCGGCAACACCCTCTACACCGTGCTGACCTGTACCGAGTCGGCCGCCGCGGCCAGGACCGCACCCGCCGGCGTAGAAGAGGTGCTGCAGCACGTCTGCTGGACGGATCCGCCCAGCACGGCCTGGCCGATCCGGTAC
>JAJYTD010000103.1 GCA_021793235.1 Actinomycetes bacterium | reverse complement strand
CGACCTGGTCCTGACCGTCGACGAAGCCGCCGAACGACTCCGCGTCAGCCGCTGGACCCTGTACAACCTCATCCGCTCCAACCAGCTCCGAACCGTCAAGCTCGGCCGCCGCCGACTCGTACCCGTCGACGCCCTGGCCGAATGCCTCGACAAGCTCTCGGAGGTGGCCGCCTGATGGCCGCGATTACGGACGCCACGCCTGGCGAGCCTGAGCGGCGTAGGCCGCGCAGGAGCCGCCGGAGGCGCGCAAACGGTGAGGGGAGCATCTGGCTCCGGAAGGACGGCCGGTACGGCTTCGCCGCGTACGTGCCGACCACCGCCGGCACCCTCAAGCGCGTCCAGGGATACGCGCGGTCGCACGAGGAGGCCCGCAAGAAGCTGACCAAGCTCTTGGAACAGGCCGACCAGGGCATCCCCGTGTCCTCGGAGAGTTGGACCGTCGCGGAGTACCTGGCGTACTGGTTGAAGAACGTGGTCCAGGTCGAGCGGCGCCCGAAGACCTACCAGGGATACGAAGGGGCGGTGCGCCGCTACCTGGTGCCGGAACTGGGCAACAAGCGGCTCGGCAAGCTCACGGCTCGTGATGTGCGCCTGGCCTTCACCCGTATCCGGGAGACGTGCCAGTGCTGCCGGAACGGCTGGGACGCCGTCCGTGAGGTGCAGCGCTGCTGTGCGCTAAAGGACGGGGAATGCTGCCAGTCGCGGCTGTCTCCGCGCATGGTCCAGTTCGTTCACGCGGTGTCGCGCAACGCGCTCCAAACGGCCGTGCGTGAGGAGATCATCCCGCGCAACGTGGCCAAGCTCGTCACGGTCTCCACTCCCAAATACGGGGTCAATCGCGGGCTGACGGTCGACCAGGCGCGCAGTGTCCTCAAGGCGGCTCGGGGCGAACGGCTCTACGCGCTGTACGTCCTAGCGCTGTGCCTCGGCCTGCGGCGCGGGGAACTGCTCGGCCTGCGGTGGGAGGACATCCGCCTCGTCGGCTGCCGGGCCTGCGGCGGGGAGGGCGGCACCCCAGACGGTGACCCCTGCGGTCGGTGCGCCGAATCGGGTGTGGAGTCGGCCACGCTGGAAGTGGTCCAGACGCTTCAACGGGTCGGGGGAGCGCTGCGGTTCGTCCCACCCAAAACGGCCGATTCCAAGCGCACTGTTCCGCTTCCGGACCTGTGCGTCACGGCTCTGTGCGAGCACAAGGTCAAGCAGGATGCCGAGCGGGCCGAAGCCTGGCCGAACTGGCAGGATTACGGGCTCGTCTTCCCCTCCCGCATCGGCACGCCCATGGAGCCGGACAACCTACGCCGGAGTTGGGGCCGTATCCGCGCGGCCGCCGGTCTGGACGGGGTGCGCTTTCATGACATGCGGCACACCTGCGTTTCGCTGCTCCTGGACCTCGGCGTTCCGCCGCACATCGTCCGGGACATCGTCGGCCACAGCGATATCGAGGTGACCATGACGATTTACGCACATGCGGCCGTTGAGGAGAAGCGGGCGGCGCTTCGGAAGTTGGGGGATGCGCTCGGCTGAGGCCGTTGCTGTCACCGTTGCTGTCAAAAGGCCCGGAACCGTGATTGGTTTCGGGCCTTTTGGCTGGTCATCTGGTGTGGGCAGGGGCGGGGTCGAACCGCCGACCTTCCGCTTTTCAGGCGGACGCTCGTACCGACTGAGCTACCTGCCCAGGGCGCGTTGTGGGGCGCCTGGCGGTCCTGACGGGATTTGAACCCGCGGCCTCCACCTTGACAGGGTGGCGAGCACTCCTAGCTGCTCCACAGGACCTTGCTACTCCGAGTCTAGTGGTTCGGAGGGGCGTCTTCGCCGGGTTCCCGGCGCTTGGCGACTTCCGAGAGCATACGCGATGGCCGAGGCGGTCGCCAACTCGGTTCGCGGGACGGGGGTCACGGGTTCGGGGGTGCCGGGGGCGGGGGCGTGGGATGATCCTGGTGGCGGTTCCATCCCTCCGGAGGCGCACGTGACCAGCATGCTCGAGATCCGTGTGCGGTGGGTTCTGCTCGTGGTGGTGGGGTTCGCCAACCTGGTGGGTGCGCTGGTCGTGCTGCTGTTCGCGACGTTCGTGGTCCCGGATCCTCCGCTGGAGGACCGTGATTATGTTCACCAGGTCAACGCCATCGCGTTCTTCAGTTATCCCGTCGTCGCGGCGCCGGTGGCGTTGGCCGCGGGGCTGTGGCTGTGGCGGCCGGTGGTCAGCCTGGTGCGGGACGGCGGTGAGCCCGACCGCCGGCAGCGGCGCGCGGTGCTGCTGGGGCCGCTCCGGTTGACGTTGCTGGTCGGCGGGTTGTGGGTCGTCGGGGCGATGGGGTGGGCCGTCCTCGATCTGGTGCTGTTCACCGGGCGGCTGGCCGTGAAGACCGGGCTGACATGCCTGCTGGGGGCGGCGACGACCTGCTCGATCGTGTATCTGCTGTCGGAGCGGCTGCTCCGTCCGGCGGCGGCGCTGGTGCTGGCGGCGGAGCGGCCGCGGCGGATCCGGCTGCCCGGGGTGACGACGCGGGTGATGCTCGCGTGGGCGCTGGGGACGGCGATCCCGGTGTTCGGGCTGATCTGCGTGGCGATCGCCGCGCTGGCGGCGCCCGACATCAATGTCGTCCAGCTGGCCATCACGATTCTGGGGCTGGGCGGCGCCGCGCTGCTGGCCGGGGTCTATGTCACCTATATGGCGACTCGGGCGATCGCTGATCCGATCAAGGCCGTCCGGAAGGGGATGGCCCGGGTCGAGCGGGGCGATCTCAGCGCCGAGGTCGCCGTGTACGACGCGAGCGAGGTCGGGCAGCTGCAGGCCGGATTCAACCACATGGTGGCGGGGCTGAGGGAGCACGAGCGGCTGCGCGACCTGTTCGGGCGGCATGTCGGCGAGGAGGTCGCCGATCTGGCGCTGGAACGCGGCGACATCACGCTCGGGGGAGAGACGCGCGAGGTGGCGGTCCTGTTCGTCGATCTGACGGGGTCGACGCGGCTGGCCGACACGCGGAGCCCGGACGAGGTGGTCGGGCTCCTCAACAAGTTCTTCGGCGTGGTCGTCCAGGTCGTGGCGCGGCACGAGGGCTGGATCAACAAGTTCGAGGGGGACGCGGCCCTCGCCATCTTCGGCGCGCCCACCCAGGTGGAGGACTCGGCCGGGGCGGCGCTCGGCGCCGCGAGGGAGCTCGCGATGAGGCTCCGGACGGAGGTTCCGATGCTGGACGCGGGCATCGGGGTGTCCGCGGGGCCCGTCGTCGCCGGCTACATCGGGGCCGAGCAGCGGTTCGAGTACACCGTGATCGGCGATCCGGTGAACGAGGCGGCGCGGCTCAGCGACCTGGCGAAGAGCCACGAGGGGCGGGTGCTCGCGTCGGAGGCCGTCCTGGAGCTGGCGCACCTGTCCGAGGCGGACGAGTGGGACCTCGGCAGGTCGGTGACGCTGCGCGGCAGGAGCCGTCCCACGCGGCTGGGCACCCCCAAGCCCGTGGTCGTGGAGGACGCGGAGGAGCCGCGCACCGCGCCGGCCCTGCCGGTGCCGCATCCGCTGAGGTGGAGCCGGAAGGTCATGCTCGGGGTGCTGGTCCTGCCGAGGGCGGCGCGGGGCGCGCGCAAGCAGGACGAGGACGAATAGCCCCCATTTCTTGATCAAAGAACCGTGTCCCGCGCCGTGCCGCGCGGGCGCCGTGCGTATCGTCGCCGGCTGTACACGGTCTGCTACCAGCCTGTAACTCCGGTGTCACCGGACGCCTCGAGGGTGGGGGCGGACACGTCCCGGCTCCCGAGAGGTGACCATGCACCGACGCATCCGTCTCGCGCTCCTCGCCGTCACGGCCTCGTCCGCCATCGTCGTGCCCGCTGCCCCGGCCGTCGCGGCCCCGCCGCCCGGCGCTCCCGAGCCGCGCCCGCGGGTGAACGCCGCGCCGCCCGGAGAGATCACGAACGTGGCGCACCGCGGCGCGTCGGCGTACGCGCCGGAGAACACGCTCGCGGCCGTCCGGCTCGCGGGGGCGCAGCGCGCGGACATGTTCGAGATCGACGTCCAGCAGACCAAGGACAACAAGCTCGTCCTCATGCACGACACCACGCTCGCCCGGACGACGAACGTCGAGGAGGTGTATCCGAACCGGGCGCCTTGGCGGGTGTCCGACTTCACCTTGGCCGAGATCAAGCGGCTGGACGCGGGCTCCTGGTTCGGGACGAGGTACAGGGACGAACGGGTTCCGACGCTCGACGAAGTGCTCAAGGCCATGGACGGTCAGGGACTGGGGATGCTCCTAGAGGTCAAGAGCCCTTCGCTGTACCCGGGCATAGAGAAGCGCATAGCGGCGGCTCTGAAGCGTGCTCCGTCGTGGCTTCGGCCCGACCCGAAGAAGCGGCGCCTGGTCGTCCAGTCGTTCGACTGGGACTCCGTGCGCCGCTTCCACCAGGAGATGCCGCAGGTGCCGGTGGGGCTCATCGGTAAGGCGAAGGCTCGGGACCTGCCTGGCCTCGGCGCGTGGGCCGACCAGATCAATCCCACGTTCAGCGACCTGACCGCGTCCTACGTCAACAGGGTGCATGCCGCCCGTATGGAGGTCCTCACCTGGACGCTGGACGACGCAGGCGACATGAGGAAGGCCGTCCAACTCGGGGTCGACGGAATCATCACCAACCGGCCGGACGTCCTGCGAGGCGTCCTGCAGACGACCGGAGCCCGCTCTGCCGCCTGACCGCCCCGCCCCAGGGCGATCGCGGACGATGAGGGCCCGTGCGGCGAGGCCGCGCGGGCCCTCATCGTGTCCGGACGGCCCCGCAACGCCGCTCTGCCGCCTGGCAGGGCTGGTCGGCTACAGCCGCGTCCACGGCGAACACCGGGCGTCGATCCGGAAAAACCGGGCGACATCGCCGGCTCGACGACCGGACCCGAGCCGGGGCGTCCGGCGCCCGCGCCGCCCAGGGCGCGCCC
>JAJYTD010000102.1 GCA_021793235.1 Actinomycetes bacterium | reverse complement strand
GTGAACCCGGTCCCCTTTTTGTTGACCGCTCGGGGCGCTGGCGGTTTCTCAGGCTTTTACTGGTAGCCTGTCACCTATCATTCTTTCGTAGCAGAGTGAATGATACCGGAACCCCTGGGGCCTAGCGCCTCGGGGGTTCTCTCGTTTCACGGCTGTATCAAGTGTGGGTGTGGCCCTGGGAGGCGCTCAGAATCGCCCTCAGGGCGTTTATGCTGGTCGTGGGCATGTTCTGGGCGGAGGCCCCGACCGATACCCTGTCCGCATGACTCAAACCGTTGGGGAAGTTCTAGCCGCCCGTGTCCGCCACTACCGGAAGACGCATCAGCTGAGCGTTCGCGAGCTCGCGGAACGATGCGCAGAACTGGGCGCTCCGCAGCTCACCGCAGCGGCTCTGGGGAACATCGAACGAGGTCAAGACCCTCAGGCGAAACGCAAGGCGCGCGAGGTGACCCGTGAGGAACTGTTCATCCTGTCTCACGCTCTCCGTGTGCCGGCGGTGCTGCTGATGTTCCCGATCGGGGACGATACCGAGATCGAGGTGTTGCCGGGGAAGGCTGCGACCCCGTGGGAGGCCGCGAAGTGGTTCACGGGGGAGGCTCAGCCGTCCTGGTTCGAAGACTTGCTGTGGGGGAATTCTGCTATTCCAGTGCGGTTGTTCCGTCGACATGAGCACCAAGTGGCCGAATGGGGCCGGGCATCGACACTGGTTAAGGTGATGGCAGGGGGGATCGGGGGGCGTCCTCCAATGATCCCTGAGCTTGAAGACCTTCCCGAAGAATCACAAGCTAAGTGGGGTGACCGCCTGCGGGGGTTCTATGAGCAGCAAATCCAAGTCACGCGGCGGGAAATTCGAGGGCACGGGCTCCAGCCGCCGCGATTGCCGGTAGATCTCGCGCACCTCGACAGTGTCTAGGCTCGTCTGGTGTTGAGAGCGGTTCGGATGTGGTCCATGCCTGCCTGGCGGCGTGAGGCTGGCCTTGCGAGGCGGAGGAACCGTGCCTGCTGTTCGGTCTGTTCGGCGGTGTCCTCGGCCAGACGGAGGGGCCGTTCACCATCGGCCCACTCCCACACGGTGGTTGCGGCCACCGAACCGCCGCCGGTCAGCTCAATAGTGCCGGTGTCGCCGAGGGGAAACAGGAGCGCCGACGGGTTGACGTCGAACACAACAGCGAGCGCGACCAGGTCGTCAGCGTCTACCCGCCGCCGCCCAGCCTCGATGTTGGTAATCGACGAGGCCGCGATCGGCCGACCAGACTCTTTCAGCATCGTTGACACCTTGTAGGTCGACCACCCGAGGGCGGCCCGGAGTCTCCGCACGTTGGAAGCAACATGCGTCCCGCTTGGACCGGTCACGCGCTTCGGTCGCCCTGTCATGTGGCGCTCCAGTCGGTGTTGTAGTCCTCATGGTCAGACCAGGCGGCGGCGAGGGACCGCACGGTCGGGCAGGCGTGGTCTCCGTGCCAGCTGCACCAGTCCCCGCCATGGTGGTTCTTGTCGACCTCTCGGCCGCATTCGGTGCAGAATCCATCCACGACGGTGTGAGGCGTGCTGTGGTCGGCGAGAATGTGCCGCTTGGCTTCAACCTCGCGGAGAACGCGGGCCGGGCCGTGGTGTCCGATGTGCTGGGCGTCAGCGCGGGTGATCGACGTCCCGAAACGGTTTCTGAGGTGTCGCCATGTCCACCATGGGGTGGGCGTCCCGAGGAGTCCCTGGGCTTGGTATGCGCGGTAGTGATCCTCTTCGAGTCGGGCCGTGATGAACCCGGTGATGGAGACGGTCACGGCCACCACAACGTCCCTGCGATATCGAGGTCCCACTGGATGTGGAGCCCACAGTCGCGGCAGCGCCATTCCTTCTTGCTGGGGTTGTTGTAACGGGTCTCGTCGTCGGCGTGCGGGCACGCTTCCTGTGCGGGAGTGCGCGAGACGTACTGGAGCAGTTCCCGGAACCGGGTGATGCGGGCGTCGACGTCGGCCATGTGCCGCTCGGCGGCGGCTGCGTAGTCGGGTGCGGCGAGCCCGCGGCGGTAGTTCTCCTCGTACTCCCAGCCGCATATGCATCGTGCCCACCCGTACCCGTCGACGATGGCGCGCTTCAGGATGATCTCGTGCTTCGCGCGCATCCCGATGCCGTGGAGGTCGATGCCGTTGACCGGCTCCCACTCGCCGGTGTCGTCGCGCTTGACGAGGCTGGCGTATGCGGCCGGGACGCTCTGGAGCTTGCGGTATGGGATGGCGGGGTCGGCGTGTTCGGCGAGGTACTGGATCGCGTCGGGGTCGTTGAGATACGGGTTGGTCTTGTCGATCTTGACGGCGTAGGTGATGGTCATGGCATTGACGTCCAGACGCGTTGGGGGAAGTGCTGGAAGAGGTCTACAACGGCCTGCTCCTGCTCGGGCGTGAGTCCGTGTCTTGGGAACCACCAGATGTGTCCGTCAGGCTGTACGAACTGGATGCCGGTGGGTCTGAGGCTGAATCGGGCGGCGGTTGCGGGGGAGATCCCGAACGCTCGTGCAACCTCGGATTCGAGGCGGCGAGCTTCAGTCTCGGCGGCGGCGAGCTGCTCGGCGTGGGTCTTGTCGTCTTCGGCGCCGGTGAGCGGGGCGATGGTGGGCTCGCAGGTGTCCGGCGGCGGCCATTCGTGCGGTTCGGCGATCGGGTACAGGCCCTGGACGAAGCGCATTGCGTCCTCAGACGCCTCGCGGTACCAACCGTCCCATGCGTCCTCGTACATGGACTGGTAGTCGTGCTGCTGCTCGGTCACGTCTGGTCCTCGTCATCTGGGATGGGCGCTGCGTTGCGGAACACGCCCTCGGCGGGCACAACGATGATCTCGACCATGGGGCCGGAGTTCGGCCTCGGATCTCCGTACGGCCACGCAGCCGACAGGTAGCCCGCGTGGCTCCACTGGCGCATGACCACTTCGAACATGCCGTCACGACCTGTATGGCGGTCCCGCAGGCCGATGATGTCGCCAACGACGGGCGGGTGTGCGGTGTGTATGCGGCCGTCGGATTCTCGGCCGTCGACCCAGATGCGTTCGTAGTGGAACTGGCCGTCTTCGGCTGGTTCTCGGACGGTGAACGCACATTCGGCGAAAAGCGCCGCTTCGGCGCGCTCCTTGGTCACGGCCGTTCTCCTTCGGTCCAGACGAGCTTCTTATCGCCCAGGGCGGCTATGACGGTCCCTTCCTGACCCCTGGCGAAGGTCACGGTCTCGGGCGGGGTGTTGTCAGGCTCGTCGTCTTCGAGGTACAGGCAGACCCCGTCTGGCTGGTCGACCTTCTTCGCGATGACCTGTGTGCCCATCTCGTAGAACGCTCCGCAGGCGCCGCATTCGACGTTGTAGGCGCCGTAGCCGTCGCCGTGGACGTGGGCGCCGCATTCGCAGTAGAAGTCCATGCACACGTCGGTGCCCTTCCACTGGATGAACATCCGTGCGTCGGAACCTTCGGGCGTGGTGAAGGGGAATGCTTCAGGGTCTCGCTTGCTCACGGTCGGCTCCCAAGCGGAAACTGGGCCCCCGTGGCAGCCCACAGTGCTCCGCGTTGTTCGTCGGTCAGAGTCTCGACGTCGATGAAGAACCGGGGTGTCAGGACCACGCCGCCGAGATGGACTTCGAAACCGGGATCCTGCATCACCCGGTCGGTTGGGATGCCCAGTTTGGTGAGCAGTTCGGTCATTCGCTTGTTGTAGTCGGTTGGGTCGGTCACGGCTGGTCCACCTCAATGATCGCCCACGAGTCCTGGTAGTCCTTGCGCCCGGCATAGACGCCAGCTAGGACTTCAAGGGCGTACCTGAGCGTCAAGCGCTGCTGCGTCCGGTCGTCGATGGGATCACCCGTGAGCGACAGGAAGTCCACGTACTCGTCCACGAGAATTCGCTTAGCTTCGGCTTCGTGCAGGGCGCGGTCGCTGAGCGTGCGTTCGGTGACCTGGTCGACCCCGTACCGGAGCGGTTCGTGCCTGCGGTCGAGAGCCTGTTCCCGATCTTCGTCGAGCCGGGCGCGGAGGAACTCAGGGAGCGCCATTTGGTCTTCGCCGCAGTCAGCGCACCAGATCTGGAAGTGCGGTTTGCTGTCGTCGATGGTGGTGTCTTCGACGCGGGTGTAACGCTGGTGGGGGCATTCGTGCCGCTTGAGTTTGAATCGTTCGGCCATGGTTCATTCTACCTTTCTGCTGGTCAGGCGGCTTGTCGAGCTGGAGGAATCTCGCAGATCCACTCCTCGCTCCCGGACACGTACAGGAGGTGCCCGTGGCAGATCCGTTCCACTCCGCATCCGATGCACGGGTTCGGGCGGGCATGAAGCGGGCGCGAGGAGTGGCTCTTCGCTCGTTCCCAGCCTTTCGCCCCCTGGTGTTCTCGGCAGGTCCAGAACTCGGCCACCTTGAACGGGTTCCGGTGGTACGAGACGATCACCTCAACGGGCCTGCCGCACGGGCACGTGGAGGCGCAGCATTCGTTCGAGTGATTCCGGTAGATGGCTTCGGCCTCATCTACTTCGGTGATTCGTCGAGGCTTCTTGCGCCTGAACAGCTTCATGCTGCCTCCTGGTCGTTGATCTTGGCTACGGCCCCGGCGATCGCATCGACCCACTGCCCGGAGTACTGGGAGCAGTTGGTGCACATGACGCGGCCGTCGACCCTCACGAGGGCGATGTGCCCGCAATGCTTGCACGGCTCGGCCGGGATCGGCTCGGTCTTTGCCTTCGTGTTGCCGTTCAGGGCCCGGAGCCTGCCGGCGAGGCGGCGGACCTCATCAGCATGCGCATCAATCGAGTCTGGGAGCCGTGAGCATGCCCAGTCGAGCCGGTCCCGTAGCCACGAGCACAGGACGGGGACGGTGGGGAGGGGGCGGTGTTCCCGGTGCCCGTCCCGGGCTCGGTGTTCGCGCCATTCGTCGGCGATCAGGTCGAGGACGACGGAGGCGGGGGTGT
>JAJYTD010000014.1 GCA_021793235.1 Actinomycetes bacterium | reverse complement strand
CAGAGACCACCGCCTTGGCGCCGGGCCGAACCCGACCCTGCTCAAGGCGGCTCGAGAAACACTACCCGCTTACCCACAGAACGCAAACCCAACACCACGTGACCTAGGGCACGCTCTGTATCAGGCGGCCGAAAAGGCTGTCACTGCCCTGAGAACAGTCTCCCTGTCCCTGTGCCCGGGGCCGCGTACAGCCAGTCCACCTCAAGCGTCGCCACAGCGATGCTCGCGGGAGAGAAGGAGATGAAGCCGCCGTCTTCGACGAATACCGCCGCAAGTTGGGCCATCGTGGGGTTGTGGCCGACCACCAGGAGAGTTTCCACCTCGGGGTCGACCGCGTTGATCAGTTCGAAGATCGTGTCCACATTCGCGCTGTAGGCGGACTCCGCATAGTCGATCGTCGGTTCGCGAGGCAACTGGGACAGAACCAGTTCCAGCGTCTGCCGAGCCCGCAGCGCGGTGGAGCAGATGACGTGATCGGGAACCAGGCCCGCCTGCGCAAGCTGGGCTCCGGCGGCTCGCGCCTGGATACGGCCTTCGTCGGTGAGGCCGCGCACATGGTCAGCGCTGTTGAGGCAGTACTGCGCTGCCGCGTGCCGGAGAATGACGAGCCGCCGACTCATGGCGCCAGCACCGTGGCGACGATGGTGATCGCGGCCATGAAAGCGACCATGATCCCCACGATGATGGCGAGTCCTTTTAGTCCGGACACCGGCCAATGCTCCTCACTCTGTCTTCAGGTCTGCGTGCTGCAAGCTTATGGCCTGTCTTCCGGTTCTCGTTCCTCCCCCGCGAGCCGTGCCACGGAAGCGGCAAAGGATGTGGCCGCCCGATCTGGCAGGGCGGCCACATCCTCACCGGCCGGACGGGCCGGACCTCTCGTTGCCCGCTGTCAGCCTTCGGACCCGCCGTCAGTGGCGCGCGCCTCTTTCTTCTTCTCGCCGTTGCCGGCCGCTGAAGCCACCGGGTCGACCGCTTCACCAGGCGCGTTCACCACAGGGGTCTGCTGGGCCTCCGTGAGCACGTGCGAGGCTGGAGCGTCGCCGGAGCGGCGTTTGGACCACACGATCGCTCCGACGATGACGGCGACCGCCACCGCTGTGACTCCGACACGCAGAGCCGTGTTCTCCGCGTAGATCACCACACTCGGCGCGATGATCAGCGCCACCAGGTTCATGACCTTCAGCAGCGGGTTGATGGCCGGACCAGCTGTGTCCTTGAACGGGTCGCCCACCGTGTCTCCGATGACGGTGGCCTCGTGCGCCTCGGAACCCTTGCCACCGTGGTGGCCGTCCTCGACCAGCTTCTTGGCGTTGTCCCACGCACCACCGGAGTTGGCGAGGAACACCGCCATCAGCGCACCCGCGGCGATCGCGCCGCCGAGGAAGGCGCCGAGCGGGGCATAGCCGAGGGCGAAGCCGACGGCGATCGGAGTGAGTACCGCGAGCAGTCCCGGGGTGATCAGCTCGCGCAGGGAATCCCGGGTGCAGATGTCGACGACCCGTGCGTATTCCGGTTTCTCCGTTCCGTCCATGATCCCCGGGCGGGCACGGAACTGTTCGCGCACCTCCAGCACGACGCGCCCGGCGGCGCGGCCGACCGCCATGATGGCGAGGCCGGAGAAGAGGAACACGACCGCCGCGCCGATGATGACACCGACGAGGACATTGGGCTGGTCGATGGAGAGGCTGAAGTCGCTCGCAGCCGCGCCGAGAGCGTCTTCCACCGAGGTGCGGAACGCCCCGAACAGCGCGGTCGCCGCGAGCACCGCCGTGGCGATCGCAATGCCCTTGGTGATCGCCTTAGTGGTATTGCCAACAGCGTCCAAGCTGGTCAGGACGTCGGCACCGGTGCCCTCCACATCGCCGGACATCTCGGCGATGCCCTGTGCGTTGTCGGCGACCGGGCCGAATGTGTCCATGGCGACGATGACACCGACCGTCGTCAGCAGCCCGGTGCCGGCCAGCGCCACCGCGAAGAGGCTGACCGTGACGGACACGCCGCCGATCAGGAAGGCCACATAGACGGCGCCCGCGATGAGCAGCGCAGAGTAGACCGCGGATTCCAGGCCGACGGAGATGCCCGAGAGGATCACGGTCGCCGCGCCCGTCTCCGAACTCTCCCCGATGTCCTTCACGGGGCGGCGGTTGGTCTCTGTGAAGTATCCGGTCAGCAGTTGGATCGCGGCCGCCAGGAGGAGGCCCACGAGCACTGCGCCGATCGCGATGTAACGCGGGTTCCCCTCAAGTGCGGAGATCTCCTCGCCGGCGCCGGTGAGCTCGGCGAAGCTGGTCGGCAGGTAGGCGAAGGCGGTGACCGTGACCAGTACAGCGGAGATGACCGCCGAGATGAAGAAACCGCGGTTGATCGCGGCCATGGCGTTCTTGTCGCGCGACCGCGGCGCCACCACGAAGATGCCGATGATGGCGGTGAGCACACCGATCATGGGCACCAGCAATGGGAAGACCAGGCCTTCGACACCGAACGCGACCCGGCCGAGGATCAAGGAGGCGACGAGGACCACGGCGTAGGACTCGAACAGGTCCGCCGCCATACCCGCGCAGTCGCCGACGTTGTCGCCCACGTTGTCCGCGATGGTCGCGGCGTTTCTGGGGTCGTCCTCTGGGATGCCCTGCTCTACTTTTCCGACCAGGTCGGCACCGACGTCAGCGGCTTTGGTGAAGATGCCGCCGCCGACACGCATGAACATCGCGAGCAGCGCGGCGCCGAACCCGAAGCCTTCGAGGACAATGGGAGCATCACCGCGGTAGACGAGAACGACGATCGCCGCGCCCGCCAGTCCCAACCCCACAGTGAACATGCCCGCGACACCGCCGGTGCGGAAGGCGATCCGCATCGCGGCGTGTTCTCCGCTTTCTCCGCCTTCCCGGGCCGCCGCGGCCACGCGCACGTTTCCGCGCACCGCGAGCCACATCCCGATGAATCCCGTGAGCGCGGAGAAAACCGCGCCCAGAGCGAAGAAGAGCGACCGTCCGTATCGGACCGCTTCACTGTCCGCCGGGAGCAGCAGCAGAAGCAGGGGGATAGCGATGACAAAAATGATTAAGGTGCGGAGCTGGCGTTTGAGATACGCCGCCGCACCTTCCTGAACCGCGAGCGCGATGTTCTGCATCCGCTCTGTGCCCTGGCCCGCGGCGAGAACTTCACGGACCAGCCATCCGGCGACGGCGAGCGCGAGGAGCGCCACCGCCAGTACCACGATGACCAGTGTGAGATTCATGCCGTCCAGAGCCAGAGCCGGGCCGCTTGCGTCGGCTAGGCTGAGCCCAGACAAACCGTCCTCCTTGAGACGGGCACGTCCTGGCCCCGCGCTTATGCGCGCCGCCGTCCGGAGTGGTTCTGGGTAAGTAGCCCGACGGCACGCTTAGCAGGGTCATGCGGGTGCCACCAATACGTATTCAGCTCACCGATTCCGCTGCTTTGAGCGGGCCCGGTGTTCGGGAATTCTACGCATCGTCACTGTAAAACGTGAGAGCAGGGCGGAACTTCCGTGTTGCCCCAGAGATGTTTGGTGAAACAGTGACACCGAAAAATACGAAATTTGGCTTTAAAGAGGGGCAGAATTCTCTGTTTACTAAAACGGGTGGTTAACATCACATTAAGGACAAAAAGAGCATAGCTCCACGAAGGCGACTCCGACAAGGGTGTCCCGCGATATCCGCCGCCCAGGCGGGGCTACCCCTTGCCTTCGCGCCGCAGTCGGAGTCCAGCGGTGTCGATCGGCGTCTCGTCCCCGCTGTCGACCCGTTCCGCGACCTCCCGGCCGAATGCGGCGGCGCCAAGGGCGTCGACCCCATCCGGGGCGACCGGGCCGTAGTCGGCCACGCGCGCGGCGCCGCGGCGGAGCAGCCGTGCGGCCCCGGTGCGGTTGCCGCGCTGCGCGTGGGTGAGTCCCACGGCGATCTGGGCCAACCCGCGCCACAGTTCCCGGTCGGGTTCGGTGGCCGCTTTCCACACGGCTTCCAGCACCTCGTGGGCATGGAAGGCATACCCCTCGTCCAGCAGCCGCTGCGCCTCCGTCAGCCCTTCTTCGGGAGTGAAGACCGCGTCGTCAGGCACGCGCGGGACGCCCGGGGAACCGTAGGGAAGCGGACGCCCGTAACGGTCCCGGGGACGCTGATTCTGCGCACGCCCTTCAGGGTTGCGGTCCCGCCTTGTTCCCGCCGTCTCGCTCATGGCCACTGTTCTCCCTCACGGTCTCTGATGTTCGCGATGGAGCCGCCAAGGCGGTCGGACACGCCGTGCGGCCTCTCAGCTTTCGGGCTCCGCGTCGTCCAGCCAGCCTATGAGAGCAGCGTTGACCCGGTCCGGCTGCTCCTGGTGGGGAAAGTGTCCCGCACCCTCGATCAGCCGCCAGCGGTAGGGGGCGTCGACATACCGCCCCGAGCCGCGAGCGGTACCGGGCAGCAGGAACGGATCCATCGCACCGTGGATGTGCAGTGTGGGAACACCGATGGGCTGCTGCATACGGCGCATGTAGCGGTGGCCATCGGGGCGTACCTGGGACCGGAACAGCCAACGGTGGTATTCGAGTGAGCAGTGCGCCACGCCGGGGATCTGGAACGCGTCTCGGCAGAGGCGTTCCGTGGTCGGGTCCGGCCAACCAGGACGCGACCAGGCGTGGAGCATGGCCGCGATACGCGCCGCGTCATCGGCGAGGAGTCGCCGTTCGGGCAGCATGGGAAGCTGGAAGCCGAAGAAGTGACGGCCGGCCCAGCCCTGGCCGCCGGTGAGGACCTCGCCGCGCAGCCGCAGCGGATGCGGCATCGACACTATGGCGAGCCTGCGCACCGACTTCGGGAAGTAGGCGGCCATCGTCCATCCGGCCAGCCCGCCGGTCGCATGCCCGACGACGACGGCATTCGCCTCGCCAAGGGCGCGGATCAGTCCGGCGGCGTCGGAGGCCAGCGTGATGAGGTCGTAGCCGCGCGGGGGCTTGTCGCTGGCACCATAGCCGCGCAGATCGACCGCGACCGCCCGGTAGCCGGCCGCGGCAAGGGCGGTCATCTGCTCATGCCAGGTCCACCAGAACTGCGGGAACCCGTGCAGCAGCAGCACAAGGGGACCGTCACCGATTTCGGCCACGTGGAACCGGGTTCCGGCGGCACTCACGGTGCGGTGCGTCCACGGGCCGTCGATCAGAACGGCCGACTCCTCGGTCATGGTTTTCGGGGGCGAAGGCTCGGGTCAGGGGCTGACCGGGCGTTCACGGCGAAGCAGGGCCGCTGTGTTCTCCATGGTCTGGCTCGTACGCGGCAGGCCCCGGCGCTTCTTGAGTTGGCGGACGCCGATGAAAATGAGGAGTCCGGCGATCAGCAGGTAGGCGAGCGTGACGATCAGGAAGGCGACGACCGGCTGCAGTCCCGCCGCCCACAGGCCCAGCCCCAGGGTGATCGACGCCAGGATGAGCACCATGTGCCCCATCACCGCGGCGACGATGAACATCGCCGACCCTTTGGCGACCCGACTCGCGTCGTGCGCGAGTTCCAGCTTGGCGAGTTCCAGCTCCAGCCGCACGAGCCGCGAGACATCCCCGCGGGCTTCGGAGACGAGCTCGCCCAGCGAGTACTCGGCGGCGTTGAACTCCTCAGGCCCGTGGTCACCCGGCTGGGTCTCGGGCATCGAGGTGGCTCCCTTCAATCGGACAGACGTCTGTCGCATCCTTGCACAATCCTGCCCTACAGGCAGCATCCGCCGCGCCCGTGAGCGCTGCCGGGGCGGCGCCGCTCCCCGCGCCGGGCACTGAAAGCACCCCTGGAGACCTGTTTATCGGCGCGGAGCGCCGATACCGTAACGCTGCCCGTCGAACCACTGTCAAAGGAGACATAGTGGCCAAGGAACAGCCCTCAGAAGAGCGCAAGAGACCGCGGCACTCGCCTTGAACGTCCAACTCGCAAAGTCCAAGGACAAGGAAGTAGCGGAGGCGGCCAAGAAGGCACTCGGCACCGGGTCCGATCGTTCCGATAAGCGCACTAAGGGCAAGGGCCGGTAATGCCAAGAGCGCGTTAGGGAAGGCCGCTGACACAGCGGCTGTTCCCAGCGGCGGCGCCCCCGGCCCCCTTCGGGCCGGGGGCGCCGGTCTGTCCGGGGCGTTACTCGTCGTCCTTGGCGCTGGGCAGCTTGGCGGAGATCACGTCCATCACCGAGGAGTCCGTGAGCGTCGAGACATCGCCGAGCTGCCGGTTCTCCGCGACGTCGCGGAGCAGCCGACGCATGATCTTGCCGGAGCGCGTCTTGGGCAGTTCCGGTACCACCATGATCTGGCGCGGCTTGGCGATCGGGCCGAGGGAAGCGCCCACGTGGTCGCGCAGCTCCTTGACGAGCTCTTCGCCGCCCTCACCGGCCTCGCTGCGCAGGATGACGAACGAGACGATCGCCTGCCCGGTGACGGGGTCGGTGGCGCCCACGACCGCGGCCTCGGCGACCTTGGGGTGGGACACCAGGGCGGACTCCACCTCGGTCGTGGAGATGTTGTGGCCGGAGACGAGCATGACATCGTCGACGCGGCCCAGCAGCCAGATGTCGCCGTCCTCGTCGCGCTTGGCGCCGTCGCCCGCGAAGTACAGGCCGTCAAACTGCGACCAGTAGGTCTTCTTGTAGCGCTCCGGGTCGCCCCAGACCCCGCGGAGCATGGACGGCCACGGTTCGCGGATGACGAGGAACCCACCGCCCCCGTTGGGCACCGGCTTGCCTTCGTCGTCCACGACGTCGGCGACGACGCCGGGGACGGACTGCATAGCGGCACCCGGCTTGCCGTGGGAGACGCCGGGCAGGGGGGAGACCATGATCGCACCGGTCTCGGTCTGCCACCAGGTGTCGACCACGGGTGTGCGGTCCCCGCCGATGTTCTTCCGGTACCACGTGTAGGCCTCGGGGTTGATCGGCTCGCCGACCGAACCGATCAGCCGCAGGCTGGAGAGGTCGAACTGCGCGGGGATGTCCTCGCCCCACTTCATGAACGTGCGGATCGCGGTCGGCGCCATGTAGGCGATGGTGACCTTGTACTTCTGCACGATCTCCCAGAACCGGCCCTTGTGCGGTGTATCGGGGGTGCCCTCGTACATGACGGAGGTCGCACCGTTGGCGAGCGGACCGTAGACGATGTAGGAGTGGCCGGTCACCCATCCGATGTCGGCCGCGGTCCAGAAGATGTCGGTCTCGGGTTTGATGTCGAACACCGCCCAGTGGGTGTAGGCCACCTGGGTGAGGTAGCCGCCCGTGGTGTGCAGGACACCCTTGGGTTTGGCCGTGGTGCCGCTGGTGTACATGATGTACAGCGGGTGCTCGGCGTCGTGCGCCTCGGCCTGGTGGTCGGTGCTCTGCCGGTCGACGATGTCGTGCCACCAGACATCGCGGCCCTCGGTCCAGTCGACCTCCTGGCCGGTACGGCGCACCACGAGGACATTCTGAACGGTGGGCCGGTTCCGGACCGCTTCGTCCACGGCCGGCTTGAGCGAGCTCGGCTTGCCGCGCCGGTATCCGCCATCAGCGGTGACCACCACTTTGGCTTCGCTGTCGTCCAGCCGGCTGCCGAGGGCATCGACCGAGAACCCGCCGAAGACGACCATGTGGACAGCGCCGATGCGGGCGCAGGCGAGCATGGCGATGACCGTCTCGGGGATCATCGGCATGTAGATGGCGACCCGGTCGCCCTTGGCCACGCCGAGTTCCAACAGGGCGTTCGATGCCTGGCAGACCATGTCCTTGAGTTCGGCGTAGGTGATGGTCCGGGTGTCGCCGGGCTCGCCTTCCCAGTGGTAGGCGACTCTGTCACCGCGGCCGGCGTCGACGTGCCGGTCGAGGCAGTTGACCGCGGCGTTGAGCTTGCCGCCGGTGAACCACTTGGCGAAAGGCGGGTTCCATTCGAGGACGTTGGTCCAGGGCTGTTCCCACTGCAGCCTGCGGGCCTGCTCTTCCCAGAAGCCGAGACGATCGGCAGAGGCGGTGTCGCAGTCCTCCGCTTGGACGTTCGCTTCGGCCGCGAGATCCGCGGGAGGAGCGAACCTCCGCGACTCCTGAAGAAGGTTGGACAGCGTCTCGTGCCCCTGCTCCCGGGGAGTCTCAGCCACTGTTGCGTCTCCTTACTTGCTCGCGATCCCACGAGATGGGATCTGTAGTAGGGACTACTCCATCAAGAGGAGGGCACGGCCCACAAGAGGAAGCCGTGGTCGGCTCTGGTATTACCCGCACGTAAGGTCGAAGTCGTGAACGCAGTACCAGCAGATCCCCTACAGCGGATCGCAGAGCTTCCCGGTGTCGCCGAGGCCGTCCAGGAGACCCGCGGCATCGTCGACCGTCTTTTGGGCCACCGTGTGCTGCGCCGGCGCAGTGCCGAGGTTTCCATGGAGTCCGCGCTGCGCGGCGCACGCGCCTCCGCTGTCCTGGAGGGGGCCGATGCGGCACTGGAGCAGGTGCGCGCGGGTGAGAGCGGTGACCCCCGTGTCAAAGGCGCACTGCGCGTATCAGGTGAGCTCGGGAGCATGGCGGACACGTGGACGAAGGCTCCCCGCCAGGTGTTGGCCCGGCTGCACACGCTGGCCGCCGCAGACGAAGTACCAACCGATGGCCTTGGCCGCCCACGCGCGCAGGGCGAGCCGGCCGACGATCCGCTCGGTATCGGGATGCCCCCGGACCCACCGCAGGTGGCGGCACGGTTGGAAGCGCTGACCGCGCTGCTGGCGGCGCGGGCATCCGTTCCGGCTCTCGTGGTCGGCGCGATCGTGCACGGCGAACTGGCGTCGCTGCGTCCGTTCGGCTGGGGCGATGGGATCGTGGCACGGGCGGCCGAGCGCCTGACGCTGATCGACCGCGGTCTCGATCCGAAGTCGCTGGTTCCGACAGAACTCGGCTACGAGGAGACGCGGGGAGAATACGGCCCCGCTCTGCTCGGGTATACCAGCGGAACGCCCGAAGGTGTGGCCACGTGGGTCACGTACTGCTGTCGTGCCGTTGCGGCAGGAGCACGGGATTCACTGGCCACCTGCGAAGCATTGAAACGCGGGTGAATTACCCCTATTGCTAATTCGGTGACGATTGAGAGGAATGCCGGGCGCTACTGAGACGCGCGGCCTCCGGCTTCATCTCGTTCGGATTACTTTTTGCGGACGGTGCCCAGCCCGGCCGGAAACCAGACCGAGACGCCGCAGCGAACACGCCCTACCGGGCTGCCTTGCGCGCAAAATGTACTGTCCGACCAGGCGCGATCTGGCCTGAACGAGCCTCCCGCGGCTTGGTGACGCGCGGGTGTCCGGTGGGCCGATCCCACCTTGGCTCTGTTTTCTACGCCTGGCCAGGTGTTTTGAAAAGGGATCACAGAAGGCTTTTTCTGCTGTGCCCGCAATTCGGCATGCTACTTTATGTATCGAACCTGTCACCCCCCGACCAGAATGTGCTTGCCCCCGCTGCCTTTCGGCACGCAGGCGGGCGCACACATCACCGCGCTATTGCGCGCACGGCGCCCGCACCCGCGCGGCAGTGCGTCCACCGCCGTCATGCCGCATGCTCTGGCGCCGTACCCGATGACCTCATCTGGAAAGGCGGAGCCGGCTCTACCCCCCCAGGGCCGGACCGTTGGGCGGCCCCCGCCTCCCCCCGGCGGGGGCCGCCCCATCTCGGGCCTGCCTGTTCGAAAAAGGCCCTCCGGCCACTCGTCCACAAGCGGCGAATCCGGCTTTCCGCACCGGAGCAGCACCGGTGACCGTGGAATACGACGACTCCACGATCACAGGGAGGCCCCATGCCGGACCCCCACCCCCCACGCCCCCTCCTCGTCACCGACGACCCTGATCTACTCGACGACCTGCTCAGACTGGCCGCGGCGGCCGCCGTCGAGACCACGGTCGCCCACTCGGCCGCCCTCGCCGGGCGCGACTGGCCCCGCGCACCGCTCATCGTCGTCGGCACAGACCTCCTCCCGTCCATGGTCGAGCTGGACCCCGCCCCCCACACGCGCGTCGTCGTCGCCGCGCGCGGCGACACCCCCTACGCCCGCCCCGACTCCCCCGCATGGGAGGCCGCACTGCGCATCGGTGCCCGCACGGTGCTCTCACTGCCCGATGACGAAGCCCGGCTCGCGGACCTGTTCGCGGACTCCGCGGAGACCCGGCCCGGGCGCTCCCCGGTCATCTCGGTCATCGGCGGCCGCGGGGGTGCAGGGGCGAGCCTGTTCGCCATCGCCATGGCCCTGGCCGGTCGGCGAGCCGGCCTGTGCACGGCACTGATCGACGCCGATCCGCTCGGCGGCGGCCTGGATCTGCTCATCGGCCAAGAGCACGCCCAGGGGACCCGCTGGGGCGACCTGCTGGCCCGAGAAGGACGGATGAACTGGTCGGCACTGAGCACAGCGCTGCCCGCGGCACGCGGCTGTACTCTCCTCACCTGGGAACACGGCCCCGCCGAGGCCATTCCCCCGCCGGCGATGCGCGCCGTGCTCTCCTCGGCTACCCGGGGTACCGACCTCGTCGTAGCCGACCTTCCCCGCGCACTCGACGCAGCCGCCGAGGAAGCCCTGCACCGCACCACCACGACACTGCTGATCGTCCCCGCAGACCTGCACGCGGTGATGGCGGCCCACCGGCTCACCCCGCGACTACTGCAGCACACCGGCGACCTTCGGCTCGTCGTCCGCGGATCCTGTCCGGACCTGCCCGCGGCCACCATCGCCCACGCTCTGGACCTTCCACTGGCCGGCGACCTACCGGCCGAACCCGGTCTCGCCCGCACCCTCGACCGCGGTGACACTCCGGCCGGCCGCCGCACCTCACCCCTCGCCGGATTCGCCGACGAATTCCTGGCTCGCCTGCACGCCGAACACCCATCGGACGAGCAGGACCAGGGACAGAACCGCCCCCTCCTGCGCCGCGGTCCCGTCGGCACTTCCGCAGACGGCAAGAGCGCACGGACACACAGGACAGCAGCCCCATGAGCACCGCACACCCCTCCCCCGACCCCGGTCTGCTGGACGCCGTGCGCGCCCGCCTCGCCCGTGAAGGGGCCGAACCGACCCCCTCACGGGTGGCCGCGGCGCTGCGCGCCGAAGGAGACGTGCTCGGCGACGCCGAGGTGCTGTCGATCGTCCGGCGGCTCAGCGCCGACCTCGCCGGAGCGGGACCTCTGGAGCCCCTTCTCATCTCTCCCGACATCACCGACATTCTGGTCAACGGTCCCGACGACGTCTGGATCGATGGCGGCAGCGGCCTGCACCGGGCATCGGACGTACGCTTCCCCGACCACGACTCCGTCCGCCGGCTCGCCCAGCGCCTGGCCGCCCAGGCCGGACGGCGCCTTGACGCCACCGCACCGTGGGTCGACGCGCGGTTACCGTCCGGGGCCAGACTTCACGCCGTGCTACCGCCCATAGCGCCGGAAGGCGCCTGCCTTTCACTGCGGCTTCCCCGCCGCTGGGTGTTCTCCCTGACCGAACTCGTGGAATCGGGCAGCATTCCGGTGAGCGGAGCACACCTGCTCTCGACCATCATCGCCGCCAAAGCCGCGTTCCTCATCTGCGGCGGAACCGGAACAGGCAAGACCACTCTCCTTTCGACCCTGCTCTCCCTGGCCGACCACGACGAACGGCTGGTGCTCGTGGAGGACTCCGCCGAGCTCAGTCCGGACCACCCCCATGTCGTCCGGCTCCAGTCCCGCCCGCCCAACATCGAAGGGTCGGGCGAGGTGGGTCTGCACCACCTGGTCCGCCAAGCCCTGCGCATGCGTCCCGACCGGCTCGTTGTGGGAGAGGTGCGCGGCTCCGAAGTCGCCGATCTGCTTGCGGCTCTCAACACGGGCCATGAGGGAGGCTCGGGCACCGTCCACGCGAACGCGGCCGTCGACCTGCCCGCGCGTATCGAGGCGCTCGGGTGTGCGGCCGGTCTGACCCGCGAAGCGGTGCACAGCCAGCTTGCCGCGACCCGGGCGCTCATCGTGCACCTGGTTCGCGATCCCGGCGGCGGCCGCCGCGTCGCCGAGGTGTGCGTCCTGCGCCGCGACTCCTCCGGTCTGGTCCAGGCGGTTCCCGCCGTGGGCTTCCTCAGGAGCGGAGCCGTGGTCGAATACGAGGGCATCACGGAGCTCACCCTCCGCCTGGGCAATGAATGGCGACGTCCCGGGAGCGGCGAATGACGGCCGCCGCCATACTCGCCCACATCTTCCACGAGCTCTCCGGGCATGCGGGGTGGCTGGTACTGCTCGGTTCCGCCGGGTGTGTCCTCATCCAGGCGTCGCCGTCCCCGGCCGGGATCCGCCTGCACGCATCGCTTTCCGGCACGGCCTCAGGCACCCGGCGGCTTCCGGGACGGCTGGTCATGCGGCTGATCATGTGGGCGCGAGCATACACCCGCCAGAGAGTCGATACCGTCCTGGGCCGATCCCAAGCCCGGCGCAGGCGGGCGGTCATCGAACTGTGCCGGACACTGGCCGCGGAGCTGCGGGCGGGCCGCGCACCCGCGGCCGCAGTCGAGTCGGCACTGGGGGAGCTCGACCCGGCCGTGTCCGGGGAATGGGCGCTGCTGGCCGCGGTCGCACGCAGCGGGGACGACCTCGCAGCCGCGTTGCAGAGTGTCTCGGTCCGCCCCGGATCGGTCGGCCTGGCTTACCTCGCGGCGTGCTGGCGGGTGGCCGCCGGTACGGGCGCGGGCCTCGCCGATGTCGTGGACCGCCTGGCCGAGAGTCTCGCGCATGAGGACCAGAGCCGACAGGAACTCACCGCCCAGCTCGCCGGCCCGCGGGCCACGGCCATCATGCTCAGCGCACTCCCGGCTCTCGGTCTGGCGATGGCGACCGCTCTGGGGGGCGCGCCCCTGATCTTCCTCTTCACCACCCCGGCCGGCCTGCTGTGTCTGGCCGCCGGAATCCTGCTCGACACGCTCGGCCTGTGGTGGACCCACCGCATGGTGCGCCGGGCACTGGCCGCCCACGGAACGGAGTAGTGCAGCGTTGGCCCCATTGGAGATCGCCGTCATCGTGCTGGGCACCGTGGCCGTTCGACTGCTGAGCGGAACCGACCGGTCATGTGCCCGGCGTCGGCTCGCGGCACTCCGGCCCGCACCGGCACGCACTCCGCGCCTGCCGGGGTTGCTGTCCCGGCAGGCGCTCCACTGGAGCGTCCCGTTCGTGCCCGCCCTCACACTTACGCTGATCGTAGGCCCCTTCGCCGGGTTCGCTGCCGGAGTACCGATCGGATGCGCGCTCTGGTGGGGGCTGCGCCGCGCCGATACCCCGAACTCCCGCCTTGGCCGGGCCGGTGCCGCAGCCGGCTTGCCCATCGCCATCGACCTGCTGGTAGCGGGGCTGCGGGCGGGTGGATCGATGACCGAGGTCCTCACCGCCGTCACCGATGCGGTGAGCGGCCCGATAGGTCGGCCCCTGGGTGAGGTCGCTGAACAGTTGCGACTCGGCGCCGATCCGGCCGCGGCCTGGCGCGGGGTCGACGGTCCTCCTGAGCTCACCGCTGTCGGCCGGGCGTTGGCCAGGGCCGCCGACTCCGGAGCGCCGATCGCCGACATCCTGGAACGGCAGGCAGCCGAGATCCGGGGCGCCTCCCGCAACGCCGCGCTCGCCCGGTCTCAGCGGCTCGGGGTCCTGGTCGTCGCGCCCCTGGGGCTCTGCTTTCTGCCCGCCTTCGTGCTCATCGGAATCGTCCCGCTCGCAGCCGGGCTCGTCTCAGGCCTGGCGCTCTCCTGATCCTTCAGTCGGTCGCCCCGCGCTTTCCCCGGTAGCGCGGCGGGAAGCGCGGCCATCCGGCACTGAGCCGCAGGACGAGCACAGCGGCCAGCAGCAGCACAAGCGTCCACATCGCCACCGTGCCGACCGTGCCAGAGCCCGCCGGCAGGGCCAGCGGATCGTAGCCGAACCGGGCCACCGGTGCCTTTGCCGCGGCCGACGGGCCTGCCGCCGGCTTCGAAACGCTGGCGGAAGGGTTCTTCGGCTCCTGGGCGACCCGGGACGGTGACGGCGTAGGCGACGTGGACGGGGTTTCGCCCACACCGTCACCCGGGGAAGGGGTCGGCGGCGAGGGTGCGGCGTCCTCGGCTGCTTCGGGATCGGGGCCCTCAGGAACGGGCGGCTTTGCGGACTGGCCGGGAGGCTCCCCGGTGGGCCTCCTTGGGTTCTGCGGTAGGAGTACCGGACTGCGCGGTGGCGTCTGGAGAGGCCGGCGGCGGTTCAGCGGATGACCGCCCGGCACCAAAGCCTTGGGCGGTCATCTCCCCGTCGCTGATACCGGCCTCGCGGCGTCCTCGGTCTTGGCCCGGATTCCATCCGGCCCTATGGAGACTTCTCCTTCGGGGTCGGACACGGAGAACCCGCCGCAGAAAAGCACCGCGGCCCGCCGAACGGGGCGTGGAGGTGCCTGTTGACGGGGACACGAGGGCTCCCTACGTGGCCGCGTGGCCGGAGAAAACGGGATGTCGGCAAAGATCCGCACGTGGGCGCGGCTTCCGGTGGGATCTAAGGAGAATCCCCTCCTTCGACGGGGCCCGCCCGGGCTCGGGCCGTCACGGTTCCCGGCCATGTCCGGGCCGGGACCCGCACCTTCGCCTGGAGGACGAGCCCGGTGAGAGCACAGTCCACAAGGCGTGCGCCATTGGCCTCCGCGGTGCGCCGTGCCGCGGCGCATGAGCGGTCCTGGCCCTGGGCCGCCTGGCCTGCCCCGGCGAGAGCGGCGAGGTCAGCCGCCGTGGCCGCCCGGTGCCGGTCAGTGCGTATGCCGGCGACGAGAACGACCGTGAACGCGGTGAACCAGATCAACAGGCACAGGGTGAGGACCCAGATCGTCCCGGAACCGGTTTCGGGACCGGCTGCCCACCGTGCCGTGCGCAGCGTCCGAAGCCGGAGGAAAAGGGGCATGCGGAGGGCTTTCCTTTCAGTTCCGTGTTTCCGCTGGGGTGGCGGCCGCACCGCCGACGATGACGGGGGCGGTCGCTCCCGGGCCGAGGTGCACGGGAGCGCGCACCGTAACCCGGGCGAACTCACCGTCGACCGACAGGTCGGTTTCGGCTTGGTCCGGAGCCACCTGGGCGACCAGGGAGAGCACGGCCGTATCCGGCTCTCCCCGGGCCAGGGCGCGTGCGCCGATGCGTGCGGCGTCCACGCACGCCAGGTGGGTCGCGACCGCCTGCACCGCGGCCAGTGAGACGGCCAAGACCAGGGCGAGCCCGGGCAGGGCGACGGCGGTCTCAGCGGTCGCCGTGCCCTGGTCAGCCCCCGATCTGCAGCGCATCGGTGACGATCCGCATCAGTGTCTCCCTGACCTCGGAGCTGGTCAGGATCGCGTAGAGCACGGCGGCGAAGGCACAGGCTGTCACCGTGCCGATGGCGTATTCGGCGGTCGACATACCGCGATCGCGACACCGGGTTTCGGGGGAGACCAGGCGAAGGAAACGGATGAGGGGGAACATGGCAACCTCCCACGGGTAGGCGGGCCGCACGGGATGGACGGAAGCGGGCGGGTACAGGCGGGAATCGTGCGGCCCGCATACAGACTGCGCCGGGTGGGATCAGCGGTGAAAGCCGAAGTCGGCGGCTGTGGACAACCGCTGCCCGCTCGCCCCCGAGGCTGCGGCACGTGGGGAAGCGCCCCGCTCTCCCACAAGGTCTCCACCGCGCTCGTCAGGGCAGTTCGAGTACGGCGTCGAGCAATCGCAACGCCCCCGATTTACTGAGTGGGTCGTTGCCGTTGCCGCATTTCGGCGACTGGATACAAGAAGGGCAGCCGTCCTTGCATTCGCAGTCGGCGATGGCCGCGCGAGTGGCCGTCAGCCAGTCCCGCGCTGCGGCGTAACCGCGCTCGGCGAAACCCGCTCCTCCCTCGTGGCCGTCGTAGACGAAGACGGTCAACCGTCCGGTGTCGGCGTGCACGGCGGTGGACACGCCGCCGATGTCCCAGCGGTCGCATGTGGCGAAAAGCGGCAGCAGTCCGATGGCCGCGTGCTCGGCCGCATGGGCGGCTCCGCGCAGGTCGATGTCTGAGGCGCGCAGCCGGTCCGCTGCCTCGGGGGCGAGCGTCCACCACACGGCACGCGAGTTCAGCGTGCGCTCCGGAAGGTCGAGCGGCTGCTCGCCGAGAACCGCCCCGGTGCGGATGTCGCGTTTGAGGAACGCTACGACCCGCCGGGTGACCTCGACCTCGCCGAAATGGACCGTGGCAGAGGAGTTCAGGACCTCCTCCTTGAGGGGCCTGCTGATCTCGATCTCGGTGCTGTCGCGTGCCCAGGTGCTGTACTCGGGCGACGCGCCGCGGACCAGCGCCACGCCCTCGTCCAGATCCAGCTCGTCCACGACATAGGTCAGCCCTTGGTGCAGATAGACGGCACCGTCGTGAACGGATCCGTGCGCCGCGGCCTCATCGACCGTTCCGAGGAGCTGCCCACTCTCCGCGTCGACGATCTGCACCGGCGGACCGCCCGATCCCCGGATATCGGCCAGATCACTCGCCCGCTCACGCCGTGTCCAAAACCAGCCTCGCGGTCGTCGCCGGAGCAGCTTTCGATCGACGAGGTCGGCCAGTACGGGCTCCGCGGCCGGACCGAACACCGCGAGGTCCTCTTCCGTCAGCGGGATCTCCGACGCCGCCGCGCACAAGTGCGGTGCCAGCACATACGGGTTCGCGGGGTCCAGAACGGTGGCCTCGACCGGGCGTCCGAAGATCGCCTCGGGATGGTGCACCAGATAGGTGTCGAGCGGGTCGTCCCTTGCGATGAAGACCGCAAGAGCGTCCTTTCCGGTACGTCCGGCCCGCCCCGCCTGCTGCCACAGCGAGGCCAGCGTGCCCGGCCACCCGGCCACCAGCACGGCGTCCAGCCCAGTGATGTCGACTCCGAGCTCCAGCGCGTTGGTGCTGGCCAACCCCAGTAGTTCTCCTGTGCGCAGCGCGGACTCCAGGCCACGCCGATCCGTCGCCAGATACCCCGCGCGGTAGGCCGCCACACGGCGGGCGGCGTCGTAGTTCCTGGCGTCGGTGAGAGTCCGCTGGGCCGTCATCGCCACGACCTCGGAAGCGTGCCGTGAGCGGACGAACGCCAGTGTGCGGACGCCTTCACCGACGAGGTCGGCGAGGATGGAGGCGGCCTCGGCGGTGGCCGTGCGGCGCACTGGCGCACCGTTCTCCCCGGGCTGGTCGGTCAGCTCCGGCTCCACCAGGGCGAAATCCAGCGCGGCCCGTGGCGAGGCGTCTTCGCTGACCGCGCGCACCGGCAGACCGGTGAGCCGGCCCGCGCTTTCCTCGGGGGTGCCGGTGGTGGCCGAGGCGAGAATGAACGTCGGCTCGCTGCGGTAGCGTGCGCATACCCGCCGCAGCCGCCGCACGATCTGCGCCACATGCGATCCGAAGACGCCGCGGTAGCGATGGGCCTCGTCGATTACGACATAGCGCAGCCGCCGGAGGAAGCCCGCCCATGCGGCGTGCCGCCCCAGGATCGCGTAGTGCAGCATGTCGGGGTTGGTCAGTACGTAGTTGGCGTGCGTACGGATCCAGGCGCGTTCCTGCCCTGGGGTGTCGCCGTCATAGGTCGCGGCGCGGACCCCGGGAAGGCCCAGATCCGCCAGGGACCGCCTCTGGTCGGCCGCGAGCGCCTTCGCGGGGGAGAGATACAGCACGGTCCCGCCCTGATCGATCGCCTCGGCACAGGGAAGTAGGAAGGCAAGCGACTTTCCCGAGGCGGTACCGGTGGCTATGATCACATTGCTACCGGAACGCGCGAGATTCGCGGCGGCGACCTGATGCGACCACGGAGTGCTGATGCCCAGTTCGGCGAGCCGCTTCCGTACGGAGGGCGGTGTCCATTCTGGCCAGTCTTCACTTACCGTGTCGCCACGTGCCAGGCGTTCCACATGTGTCACGTGCGAGTTCCGGGTATTGTCACGCCACAACCGTCGGAGCGTCGACTCCCAGTGATTCACCCGACACCTTCCTCGACAACTACCGCACGTCCCAGAGAGGGCGGCTGATGGGCACCGGTTTCAGTGTGGCATCTGCGGGAAGGGACGCGCGGTGCCGCGTTTTTCTTGGGCATAACAGGAAGATGCGGTGGGCGGGCATGGTTGAATGCCGCACTGTGGGGTAACGCCCGGCAGAGATCACCCGCGGTTTTTGCGGTTCGGCGCTGGAGGACTAGTGGACTTGAAACTTGATCACCACACCCAGGACGACACAGAGATCGTCGTCGTCGAAGGTGAGATCGATGTCTATACCGCGCCACGGCTGCGTGAGCTCCTGATCGATCTGGTCAACAAAGGCAACTTCCACCTCGTGGTCAACATGGAGAAGGTGGAGTTCCTTGACTCGACGGGTCTCGGGGTGCTCGTGGGCGGCCTCAAGCGCGTGCGTGCGCACGACGGAACGCTCGACCTGGTCTGCACCCAGGAGCGCATCCTGAAGATCTTCCGGATCACCGGGCTCACCAAAGTCTTCGGTATCTATGAGTCGGTACAGGAAGCCATCGACAAACGTAAGTCGAAGTAGCTGCGTAACGAGCGAACGATGGCACCCGTCCAACTCACGATCAGCGCACTGCCCGCCCATGTACGCATGGCCCGCCTCATGGCCACGGCGGTGGCGCGGCGGGCCGGCATCGCCGAATCCACGCTCGACGAAATCCGTCTGGCTGTCGGCGAGGCGTGCTCGCGCGCGGTGGAGGCCCATCGTGCGCACTGCCCCAGTCAGCCGATCCAGCTCGACCTGATCGACAGTGCGGGGCCGCGCTCCTCATCGACGGCCCAGGACGAACGGAGCAACCCGGCTGCGGCACCGCACAACGGGCACCCCGCCCACCGCTTCGAGGTTGTCGTCTCCGATAAGGCCCCGGCGAAGGAGTCGGCCTACGCCAACGGCTCCAGCGGGGTCGCGCCATCTCTCGGGGAGCACACACCACCCGGCGGTGTCTCCGGGCTCTCTCCCGACGTGGGGCTCGCGGTCATCGTCGGCCTCGCCGACGAAGTCAGCATCGAGCCGTGTGCGGAAGGCACAGTGGTCCGCATGAGCTGGCCGCTGGGGCCCACCAGCCCCGAGGACACCCGGCTCGCCGGCTGACAGGCAACGCAGACCGTTTTCGGGCGGCAGCTCTGGGCAGAGCTGTCGCCCGACGTCGTCCACGAGCGCCGTAGGCGCTCGTGGGGCCTACTCCTGGTGTTGACCGGAATCGGACCCGCCTCACATGGCTCCGGCCAGGGTCATGACGATCACGACCACGCTGATGGCCAACAGGATGAAGGCCCAGTACTGCATCGGGATGAAGAACAGCGTGTGCCCGTTGCGGTACATCACCGGTTGGCCGGTGCTCTGATGGTAGCCCTGCCGCGGCGCGTTGAACTTCTGACCGATGAAGAAGACCGCGATAGCAGCAACGGCGAGGCCGCCTGCGACACCGAATTCCGCCAGCTCCGGACCCAGCACCGCTTCGACCGCGAGGCCGCCCGGAGCTGCTGCCGCTAAGGCGATCAGCAGCACAAGGATTCCCCAGCCGCGCCAGATGATCATGGTGTTTCCTCGCTTTTCGTGTTTTCGGCGGCATAAGGCTACACACATGGGGGACCGTAATCGAACAGTCTGGTCCTCGACGCTCTTAACGGCGTCCGGCCGCGCACAGCGCGGCTTCCGGGCCTGTCCATACCACCCGCGGGACCGACGCCGACGGGCTCCGACGCCCTTTCCGCCCTCGTCAGTCGCAGCTCTGCGGCGACACCGCTTCGGTGGCCTTCGCCCCCGTCTCAGCGTTCTCCGCGACCTCCTCGGCGGTGAGCACGTAGCCCGTTTCCTCGTCGTTGGTGGCGGCGGCGAACACGACCCCGTAGACCGTGCCCTCCGGAGACAGCAGCGGCCCGCCGGAGTTGCCCGGTCGGACTAGTGCCCGGACCTGGTAGATCTCTCGGCTGACCTGCTGGGAGTGGTAGAAGTCGGGGCCCTGCGCAGTCTGCTCGGCGCGGATCCGCGCGGGTACCGCGGTGAAACCGTTGTTCCGCGGGAAACCGGCGACAACCGCGTCGTCGCCCTTCTCCGCCTCCATCTCGAACTCCAGCGGTTCGAGGTCGAGATCCTGGACGTCGAGCACAGCGATGTCCTGCTGGGGGTCGTAAAGCACGATCCGAGCCGAGAACTGCCGCCCAGAACGGGTGACCACCCGCAGATCCTGGGTGACGCCGGCGACGACGTGCGCGTTGGTCATCACGCGGCCGTCCGCGTAAACGAATCCGGTCCCCTCGACCCGCCTCTGGCAGGACGGTGCCGTGCCCAATACCTTGACGATGCTCTCGCCGGCTTCGCGCAGCTCCGCTGTAGCCAGCACCTGGGGGTCGGGCGGCGCGACCTCGGCCGGCTCTCCCGATCCCAGCCCGCTGAAGACCTGTGGAAAGGCGCTCTGGTCGACGATCTTGCGGAATGTGGAGAACCACAGTTGGGCGGAGTCCGGCATGAGCCGGTCCACCGTCTGCAGCACCCGCGAGTTCTGCACCTGGCTGTTCACGATCGGGATCGCCGAGTTGGCCACCGCGCTGCCGATGAGCCAGGCGACCAGGAGCACCGACATCCCGCTGATCACCGCCCCGCCCATGGCGTCCAGGACGCGCGCGGAGTCCCACGTGACGCGGTTGCGGATCAGGGCGCCCAGGTAGGACATGAGGAACTGGCCCATCGCCGCGGAAAGGAACACGACACCGATCGCCAACAGCGCCTGCTGCCCCGGATCGGCTACGAGCGACTGGATCACCGATGGTGCCCCGAGCGCGGCGAGCACACCGCCTCCGAGGAAACCGGCGAAGCTCATGATCCCGACGATGAACCCCTGGCGGTATCCGGACACCGCGAAGAGCAGCGTCAAGACGACAAGGATCGCGTCCAGCACGATGCCCTCCATTTACGCCGCGCTATCCCGTTTCCCGGCCTCCCGCACCCGCACCCGGTTCGGCCCCGGCTCCGCCTACGGTGATGGTCTCTTCGGTCGCGTCATCGAGCCACGGTCGCTCCCAACGGCCGAGAACGAGCAATTGGTTCAGTATCCCCGCGGTGAATCCCCATACCAGCATCCTGCGTACCCGGAACGCGGGACCGACGGACCCGTCAGGCTGGCGGACCCGCACTCGGTTGGCCGGGTCGGCGAGTTCGGAGATGGGCACGCGCGCGACATGTGCGACCTCGTCCCTGTCCGCGGCGTGCACCTGGGAAGGCTCACGCCACCAGGCCAGAACGGGCACGACCCGGAACCCGCTGTGGCGGATATAGAGCTCGGGCAGACGGCCCAACAGTTCGATCCCGGCCGGGTCTGCGCCGGTCTCTTCCTCGGCCTCGCGCAGGGCGCAGTCTTCGGGGCCCTCGTCGCAGGGCTCGATCGAGCCTCCGGGAAACGCCGGCTGGCCGGAGTGCCGCCGCAGTCCGTTGTTCCGCTGGATCAGCAGCACATCAGGACCGTGCGGGCCCTCGCCGAACAGGATGAGCACCGCCGAACGGCGCCCGCCTTCGCTCGGGGGCCGCATCACCGCGGGAACCGGCATCCGCTGTGCGGCGGCGGCCAGTGACGCGAGCCACTCGGGTGTACTGATCTCCCGGCTGTCCCCCATGCATTCACTCATGAGAACGGACCGTTTCGGACCAGGGTGCGTGCTGTGGGCTCATCGGTCGGTCCCTCACCGAACGCCGGACACCAGCGTGCGATATCGCAGGCGCCGCAGGCCGGCCTCCGGGAGTGGCACACGCGTCGACCGTGCCAGATCATCCGGTGAGAGAGCATCGTCCAGTCCTTTGGCGGGAAAAGGGCACCGATAGCGTGTTCGACCTTGACCGGATCCTTCTCGTCGGTCCAGCCGAAACGCCGGGCCAGTCGCCCGAAGTGGGTGTCCACAGTGATCCCGGGGACGCCGAAAGCGTTGCCCAGTACGACGTTGGCGGTCTTTCGCCCCACCCCGGGGAGCCGTACCAGGTCGGTGAGGCGCCCGGGGACCTCGCCGCCATGCCGCTCGCACAGCTCTTGGCCGAGGTTGATGATGCTGTTCGCCTTGGCCCGGAAGAACCCGGTCGACTTGATGATCGTCTCCAGTTCCTCCCGATCGGCCCCTGCGTAGTCCGCGGCCGTGCGGTACCGCGCGAACAGCGTCGGCGTCACCGCGTTGACGCGCTTATCGGTGCACTGGGCGGACAGAATGGTCGCGACCAGCAGTTCCAACGGGTTGGTGAAGTCGAGCTCGCAGTGCGCGTCGGGATACATCCGGGCCAGTTCGCGGTTCATCCTTCGGGCGCGTCGCACCAGGGCCAGCCGCGACTCCCCCGTGGGAGGCGAAGGAGCGGCCGCCTCGGGGGTGGGAAAGGAATCAGCAGACACACCCAAAGACTACGTACCCCCGCACCCCGAGGAGCGACTCCCGCGGCCGGGTACGGACATCCGGGGTGAGCAAGGCGATTAATGTCAGCATTAGTCAGGAGATCGACGAGGGCAGCACGGCTCCCAGCCCGTTGCAACTAGGATCGGGGGTGCTGCCGTCGGCTGTGGCGAACTGGTTGTCACCCGGACGACAAGCCGAGGTAACAACCTGGTTTCACACTGGGGTGCGATATACGTCACACTGTTGGCGGTCAGGTTGCTAGGAGGAAGTGGTGGACGAGATCAATGAGGTGCTACGAAAAGCCCCTCTTTTCGAGGCACTCGACGAGGAGGGTGCGGCCGCGCTGCGCGCCTCGGTGAGCGAGGTTCGCCTTGGACGCGGACAGACTCTCTTCTCCGAAGGAGATGAGGGCGACCGGCTTTACGTCGTACTCAGCGGCAAGGTCAAGCTGACCCGCGCCGCGGTGGACGGCCGCGAGAACTTGCTGAGTGTGCTCGGACCGAGCGAGATGTTCGGGGAGTTGTCGCTGTTCGACCCGCGCCCGCGGACGGCCAGCGCCGTCGCCGTGACCGATACCGTTCTGGCCGGACTGGGGCATGACGACCTCAGGCCCTTCATCGCCGACCAGCCTCAGGTCGCGCTCACACTGCTGAAGGCACTGGCGACCCGGATGCGCCGGACCAACGACGTTATGTCCGATCTGGTGTTCACCGACGTACCAGGACGTGTCGCCAAGCAGCTGCTCGACCTCGCTGACCGCTTCGGCAAAGAGGGTGAGGACGGCCTGCACGTGCACCACGACCTCACCCAAGAAGAGCTCGCCCAACTCGTCGGCGCCTCCCGCGAAACCGTCAACAAGGCGCTCGCGGAGTTCGCGCTACGCGGCTGGCTGCGTATCGAGGCCAAGGCCGTTGTACTGCTCGATATCGAACGGATGCGCCGCCGCGCGCGCTGACACATCTCGAAGACCCGGGTCCGGCCCTGTGCCGGACCCGTCGCCACCGAGGCTCTGGCCGTCCCCGGCTGCCCCGGAAAGAGGTCAGACCTGGCCGAGCTCGGCCGGAATGTCGCCGCGCTCGGCCAGGTAGCGCAACTGCGCCCGCACCGACGACTCCGCCGCGGGGAGCACCGACGGGTCGATGTCGGCATAGACCCGCGCGACGACCTCCATCGGCGTCCGGTCACCGGCTTGGACCGCATCAGCGACCTGGCGCAGCCGCTCCTCGCGGTGCTCGATGTACTCGGTCAGTTTGGCCAGTGGATCGGTGCAGATAGGACCGTGCCCGGGCAGCAGCGCGCGGACCTCGTGGGTGACGACGAGGTCTCGCAGCCGGTACAGGGAGTCCATATAGGCGGAGAGGCCGCCGTCATCGGCGATCACCGTGGTACCGGCCCCCAGCACCGTGTCCCCGGTGAGGATGACGTTGTCGGCGGGCAGGTAGAAGGAGACCGAGTCCGCGGTATGTCCTGGAGTCGCGACGACCCGCAACTCCAGGCCGTCCACGGTGATCACTTCGCCGTCGGTGAGCCCGTCGCCGCTGATGCGGTAACCGGGATCCACCGCGTGTACCGGCGCACCGGTGAGTTCGGAGAAGTACCGGGCACCCTCACTGTGGTCGAAATGGTGATGGCTCAACAGTGCGGCCACGACCTGGGCACCCTGCTCCTGCACGGTGCGGGCGACCCGTTCCAGGTGCCGTTCGTCGTGCGGTCCCGGGTCGACCACGACCACGCCCCGAGATCCCGGTTCGCGGAGTACCCACGTGTTGGTCCCGTCAAGTGTCATGGGTCCGGGGTTGGGGCACAGCACGCAACTCGCGCGCAGCGTTCCAGAACCATCGATCCTCATCGCAGCTCGTCTCCCTCGCTGAAGCGGCACCGACCTGGAGAAACCGTCATGGCAAGCGCGTGTGTCAGAGCCGATATTCGACACCACCCGGGAAGACGGCCCGCGTCTCCCCATCGACCACGCGCAGCTCGGGCGTGACCGGAGCGATCTCGCGCTCGGCCGCCATCACCTCGCTCAGCGACCCGCAGGCCGCCAGCTCCTTGCAGGAGGAGACCGTCGGCGGAAGCATGGTCAGCTCACCGCGCTCCCAGCGCGCCACCGCGCCGGCCGGGCTTACCCACTCGACGCGATCAGCCTCTCCGCCGACGTCCCGCGTCTGCTGCCCCTCAGGGAGCACCGCGGCGAAGAAGCGCGTATCGTAGCGCCGCGGCTCCCCCCGCGGCGTGATCCACCGCGACCATGCGCGCAGCAGGTCCGAACGCAGGACCAGGCCGCGCTGGTCGAGGAAGTCCGCGAACGACAGCGAGTGGTCGATGAGGGCCTTTCGGTCGGCCTCCCAGTCGTCGCCCCGCGTGTCCGCGACCACGTCGCTACCAGACGCGCCCGCCAGCAGCACCCCGGACTCTTCGAAGGTCTCCCGCACCGCCGCGCACACCAGGGCCCGCGCCAGCGGCTCCGCGGTACCGAGCCGTGCGGCCCACTCCGCCGGTGCCGGACCGGCCCAGCGGATCTCGTGATCCGCGTCGCGCTCGTCCACCCCGCCCCCGGGGAAGACATAGGCACCGGGGGCGAAAGGCATGGACGGTACCCTCCGCAGCAGGTAGACCTCGATGCCTTCCGTGCCGTGCCCCGCCCCCTCGCGCACCAGCATCACGGTGGCCGCGGGCCGAAGCTCCACACTGTCGGCACCCCCGCTCAGCACGCCTTCCCGGGAATGCTCTGTCGTCATGGTCGTCCTCCAGGGGGTCTAAAGCACTGTGCGGCCCGGGTCCTTGCCTGTTGTGTCCGTAGCGCTGCGGCCGCAGGCCGATCGGCGCCATCCCGACTGTTGTGCCCCGCACACCGCTTCTCATGGCACCGACGGCCTACCCCGGCCGCTGCAGGCGACCATAGGGGCGGTGTTCGCGAACCAGCGCGACCCGCCCCGCGGAACCGACTCAACCGGCCTCGACGATCATCTCGACCTCGACCGGGACGTCCAGAGGCAACACGGCCACGCCGACCGCGCTGCGGGCGTGAACACCCGCGTCACCGAACACTTCGCCGAGCAGCTCGCTGGCCCCATTGATCACCTGCGGCTGGCCGGTGAAGGACGGATCACTCGCCACGAACCCGACGACCTTGACCACCCGGCGGACCAGGGACAGTTCACCGAGTTCGGCCTTGACCGCGGCGATCCCGTTCAACGCGCAGATCGCCGCGATCTCGGCCGCCCGCTCCTGGGTCACCTCGGCGCCGACCTTGCCGGTACCGGCCGGTTTGCCGTCGACCATCGGCACCTGACCGGACACGTACACATAGTCCCCGGATCGCACGGTCGGAGCGTAGGCCGCGACCGGAGGGACCAGCTCGGGTAGGGCCAGGCCGAGTTGCGCGATGCGCTCCTCCGGCGTCGCCATTACTGCTTCTCCCGCTTCATGTAGGCCACCATCTGCTGGTTGCGCGGATCACCGTCTACCGACGGCCCCGGAATGACAGAGACGAGCTCCCAGCCATCCTCCCCCCAGTTGTCCAGAATCTGCTTCGTCGCGTGCGACAACAACGGCACGGTCACGTACTCCCACTTCGTCATGGGCGCCACCTTACTCACCACACCCGCCCATTGACCGGCGAGCCCGAAGGTTGAGGCATAAACTGCCTGGGGTGAGTGCACGTGATCGCGTTTGGGAGGGTGTCCGGCTCCATGTGGTCACCGGCAAAGGCGGAACCGGAAAGACCACCCTGGCCACGGCCCTCGCCCTGGCGCTGGCTTCCGGGGGGAAGAAGACCCTCCTGGTCGAGGTCGAGGGACGCCAGGGAATCGCCCAGATCTTCGGCCGCGCGCCTCTGCCTTACGAGGAGCGCAAGGTCGCCGACACACCGCAGGGCGGACAGGTGTACGCGCTCGCGGTCGACGCCGAGGCCGCTCTCCTGGAATACCTGGAGATGTTCTACGGCATGCGGCGGGCAGGCATGGCTCTCACCCGGTTCGGCGCCGTCGACTTCGCCACCACGATCGCGCCAGGAGTGCGTGACGTCCTCCTCACCGGCAAAGCGACCGAAGCGGTGCGCCGCAGGTCGGGCGATCAGCGGCGCGGCGACCAGGACGGCTCCCGCCAGCCCCATATCTACGATGCCGTTGTGCTGGACGCGCCGCCTACGGGGCGGATCGCACAGTTCCTCAACGTCAACGCCGAGGTGGCCGGCTTGGCCCGGGTCGGCTCCATCCACAACCACGCCGCCAAGGTCATGCAGACCATCCGCTCACCGCAGACAGCGGTCCATTTCGTGACCACGCTCGAAGAGATGCCGACCCAGGAGACCCTGGACGGTATCGACGAGGTCCGCGCGGTCGGCCTCAACGTGGGCACCGTCATGATCAACATGGTGCGCGAGCCATTCTTCGCCCCTGAGGTCATGGCCTCGGCAGCCGAGGGGGAAATCGACACCGAAGCACTCATCCAGGGGCTGAAAGCCACCCGGATGGACCACCCCGAGCGGATGGCCCGTGAGCTGGCGGAGGAGATGACCGACCACGCACGCCGCCTCAGAACCGAATCCGCGGTACGCGAACGCCTGTCCGGCATCGACCACCCGCGCTTTGAGATCCCATTCGTGGACGACGACATCGCGCCCGCTGCCCTCTTCGCACTCGCCGACCTGCTGCGAGACCAGGGGGCACGATGAGCGCAACGGCCACCTCCAGCACTCCGCCGTTTGATGTCGACGCGCTGCTCGACGACCGGGATACCCGCATCATCGTCTGCTGCGGCGCCGGCGGTGTGGGCAAGACCACCACTGCGGCGGCCCTCGGAGTCCGCGCCACCGAACGCGGGCGAGACGCCGTTGTCATCACCGTCGACCCGGCACGGCGGCTCGCCCAGTCGATGGGGTTGGCAGAACTCGACAACACACCCAGGTCGGTTCCTCTCCCCGCCGATGGAGCCCCCTCCGCCGGAACCCTGCACGCGATGATGTTGGACATGAAGCGCACCTTCGACGAGACCGTCGAAGCGCATGCCGACCCTGAACGAGCACGGCAGATCCTGGCCAACCCGTTCTACCAGTCGCTGTCCTCCAGCTTCTCGGGGACGCAGGAGTACATGGCCATGGAGAAGCTGGGCCAACTCCGCCAATCCGGAGACTGGGACCTGATCATCGTCGATACTCCACCGAGCCGCTCAGCCCTGGACTTCCTCGATGCGCCCAAAAGGCTCGGGCGGTTCCTTGACGGCAGGCTTATCAAGTTCCTCGCGGCACCGGCCAAGACCGGGGCGTTCCGCCTAATCGGCGCAGGAGTCGGCATGGTCACCGGCATTATCGGCAAGATCGTCGGCGCCCAAGTACTCAAGGACGTGCAGACGTTCGTCACCGCGTTCGACGCCGTGTTCGGCGGCTTCCAGGAGCGCGCGGAGCGCACCTACCGGCTGCTTCAGGCTCCGGGGACCGCCTTCATCGTGGTCGCCGCACCCGAGAGCGATGCCCTCCGTGAGGCGTCCTACTTCATCGACCGGCTGCGCGAAGACCACATGCCGCTCGCGGGGATCGTCCTCAACCGGGTCCACCGCACCGCAGTGCGGGATCTTCCCCCGGAACGGGGGCTCGCGGCGGCCGAGACGCTGGAGACATCCGGAGAGCATCCGGTCGCGGCCGCGGCTCTCCGACTGCACGCGGAACGCGCGCGGGTTCACGAGAGGGAGACGCGGCTGCGAGAGGAACTCACCTCGGCCCACCCCGAGGTCCCCGTCATCGACGTGCCAGCGCGCCCCGAGGACGTGCACGATCTCGAAGGCCTCCGCGAGATCGGCAGGGCACTGGCCGATTAGGTCGTGTTTGCCGAATCATTTCGGGCTCGCGGCCGCCATGCTGCCTCTCGCTGCGCCGATGTCGCTTGCCCAGCCAACCAGGATGATCTGCGCGAATCGTCTTGCGAGAGATTGCCTGGACGGCCGCTCGCTCATCCGAAAGCCTTCGTCAAACACTCCCTAGGGGACCGGTCAAAGGCGGGGTGTTCGGGGGTCCGGGGGTGTCAATAAGCGAGTATGTTCTCGCTCTCTTGTTCATACTCCTTGCGGGCGTCCTCCAAAAGGTCGCGCCACGATGCGACATCCGGCCGCCTCCGCAACAGGGCGCGCCGCTCGCGTTCGGTCATCCCTCCCCAGACGCCGAACTCGATACGGTTGTCCAAGGCATCTGCCAGGCATTCGGTGCGCACAGGGCACCCCCGACAGATGAGTTTGGCGCGATTCTGGGCGGCCCCTTGCACGAAGAGCGCGTCGGGATCAGTCTCCCGACATACGGCTCGGGCTGTCCAGTCTGTCATCCACATGTGCCCCACTCCCAAGATCAGCATGTGTGTTGTGTACCTGCGGCCGACGGGCGCGGTCGTCGGCATGGGGGGAAGAAGGGAAGCGCCGACCGTGCCTCCGCGAGGCCGGTCAGTGGCCGACTCTTGGATATTTCGGCTGGCTGTGTCCCTCCTCACCGCTGTGGACGAAACTACGGACCTGCACGCACGACCAACAGGCCCCATTGGGCCCATTTCTGATATAGCCCAGGCGAGCCATTGCCACCCGTGAGTATAGTTACTACTCATTCACGAAGGGTGACGAGTTGTCGATGGGACTCACTTACTTCGAGAAGCGTCCACAATGGAGGGGAGCGCGGGGGCCCATGGGCGATTGATCCGGTCCCCCGAAACGTGCGTGGCCGTTCGCACCGCCCATTGCCGGCCGCACGTAGTCTGATGGGGTGGGTCAGGGGACATTGCTGCAGAAAATCAGTCAACTCGTAGGTGTCGGAATTGTCGCGGGTGTGCTGGTGGCCGCGCTCGCCCTACCCGCGGTGGGCGGTATCGGAATCACCGCGCGCAATGTCGCGACCGGTTTCCTCAACATGCCCAGCGAGCTGGAGACCCCTCCGCCTCCGCAGAGGTCGGTGATCTACGACCGTGACGGCGAGGTCATCGCCGAGATCTACGACCAGAACCGGGAACTGGTCGAACTCGACGCCATGGCCCCGGTCGTACAGGACGCCATCATCGCCATCGAGGACTCGCGCTTCTACGAGCACGGCGGTATCGACATCGCCGGCACGTTCCGGGCCGCACTACGCACGCTCAGCGGGAAAACCGAGGGCGGCTCCTCGCTGACACAGCAATACGTCAAGAATGTGCTGGTCGAGAGCGCTACATCCCAGGCCGAACAGGAAGAGGCCCGAGAGACGACGATCTCCCGCAAAGTGCGCGAACTCCGCTACGCCGTGACCATTGAGAAGCGGATGAGCAAGGAGGAGATCCTCGAGGGCTACCTGAATATCGCCTACTTCGGCGACGGTGCCTACGGAGTCGAATCCGCCGCGCGACACTTCTTCGACGTCGGCGCCGATGAGCTCACCCTAGAGCAGGCCGCGACCCTGGCCGGTGCGGTCCGTTATCCCTACCTGTACAACCCCCGCCTCAACACCGAAGACGCCAAGGACCGCCGCAACGTCGTCTTGGACCGCATGGTCGACAACAAGATGATCACCGCCGAAGAGGCCAAGGAGGCCAAGGGCGAGGACCTCGAACTGGACATCACCACGCCGAGCAACGGGTGTATGCCCAGCGACCAGCCCTTCTTCTGCGACTACGTGGTCCAGGAGATCGAGAAGAACGGCCGGTTCGGCGAGAACGAGACCGAGCGCGCCCGCTGGTTGCGGACCGCGGGCCTGAAGATCCACACAACGCTTGACGTCAGCATGCAGGAGGCCGCCCAGAAGGCGGTCGACAAATGGGTTCCGCGCAAGAACGAGTCCCGCAAGGTGGCCGCCGAGGTCCTGATCGAGCCGGGTACCGGCGAGATCCGGGCGCTGGCGCAGAGCCGCGATTACGGCCCTGACGAGTCCAAAATCGGCGAGACGTCGATCAATTTCGCCACCGACTCCGATCGCGGCGGCAGCACCGGCTTCCAGGCCGGCTCCACGTTCAAGGCGTTTACCCTGGCCGCAGCGCTGGAGCAGGGCAAGGGCTTCGGCACGTCCTTCAGTTCCGGAAACAGCACCACGATCACCGGACAGAAGAGCTGCGACGGCGGCACCCTGGCTCCCTGGCCGGTGAAGAACGCCGGCGATACCAAGGGCGGAGCCACCAACAACATGATCTCCGGCACCAAGGGATCGGTGAACACCTACTTCGCCCAGCTGCAGAAGAGCGTTGGGCTGTGCAACGTCATCACCATGGCGGAGAAACTCGGCGTGCACCGCGCCGACGGCGAGTCCTTCGACAACCCGCGGACCCAAGGGAACAACTCCTTCACCCTGGGCAGCGAAGAGGTCTCCCCGATGAACGTGGCCAACGCCTACGCCACGTTCGCCTCTGGCGGCATCCACTGCGAGCCGCAGGCCATTACCAAGATCGAGGACCGCCAGTCCGACACCACGATCGACATCGAGAGCGAGTGCGAGCGCGCCATCGACGAGGACGTCGCGGCCGGGGTGAGCTACCTGCTGCAGCAGACGTTCAAGGGCGGTACCACCAATGGTCTGGGCATCGGCCGCCCCGCCGCCGCGAAGACGGGCACTACGGACGGTTCCGCAAGCGCCTGGCTCGCCGGGTTCACCCCGAACCTGGCCAGCGCCGTCTTCGTCGGCGACCCGCGGGGCCCGCAGAACCACCCGTTGCGCAATGTCACCATCGGCGACCGGTACTACGGCCAGGTCTACGGCGCGACGATCCCCGGCCCCATCTGGCAGGAGACGATGCGCGAGGCCGTGAAGGAACTGGACCAGGAGAGTTTCCCTCCGGCGCCTTCCAAATACGGATCGACATCGGAACCGAGGCAGCCTAGAGAACCCGAAGATTCGACCACGCCCACCAGCAATGAGGGCGGTGTCCCAGATGTGCTCGGCCAGCGCGAGAGCGAAGCGGTGAACACACTGGAGGAAGCGGGCTTCCAGGCGAACGTCTCCACCACCCGGGTTCGCTCCAGCGAGGCGAAGGACACCGTGGCCGCGGTCAACCCTGACCCCGGCACCGTGCTGCCCGAAGGCGCGACGGTCAACGTGTTCCTGAGCAACGGCACCGGATCAGGACGCACGACCAGTGTTCCCGATGACGACGTCTGGCGCCCCGAGAACGGCCCGCCCGCAGCCCCGGGGTTCTATGTCCCGGGCCGCGGCGAGGCGTAACACTCTGTGCTGACGCTTCTCGGGGGATCGGAGAGCACCGGGAATTTCCCGGCCGATCCCCCGAGACCTGCGAGAGAAGACGTGCGGGGAGGTTACGCGCTCAACTGCCGCTTCACCTCGGCGGCGACCCGCCCGCCCTCCGCGCGATCAACGACCTTGGGCTTGACGATCTGCATGACCGCGCCCATGCCCTTGACGTCGCTCGCGCCGGACTCCGCGATAGCGGCGGCGACCAGGTCGGCCAACTCCGCGTCGGTGAGCTGGGCGGGCAGGTATTCGGCGAGCACCTCTCCCTCGGCGCGCTCCTCCTCGGCCTTCTCCGCGCGGCCGCCCTTCTGGAATGCCTCGGCTGCTTCCCGGCGCTTCTTGGCTTCGCGCGTGATGAGCCTGGTGATCTCCGCGTCGTCGAGGTCGCGAGCCGAACTTCCGGCGACCTCCTCATTGGAGATAGCGGTCAGCACCATGCGCAGGGTCCGGGTACGCAGGTCATCACGCGCCTTCATGGCAGCGGTGAGATCGGTCTTGAGGCGGTCTTTGAGTTCGGCCATGGCAGAAATCATAAGGTTTCCGCTGCTCGATGCCGAAGCCTTTTCCGCTGTGGCTGATCGTGGCGGCACTGAGCGGCCAGAGCGGCCCCCGGGATCTGCCACCATCGGTGCAGGAGGTGCAGAAAGTGACCACGATGCACAAAACGCTGCGCACAGCGGGCCGAGCGGCCATGGTGGCGGGTGCGATCGGCGCCGCCGGGATCGGATACGCGTCGGTGATCGAGCGGAACTGGTTCCGGCTGCGGCGCTACGAACTCCCGCTGCTGGCGCCGGGAAGTCCACGACTGCGCGTACTGCACCTGTCCGACGCCCACCTCACACCTGGGCGCCGCATGCTCATCGACTGGATTCGCGGACTCGACGCCTACGAACCGGACCTCGTCATCAACACGGGCGATTCGCTGGCCCACCGGGACGCCGTCGGCCCGTTCATCGACGCCCTCGGCCCGCTGCTGGACCGCCCGGGGGCGTTCGTGTACGGCTCCAACGACCTGTTCTCTCCCCAGTTCAAGAACCCCGCCCGCTACCTGTGGCGAAGCAGTAGAGCCGACTACAAGAAGCGCCGGACGCCGGACCTGCCGTGGCGTGAGCTCGGAGCGGCGATGAGCGCGTCGGGCTGGCTCGACCTGAACAACCGCAAAGGAGCGCTGAAGGCGGGCACACTCGATATCGCGGTGGCCGGCGTGCACGATTCGCACATCGGCCTGGACCGCTACGACCGCATCGCCGGCCCCGCCGACACGGACGCGGATCTCTGCCTGGGGGTCATGCACTCTCCCGAACCGGCCAACCTGGACCGGTTCGAAGCCGACGGCTACCGGCTCCTGCTCGCCGGACACACCCACGGCGGGCAGCTCTGCCTGCCGTTCTACGGAACTCTGGTCACCAACTGCGGCATCGACCGGCGCCGGGCCTGGGGGCTGCACCGCTACGGCGGAGCGTGGTTGCACGTGTCGGGCGGTCTGGGCACCTCCCCCTACGCACCGGTGCGGTTCTGCTGCCGTCCGGAGGCGAGTCTGATCGATCTGGTCGCCAGAAGCTGACCGCCGTCCGTGCCCGCACCGGTCGGCGCCGGGTGCGAAACTAAAAGGCATGTACCGGGAAAGGACGTCGCCGCAGGTCTTTGGCGCGGTCGTGTGGTACGGCACGTCGCCCGGGGAGAGCCGGACGCAGCGGGTCCTGCCGGACGGCTGCATGGACTTGATCTGGATCGGTGGCACTCTTCTCGTCGCGGGCCCGGACACCACGGCACACCTTGCCGAGTGGGTCCCCGGCCGGGACTACGTCGGGCTGCGGTTCGCGCCCGGCACTGCTCCCGCCGTCCTCGGTGTGCCGGCCCACGAACTGCGCGACCAGCGAGTGCCCCTTGCGGACATGTGGCCCGCGGCGCGCGTCCGCCGGCTCACCGACCAGCTCGCGCACACAGCGGATGCGGGTGCGGTCCTGGAGGAGGTCGCCGTGCGGCGGCTCGGCGAGAACCCGCCGGGCGACGCCCCTGTGCTCTCCGCGATCGTCGACCGGTTGCGCGCCGGCTCCGCGGTCGCGGCCACCGCCCAGGCCACGGGGCTCAGTGAGCGGCAACTACACCGTCGCTGCCTGGCGGCATTCGGTTACGGCCCCAAGACTCTGGCCCGCATCCTGCGGATGAACCGCGCGCTGGGCATGGTCCGTGCCGGTGTCCCCATCGCCTCCGCGGCGGCCGCGGCCGGCTACGCCGACCAGCCCCACCTCACCCGTGAGGTGAAGATCTTGGCCGGGGCGCCGATCACCGAGCTCACGGCTTAACTTCCAACGGCGCGAACAGGTC
Organism: Actinomycetes bacterium; assembly: GCA_021793235.1. Lineage (GTDB taxonomy): Bacteria > Actinomycetota > Actinomycetes > Streptosporangiales > Streptosporangiaceae > JAJYTD01. The sequence continues at coordinate 62,185 of JAJYTD010000014.1, read as the reverse complement.
GATGTCGTTGCCGTCCGGGTCGGCCACTACGGCGTACCGCTGCCCCCAGAAGGCGTCCCAGGGCTTCTTGTGCCCGATGTATCCGGCGCCGACGAGATCCGCATAGACACGGTCCACTTCCGCGGGGTCCGCGCAGGCGAAGGCCAGGCTGATACCAGGTCCGCCCCGGGGTGGGGCCCAGTCGGGATCGAAGGAGCGGACGGTGTCGACGGTGTCCCACGCCAGGCGCAGCCCGCCCGGCAGTGCCGCCTCCACATGCGGCTCGTCATCGGCCGACGCGGGGATGTCGATCCCGAGACGGCGGTAGAAGGCGAGTGACGCTCCCATATCGGTCACGACCAGGCCGACCAGATCGAATACAGGTGCCATGGCCGCCACGGTAGGGGTGGTGCCGCGCACCGGTCTTGAAGGAAACGGACACGTCGACAGTGGAGCCATCCGGCTATTCGGTCAGCTTCTATACCGGGTGGTGGGCTCATGCGGGTCTGTTGCTCGATTGACTCGCTCGTTCCCGCCGACTGACAGCACTGGCACCCCGGCGAAGCCGCCCGCACCCCTGAGACATGAGACGTACAAGTGTTCTATCATGGTGTGATCTGAAATACGAGGTCAGGGGAAGAAACGAACATGTCGGGGTTGGGAACCGCGGCATCGGCTTCTACCATCAAGAGCATGCAGCCGATCGATGAGCGAACCGCGATGCTCGCTCTTGTGCTGCGCAAGGACGCGCGATGGTCGTCGATCACCGAGGAGGTGATGGACACCGGAAGCGCCCGCACGGTGCTGGGAAAAGCACATGGTGACGAGACGCTGTTTCCGGACCCGCCAGAGCAGTGCCCCGAAGTTGCCGAAGCCCTGGCGCTGATGAACTCCTGCACACGCCGCGGAGTGCAGGTCTTCTGCTTCCTTGATGAGCAGTATCCGGCCCGGTTGCGCGACATCCATGAGATGCCGCCCATCGTGTTCACACGTGGCCGTATTCGGCCTGACCGGCGGGCCATAGCCGTCGTCGGTTCCCGGAAGGCATCCGAGTACGGTCTGAAGATGGCATACAGCATTGCTGCGCACTTGGCTTCTCGCGATGTCACTGTGGTGAGCGGGCTCGCTGCGGGCGTGGACACCGCTGCGCACACTGCGGCTCTGGATACGGGAGGCCGCACCGTCGCGGTGATCGGTACCGGCATCAACCGCGCCTATCCGAGACAGAATCAGGAACTACAGGAGGCGATCACCGAGCACGGCATGGTCATCTCTCAGTTCCTGCCGGACGCGCCCCCCACGCGCCAGTCCTTTCCCATGCGAAATGCCATGATGAGCGGATACGCAGCAGCGACCATCGTAGTGGAAGCCGGCGAGCACAGTGGCGCTCGGATTCAGGCCCGATACGCGCTGCAGCACGGCCGTCCGCTGATCTTCCCCCGCGAACTACTGGTCAACGCATGGGCACGCGACTTCGCTAAGCGCCCAGGTGTGTACATCGTCAACGACATGGACCAGATGCTCTCGACGGTGGAGAAACGCATCAGCGACGCCGAGACGACCACCGCCGATATCGCCAAGACAGTCTCAGTTGCCTGGTAGCCCGGCGTGGGAGGTCGTAGAGCGCTCGGTCGCCGAGCAGACCAACTACCTCAGTCCCGTGCTCACCGACTCTCCGGGGGTATGTCAGGTCTGCTTCGGAGCCGTGCACGTCGCATCGACACGGTGTGGCAAGTGCGCGGAAGCACACCACCGGTCCGGCGGTGTGCTGGCGGACGTAGTCGTCCCCATTACTTACCGAATCGGATACACTCGCCAGGCCGCTCACGACCTACGTGCATACAAGGCGACACCCTCCAGCGCTGAAGCCCGGCTGCGCCTTACCTGCCTGTTCTGGCACTTCTGCGTGCGCCATCTGGCCTGCGTAAAGAGACGGCTCGGCATCGATCACTTCACGCATGTGGCTTTCGTACCCAGCACGAAAAGCCCCATGGTGACACATCCGCTGCAGGCCATGCTCAAGCCGATGGTGCCACTGGACCTTGTCGAGCTGGTGCTGAACAACAGCATCGACCCCTACAGCCGGAACCTGAACCTCGACTGGTTCAAAACCGACCCCATCCGCTCGATATCAGCACGTCCGTCAGCGGTTCTGTTGATCGACGACACGTGGGTGACGGGCGCGCGGGTGCAATCAGCCGCCTACTGCTTGAAAGAAGCCGGTGCGGCTCGGGTTGCGACAATCGTCCTGGCACGCCAGATCAACCCCGACTATGGACATGCCGCACCGTTGGTCAACAAGGCGACAGGGATACGATACGACCCAGAGATATGCGTATTGCATGCCCCGGCCGCCTCTTGACTACTTCTATGCTGATATCGGAGGTACCGGCCGCACAATATGCGGTGGGATCCCCATCCTCTCAAGGCCAATACGAAGAACAGGTGCCCGCCTGCGTGGACGCCCGCTTCTTTGTCGGGGAGGCAGCGCGGCACTCAGGCCCGAAGGGCACGGAATCCCTGCACGTCGGTCGCTAATGATTCAGGGGGTTGCCAGGCGAGTGGTCGCCGAGGCCGGTGAGCAGCTCGCGTAGCAATCCGGCGAGATGCTCCTGGTCACGGCCGCTCAGTTTACTGAGGAGCTTCGCCTCCAGGTCGACATGGTCGACGACGACCCGGTCGATCAGCTCCTTGCCGCGCTCGGTCAGTGTGATCAGCACGCTGCGCCGGTTCAGGGGATCGACCTCGCGGGTCACCAGTTCCTTGGCGACGAGACGGTCGATCCGGTTGGTGACCGCTCCGGAGGTGACCATCGACGACGTGACCAACTGCCCTGCGGTGAGCTGATACGGGTGCCCGGACCGGCGCAGCGTCGACACTATGTCGAACTCCCATATTTGCAGGTCATGCTTAGCGAAGTTGTTCTGAAGCTCGCGTTCGAGCAGCCGGCAGGCGCGCTGGATCCGGGCCACCACGCCCATCGGCGTGGGATCGATATCGGGCCGCTCGGTCCGCCACTGGTTCATCCGCCAGTCGACGTTGTCCTCCACGAGTCTGCCCCCTCCAGAACATCTTAACGTAAAAATGTTTGACGCCATCCTAACAGGCGGCTACTCTCGCCAACGTTGAATATTTCAACGTTAAGGAGATTGGATGGTTCAGACCTCGAACCGGGCGGACTCGGGCAGCACGTCCCCGCCCGGTGGCCCCCTGGGACTGACCGCGCTGACCGCGGCCGTGCCGGTCAGTTGGGGCACCACGTACCTGGTCACCACCGAATTCCTCCCGCCCGGCCACCCGTTGGTGTCCGGTGTGATCCGCGCGCTGCCGGCGGGGCTGCTTCTGCTCGCCATCACGCGCAAGCTGCCGCACGGCACGTGGGTGTGGCGCTCGTTGCTGCTCGGCACCCTCAACATCGGCGCGTTCTTCGCACTGCTGTTCGTCGCCGCCTATCGACTACCGGGTGGCGTCGCGGCGACCCTCACCGCCTTCCAACCGTTGCTCGTTGTCGCTCTGGCGTTCCTGCTGCTCGGTGAGAAACCCACACGCTGGCGGCTCGGCTGGGGCCTGGTCGGCGTGATGGGTGTCGGGCTGATCGTCCTGCGCGGCCAGCTCTCCTTCGACCTGCTCGGCATCCTGGCCGGTATCGCAGCCGCCGGCTCGATGGCCGGCGGGATCGTCCTGACCAAACGTTGGGGGCGTCCGGAGGGCGTCGGCGCAGCGGCCCTCGCCGGCTGGCAGCTCACCGCCGGCGGTCTCGTGCTCGTCCCGCTCGCGCTTGCGTTCGAGGGACTTCCGCCCGGACTGGATCTTCGTGCAATCAGCGGCTACGCGTGGCTGGCCGTTGTAGGCGCCCTGCTTTCTTACCCGATCTGGTTCCACGGCATCGGCAGGCTGCCCGTGGTCGCCGTGTCGTTCCTTCCCCTGCTCTCACCCGCGGTCGCCGCGATCCTGGGCTGGCTGTTCCTCGGTGAATCCCTGACGCCGTGGCAGGGTGTCGGGTTCGTGCTCGCGCTGGCCGCCATCGCCGCCGCGCAGTTGACCCCCGACGTCGTCCGCAATCTCATCCGTACCCCCGCGCCCCCCAGAGGAGAATGAACATGTCACGCACCGTGCTGATCACCGGAGCCACCGGAACCGTGTCCACCGCGCTGATGAATGCGCTGGAAGGGGCCGATGTGGATCTTCGTGCGCTCGTCCGCGAAGAGTCCAGAACAGACGTCCTTCGCAAGCAGGGCGTCGAGATCTTCGTCGGTGACCTCGATGACGCTCGGTCGCTGCCGCCCGCCTTCGAGGGCGTGCAGGACGTGTGGCTGCTCACCCCCAACGGCCCGCGCGCTCCGGAGAACAACATGAACGCCGTGTGGGCGGCACGCCGAGCCAGGGTGGAGCGCATCGTGCGCTTGTCCGCCGTCGGCGCGGCACACGACGCGCCGAACCGCAGCGGTAGATTGCACGCGCTGTCGGACCAGGAGACCGAACAGTCTGGTATGCGCTGGACGATCCTGCGTCCTCTCTGGTTCATGCAGAACCTGCTGAACGAGGCGGGCGACATCTCCGCCACCGGCACGTTCTCACTGAACATGGCCTCGGCGCGGCTCAGCATGATCGACGTACGCGACATCGCCGAGTGCGCTGCCCGCGTGCTCCTCGACGACCCGGATCGCCACCACGGCAAGACGTACACCCTAACCGGCCCGCGCTCAGTGACGTTCGGCGAGGTCGCCGACCAATTGAGCCTCGATCTCGGCAGGTCCATCGCGTACCTGCCGGTCAGCGACGACGCCAAGCGCAAGACACTGCTCGGCTACGGCGTTTTGGAATGGATCGTCGACATGCTCGAGGAGTACGCGCAGGCGTATGCCTCCGGCTGGGGAGACTTCACCACCGATACGGTCGCCGACCTTCTCGGCCACCCCCCGCGCGACATCGCCGACTTCGTCCGTGACCACGCCACGGCATTCACCTCGGCCGCCGAAGACTGAAACCGTGACCCGCTGGCCCCTATTTGGCCCCCAACGCAAGAACGCCGGTCCCGAAGGACCGGCGTTCTGCCTGGTCGGCGTGCTCGATCCGAAACTCATCATGCCGGCGCGCGGAGTGCGGATCGGCCTGGCTACCTGGCCGTCAGCGCGGTGACCAGGTCGTTGAGTCCATTGAACCGCCAGTCGAAGACATCGGAGGTCATCGGCGGGTCTCCGACCGGCCGCTGGACGTAGGCGGTCCGCATGCCCCTCGCCTGAGCTCCGCGGAGGTCCCAGGCGTGGGCGGCCACCATGAGCACACGTTCGGGTGGACATCCGGCGGTGTCGATGGCGAGTTGGTAGACCTCCGGAGCCGGCTTGTAGGCCAGAACGGCTTCGGCGGACAGGGCCTGGTGCCAGCGCAGCCCAGCATGTGCGTTGAGTCGCAGCAGAGCGGTGCGGCTGGCGTTGGAGAGCCCGAGCACGGGGAACCGCTGCGCGAGCCGCTCGAGACCGGCGACGGAGTCGTCCCAAGGGGGCAAGCGCTGACCCGCTGTGGCCAGCCGGGCGATGGTCGCCGGATCGGCGAGTCGGGCATGGTCGGCCACCCGTTGAGCGGCTTCTGCGTCGATGATCTCGGTGTTGACGTAGGCGCGGTGCCCTTGCGCGATGCGTTGCTGCTCGAGCTCGACATGCCGCTGCCACGAGGCGAGCAGCTCGTCGACAAACGCATCGTCGGACGCCGGCAGCGCGTCGCTAATTTCCGTACGAAGCTCGCTGGGCTCGTCGACCAGTGTTCCGAGGACGTCGAAGACGACGACCTCGATGTCACAGATCTCGACCACAAGTTCTCCCGTTCGCCTTGGCGTCACCTGCTTAACAGGTGACGAGCTTGTCATCAATGCCGTTACCGGTCAAGATGGTGACGTGGATTTTGCGTTCGTGAGCGGCAACCCAGCCCTCGATTTGGCCGGCACTGTGGGGTCTCGTCGAGACGAGCCCAGCGATCTCCTGGCCGCGCCTGCCGACCTTGAGCGGTGGGTTGCCGAATGTGACGGGCTCCCCGACCGTGTTACCGCTGACTTCGCAACCTTCGAGTCCGCACTGTCACTGCGCGAAGCGACCTACCGACTTGCTCTCGATCGTGTGCTCGATCGGCCCTTCGACCCGGGCAGCCTCGAGATCGTCAACGACATGGCCGCTGGGCCGGTGCCCACGATCGAGCTCAGCGACGCGGGGCTGCGCATGACGGGAGACCTCCGCGCAGCGCTCTCTCAATTGGCGAGAAGCGGTATCGCCGTGCTCGCTGATCCTCACGCCTGTCTCAAGGAGTGCGGTCGCACTGGCTGCACCCGCATCTATCTCGACCGCTCACGCGGCGCCCGGCGCACCTGGTGCGGGATGGACCAGTGTGGCAACCGCGTCAAGGCTGCGGCGTATCGAGCTCGCAGACGAGCTTCGACCACAGCCGAGGGTCGCGGTCCCGAGGGAACCACCTGACGTCAATGCTCGGGGAACACCTCGCACAGCGCGGCCAAAGGGGAGGACTGCGTCGAGTCGCCGACCTGCCCGCGGGTGCGGCTGTGCGCGACTCGAAGCACCCTGAGGCGGGACACCTCGCCTTCCCGGCGTCCGAGTGGCCGGCGTTCCTGGCCGACGCTCGGCGCGGCCGCCTGTAGCCCTACTCAACAACGAAGCCCCCGGCCTTCGGCGAATTCGAGGGGTCGTCGCAACACTGCTGATCAACTGGCCACGGCCAGGAGCTTAGCCAAACGCTCGGCTGGGGTTTCCCAGCCGAGCGTTTTGCGCATGCGCGAGTTCAGCAACGCGCGCAAGAACGCGGGCCTGGACGGTCTCGGGCTGACTCCGCACAAGCTCCGGCACACCGCCGCGTCCCTGGCGATCGCCGCCGGCGCGGACGTCAAGGTGGTTCAGCAGATGCTCGGCCACGCGACCGCGACCATGACGCTCGACACCTACGGTCACCTCTTCCCTGACCGCCTGGACGAGGTCGCCGACGCCATGGACGCCGGGCGGATGAAGGCCGCTGCGGCGCGCGCCAAAACCCTCACCGCTCCGGAGCATGTGCACTGAATGTGTACCGGACACTGAGAGCCCACACCCCCCGCACACACAAAACGGGTGCCCACCTGCGTGGACACCCGTTTCTCTGTCGGGATGGCGGGATTCGAACCCACGACCCCTTCGTCCCGAACGTATGAAAAACCCAGGTCAGAGAGGTGCCCCCTATCTGACCTGGGGTTCCGTGTTTCGAGGCGTAACCCGTTGACCTGGGGTGTCGCACCGAGTGGACGCCTCATAGTTCACGACAGCTCACGGGCAGCGGGTACCTGATGACCTCTTCGACGACGCCGAAGTGACCACGGCAGCGCCCCCGGCGCCTTGGTTCTCCCCGTGGCGCCCGATAGACTTCGGCCATGCCCTTAGGGCACTCAGGTACACGTCGACCCCCGCACCGAGCACGGCGCGGGGGTCGCGTGGTTTCCAGCCGGGGTTAGAGTCGCCCCGCCTTGATCTCGTCGAGGAACGCGCGCCACTCGGCCGCAGGGAAGCCAATGTGACCCGCCTCGCGGTTCTGTGTGTCGCGCACCAGGTGCGTGCCGTCAAGGTCGGCAACCTCGACGCATGCGTTGCTGTTCTGGCTGTAGCTGCTCTTACGGAACTCAGGTGTAGACGTCATGACTCGCTCTCTTGCTTCCGGATGTCCTCGATGAACTCGGCGCTCCGCTGCGTTGTCAGTGCCGCAGCTTGTACCTCGCCGAAGACTGCGACGTATCGGTCGACCTCGTCGCGTGCTTCCTCGAACAGCCCCGATCCGACGTTGTCGGTGTACACGATCGTCGGGTCGAGGGGTTCGGGGAAATCGAGGATGGTGAAGGCGTTGCCGAGTGCCGCGTGTGCGCCGGCCTCGAAAGGCAACACCTGAATGTCGATGTTCGGCAGTTGGCCGATCCGCAGCAGGTACTCGAACTGCGTCTGCATGACCTGCTCGCTACCCATCGGTCGGCGCAGTGCTGCCTCGTCGATCACCGCGCACAGTCGGGGCGGATTCTCGAACCTGTGCAGGATCTCGCGGCGCTCCATGCGGGCTTCGACCTGTCGTTGGATCTGTTCCGGCGCGCTGTAGCGCCCGCCTCGGAACACCGCCCCGGCGTACTCGGGAGTCTGTAGCAGACCGGGGATGGTGGCGACTTCGTAGGTTCGTATCAGCGACGCCTCGGCCTCGAAGTCGGGCAGCGGTTCCCGACCGAAGACGTCGCGATACTTCCACCACCAACCGCGGATCTTGGCATCCCTCGCGAGCTGATGCATCTCGGCGCGGGTCGCCTCATCGGTGACGTTGTAGAGCGTCAGCAGCGCGTCGAGGTCGGTCGGCTTGACGGTCTTGAGCTCGCTGGTTTCGAGCTTGCCGATCTTGGCCTTCGCCCAGCCGAGGCGATCCGAGGTCTCGGCGAGCGTATAGCCGGCGTCTTCCCGCAGACGCCGTAGCTGCGCCCCGAGCCGACGCCGCCGTACTGAGGGTGAGGAGTACTGCGGACGTGCCATAGAAGCAGTCTAACCGGGCGCCAGAATCGTAGAATCTCTACTTTATGGTTGTGGTAAAGGAGATCCTGCGAAACCATGGTTGTCACCTGAGTAAAGCCCTTTACAACCTAGGGTAGGTGAACACCCGTATGTCCACCATGAAGACGAGGAAATCTAGGAGCAAGCGCCGAGTTCACACGGAAACTCGCCCTCTCTCTCCTAGTCACCCCATGTTCCGGATGTGGCCGCAGTGGACGTTCGACACGGTCGCGAACGGCGGCGCGCTTGCCGTAGCGGCGTGGAGGTCGTGGCCGAAACCTGGGGTGCGCTTCACCGCGTGCTTCACGCCGAACCCGTCCTCGCAGACCTCCGGGCCGCCTGATGACACGAGAGGGATACGCCGTGCCGGATACGTGTAGTCCGCTGCTTCCCGAAGACCGTGAGCTGATCCTGACCGGTGACGCTGTGATCGAAGGTGGGCGTGAGCTGACCGGTCAGGAGATCACGCACATCGCCGACCTGATCGAGCAGGCGCGCCTCGAAACGCTGTGGCGGGAGCTCAACAGGGATTTCCCGCTTGGTTCATGGGTTCGGGGCGCTCGCAGCCGGCGACCGGAACCGGACCAGATCATCGGGTACGAACGAGCGAACCGCCGGGGCGCCGACCACATGATCAGGACACGTTCATCCTCTGGTGTCGAGCTACGCCTGCCGCAGTCCGAGGCAGAAGTCGTCAGCGCGCCAAGGGGGGAACGATGACGGTCGGCAGCGACAAGCGTCCGATGGTCGAGTACCTGCCCGCTCCCCCCGGCTGGCTCGTGTGGCGGATGCAAGAGAACGGCCACCTCTACGCGATGCCTCGCCGTGGCGGGTGGCCCCTTGGGTTGCTCACCCCTGCCTCGGTCGATGAGGTCCCTGCTGTGATTCAGCAGGCTGAACGGCACGCACACAGCCTCGAACTGGAACGCCGATACGCGCCGAGACGGAACACAGCGCGAGCGGACCATGCCGGTCCTATGCCTCATCCTTCGCGGCGACAGGTGCCTGCACTCGCAGCAGGGGTGAGGGCATGAACGAGGAACCCGTCGTTCCGGAGACAAGCAGCACGGAACGCGCTGACGCCTTGTTCGACATCGTGTCTGAGGCGCTCCGCGATCACTACGAGCAGGAGCTGACCGAGGCGGACCTGCGCCGCAGCATGGCGCGCGGCGACATGGCTTTTCAGGAGCTGCACGACTCCATCGTCGCCGGCGGTCCGCTGCCGTCAGCCTGGGAACGGTCTCGGGCGAGTCGTCGCCCCAGCGCCCCTTAAGGCCGGTCGTGCGGTCCGGGGAGCCGCACGACCATCGACCCCTGTCGCTCGCTGTGATGCGCCCGGCGGGCGACAGGGTCCCATCCTCGACCGAAGGGAGACTGCACCACCTGACAGCCCTTTGCCCGAGAGGTTCCAGGGGAACGAATCCCACGTTCCCACCCCCCACGAGAGGAATGCGAATGCAGTTCCACGAACCCTTCCCGATCGGAACGGCCGCCACGGCCGTCCGGGAGCGGCCGGCGGGCAACGTCCCGTTCGGCACCCGCTTCGCCCTGGACGTGCCCGAAATCGATGCGGGCGCGGAAGCCCGCGCCGAAGCCGAGCGTTCCTACCTCGACCCGGACCGTCAGATCTCGCTCGTCGAGGTCGACGGCGTCGAGGTGCCGGTCCTTCGGTTCGACATCGCCGACTTCCCCATGAACACCGAGTTCACGGCGACGCTCGACACCGAATGGGCCGGCGCCCTTCGCGTCGGCCACCGCTCCCTCGACCTGTCCCGGATCAGCGGCATCTACTACCGCCGCCCCCTCCCGTTCACCTTCCCCGACGACATGACCGAGGCTCACCGGGAATGGGCCGCGGTCGAAGCGAAGCTCGGCTTCCTCGGCACGCTCGCCGCCGTCCCGCAGTGGCTGAACCACCCCGCGCGGATCGCCAACGCCGAGTACAAGCCCCTGCAACTGCGGTTGGCGAAGGCCCTGGGGATGCTCGTCCCGCAGGCCATCGTGACCAATGTGCCCGCGGACGCCCGCAGCTTCGCCGAGTCCGTCGGCGAGGTCATCTACAAACCGTTCTCACCCCGCGGCGTGATCGAGGGCGGTCGGCAGCGGCTGCTCTACACGGTGAAGGTAACGCCCGAACAGCTTGACGATCCCGGGATCTCCCTCACCGCGCACATGGTGCAGGAGTGGATACCCCACACGCACGCGATCCGGATGACCGTGGTCGACGGCGCGTGCTTCACCGCCGAGATTCACAGCGACTCACCCGCCGCCGACCTCGATTGGCGCAGCGACTACGAGTCGCTGACCTACAAAGTCACCACCCCATCGGCGCAGGTGCGCAACGCTGTAACGGCGTTCATGAACGAGCTCGGACTGCGCTTCGGCGCGCTCGACTTCCTCGTCACCCCGTCCGGCGAGTGGGTGTTCCTGGAAGTCAACCCGAACGGCCAATGGGCATGGATCAAGGAGCTCGCCCCTGACATCGCCCGTGCCTTGGCAACCGCACTGGAGAAGAGCCCGAATGACTGACTACACCAACGACGACAACGAAGCCCGATCCCTTCGGGCCGCGCTCGCCGACAAGCTGCGCGACGAGGGCACCGTGACCGATCCGGATTGGCACCGGATCTTCACCGCCGTCCCGCGGCACCCCTTCGTCCCCCGGGTGTTCCTCCCCTTCCCCGCCAACGACGGGCGCTACCACCCCTTGGACGGAACCCGGCCGGAGAACCGGACGGCATGGCTGCGGCACGTCTACCAGGACGACATCTGCATCACCCAGCTCGACGGCGACGACCGGGCATGGGAGACCGCCACCCGCGAGGGCGAGGTCAAGGCGACCGAGATGACCTGCACGAGCTCGCAGCCGACCCTCATGGCGACCATGCTGGAAGAACTCGCCCTGAGCGAGGGCGACCGGGTCCTCGAAGTGGGGACGGGGACCGGGTACAACGCGGCCCTGATCTGCGAGCGCGTCGGCGCGAACTCGGTCACGAGCATCGACATCGACCCAGTCCTCGTCGACCAGGCGCGCGCGGCGCTCGGCGAGCTCGGATACGCCCCGACGCTGGCAGCTCTCGACGGCGCCCTCGGCCTCGCCGAAACCGCGCCCTACACGCGGGTGATGGCGACGGCGTCCTTCCCCGTGATCCCCCGCGCGTGGATCGAGCAGACGTCGAACGGCGGCCTGATCCTCGCCAACCTGACCCGGCCTCTCGGTGGTGGCGCGCTCGCTCGACTGACGGTGCGCGACGGCACCGCGGAAGGCAGGTTCTCCGCGCGCACGGCGGGCTTCATGCCGACGCGCGGCAAGCACGCCCCCGCAGCGCAGCGCCTGTACCAACAGATCACCGAGGAACAGGAGAACGCGGCGACGCCCGAGGCCGTCGACGTCGACCTGAACACGGTGCTCGACACGCCGGATCTGCGGTTCTTCCTCGCGCTGCGCAGCGATGTCGAGGAACTCGGCGTGCGGTACCCGGACTATCCCGCCGAGCGGTGGCTGCTGGCATCGGACGGGTCATGGGCCTTCGCGACGTCGGAAGGTGGATGCCTGACCGTGCAACAGGGCGGCGACCGGCGACTGTTCGACGAAGTGCTCTCGCTGTACCGCGAATGGGTCGAGCTGGGGGAGCCCTCGCGTGATTCCTTCGGACTGACGGCCGCGCCCGACGGCGACGTCATTTGGCACGGTTCGCCGACGGACGGCCGGCGGTGGCCGCTGCTCTGAGACCACGGACAGCACGAAGCGCGCCCCGCTGCCTCAGTGACGAGGCAGCGGGGCGCACACCTCGCCCCGGACAACCACGACAAGATCCGGGAAGCGTGGGCACGCCGACGAGCCGCAGGCTGAAGTGTCCACTGACCGGCCACACACCTTGGCCGCGGGCCGATGGTGCAGATTAGTGCACGCGGGACAAAAAAAGAGTGGCCACCCAGTAGCGGCTATCTACTAGGTGACCACCGTTGACCAGGGAGAACGCCCCCTAGTCACCTGTCGGGGTGGCGGGATTTGAACCCACGACCTCTTCGTCCCGAACGAAGCGCGCTGCCAAGCTGCGCTACACCCCGATGCGACGTTGAACAGTCTAGCGGACCCTCGGGGGTGCTCGCACACGGGAATACAGACGGCGGCGAGGATGGGGAGGCCGATCCCTCCCCCGTCGATCACATGAACGGGGCGGATCAGAACGTGAATGAGGGCGGTCCGGAAGGGGGCAGGGGCTGACCAGGACGGCATCGGTACCGTTCGCGGGCTGACCGGCTGGCTTCCCTGCCTCTGGGTACAACGAAACGTCTCTAGAGAAGATCGGCCAGGAGCGGCCGTTGCCCTTGCTGAGCACCATTTGCGGATTCACGTTGGAGCCATGGGTGCCGCGAACAACGTCCCTGTCCCTGACCTGCGGCCCTCCCCATGGTGGGTCCGCCTATCCCGCTGGCTCAACGGGGCACGCGTGTGCTCCGTCCACAACTGCATCGAACTCACCGAGCCGACCGAACCCTACTGCACCACACACATTCGAGCCTTCCGCACGGACCTGGGAGACCACGCCTGCGCCACTCCCCGTTGCGCCGAACCGCGCGAGGGCAGCGACCGACTCTGCTTCTTCCACCGCGAGGCCGCTCTGATCGACACCGACGCCGCCGCGTTCGGCTCCGGCCGCTGGAACGCCCCGAATGCCCGATCACGACCAGATACGTCACCATGAGATCCACCCCTTGGAGACCAAGGGCCGTGAATGCCGTGGTGCACGGCAGCAGCCCCGGACACACACGTACAGACCCGGAAACGCCGGCCACGCGGGAGCGGCTCAGCGGCGCTCGCTGCCGTCTCTCCACCGATACGGGACCGGCCGCGAACGGACGCACCTCCGCGAGAAGGCGAGCGATAGGACCGGCCGATGGACGTCCGTGTCGACTGCGATCATTCCGGCGGTCGACCCCGCAGCGGAGAAGACCGGCCTTACACACGACATGTGCGCTCTCCGGCTTCCGGCGCCCGCAGCGGAGAAGATCCGCGTACGGCGATCGCAGAATTCTTGGCCGCCCCGCTCGTACCGGCCTCCCTGCTCGTTCTGGCCGAGATAGGGAACTACGCCGGCAAAGATATGTGAACCGCGTGGATCCGCTGCACCCGCATGCACGCCCGTGTTCCGAAAACCGCCGAAGAACACGGGCAGACCGTGGCCGCTCGCGGATCGGTGCCGTCGGGTCCGCGTTCACCCGCCCGGTCTTCTTCGTTCTTCGGCGCCGCCGCAATGGCCGGCCCCGTCGCCGCCCGCGGTCGGCACCCTCGGCGAGGGTAGGTGAGAAGGCCAGATGACTTCGGGCGCCAGCGCTCACCCACCAGGACCGCGATGGCGCCCCGCCATGCGCTTCACACCGTGAACGTGCGGCGGCACCGGCCTCAGTCCTGGCCGTTGTCTTCGCCGCGCAACCGCTGGAGTCCGCTTCTGGCTTTCCCTACCTCGGGCACGCCCAGTTCTTCGAAGATGGTCACCGCGGTGGCCAGGGAGGAGACAGCGGCATCCCGTTCGATCACGTCCCGCGGCAGCATGCCCAATCCCATGAGCGCGCGTGCCTCTACATGACGCTCGCCCCGCTCCTTGGCGATGGTGAGCGCCCGCTCATGGGACACCCGTGCGTCCTCATATCGCGCTGCCTGCGCGTAGGTAAGCCCCAGCTCGGTCAGAATCTCGGCGTCCGCGCTGTGCAACGCGCGTTCTTCACCGATTTCCAGCGCCTGCAGATGCGAATCGATCGCATCGTCGGTTTTTCCCGCCTTACGGAGGGCCACGGCCAATCCGTTGCGGCAGTAGATCTCCTCTGATTGTGCGCCAAGGGCCTGCGTCAGCTCAAGTGACGTCTTCAGTTGCCGAAACGACTCATCGGTCTTTCCCATATGGGCGTTTACTTCACCCATGATGCGCATTGCGGCGGCCTGGGTCTCGAGTTGCCCCTCATCACCTTTGAGCTCGATCGAGGCCGCACAGAAATCGATACATTTTTCCCAGTCTCCTAAGATCTGGTACATAAGCGCGATGTTGATCCTTTGCAGCGCCTCCAGCCGGACATCTTGCACGGACACTGCATATTCGAAGACCTTCCAGAAGCACGAGAGGGCGTCATGGAACCGGCCGACACGCTCGTACACCATGCCGAGATTCCCGTATACCCGGACCTTCCCTCTCGGGTCATCGATCGATTCCAGCATTTCTCGCGCCTCGTTCAGCAGCGCAAGGGACACATCGAACCTTCCGGCCATGCAATGGGCGATCCCCAAGCCGATCAGGCTGACCGCGCTTCCCCTTCGGTTCTCTTGTGCACGGCTCACCGCAAGCGCTTTCTCCTGCGTGTAGATCAGCAGTTCGGTCCTGCCGTAGGTCGCATAGAACCGCCACAGCGAATCAGCAAGCTGCCAGGCTTGTTCACCAGCTCCGATGGCAGCGAAAAAATCGACCACCGAAGCGAGATTCTCCTGGTTCCTCTCGAACCAGGAAACCGCATGGACCCGATCATAGAACTCGCTTCGGTACCGTGAGGAGTTCGCCGAATCGACCTCGTACTCGTGGCCGCGCAGCCCTATCCAGTCAGCGGCGCGGTCGGCCATGTCCAGGTAGTGCTCGGCGAGCCGCCCGCGCGCGGCGTCGATCTCGTTCCCGGAGAGTTCGGCCAGCGCCTTCTGCCGTGCGTAAGCGCCGATGAGGTCGTGGAACCGGTAGAGGTCAGCAGCCGGTTCGTCCAGGAGCCGGACACTGACCAGCTCCTGCAGTAAATCATCGGTTTCGGGAGGGTCGCGGTGCAGCAGCGCTGCTGCGCCGTGCAGGTCGACGCTTCCTCCGATCATCATTCCGAGGAAGAGGAACGTCGTCTTCTGGCCTTCGTTCAAGCTCTGATACGAGAGCTCGAACACGGCCTCGACGCTCTTCCCGTCGACGCGTAATTCGCGGAATCTGCGTCGATGCTCGCTCAGCCGCTGCCTGATATGGGAGAAAGTCCACTGCGGACGGTTGAGCATTCGTCCGACAACGATGCGCAGTGCGAGCGGCAACCCTCCGCAAAGACGAACGACGTCCAGCGCCCGATCGTACTCCTGCTTGACACGGTCATCTCCCAGGACAGCGGAGAAGAACTGAAGAGATGAATCCTCGCTGAACATTCCCAAAGACAAATACCGGGCACCGCTCAGCCCCGGAAGGTCATTTCGCGTCGTGATAATCGTGAACGAACCGGGTGCCGCCGAGAGCAGCGGACTCACCTGGGCGAAATTTATGGCGTTGTCCAAAACGACGAGGACGCGCTTTCCCGCCAGCATACTTCGCCAAAGAGCAGATCGCTCTTCAAGCGAATCCGGAACTGCCTTCGGAGAGAGGCCGATGGCCCGCAGTAGAATCCCGAGCGCAGAGAAAGCACCCAACGGGTCCTGGTCCACCGTGTATCCGTGGAGATCAATGAATAACTGTCCATCGGGATAGCGTTCAGCGATCCGATGCGCCGCATGAACGGCCAGAGTCGTCTTTCCCGCACCTCCCGGACCGGTGATGACCGATATTTCCGCGCGCTTCTCTTTTCCCTCGTCCACGCGCAGGATCTCTGCCAGATCATGTTCTCGACCGGTGAAGTCAGGAGTATCGCGAGGCAGATCGTTACGCGCCACCAGCTCCGGGGGATTCTCGTCTGCGGCGGGCGGCAGCGCTTCTCGCGCTGAAACCGAGGCGGGAGAGCTTGGCGACGCTTCCGCCGCACCGTCCATATCCCGCAGGATCTGCTGGTGGAGCTCCATGACTTCGGGACTCGGATCGACTCCGAGCTCCTCGGCCAGATACTTCCGGGTCTCGTGGAACACGGTGAGTGCTGACGCTCGCTGCCCGCTCTTATGCAGAGCGGCGATGAGCAGGTACTGCAACCGTTCCCGCAGAGGGTCCTCACGCACGAGCGGGGTGACGCGGGTAATGATCTCCGAATAGCGGTGCAGCGAGAAAGCGCATTCCGCCCATCCCGTGACCGCGGCCCAGTGCTCTTCCAGCAGCGGGCGACACACCGTGTACCACAGTCGGTCAGACCCCGTCCCCGAGAACGGCTTGCCCCGCCAGCACGCGAGTGCGCGCTCCCAGAGCAGGACGGCCGCAGCGGGATCCTCAGCGGCGAGCGCCTGTGCGACCAGGCCGCGGAACCGGTGCAGGTCGACCCGTTCTGGATCGACCCTGGCCAGGTACCCGCCTGCTGTAGTGTGGATCACGTCAGGGAAGGCCCGGCGCAGATGCGAAACCTGGACCTGGATGACCGAACGTGCCGTCCGGGGCGGGTTGTCGTCCCAGAGGTAGTCGATCAGCCGCTCGACCGTCACCTCCTGGCCGAGATTGACGAGTAGCGCCCCCAGTACACATCGTTGTCTCGGCCCGCCGACGGAGACCGGTTCGCCGCCATACCACGCCGAAATCGGCCCGAGGACACCAAATTCCACAAATGGCACTGTAGCAAGGCCATTTGCGGTACATGAGGAATCATTCGATATCGATAGACCGCCATCGCGCTCCGGTACCTCCCTCCCTCAAGTACTGGAGCCACGGTGGCGAGTTGCCGATCAGCCGGCGGACTTCTCCGCGTCCTCCTCTGTGGCCGCAGAGTCCTCCTTGGAGCTTTCTTCGTCCCGCTCCTGCTCTTCCGGCACAGGGTCCTGGAAGGGATGCGCTTTCGCGACGAGCGCCCCCTGCACGCCGGCCACGATCTTCGCGAACTCCTCGTCCACGCACCACAGGCCGGAACTCGACTGCTGCCCCATACGTACTTCTCCGCTCTCGATCAGATCCCGCGAAACCCTAAGGCCAATCGACGACCGTGTCATCAAGGTCGTCATCCTCGAACGGCTCCATGTCGTCCTGCCGTACAGGCTCGTCGTCATCGCTGAAAGGACTGGCCTTGGCGGCCGCGCGAACCACCGGATCCAGCATCCCCAGACCCGCCACAGTCTCCAGGAACTCGGCATCGACCCGGTCCGGCTCCGCAACCAGCATCTGCCCCATCACCCATCCGTTCCAGCAAGCGAGGGGCCGACGGCCCCGGACCCTGACGAACGCCGGACCGGTGCCCGCAGGCCGTCCTCCTGCGGATACCGGTCTCGCCGAACAGGATTCACCCTAGAGAGGGCGTCTTGCGTGCCGCTTTCAGTCCACTTACACCTGATTTATCCAGAGTTGGAACCGCGAGCTCGGTGATCTCCAGCGGTACCCGGTCGGCCCGCTCCCCGAGCCGGCACCTGATGCTTCCCGCCCTCGTTCGGTTCCACACCTTGAGCTTCTGTCCTCATCAGGCCGCGAAAGCCCCGAAACGGATAGTTGCCTCTAGACTTCTTCCTCGTGGCACACCACGCTCCTGACTTTGATGACGGCCCTGGCAGCCTGCTGCCCAGAAGCGGCCCCCTGCGCGCCGCCATTGTTCTCGTGGGCACGGCGGTGGCCGGCGGGGCCATACTTCTCATCTGGGCATTGGGCGGACTGGCCCCCGCGAAGCCTCCCCTCACCGATCCGGGAACGCCCGTCACCAACGACATGTTCACGATCACCCTGCACGAGGCCGAACTCGTCGAGAACGAGATCCTCGGTACGTTGGAAGTACGGGTGCGGGCCGACCTCACGTCGCACCACACCGAACCCTTCTGGCCGGCGGAGCTCCGCCTGATCCTGAACCCGAAGCTGACTCCCGGCGATGTGGAGCTCAAGGCGACCTCCGCGTTCCTTGAACGGCGCCCCGACACTCCCGCCGGAATGATCCAGCCGGAGATGCCCGAGGAGGTCGTGCTCACGTGGCCGATGCCCGAGGAGGAGACCGATCCGGAAAAGTTCGAAGGAGTCGCCTTCACCATCATGGGTGCCGAGCTTAAGTCGGGGTTCACCGACCAGAGTGAGAGCTGGTTTCCCACCGACAAGGTCATCGCCAATGTCTCCCTTCCTTTTGAGAAGGGGTGAACGCCATGTCCGGATCCTTCGTCCACCGTGCGCTGACCGCGGTCCTCAGCCTGGTGCTGCTCGCCCTGATCATGGGAGCGCACTCGCTGATCCTCTCCGATTCGGACCAGACGGAACCGATCGCCTCCTCCGGCGATATCGGTTCCACCATTGACGCCGACCGCTACACCATCAAGGTCGAGAAGGTCCAGATCACCCAATCCATCGCCGACGGGGACGACTCAGGCATCCAGGCTTCCTTCGAGACGGAGGAGATCTGGGTGATCGTCTGGGCCACGGTCACATCGACATCGGACACCTTGAGAAACGTGCAAGCTGATCTGGACACCGGCGACGGCTACACCTACTCCATGAGCAAATTGCCGTTGAACGCCTTCGGCGGGACGGGAGCGGTGTTCGACCCGGGCATCCCCGTCTACGGCGCCGTTGCGTTCGAGGTCCCCAAGGAGCGCCTCACCGACCCGACTTTTCGCATACGCCTCGGCAAAGGCGGCCAGGACCGGCTGTCCGCCCAGGCCAATGTGGATCTTGGGCTTTACGGTGCCGAACTCGCCGACATGGTCGACCAGGCCGAGGAGACCGTGACCATCACGCCCGCCGAGAGACGTTAGGGGAGAGCAGGACATGCACCCCAATGATCCCCGCCGCCGGGCGCAGCAGCCCGGCTTCCTCCCTCCCGGAAGCCATGGGCCCCAGGGTCCGCACGGCCCCCCTCCCGGCCGGCCCGGTCCTCCCGGACCACCACCGGGCCCCTACGCTCCGCCTCCGGGAGCGCACGGCCATCCCGCACCTCCGGGCTATCCCGGCCCCTACGGCCCTCCCATGCCTCCGGGACCTCCAGGGCCTCCAGGGCCTCCGGGACCTCCAGGGCCTCCGGGACCTCCAGGGCCTCCAGGGCACTACGGCCCTCCGGACGGGCGGATGCAGCCCGGTCCGCCGATGCACCAGGGGCCACCGCCGCCCCCTGCGCCCTCGCCGCGGGCAAAGCGCGCCATGCCCCTGTGGAAGCGGCTCCAGTTGCCCTACGTCTTAGCGCTGTTCGTGCTGCTACCCCTGGCTATGGGCGTTCCTTGGTGGCTGGAGCGCCGAACGATGCTCGAACGTGGTGCCATGCCGCCGGAGGCGGAGCTCGTCTCCGGGACCACCGCCACACTGGCCGGCAGCGACTGGGAGTTCCGCGGAGCGGTGTTCGGTGAGACCGGAGGCGCTCCCTTGCCCAAAGGGCTGGAGCTGGTCGATGCCGTCTTCAAAGTGACCCCCAGCGACGAACGAGCGAGCGAGCTGCTGCTGTCCTGCCAGTTCCGCGCCGTGGACGATCAGGGGCGGAGTTGGGATCCGACGGTGGAGTTCAGCGGCCGACCACTGCCCGAGGACGTGGGTTCGGTCGTGTCCGGCTGCACCAATGCGGGGGGCGACCCGATCCCCGCCGGGGAGGAGACCGGCCTTGTCGTCAGCTATCTGGTACCAAAGGACGCGGCGAAGAAGCTGAGCTTCGAGGTCGGCGCCAAAACCAGCACGGACGCAGAGAAGCCCCGCCCAGGGGTACTGCTATTCGAGCAGCAGGACTGACTGTTTCCCCCCGCCCGATCGGGCGGGGGGAAACGGCACGGCGGTAGTGACCGAGGCCACCGGTCCGGGGACGGTGGCCGAACGGATAGCCCGCCCGATCGGCCGAATCGGCTGGCCTGCTCAGACGTGTGTACCGCAGCGCAGGCAGAAGCCGGCTCTTTACCGGAACCGGACGGGCGCGATTCGATTCGCTCCTCAGACGGCGCGGCTGTGCCGGCGTGCCCGGCGGCCGGTGCTCTTGGTCGCCACCAGGCGCAGCGTCAGCTCGAACGTCGCCGCGAGCAGACAGACCCGCACCAGCTCATGCAAGGCCTCCACCGCGAAGTCGATCGGTAGCAGCCACTGCCACCACCAGCCCAGGAATTCATTCGGCCCGATGAAGACGAGTATTCCGCGGTGCAGCCAACTGAACGCGAGCTCCACCAGGACGTAGTAGAGGCAGAAGGAGAGGCAGAACACCGGCCCCACACGCAGGACGAAGCGGAGAGCGTTGAAGACGGGCATGTACTTGTCCAGCATGTCCCGACTGGTGAACCTGGTGACACCGCGGATGAAGCCGGATGGACGGGTGACGACCTCCTCGATCTGGGCGCCCCTCGTACCTTTGCGGAACAGCGACTCGTGCCGGTCGACCTCGGCGCCGAACACGACCGCGGCGATCGCCAGCCACAGCAGCGGTTCGAAGAGCCCGTCCTTCAGGTGCCCCCACCCCGTCGCGATCGCTCCCAGCAGCGCGAGGTAGCCCGCCTCCACGGGGAGCGCGGTGAGATCGCCCAGCCACCTCGTCAGGTCGACTGTCGCGTACTGCAGGGAGGCCACGACCTCCCGGCCGGAGACCCACGTCTTGGAGTTGCTGATCAGTTGGGCCACCGAGAAGACCGCGAAGAACATCCAGTTCGCTTCGAACAGCGCCACCAGCATGCCGAGGAACTTGTTCTCGTTGCGCTTGTAGAAACGTTCGACGAGGATACGCAGGCCCCATGAGGCCAGCGCGACCACGAGCGGCACGCCGAACGCGTTGAGTTCGGTCGGTTCCGCGTATGCCTCGAGGCCGCGCTCGTTGAGCAGGGAGACGCTGTAGAGGCGGAACTCCTCGCCGAACATCCCCCACGCGCTGTAGAAGACGAGAAAGGGCAGGATGGCCATCGCCACCGCGTCCACCACATGCCGTTCCCGCTTGCTGAAGCTACTGTGGTCGGCGGCGCGCGCCGTTCCGATCAGCTCCGTGTCCACGGCGGGCAGTCCCGGACGGAGCATGTGGAACATGAGGATGGTGGTCGCCAGTGTGATCAGCACCGAGATGCTCAATCCGACGAGCGGCAGGATCGTGTCTTCCTCAGAGACCCACACCATGCCCCGGATCAGCATGTCGTGCGCGAAGGTCCCCACCGCATAGACGCACAGCAGAGGCGCCCAGTACCGCCTCACCAGGTCGAGCGTGTACAGGGGGAGCTTCGCGGTGGACATCGCCATTGTGGTCATCGCGGGCAAATCCTAGCGGGAGCGGAAGACTTCCGCCCCCTCCGCGGTGGCCGAAGTCGGCCGGAACAGGCACTCTGAATACGGGACAGCATGTCAGCACGGCGATGGAGGCGTGGATGCATACGGGCGACGGCGACGGCTGGGTGGTCCTGCCCGACGGTTCACGGCGGTGGGGACGGTACGGGGCCTCCGGGCTGCTGCTGCATGCGACCGACCCCAAGGGGACCGGTCATGTACTGCTGCAGCACCGGGCGTGGTGGAGTCACATGGGCGATACGTGGGGTATGCCCGGTGGTGCCCTCAACAGCGGCGAGTCCGCGGTGCAGGCCGCTCTGCGCGAGTTCGGCGAGGAAGTCGCAGGAGAGTTGGGCGAGATCATGTTGAGCGGTGTTCACCGGCAGGACCATTCCGTCTGGCGCTATGACACCGTGTTGGCGAGGGCTGCGGAGAAGCGGGTCTTCTCCCCCGGCAACAACGAGAGCTCGGCCATCCGGTGGGTCCCCCTTGACGAGGTGACCGGTCTGCGACTGCTCCCGGCGTTCGGCCGGATCTGGCCACAGATCCGCGAGGCGCTGGCCCAGCGACTCGTCCTGGTCGTGGACGTGCCGACCGTTCTCGGCCACCGCTTCGGCGGGGAAGAAACGAACAGCGGCACCACCGCGGAGGCCGCCACCCGGCTCCGCGACGACCTCGCCACGCTCGCTGCGACCGGGATCGACGGCACGGAACTGCCGGACGGGCTGTCCCTGGCCCCCCTCCACCGCTGGTTTCCCCATGTTCGGCTGCTGGTCGAGAAGGGAGTCCCCGCCCCGTTGCCGGTCCCTGGTATCGACGTGGTGCAGGCGCTCGGCGGCCCCGAGGCCGATGCCGAGGGCGCCGCCGACACGGCCCGCATTGGGAGGGGCCCCGGCGCACTGGTCGCCACCGGAAGGCCCGCCCTCTTCGCGGGCAGCCAGGTGGTCTCCCCGCAGTGGTTGTCCGCCGCCCTCAACCGGGTGGACGGGGATCACCGCGAACCAGCCGGCTGATCCCGCCAACGTGGCCGTCAGGCCCGCAGTTCTCCTTCGTCGACCTTGGCGGCCGATCCGGCGACGCCCCGGAGGGCGTCGCCGGGCAGCCGCGGCCCGGCCGGTACGGGCCGTTACCTGCAGAGCAGCGAAGGAGGAGCGGCCCAGCCGCTAGGTCCAGGTGTCGAAGGCGTCGATGACGCGGAATCGCGGGTCACCGCAACGTGGTATCCGCCCTCGGCGGCACTTTTCCGTCGCTCGCATCGTTGATCGCATGAGAGCCGTCCACAGCCCTGTGGATGGCGCCCACGGCAGGTGCCAGACGGCGGGGTCAGGGGTATGTCAGGGATGTGCCCTGATGCGCCGGCGGCACGTCGGGGGCATGCTGGAAGTATCTGGACCCGACCTGCGGGCCCAGCTGGGCACGGGCCTACGAACAGAGGAGCGGACATGGCGCTTGAGCGCGGCAACGCCTTCACCCCCGTCGCCTCGGCGACGATGATCTGGCCTTGGGGAACGGCAATGGCGGCCGGAGCGGTAACGGGAATCGGGTCGTTCCTGCTGAACCTTTCACCGAGCGTACTCGGAGCGCTCTCCTCCGGACTCACCACCGGGATTTTCTTCTTCGCTCTGGTCGGCGGTGCCGTCGCGCTGCTGGGCGGTAAGGGCGACCGCCGCGCCCGGCGCTACGCCGGACAGTACCCGTGGCGGTTCGCGGCCGCTCCCGCCGTGGTCGGCGGCGCGGGAACCGCGGTCGTGTCCTACATCGGCTATGTCTTTGCCGGTGCGCTCATTTCCGGCCTGTTCGGCGCGGCCTTCGCCGGCCTCGGTGCCGCAGCGCTGATCTGGGTCATTCTGGGCATCATCGGGATGGTCGCCGGCAACAAATCCGCCTGACCCGGCGGTGCCGGCCCGCACCGCTTCCGTGTCGCCCCCTGCTCAGCACGGACTCGATGTGCTCGCCGACACGGTGGGCCTCTCTGTCACGACCACGTGAGGCGGGAGGCGGTAGTGGACGCGTAGGGAGCGGTGGCGTAGTGCAGATAGAGCAGTTCGCGGCCTTCTTCAGTTTGGGTGTACACCGGCTGGACCGCTGAGACCTACCGCGACCAGGCGTTGGCGAACGCGTCGGCGCCCCTGCGGTTCCGGCCGAACAGCGCCGGAACAGCGTGGTAGTACACGCGGTTGATCGGCGCACGGCCGAGCAGCCTTGCCCATGCCAAGCGACGCCTTCCACAGAGTGTGCGGGAAGCACGGCGGTAGTGGGGGGACTGAGTCTGGGGGAGACATCTGATCCGTCACGTTGGCCATGGTGAGAGACAGCGCAGCGGGCCTGCCGGGCCGGTGGTAGGCCCTTGTGGATGACTATGGCTGTGTCGCAGCCGCCCACCTGCGTGTTCGCGATCTGTCATATACCCGGTACCGTTCGGATGGCTGCGGGGAGCGCGAACACCTAAGCTCGAAGGTCCGGCCGAACTCACCAGGGGAGACGACCAACCGCCCTATGTCTACAGAGACCACAGAAGCTCGCCAGAAGATGATCGAGCGAGTCCGTGGGCTTCTCCGGATGGCGGAGGATCCGGCGGTCACCGATGCCGAAAGCCAGGCGTTCACCGCCAAGGCAGCCGAGCTCATGACCCGGCACGCCATCGCTGAGGCCGAGGCACGCGCCCAACGAGGCGAGGCGGCCGAGTCGATCACCCGGCTGGACTTTCCGGTCTCGGGGGTCGGCGGACACGGCAAGGCTCGCGTCAAAGCGCTGGCCGGAATCGCGGCGGCCTATGGCTGCCAGTCGGCGGTACGCGGCAACACTTCAGCGAACACCGAACGCACGCTCATCATCGTCGGTACTGTGACCGCCCTGGATTCACTGCGCGTGCTGCTGCCGTCGATCACCATGCAAATGGAGGCCTCTGCCCGGTTCACCGCGCGCGAACATGTGCTGAACCTGCGCGAACTCCGCAATTACGACCGGTCGGCACTGGCTACTGAACGCAGCCGGTTCTACCGGTCTTTCATCCGCGCATACGGCTATGCGGTCGCCGAGCGCATCCGCGAGTTCCGGGCCCGGTTGCGGGAGGACCCGTCGCGGCCCGGGGGAGCCGCTTCAGCGGCGGGGAGCGATGAGGGTTCGGCGGCACACGGCGCTGAAGTGGTGCTGAGAACTGACGTGGACCGCGTTCATGAGGAATTCCAGCGTCGTTTTCCACAGCTTCGTCCCACTCGCCCGGAGCGCACCCACCACCGTGCCGGATATCGCGCCGGGTATCTCCGTGGGCGCCGCGCGGAATTGGGTATGGAAAACTCCGTCGGCCAGGGCGGCACCTCGGCGCTGGCCGACGGACGAGAATAGTCGTCCCCACAGAGCTCGGTTCCGGTCGGCGTCTTTGCGGCCGAAACCCTCTTCCCAACTACACACCAGCCTGTGGATAACCCTGTGGGAAACCTGGGGAAAAGCGCGGGATCCCCCTAGGGGGCCAGAATCCCCTGTGGATAAACCACTCTCCCGCCCCTTTTTTCGGCCACGCGAAGAGGTGTCCTCTCCGGTCGGGCGCGGACTCTGCATTCGGCCCGGGGCCCTCCAGGAAATCGATCCGTCGGAAAGCCGCCGCGACTCATCACTGGAATTGGAAAGTGATGTAGGTCACCATAAGGGAAGAGTGGTTGTAGGACCATCACTTTCTCCGCAGGAGGCCCGAGGATGATCGCAGCCGCGCTCCTCCAACCGTTTCGCAGCCACAAGACCGCCCTCCTCACCACCTACCGCAGCGATGGCGTGACGTGCGTGGACACCCCAGTGAGCATCGTCGTCGACAACGGGCGAGTGGTGTTTCGGACCTGGGAGGACTCCGGCAAAGCAAAGCGGCTGCGCCGCCATCCCATGGCCGATATGCGTCCGTGCACCTTCCGCGGCGAACCGACCGGCAAACCCATCCGCGGCAGAGTCCGACTTCTCGAGGGCAAGGAAGCCCAGCAGGCGGCCCGGCTGCTGGGCCGCAGCCATCCCATGCTGCAGGGCTGGGCGGTTCCCATATCCCACCGCCTACTGCGGTACCGCACCCTGCATTTCGAACTCGTTCCCCTCGACGAAAGCGCTGACATCGAGAACATGGAAGGGTGCCCCGACTAGTGCCCTGGCCTCAGGAGGCACGCAGCGGCATGACCAGGTAGCGGAACTCGGGCCGCGCGCCCTCCTCCGCGGGAGCGTCATTGATCACCGCGGGTTTCGTGGGAGTGGTGAAATTCAGGTGGGCGAGTTCGCTCTGTACGGCGCCGAGGCCGTCGAGGAAGTACTCGGGAGTGAACGCGATCCGCATCGGTTCGCCCTGGAAGTTCACGCCGAGCGCCTCCGCCGCCTGAGCATCATCGCCGGACCCCGCTTCGAGTACCACTTCGCTCTCAACGAAGGAGAGCCGCAGTGGCGTACTCCGGTCAGCGACCAGCGCCACCCGCTTCACCGCCTCGATGAGCGGTGCGGTGGCGACTTCGGCGCGTGCGGCGAAATCGGCGGGAAACCGGGTCTCGTACTTTACGAAGTCGCTGTCGATCAGCCGGGTGGTGGTCCGCCGACCGCCGTTCTCAAAGCCGATCATTCCCTCCCCCTGTGACAGGATGGCGCCGTCGCCCCCCGAAGCCGTGGACAGGGCGATATCGACGTTGGATCCGGGGGCCAAGGAGCGCGCGGTGTCGTGCAGCGTGCGCGCCGGAACCAGTGCAGATGCGGAGAGGTCGGGATACTCCGGACGCCACCACAGTTCCCGTACGGCGATCCGGTAACGGTCGGTGGCGGCAAGGGTCAACGTATCGCCGGAGAAGGTGATGTTCACCCCGGTGAGCATCGGCAGGGTGTCGTCGCGGCTCGCGGCCGGGCTCACCTGCCGTACCGCTGTGGTAAAAGTGCCGGCTGCCAGGGAACCGGTGGTCTGCGGCATGTCCGGCAGCGTCGGGTAGTCCTCCAGCGGCAGGGTGAGCAGGGTGAAGCGGGCGCTGCCGCAGGTGACGACCACATGCGCGCCGTCGGATTCGACGTTCACCGGTTCAGCGGGGAGGTTGCGCGCGATCTCGGCGAGCAGCCGACCGGAGACCAGGACCGCACCGGTCTCCTCGGTGTCGACCGCCACTTCGGCCCGCGCCGAAACCTCGTAGTCAAAGCTCGACAGCCGCAGCGCTGCCCCGCCTCCGGGCAGTTCCAGACGCATTCCGGCGAGTACCGGCATAGCAGGCCGCGCGGGCAGCGCTCTTGCTGTCCACGCCACCGCATCAGTGAACGCATCGCGGTCGACTCGAAACCTCACGCCGCCTCCTGCTCTGCTCTCAATCCGGCTTCGTCCGGGCTCAAGAGACCGTACCCAGCGATACTGACATCCGACCATGCGGTAATCGGCCTGTACTGTAGAGAGGCGCCGGGGCCGAAGGACAGCCGGCAACGCGGCCGCCGTGGCGGTGCACGACACGCGCCGATCGTGGGCAGGCCCCGGAAGCCGCCATGTCCGCCCTGGTCGGGGCTTACTTCCGCCCCGGCTTGAGTGTCCATACCACGGTCATCGCCCCCGTCACCGTGCCATCCTCGGTACGGAGCTCGATCTCGACCGGGAACTCCGGGCGCCGGCCGGCGTCGAGCTCGGCGACGACCTCCTTTCTGGTGCGGCCGATCCGGGCGTCGGCGACCACGTCACCCGTGGCGAGTTTGTGGTAGTGGATTTCGGCTTTCACGGCGAGCGGTACCGCCCGGTCGAGCTGGTCACCGAAGGTGCCGATCACGACCGCGCCCGATGCCGACTCCGCCAGCGTGAACATCGCTCCGGCGTGCGGGCCGCCGACATGGTTGTGGTGGTCGGGGCTGTCCGGAAGCCGCATCACGGCTCTGCCGTGGTCCAGCTCTACGAACTCCACCCCCAGAGTCCGGGCGAAGGGGACCGCAGCGAGGAATCCGGACTTGACCGTGTCCGCCGTTTCGGCGCTCATCATTGCCATGCCCAGAATTCTACTTGGCAGTAACATCGAGGTTCATGCCCGACTGCTTGGATCCAAAGCCCCGATGGTGCGATCGGCATGCACGTCTCCCGCGGAGCCGGACCTGGATACCAGCATGAACCCGCACCGCAAGATGTTCGGTCTGTCCACCAGTGGCCGATTTCAGCGAAACGCTGTGTGCCCCTGCCGCGTCGGAGTAGAGAAATCCGCATCCACCGACTCCTGGGGACAGTATGAAGAACCAAGCGGCATACGGGGCGGGAGTACCCATCGGGCTGGCGATCGGCGTAGCCCTGGGAATAACTATGGACAGCATTGCCATTGGGATCGCGGTCGGGCTTGCTATGGCCACCACATTCGGCCTCGCGTTCTCCGAGAAGCGCGGCGAAAAAGAGCATTGACGAAGACCTGTACCCCGCGTTCCGCGATCTGCGGCCCGCTCCGCGGCCGGAGGCGCGGGGCCGCACCACCGCGGCCCGTCGGGCAAAAGGCCATCGGGCCCGTGCCGGATGAGCACACCTACGGTGAGGACGACGATAGCGGTGGCGATGCCCAGCGGGACCACCCTGGTCTGCCAAGGCGCGCACCCCATGAGTACCGGTGCGCAAGACCCCTCCCGACCGACCGCTCTGCGGCGAGAACCAGGGCGGCCAGGACTCAGCAGAGTGGGTTACCATCTGGGGGGAACTTTCAGTTCCCGTACTGGAGGGTTCGCATAGCGGCCGAGTGCGGCGCTCTTGAAAAGCGCTAGGTCGGTAGCCCCGACCTCGTGGGTTCAAATCCCACACCCTCCGCACAGCACATAGTTCAGGCCCGTTCCCCGCGTTCGCCGCGCCGGAGCGGGCCTGAACTATGCGACAGGAGCCAATCCGTCCGCCGATCAGCGGGGCCAGGCAAAAGCTTCGCCCACGGTGGCCGCCAGGCGGAGGTAGGCGTCGCGGGTGGCCGGTGCCAGGCGCTCCAGATCGACCTCGGCGCCTTCTTCCAGATGAGAGTCCCATGGAACCCGGACCACGGCGCGGCAGCGGCTGGAGAAATGCTGCTCCAACCGGTCGAGGTCGACGCTGCTCTTGCCATCGGTGCGGACCATGGACAGCACGACGACCGCCCCGCGCACCAGGTATCCGTACTGGTGTGCCTCCAGCCAGTCGAGCGTGGCGCTGGCGCTGCGGGCGCCGTCGACCGAAGCCGAGCTGACCAGCACGACCTGGTCGGCCAGGCCCAGTACACCGCGCATGGCCGAGTGCAGCAGCCCTGTTCCGCAGTCAGTGAGGCAGATGGAGTAGTAGTGCTCCAGAATCCGCGAGACCTCCCGGTAGTCGTTCTCGCTGAACGCCTCCGAGACCGCGGGGTCGCGGTCGGACGCCAGGATCTCCAAGCGGCTCACGGCCTGGGAGGTGAACCCGCGGATGTCAGCGTATCGGGAGACCGTCTCCTTCTCGTTGAGCAAGTCGCGGATCGTGGCCGCGGTCTCCAGGCGCACCTTGTCCGAGAGCGTGCCGCGATCGGGGTTGGCGTCCACCGCAAGGATCCGGTCTCCGCGCAGTGAGGCCAGCATCGATCCCAATGCCACCGTGGTCGTGGTCTTGCCGACGCCACCCTTGAGGCTGAGGACCGCAACGCGATGGTGCCCGCCCGCCACGTGTGTACGTGCCCGCGCGGTGAGTTCCCTGCGGCGCAGCTCCGCTGCCGACTCCCTGGGACTGATCAGGCCGAAGGTTGCCGAGTGGAGTGCTTTCCGCCACCCCTTCGAGGGGCCTTGGCGCTTGCTGCTGACCAGTGTCTCGGCGTTGAGCGCCTCGGCTGTTTCGGACGGCGTGTCCTGCTTCTGCTCCCCGGTCTGCTGCGGATAGCTGTCGGTGAAGTGCGCACGGTACTGAAACGGCTGCCCCTGGGGCTGTGCCGAGGGCTGTTGCGGCCGGTTGTCCGGCTGCGGCGGCATGAGCGCGCCAGGCTGTTGGGGGGAGCCCGGGGGCCGGCCCTGCTGCTGGGGGTGCGCCGGACTGCTCAGTCCGGGCCCCGGCCCTGTGCCGGGCCCCGGCCGCCACGGTTGCGGCTCGGGGCGCCGGGGCGGCTGCGGCCGCTCGGGCGGAGGCGGGTACGTATTGTCCGCCGACGCCTGCGGGGGTGTGGAACTGGTTCGATCCGGCATCCGCGACGTATCGGGAGCACCGGGAGCACCGGAAGGAGACCACGGCGATGGCTGCGGTGGTTCCTGCCACTCTGCCTCCAGGTGCCCCTGGGGCGAATCGAGGGGAGGAAGCTGCTCGGGCTCGGGAACGTCCTCGTTGAAAGAGGGGCGGCTCTGCCGACGGCTCATCAGCGGACCGGTGCCCGGGTCGGCCGCCTTGGCGGCCTCCTCTTCCGGGCTTTCCCGGTTCGAGGACACAGGGGCGGAATCCGCCGTGTGCGCCGGGGCCGGACCGTGCCCCGCTGGTGGCCGGGGGTCCCGCGGTGTCCGGAACGCTTCACCTGGGAGTGAGGCTGCGCTGGGGGCGTACTCTCCCGAGCGCTGCCGGTAATCGGCGGGCGGAGCCCAAGGCGACGGCTCTGCCGCTGGTGCGGCATCCGCCGGGTACTCCGGTACCTGTTCCAGCCCTCCGGGTTGTGCCGTTTGCTGCACAGCCGACCCCGGTTCCGGCCTCGCGTGGTCTGCTGCCCGTTCCTTGTTCTCCGGTGGTTCGGTGAGCGGCGCGTCCGAGAAGCCGGGGCCCTGTTCCAACCGGGTTGATCCGGCCACGGAAGGAAGGTCGGGAGTAGGCGGTGGCTGGTGACCGTTGCCGCCCACCGGCGGCACAGACGGCTCGGGAGTAGCAACCTCGGGAGTAGCAACCTCGGGAGTAGCAACCTCGGGAGTAGCAACCTCGGGAGCAGAAGCCTCGGGAGCAGGAGGTCCGGGAGGTGAACCAGCCGGAGACTCGTACTCCTCCACCGCGTAGGGCGGCGGGGGCGGAACGGCTTCGCCGCCTATGGCATAAGGTGGCGGTGGCGGGATCGCGCCACCACCGAACCACTGATCGGCCGGAGACAGGGCAGACTGTTCGGCTGGAGCCGCCAGATCCTCCTCGTGCCGATTGTCCGTGTCGGCATCGTGATCATGCCTTCCGTCCCACGAACGCGTACCGGCATGCTCCGAACCGTCGTGCTCTCTCTGTGCCAACGCGGTTCTCCTCAAAAACTTGCTCAGGTGCGCAAATACTCGAACGGTGAGTGCCCCTCCACAACCGGAACGAAACAGGCAGATCGGCACCCAGCCTCACGATTAACTTCGCCTCAGTCAACAAAGATAGGCGCATCGGCAAAGCCGCACACCACGGCCTGGCGGCGTCCGGGTGAACCGGCCGCTCTCCCTTACCACCCGTCCCATGGGTACCGTTCAGAGCATGCACGCGATCGTCATCAGCGAACCCGGTACCGCCGATGTCCTGACCTGGGCTCAGGTCCCCGACCCAGTCCCCGGTCCCGGCGAGGTCCTCGTCGACGTTGCCGCGACAGCGGTCAACCGCGCCGACATCAACCAGCGCCAAGGCAACTACCCGCCGCCACCGGGCGCTCCGGAGTACCCGGGGCTGGAGTGCTCCGGCCGGATCGCCCAACTGGGCCCCGGCACCGAGGACTCAGGCTGGTCCATCGGCGACGAAGTATGCGCTCTCCTGAGCGGAGGCGGATATGCCGAGCGCGTCGCGGTCCCCGTCGGCCAATTGCTGCCGGTTCCCCGGGGAACCGGCCTGGTCGACGCTGCGGCGCTGCCTGAGGCCGCCTGCACCGTCTGGTCCAACGTCTTCATGGTGGGCGCGCTGCAGCCCGGTGAGACCCTGCTGGTCCACGGTGGCGGCAGCGGTATCGGCACGTTCGCCGTCCAACTCGCCCACGCACTCGGCGCCCGCGTCATCACCACGGCCGGCAGCGACGACAAACTCGCCCGGTGCAGGGAGCTGGGCGCTGATGTGGGTATCAACTATCGCGAGGAGGACTTCGCGGCGCGGGTGAAGAATGAGACGGGAGGAGCGGGCGCCGACGTGATCCTGGACATCATGGGCGGCTCCTACCTGGAGCGCAATGTGCGCTCCCTGGCCGTGAACGGACGGCTGGCCATCATCGGGTTGATGGGCGGACGCAGGGCCGAGCTGGACCTCGGTCGGATGCTCGTCAAACGGCTCTCGGTACATGCCACGACCCTGCGGTCGCGCCCAACTGAGGAAAAGGCACGGATCGTCTCAGGCGTACGCGAACATGTATGGCCTCTGGTCGAGGAGGGCACAATCCGGCCTATCGTGGATCAGACAATCGCCATGCCGCGCGCTGCTGAGGCGCACCGCGTCATGGAGTCGAGTACGCACGTCGGAAAGATCGTGCTCACCCTTTGAACCAAGCCGGGAATTGCAACCGCCTCTGAGTGAGGGTTCGATGAGCAACGGAAACGAAGAACAGCAGCCGCACGTCCTGATCGTGGGCCCCGGCGGATCCGCCGTCGGCGCCGGACAGGGGTCCGCCGGCGAGGGGGAGCAGGAGCAGGAAGGGCGCCCTCTCAGCGAGATGGTGGAGCAGCCGGCCAAGGTCATGCGGATCGGCAGCATGATCCGCCAGCTCCTGGAGGAGGTGAAATCCGCCTCGCTGGACGAGGCCAGCCGAGCGCGTCTCAAGGAGATCCACACCAACTCCATCAAGGAGCTCGAAGACGGCCTGGCCCCCGAGCTCATCGAGGAACTGGAGCGCCTCACCCTGCCGTTCGCCGAAGGCGACACACCGAGCGACGCGGAGCTACGGGTAGCCCAGGCGCAACTCGTGGGATGGCTGGAAGGGCTGTTCCACGGTATCCAGACCACCCTGTTCGCCCAGCAGATGGCCGCACGCGCCCAGTTGGAGAACATGCGCAAAGCCCTGCCCGCGGGCATGGGTGGTACCGCGGAACAGGAACGCGGTGGCCGCCCCACTCCGGGGTCGGGGCCCTACCTTTAGCTCCGGAAAGTCCCCTTACTGCGGTAGGTGGGGGCGGTTTCCGCCCCTACCTACCGATTCGGCCGGTGTCATACCACCGGTTCGAGGACGTCCTGCCCCACGAACGGACGGAGGGCCTCGGGGACCACGACCGAACCGTCGGCCTGCTGGTGGTTCTCCAGGATGGCGACGATCCAACGGGTCGTGGCGAGGGTGCCGTTCAGCGTCGCGGCGAAGCGCGGCTTGCCGTCCTCACCGCGGAAGCGGATATTCAGCCGCCGCGCTTGGAAGTCGGTGCAGTTGGAAGTGGATGTCAGCTCGCGGTAGCGGCCCTGTGTGGGAATCCACGCCTCGCAGTCGTACTTGCGAGCGGCGCTGGCGCCCAGATCGCCCCCCGCGATGTCGACCACGCGATAGGGCAGCTCCAGCCGGTCGAGCATCTCGCGTTCCCACGCGAGCAGTCGCAGATGCTCCTCATGGGCCGCATCCGGGTGGGTGTAGACGAACATCTCGACCTTGTTGAATTGGTGCACGCGGATGATGCCGCGGGTGTCCTTGCCGTAGGAGCCGGCTTCCCTGCGGAAGCAGGACGACCAGCCCGCGTAGCGGATCGGCAGCGTGTCAGCGGGGAGGATCTCCCCCGCGTGATAGCCGGCGAGAGGCACCTCGGAGGTCCCTACGAGGTAGAGGTCGTCGGAGGGGAGGTGGTAGACCTCGTCGGCGTGTGCCCCGAGGAACCCGGTGCCCTCCATGGTCTCGGGTTTGACCAGAACCGGGGGGACCATCGGGGTGAACCCGTTGGCCATGGCCTGCTGCATGGCCATGTTCAGCAGCCCCAGCTCCAGCATGGCACCGACACCGGTCAGGAAGTAGAAACGCGCACCAGAGACCTTGGCGCCGCGGTCGGTGTCGATGGCACCGAGCATCTCGCCCAGTTCCAGGTGGTCGCGCGGAGTGAAATCGAATTCGCGCGGGGTCTTGACCTGGTCGATAACGGCGAAGTCGTCGACACCCCCCGCTGGCGCCCCTTCCTCGACGATGTTGGGGATGTTCTTGAGTTCGGATTCGAGTTCGCAACCGAGCCGGCCGGCCTCGGCCTCGGCCTCTTTGACCTCGGTGGCCAATTTCTTGGCCGCGGCCAGCAGCTCCTCGCGTTCCTCGGGGGAGGTTTTGGAGACCGACTTGCCGACACTCTTCTGCTCGGCGCGCAGCGTCTCGAAGCGCGACAGCGCGGAGCGGTGGCGGGAGTCGAGGTCGAGCAGGCGATCGACGACGGAGTCGTCTTCGCCGCGGACCCGCTGTGAGCTGCGGAGGCGGTCAGGGTCGTCTCGGAGAGCACGAAGGTCGATCACGAGAGCACAGACTACCGGGGATGGCCGCGGCACCACATCCGGGTTTTTCGCGTTGACGCTTCTCGACGCTGGTAGAAGGTCTAACCGGATTGGCCCGCACGGATACGGGCGAGCCACTGCTCGGCCTCCTGGAAGTCGGCGTTGGTGGTACCGCGAGTCGGCATGAAGGGGGTGAGCTCGGTGGCATCGCCGGTGCGGGGATAGCTTCCGAGGAACCGGACGTCCTTGCAGACCCGCCGCAGCCCCATGAGGGCCTCGCCGACACCCGCGTCGGCGACATGCCCGTCGGCGTCGAGGCAGAAGCAGTACCGTCCCAGCCCGTCACCGGTGGGCCGGGATTCCAGGCGGGTCAGGTTCACTCCGCGTACAGCGAACTGATTGAGTAGTTCGACCAGGGCACCGGGATGGTCGTCGGTGAGGAAAGCGACCAGCGACGTACGGTCGGTACCGGTAGGACTCGGCAACGAGCCGGGGCGGACCAGGTGGATGAAGCGGGTGGCGGCGTCAGAACGGTCTCCGATCCCGTCGAAGAGCGGGCGCAGCCCGTAACGTTCACCGGCGATACGCGCGGAGATGGCGGCGTCATAGGGCGCCCCCGGCTCGGCTACCGCCTGGGCGGCCGCAGCAGTGGAGGAGACCGTATGGGTCTCCGCGTCCGGCAGGTAGCGCGCCAGCCAGGAACGGCACTGCGCAAGCGCGTGCGCGTGCGTGGCGACCCGCTTGATGTCAGTGAGCGCGACACCCTCGCGGGCGAACAGGGTGAACTGCACCGGCACCGTTACCTCGGCCGCGATGAGCAGCGGATCGCCGTTGATGAGTTCGGCGATGGTGGCGGTGACCCCGCCCTCGACAGAGTTCTCCAGCGGCACGACCCCGCCGTCCACGTCGCCACGCCGGACCGCCGCGAACACCGCGTCAACGCCGGAGCACGGGACGAACGCGCTTTCGGCGGCATCGGGCTTGAGCGTGCGGAGGGCCGCTTCGGTGAATGTGCCCTCGGGTCCGAGATAGGCATAACGGGTCGGCATACTTAGCAGGTTATACCCGTGCCTGGTGTGACCTCGGATATCCGCGGCGCGACCGCTATTTCGACGTCTCGGAAACCTCTTGCAGATGTGTGCCGGATCCGCCGCTTTCCCCGTCGAGTGTCTTCACGGCCGGCCTGCTCTCGTCGGCATCGACTTGCTCGGGTGTATCGACCGGAGCGGAAACGCGCTCTGGTTCCTCGCCTGTGGGAACGGTGTCGCCCGGCCCCTGCCCCAACCGGGCGGCGCGGATAGCACGGTACTCCTCCGGGGAGCATTCTTCGGCTGTCTGTCCGCCTTCGATGGTCTTGGCGTAGGTACGGGACTCGGTCCGCCCGTTGATCGAGGTCACGACTACGCCATCGCCCCCGGCGTTGAGCATGGCGAGGGAGAACGAGCGCGCACCGGACATCTCCTCCAGTGCGTCGTAGTGCACCACTGCGATGTCGCGGACGGCTCGCACGTCCACCCCGCTGTTCTCGGGCAGCAACCGGTAGATGAGAGCGCGGCACTCATCGGCCGCCGTGCGGGCCTGCAGGAGCACGTATCCGCTGAGGGCCAGCCCGCCCAGGCCTGCCAGCATGCCGATGATGGCCAGGATCGTCGTCAACACACTGCGAGCGTATACGTTACCTTCTGTTTTTCTATTGCTACTTTCAGTGTTTCGCGCGACGGCTTCGCATGGTTTTACTGAGATTGGGCCCAGCGGCGGCCTGCATGCCGCAGCCGCCGCATTCGGCGTGTCACCACCGGACGCAGCTCCCGGGCTGCGAGTGCCCGCCCCACATCAACGAACTGCCGGGCACGGTGCAACTGGGCGTGCAGGTCGGTCCCGGTGGCCCGGTGCTCCAGCGAGACACCGACCTCGATCACCCGGAAACCCCTGTGCAGCACATCGATGGTCAACCCGGTTTCGACGCCGAATCCGGCAGCGAGCGGACGCGCCGCCTCGAAAGCGGCGCGGGTAATGCAGCGCTGCCCATTGAGCGGCTGCTCCGGCTGCCATCCTGTCGTACGGCTGATCCCGTCGCGGGCCAACCGGACCACGAACCCGCGCCCACCGAGCCGCATCCGGGCCGCCGGGAATAGCGCAATCGCCATGTCCGCCGCTCCCGAACGCACCGATTCGATCAGCGGAACCGCTCCCGCAGCCGTGCTTCCCACGTCAGCGTCGAGAAAAAGCATGTGGCGAGGCGGATCGGACGTCGAGCTGCATTCCTCGATGAGCCGGACGCCCTCCGCCCCGGTCTCCATCGCGGCACCTTTGCCCCGGTTGCGACGGTGCCTCAGCACACGGGCCCCCGACTCCCTGGCGGCGTGGGCGGTTTCGTCGGTCGAGCCGTCATCGACGACCACCACGAGGTCGACCTCGGGAAGATCCAGTGCCGCGCGCACGGTGGCCGCGATCCGATCGGCTTCGTTCTTGGCCGATATGACGACCGCGACACCGCTTTGGGAAGCCTGCGCACCGTCGCTCATCGCGCTCGCCTACGGAGTCGCCGCCATTGGGAGGGCATCAGTCGTCTCTTGGATCGTGAAGACGGCGTCGAGCCCGGTGACCTCCAAGATCTTCATGACGGCCGGTTTGGGGGCGACGAGTTCGAGTTCGCCATCCTTCTCCCGCGCGCGTTTCATGGCCGACAGCAGAACGCTTATACCGGTCGAATCGCAGAACTCCACCCGCGACATATCGACAATGAGGCGCTGGGCGCCATCCCCGAGTGCGTCGACCAGCGCGCTGTGCATCTGCGGTGCCGTGTAAAGATCAATCTCGCCACGGACAGTGACCACTGCGTAATCGGCATGAGACCGACGTGAGATCTTCAACTCCACATTCGAGACTGTAGCGGTCAGGCGCACCGCTAGCCAGCTCGTCATCGGTGTTTTGCGAGATCGGCCGGGATCGGATGGTTAGGATCGCCCGATCCGGGGAAACTCACGCGATCGTGGTCTCGGGCCGCCCCAGCGCAGGGGTCGGATCGGCTCCCACTACTACGGGCCCCGCAGAGTCCGCGGCACCGTCGAGAGCGACATCCAGCACCGCCCAGACCGTAGTGACCTGGCCATCGACCTCGGTCCCCCACTTGGCGGCGATGTGCTGGACGAGCCCCAGGCCGCGACCGCCCAGCGCAGACCGTGAAGGGCGGGCCAGACGCGGCAGCGTCTCGGCTCCTCCATCGCGGACCGAGATCTCCAGCCAGCCGACCCCCATCCCCGCGTCCCCCCTGACCTCCCACACCGCTTGGACGTTTCCAGGTGGAAAAGGTTCGGGGAGCGGTGCGGCGTGCCGAAGAGCATTGCTCAACAGCTCGCTGAGAACGAGCGCGGCATCGTCCACCCTGGCCGCACCAAGGCCGGAAGCACGCAAATCGGAGCAAAGGCGCTGACGTGCACTGGTCACACTCGACGGCGCATGTGGCAGCAGTACGGCCCTCGACACGTCCTTCTCTCCGTTCATTGCCTGCTCGCCCCCGTGGAGCCGGTCCCGCACAGGTCCGACTGCGCACGGCTTCCGCACCCACCGGCCCTGTTCCGTATTCTTCTGGCCGAGATTCGGCAAAATTTCGGCTAGGAACCCCGCCAGGACCGAAATGCCCGGTTCAGCCTCGTTGAAAACACTTCATCATCACCGAACTCCTGAACTACGCGGTCAGGCCTGACCGGGCGCCCCGCCGCCATCCCGATCCCCCCGCACAGCAGGCGTATCCGCTTCCGGAACCTCCGCGCACTGTAATGCGAATCTCATTCGCGCTCCTTGCGGATCACCGGTGTGGGCTGTGATCTCACCACCCTGCGCATCAGCAAGCCGACGCGCGATGTAGAGGCCCAGTCCGATGCCGCCGAACCTACGCCGGTCCCCGGCCTCCCCCTGCACGAACCGGCCGAATATCCGCTCCTCGTCACCCGGCGGTAGCCCGACCCCCTCGTCCTCCACAGTGGTGACCACATGGTCGTCCTCCACCGCGGCGCGCACGACGATCCGCCCGCCTTCGGGGGAGTACTTGAACGCGTTCTCCAGCAACTGGCCGATGATGACGTCCGTCGCCACCGGATCGCCCACTGCCGGCGGCAGCCGCTCCGGCAGTTCCAGCAGCAGCATGTGCCGGTCCGAGAACGTCCGGAACGCCGCTGTGGTGT
Organism: Actinomycetes bacterium; assembly: GCA_021793235.1. GTDB lineage: Bacteria > Actinomycetota > Actinomycetes > Streptosporangiales > Streptosporangiaceae > JAJYTD01. Next base: position 24,207 of record JAJYTD010000014.1, on the reverse strand, counting down.
CCTCCAGCAGCCGGGCCAGGTCGAACGGGGCGTTGCCGACCTCCAGCTCACCACTGTCCGCGTCCGAACCCAGCAGCAGGTTCTCCACAAGATGGGCCAGGGTCGTCGAGCGTTCGGCGATCGTCCCGACCGCGCTGCGCCGTGCCGCGTCGTCGAGCTGCTCCCATCGCTGCACCAGCGTGTTGGCGAAGCCCTGGATCACCGTGATGGGGGTGCGGAGCTCATGCCCAGCGGTCGCCAAGAAGAAGTCCTTCTCCTCTTCCAGTGCCTTGGCCTCGCTGATGTCGCGGAAGTCGACCACGCGCTCGCCCGTCTCCGGGATGTCGGCGCTCAGGATCTCCAACCAGCGTCCGCCGTCGATCCGATGCTTGATGTGCTCCCCCGGGCGCGCGGGAAGGGGGAAGGGAAGATGGTGACCGACGACTTCGGTGGTCGAGTAGCCGGTCAACTCTGCCGCGGACCGGTTCCACTTGCGTATCCGGCCGGTTTCTCCGAGGACCGCAATGCCGTCGGCACTGGAATCGACCACGGCGTTCTCGTGCGCGCGCTGCCGGACGATCTCCTGATAGGCCATGGCGTTGCCGAGGGCGACCCCGGCATGCGCTGCCAGCAGCTCCAACAGCTCCAGTTCGATATGCCCGACCTTGCGCCTGCTGTAGAGCGCGTACAGCGCACCGAAGGGTCTTCCTTGCACGTTCGACACACCGAGCGCGATGGTGTGCAGCCCTTCCAGGTCCGCCCAGATCAGGTCATCAAGACTGCGGGTGTCGTCAGTGGCCAGCAGTACCGTCTTGCCGCTGCGCAGCAGCTCGCCGAAGAGGCTCGTGTGCAGCGGCGCACTGTAGCCGCGCAAGTGGTCGGAGAGTTGGGTGAGACTCACCAGGCGCAGCTGATCATCTTCGATGAGCGCGAAGCCGCCGGCGTCGGCACCGGTCAGTTCCGTGAGGCTGTGCGCGATGCGGTCCAGCACCGCTCTAAGGTCCAGGTCGGCGTTGATGTCGGCGACAACATCGGTCAGCCTGCGCACCAACCGCGCCCGCTCCGTCATGTGGGTCTGGACAGCGCCCTCGTCCTCGTAGGCATGGAAGACCGTCACCCAGCCGGTGACCTGCCCTTCGGCGTCGAACAGGCAATTCGTATCGACACGCACGTCGATGACCATGCCGTCGCGCCGAAGCCGCTTGCTGATGATCGACAGCGGTCCGCCCTCACGGACCCGCTCCAGCACCGCGTGGTACTCGGCCATGAGCTCGTTCGGCACGATCGGCGGTGTGAAACCCACCAGTTCTTCGGCTGTCCAGCCGAACATTCGTTCCGCGGCGGGATTCCACAGTATGACGCGAAGTCTGCTGTCCACGGCGACGATCGCATCGGCCGAGAACGCCAGCACGGCGTCGGCGCTGAGGGCTGCATGGTCGGGGGCCACCCTGCCATAGTGCCACCCGGGGTGGTCCGCGCGGCCGGCGTTTGGCCAAAGCGATACTCGGGCGATGCGCACGAGAACGCTGCCCTCCGGCCGCGGGAACGCCCCCGCAGGTCTCAGATGACCTGCGGTGCGGCTCCTGTGTCGCTGGTCATATCGCGCCCCGAGAGCGCCCAGGCCTGCATGCCCCCAGCGACATTGGCCGACTGCCATCCAGCCTGGTTGAGCGCCTGGACCGCTTGCGCGGAGCGGCCACCGACCCGACATACGACATAGACCTGCCGGTCCCGCGGGATCTCTCCCGCACGCTGAGCCAGTTCGTGCAGCGGAATGTGGACGGCCTGCGGCGCATGGCCTGCTTGCCACTCATCCGTTTCCCGGACATCGAGCAGGAAGCCGTCGTGTGGAACCGTGCTCACCTCCACGACCGGAACATTCTCCCCAAACACCCAGAAAACCCCACGTTCTGTATTTCCGACATCACAAGTGGGAACCGTGTGGAGGTCCACCACGTCGAACAGGGTATGCGCACGCGTACCCGGGCGGCCGTGCTGGTACGCCTCACATCACTCGCGGCCACAGGCTTCCTGGTCGCAGGCTGCGGCGAAGGCGCCACCGAGGTCCAGCCGCCACCTGGCGGTTCCACACCGGCCACAGCATCCCCATCCCCTTCCGCGTCCAACGGTGCGGACTCCTCCCCGTCGGGAGACGGCGAGACCGCGTCGCCATCCGACGGTGCTGCCGAGACGGAACTGGTCATCGACATCTCCATCGGCGAAGAGGCCGGGCAGGGCACCGATACACCCGAGCCGCGGAAATGGACACTGACGTGCTCACCCGCGGGCGGATCGCACCCGGCTCCCGAAGCAGCCTGCTCCGACCTTGACCAGGCCGGCGGCGTCGATGCCCTCGAGGAGGTCCCCGCCGATCAGATATGTACCGAGATCTACGGCGGTCCCGAGGTGGCGAAGGTGACCGGGCACGTCGGCGGCACCGAGATCGACACGGAGTTCACCAAATCGGGCGGCTGCGAGATGGAGCGCTACAGCACCATGGGATCCGTACTCGACCCTTAGTGCCCTCGCCGGAGCTTCGCAGGTATCGATCAGGCGACGATCTCGCGTCGCGAACCCGTCTGGAAACAGCGAAAGGTCCTGTGCCGCTGGATCAATCCAGTGGCACAGGACCTGATGTCTGCGCTACACCCGGCCGATGCCGCTGCGCTCTGTGGGCGAGGAGGGATTTGAACCCTCACATCCTTTCGGACACACGGACCTGAACCGTGCGCGTCTACCGTTCCGCCACCCGCCCGAGTGACATATACATAGAGTGTCCGCCAGATCCGGATTCCGGCCTCTCGGCGACAGACACAAGGCTAGCACGGTCGCAACACCATCCGCGCACTTTTTCTCCCCCACCGTTCACACTCCACTCCGGGGGCGGCGAGGTGTCCGGAAGGGCGTTTGGGGGTGCGTGTGAAACCAAGAGCACGATTACCCGGTTACGATCGTCAGTACATCCGGAGTGGAGTAAGGGAGGTACCTCGTGGGAGTGCTCCAACGCTTCGAGCGCAGGCTTGAAGGCATGATCGAAGGCACCTTCGCGCGGGCCTTCAAGTCGGAGCTTCAGCCCGTCGAGATCGCCAGCGCGGTTCAGCGAGAGATGGACGAGCGCGCCGCGATCGTCGCACAAGGCCGAACCCTGGTTCCCAACGACTTCATCGTGGAACTATCAGCAGACGACAAGGAGCGCCTGGACGCCCTGGCTGAGAGTATCGGCCAAGAGCTGGCGAAACTCGCGCGGGACTACGCCACCGAACAGGGTTACTCGTTCGTCGGACCGGTGCGGGTCCGTTTCAAGGCCGAGGACGACCTGCAGACGACGGGACGCTTCCGCATCCGCTCTGGCGTCATCCGCGGTACCACCTTCGAGGGCGGCGAGATCCGCCAGCCGGTCAGCGACCACCCCCGCGGAGACCAGCAGGTGCCGGGGCGCCCCCGCCTGTTGATCTCACCCGGCGGCGCCGCCACCGAGGGAACCTCCGCCAGCCAGGGCATGCAGCAGTCGTTCGAACTGAACACGCAGGTCACACTGATGGGCCGGGGAACAGATTGCGACCTCCGACTGGTCGACAACGGCGTTTCCCGCCACCACGCCGAGATCCGGGTAGATGACGACGACGCGGTCCTCATCGACTTGGGTTCCACAAACGGCACGTTCGTCAACGGCCAGCAGACAAAGCGGGCGCGTCTGGTGGACGGAACCCGGATCAGCCTTGGACGTACGACCATGACCTTCCGCCGGGACTAAAAATCCGGTGGTCGACCGCAACCAAACCTGTTCTCCAGGCATCTGAGGGAACAGGCTCAAACGAAGGAGATTCTCGACAGCCGCACCCGGGCCAAGAGACAAGCCTCGCCAGAGATCCTGTCGATCGAGCGCAATGTTCCCCTCCATTGAGTTCGTTGGGCTTTTCCGACACGATCTCTTAGGGTTCGACGCCGAGAAGAGGCGGTGGCGGCACCGACGATCGCCACCCCGCCGGAACACGACAGGGGCTGAAGAGCAGTTCAATGTCCGACTTGACCCTCATGTTGATCAAGATCACGTTCCTCGGGGTGCTGTGGCTGTTCGTGATCATGGCAGTCGGAGTGATCCGTACTGATCTCCTTGGCCCCGCCAAGAAGAAGACCAAGCGCAGCAGTCGCTCTGAACCACGCCGTTCCGCCGCTTCCCGCGCCCCTCGCACCCCTCGCGGGAAACGCAACGAGCCGCGCTCCCTGGTCGTCACCAAAGGGCCGCTTACAGGGACCACCCTCAACCTTTCCTCGCACCCCATCGTCGTCGGCCGGGCCAAGGACGCGACGCTGGTCATCAACGATGACTACGCTTCGGGTCGCCACGCGCGGATCTTCTCCGACAACGGGCGCTGGATCGTGGAAGACCTCGGCTCGACGAACGGCACCTATCTCGGCCAGCAGCGCCTGACCCGCCCTCAGCCCATCACGGTGGGGCAACCCATCCGCATCGGCAAAACCGTCCTGGAATTGCGCAAATGACAATCGCTCTCCGATACGCGGCGTACTCCGACGTAGGATGCCTCCGCGAAGGCAACGAAGACTCCGCCTACGCCGGCCCGTACCTCCTCGCGGTCGCCGACGGGATGGGCGGACACGCCGGCGGTGAGATCGCCAGCGCGATCGCGATCTCGACACTCATGCCGCTCGACGACGACGTCCCCAGCTCAGAAGAGATGGCCGGCTCCCTCCAGCAGGCCGTCGAGCAGGCCAACGAAACACTGTCCCGGCGGGTAAAGGACGAACCCCGGCTGGAGAACATGGGCACGACCCTGACCGCGATGCTGTGGTCGGGGGCCCGGGTGGCCATGATCCACATCGGCGACTCCCGCGCCTATCTGCTGCGCGAAGACGAGTTCGGCCAGATCACCCACGACCACACCCTGGTGCAGACCCTCGTTGACGAGGGAAAAATCACCGAGGAGGAGGTCGCCACCCACCCCCAGCGCTCACTGCTGCTCCGTGCTCTCGACGGCCGCAGCCAGGTCGATCCCGATATCTCCATCAGCGAAGCCAAGGTCGGCGACCGCTACCTGCTGTGCTCCGACGGCCTGTCCGGAGTCGTCAGCACAGAGACCATCCGCGAGACTCTGGAGACCGAGGACAGCGTCGACGCCGCAGCTCGACGGCTGATCGATCTCGCCAATCGGGGCGGCGGGCCCGACAACATCACGGCCGTCGTCGCCGATGTCATCGATACCGCCACCGACCCGCACGGCCCGACCCAGGAGCCGAGCGTCGTCGGCGCCGCCGACCAGCGGCGCGAGCCCATCATGACGCCCGACACCCCCGCAGGCCGCGCCCAAGGGCTGAACCGCGGCGGTGGCGACACCGCGGAGATGGACCGGATCCCCGCCTTCGAACCGGATCCCGATGACGCCGAGCCCGAGCAGCGCACCCGGCGCTGGTGGCCCATGGTGCTGACTTTCCTGGTCATCGTCGCCATCGTCGCCGGCGCGGGCTTCTACTTCGGTTCGCGGTACCTCAACTCCCAATACTTCATCGGACCGTCCGAGGACGGCCAGAACGTAGCGGTGCACCAGGGCATCAACACCGATGTGGCCGGATACAGCCTCGCCGAGCAGGTTGAGGACACCGGGATTCCGCTGGAAGGGCTTCCCGAGACCGACCGCAGCGCGGTCACCGACACCATCCCACTCGCCGACCGCGAGGAGGCGAACGGAAAGATCGCCGATCTCCAGGAGAAGGCCGATGGATGCGAGCAGGACCCGCAATCCTGCGGAATGTCCGAGGACAGCGCCGAGAACGAATCGGTGAGCGGCAGCGAGGACGAGCCGAGTCCGCGCGGCGAGAACGCGAACACTGTGCAGGACGGTCCCAGTGACACATCCGCTGAGGAGACGGAGGGAGGGGCGTAGATGAGCGAGGCCCCCACCGCGCTTCCGCCGGTCAAACGGCGCAATGCCGAACTGGTGATGACGCTGGTCGCCATCGGCATCACCCTGTTCGCCATGATCGAAGCGGGTCTCACCCGCAATGGTGAGATGCCGCCGAGCCTCTTCGTCTACGGCATCCTCTTCGGCGGGCTCTCGGTGCTCGCCCACTTCTTCATCCGCTTCTTCGCCCCCTGGTCCGATCCGCTTCTGCTGCCCCTGGCCACGTTGCTCAACGGCCTCGGCCTCGCCATGCTGTGGCGCCTCTTCGAGGCCACGGGGGACACCTCCGGGGGCAGCGCGATGACCCAACTGATCCTCACCGCCGCGAGCATGGTGGTATTCGCGGTCATCGTCTACTTCCTCAAAGAGCCGCGGACGCTCCAGCGCTACCCCTACATCATGGCGATCAGCGCGGTCTTGCTGCTGCTGCTGCCGCTGATCCCCGGCTTGGGCATGACCATCAACGGTGCCCGCCAGTGGGTCAACCTCGGGTTCACCTCGCTGCAGCCCTCGGAATTCGCCAAGATCGCCCTGGTCATCTTCCTGGCGGGGTACATGGTGACCAAGCGCGACGTACTGTCGCTGGCCAGCAAGGAAGTCAAAATCGGCCCGGTGAAGGTCCTCGACCTGCCGCGAGCCCGCGATATGGCACCCATGGCGGTCATGTGGGGCTTCTGCATCATCGTGCTGGTCATCTTGATGAACGACCTGGGAACCTCGCTTCTCCTCTTCAGCACGTTCCTGGCGATGATCTATGTGGCGACCCAGCGCTCATCCTGGATCATCATCGGCCTCACCGCGTTCTTCGGCGCCTGTACCGCGCTCTACCCGTTCGTTCCGCACTTCCGGGTCCGCATGATCACCTGGCTGGACGCCTTCCGGCCGGATGTGTACTGCACCGATGAGTTCCTCAACGACCCTGAGTCGTTCTGCCAGACCCTCGGCAACAGCCAGCAGCTCGTACAAGGGCTGTTCGCGCTCGCGCAGGGCGGTCTCACCGGTGCGGGCATGGGGGGCGGCAAACCGGGAAACGTCCCCGAAGTGCAGAACGACTTCATCTTCTCCGCATTCGGTGAGGAGCTCGGGCTGGCGGGGGTCATGGTCATGCTCATGGCCTTGGCCCTGCTCGCGGAGCGGGGGATGCGCATCGCACTGGCCTCCAAGGAACTCTTCATCAAGATGTTCGCCTCCGGAATCTCCTTCCTGCTGGCGTTCCAGACCTTCGTCGTCATCGGCGGGGTCACCCGGGTAATCCCGATGACGGGTGCGACCATCCCCTTTGTCGCGAAAGGCGGTTCGGCCCTGTTGTCGAGCTGGATCATGCTCGCGTTGTTGATGCGGATGAGCAACAACGCGCGTAAACCTGCTCCGCAGGCCATCCAGGACGAAGGCGCTACCCAGGTGATCCAACGATGAACAAACCGATCCGCCGCCTCGCGGTGTTCTCCATGGCGCTGTTCGGCGTGCTGCTGCTCAACATCACCTGGATCCAGGGGTTCCAGGCCGATGCGCTGCGCGAGCACGAGTTCAACAGCCGCCAGTTCGTGGAGAGCCTGACCCAAGCCCGCGGCGCCATCCTCGTCGGCAGCGAGGAGATCGCCTTCTCCGAACCCGTCGGCGGAGACAGCGACCAGTACCAGCGCGAATACGAGAACGGTCAGCTCTACGCCCCTGTGACGGGCGCTTTTCGCGCAGGCAGTGCGACCGGGATCGAGAAGGCGGAGAACTCCCTCCTCGACGGCTCCGACGACCGGCTCGCCGTGAGCAACTTCCTCGACACCATCACGGGCAAGGAGAAAAAGGGCGCGAACGTCGAACTCACCGTCAACGCCGAAGCGCAGCAGGCCGCGATGGACGGGTTCAACGAACTCGGTCAGAACGGAGCAGCGGTCGCCCTCGACCCCTCCACCGGGGCGGTTCTGGCCTCCTACTCCAACCCGACCTACGACCCTAATGACGTCGCCAGCGTCACCGAGACGTCCGAGGCCGCCGAGAACTGGACCTCTCTTGAGGGGAGCGAGCAGCAGCCGCTACTCAACCGCGGGTTGAACGAGCGCTACCCTCCGGGGTCGACCTTCAAGATCGTGACCGCATCGGCGGCTTTGGAGGACGGCCACACTCCTGAATCGACCCAGGAGGCGCCGGCCTCCCTCGACCTGGGCGCGCCCATGTTCAACGCGTCCCGCCAGCCGTGCAACGGCGGGTCTCCCGACACTCTGGCGCACTCGATCGAGATTTCCTGCAACACCTCGATGGCGAACTGGGCGATCGATCTCGGTGCTGAGAAGATGACCGAGCAGGCGGACGCCTACGGATTCAACCAGGGGTCCTTCGACATCCCGCTGCCGGTCACCGAGAGCCTGTACCCGTCGGAATCCGACAACAACATCCTCGGCCGCTCCGGTATCGGGCAGGGCAATGTAGAGGCGACACCGCTGCAAATGGCCATGGTCGCCGCAGGGGTGGCCAATGACGGCGACGTCATGAAGCCCTACCTTGTGGAGTCGGTGAAAGACTCCGACCTCTCCGAGATCAAGTCGGCCAGTCCCGAAGTCTTCTCCACCGCCGTAAGCGCCAAAACCGCCGAGGACCTGACCCAGATGATGATTCTGGTGACCGAAGGCGCGGAAGGATCGGGCCTCGGGGGTGCGATCGATGGTATGCAGGTGGCAGGCAAGACCGGTACAGCCGAGACCAGTAGCGGTCCTACTCACAACTGGTTCATTTCCTTCGCGCCCGCTGACGACCCCCAGGTCGCTGTCGCAGTCGTCGTTGAGCACGGCGGCGGCAGCGGCGGCACGCTGGCTGCTCCGATCGCGAAGAGGATCATGGAAGCTGTGATCAACGAGTGAGCGAGAACGACGCGGACAACCCCAGCCCCGGCGACGAGCTCACGGGTCTTGTGCTCAGCGGCCGGTACCGCCTCGAAGAGCAGATCGGGTCGGGCGGCATGGGCACGGTTTGGCGTGCGGACGACACCCTGCTCAACCGCGAGGTGGCGGTGAAACTGCTGCACCCTGCGCAGATGGCCGAGCCCACCTCCCGCGAGCGGTTCCGCACCGAAGGACGCATCACCGCCGGACTCTCCCACCCCGGAATCGCGCAGGTCTACGACTACGGCGAGCAGGATGACCGCGCGTTTCTGATCATGGAGCTCGTTTCCGGCGAGCCGCTGTCCTCCATCCTCAGGCGCAATGAAGGCCTGGAGCCCAACGCCACCCTGGACATCACCGGACAGGCCGCCGCGGCGCTGGCCGCCGCCCATGCGCGCGGTGTCGTCCACCGCGACATCAAACCGGGCAACCTGCTGGTCACCGAGGACGGCACAGTCAAGCTGACCGACTTCGGCATCGCCCGCGGCAACGAGTCGGTGACCCTCACTCAGACCGGCATGGTCATGGGCACCGCGCAGTACATCTCCCCGGAGCAGGCCTCGGGCCGTTCGGCCACCTTCGCCTCCGACCTCTACGCACTCGGTGTGGTGGCCTACGAGTGTCTGGCCGGACATCCGCCGTTCACCGCGGACACCCCATTGGCCCTCGCCCTCGCGCACACCCGGGAAACACCACCGCCGCTGCCCGACACCATTCCGCCGCAGGTCACCGCATTCGTCGAAAGACTGCTGGAGAAGTCCCCCGAAGACCGCCCCAGCTCCGCCGGTGAGGTGGCCCAACTAGCACAGCAGCTACGCGGCGGTATCGGCCCTGATCTGGGTGGGGCGACAACCGCGATGGACCTTCCCGACCTGGACCAGACCATGGTGGTCGGTGCAGGCGCGGCCACGTCACCCACGGCGCTCGGTGCAACCGGCCCCGGACCGGCCACCGGAGCGGACACCCAATATCCAGATGACGGAGACCACTTCGGTAAGGTTTCCGGAGAACCATCGCAAGCGCGACGGCCGAGCCTGCCCGTCGTACTGGCCGCGGTCGCCGCCGCGATCGTCCTGGTAGCGGGGGTGGTGATGGCCGGTCGGCTGTGGGGCGGTTCCGAGTCAGAGGGTGCTCCGGCTGGAAACAGGCAACCCGACCCCTCACCGAGCAGCTCTGCCCCACCTTCCCCCAGCGAAGACGAGGAAACGCCGATCGAGAACCCCGATACCGGATACGACAACACTGAAATCCCGGATCAGCCGGTGGAGACGAATACGCCGACGTACTCGGAACCTCCTGAGGAACCCACTGGCACTCCTGGGGAGGATCCGCCCGTGGACAACACGGACCCGGGGGACAGCGGAGGCCAGCCGGATCCCGGCGATGGTGATTCCGGATCCGGTGAAGGCAACGGGGACTCAGGCAACGGAAGCAATCCAGGCGAGGGTGAATCGGGGGACTCCTAGCCGCAAGGAAGTACGCACCCAACACCCGCCAGTCCCCGCACAACGGCGGAGATTCGAGGAACAGTTCACGACATGTCTCAGCCACGCCTACTCGGCGGTCGCTACGAGCTCGACGGCGTCATCGGACGCGGTGGCATGGCCGAGGTCTATCGCGCCCGTGATCTCCGCCTGGACCGGATGGTGGCCGTCAAGACGCTCCGCCATGACCTGGCTCGCGACCATACCTTCCAAGCCAGGTTCCGACGCGAGGCACAGTCCGCCGCGTCGCTGAATCACCCCTCGATCATCGCCGTCTATGACACCGGCGAGGACATGGTCGACGGTGTCTCGATTCCTTTCATCATCATGGAATACGTCGATGGGCGGACGTTCAAGGAGCTGCTCGACGACGGCCGCCGACTGCTCCCCGACCGGTGTGCGGAGATCACAGACGGCATTCTGCGCGCGCTGGAATACAGCCACCGCAACGGCATCGTTCACCGCGACATCAAGCCGGCCAACGTGATGCTGACCCGCCAGGCCGAGGTCAAGGTCATGGACTTCGGCATCGCACGGGCGATGAACGACAACCAGGCCACGATGACCCAGACGTCGCAGGTCATCGGAACAGCCCAGTACCTCTCCCCGGAGCAGGCCCGAGGGGAGCGGGTAGACGCCCGCAGCGACATCTACTCGACCGGCTGCGTCCTGTATGAACTGCTCACCGGCCGTCCCCCGTTCGTCGGCGACTCCCCGGTCTCCATCGCCTACCAGCACGTGCGCGAGGAGCCGGTTCCGCCCTCGCAGGTCGACCCGGAGATCCCGCAGTGGATCGAGGACATCGTGCTGCGCGCCATGACCAAGGACCGCGACCAGCGGTACCAGAGCGCCGAAGAGATGCGCCAGGATATCCAGCGTGGGCTGCAGGGTATGCCGACCGAGGCCGGCTCCATGGCCGCGGCCGGTGCCACCACCGCGCTGCCGCCGGTGCAGGAGCACCAGGACGGCTACGACGACTATGACGATTACGACGACTCCCGGGACCGCCGCAAGAAGACCGTGCTGTGGACCATGCTGGCCCTGGCCGTCGTCGCCGCCTTGGGGCTCCTCCTGTGGATATTCCTGCAGCCGGCGTCGGAGCCGATCAAGATCCCCGACGTCGCGAACGAATCACAGGCAGATGCCGAGGAGATACTGGCAGACGCCGGATTCACCGATGTCAAGGTCGAGGAGAAGAACGACGACGAGGTAGCGGAAGGGGACGCGATCGGGACGGATCCGGCGGCCGGGCAGAATCGCAGAGAGGACTCTGAGATCCTGCTCCTCATCTCCACGGGCCCCGGCTCGACCGAAGTCCCCGATGTCGTCGGGGAAGCCCAGGATGAGGCTGTACAGCAGCTGCAGGACGCCGATTTCGAGATCGGGAACACGAAGGAGGAAGCCTCCGATTCCGTCCCCGAGGGACAGGTGACCCGCACCGACCCCGAAGGCGGCAGCATGGCCGACCCCGGAAGCAAGGTGAACCTGTGGGTGTCCACCGGACCGGAACAGGTGCAGGTTCCCGATCTGTCGGGGATGACCCAGGGCGAGGCCGAGTCCGCGCTCAGCGATCGAGGGCTCAGCGCGAACTTCCAGGAGGAGGAGAGCGACGCCGAGGCCGGTCGGGTCACCCGCCAGGACCCGGGCCCCAACACTGAGGTCGATCCCAACAGCACGGTGAACGTATGGATCGCCAAGGCTCCCGAGGAGCCGGAGGAACGTCCCACAGACGATGACGACAACGACGATGGCGAAACGGGTGACCCCGGGGGCGAGCCACCGGACTGGTGGCCGACCGATCAGCCGTGGCCTCCGGTGGGTGATGACAGCAATGCGTCCGATAACCGGAATCGAAACTGGCCACAGGGATAGATGAGCCGGGAAAGGGCCGTGCGCGGCGGAGGTGGATTCCACGGGCCGCGCACGGCCCTTTCTGCTGTTCAGCGGTTGCTGCATCGGGCCTTCGCGAGGGCGGCCCGTCCCGCCTACCCGGGATGGAAGGCTAGACTGGATAGACATCACGTTTGAGAGGGTCGCGCGAAAAGGCACCGGACCAGTGAGGCGTTCCCGGACGCCGCCGGCAGCACTGTCAGCGCGATCCTAAGTTCCGGCCGATTCGTTTTGGAGCAGCGACCGTGCCCAAGTCCCGCAACGATCGCAAGAAGAAGGCCGTCTACACGCCTCCTCCTTCAGCGGCGAAGCCGAAAGTCAGCCCGCGGTGGCTGGTTCCGACGATGCTCGCCTTCGGAATTCTCGGCATCTTGTGGATCGCGGTGTACTACATCGCCGGCGCTCAGGTCCCCTACATGCAGGACCTCGGGAACTGGAATCTGGCCATCGGGTTCGGCGGCATCATTATCTGCGTCATCTTGTCCACACGCTGGCATTGAGCGCGTTTCCGCTGCCCAGTAAGAGTGTTGGGCCTCTCTCCACAGTCAGTCGCACTCTTTTCCACAGAGTTATCCACAGCCTGTGGTTAGCTGTCTTCGGCGTGCCCGGCACGGATCGGCTCCGGAAAGCATGAAGACCGCGGCGGGCCGGAAATTCGTGATCTCCGGCCCGCCGCGGTGTTCACCGACCCACTCCTCACCTTTGCCAATAGAGCACGCCCGCTGCAGCCAGCAGCCCCAGTACCAGGACACAGACCACCGTCGCGGCGATGTGCAGGCGTGTACGGGCCTGCTGCCCTGCGGGACCGGCCGGGGCCGACCGCGGCAGGTAAGCGTAGGCCGCGGCCAAAGCCAAACCCGTGACCAGCCCTCCAACGTGCCCGGTCCATGAGATCTGTGGAACCGTGAAGGTCAACAGCAGGTTGATCACCAGCAGCCCGACCACGAACCGGGTGTCCTTACCGAGCCGCCGTCCGATCACGAAAATCGCGCCGAACAGGCCGAAGATCGCCCCCGAAGCGCCCACGGAGAGCTGCTCCGGCTGCACCAGCAGGCTGAGGACCGACCCTCCGAGCGCACTGAGCACCCACAAGGCCAGATAGCGGCCCGCGCCGAGCCAGTCCTCCAACTGCCGACCGATGATGAACAGCGCGAACCCGTTGAACAGCAGGTGCACTATCCCGCCGTGCAGGAAGGCCGCGGTGATCAGCCGGTACCACTGCCCGGCCATTACCCCGCCGACCACCTGGCCCTGGACCATCCCGCCCCACATGCCCAGCAGCCATGTCAACTGCGGCACCACGGCCTGGGCCAGGAAACCCACCACTATGAGGCCGAGCAGCGCCAGTGTCACATAAGGGCGCTGCGCCACCGCTCCACCGAAAACGGTGCGCGTGCGCGGGACGCTTTTCTGCCCCTCGGCGACGCACTGGACGCACTGGTGCCCTACCGGAGCCTCACGCATGCACTCAGGGCAAATGGGGCGGTCACACCTGGTGCAGCGAACGTAGGTCTCACGGTCCGGATGCCGAAAGCAGGTGGGAACCGCCTGCGCCCCGGGATCGGAGGAAGCGGAGGAGCTCATGGGCGCCTAGGCCTGCTCGATTTCCACGGAGTTGATGGTGACGTCCTCCAACGGCCGGTCTTGCGGATCGGTACGGACCTTGGAGATCGCGTCGACGACATCAGTGCCCTCGACTACCTCACCGAAGATCGTGTGCCTCCGGTTGAGCCAATCGGGCGTTCCCACAGTGATGAAGAACTGCGAACCGTTGCTGTTGGGCCCTGCGTTGGCCATAGCCAGCAGGTAGGGGCGGTCGAACGTGAGCGAGTCATGAAACTCGTCCTTGAACTTGTAGCCGGGGCCGCCCCGGCCGTTGCCCAACGGGTCGCCGCCCTGGATCATGAAATCGGCGATGATCCGGTGGAAAATCGTTCCGTCGTAGAGCCTGCCGTTGCTCGGCTGCCCCGTGGTGGGGTCCATCCACTGCTTCGTGCCCTGGGCGAGGCCGGTGAAATTGGCGACCGTCTCCGGCGCCTGCTCGGAGAAGAGCTTCACGACGATCGTTCCCATGGAGGTGTTCAGCCGCGCGCGAGGCTGACCGTTGACGTCGGACACCTGGGTGCCTTTCCATTGCGGTTGCTTACGGCCCCACGTTACCCCTCCTCGTTCCCGCCGACTGCGGCGTCGCACCAATCCGGCCTGATACGGATGACACCGACATCGTGTGTCGGCCCGTCTCGGAGTGGACGCAAAGAACGTATGTTGAGATAACGCACGGATAACGGAAGGTGTGAGACGTGCGACCTGCCCCTTGCGCATAGGAAGAACGTGCTCGGGCAGTCCCATTCGAGAGTCGAGAGCAAAGGAGGTCACTGTGCCCGTCATGGAGAAGCGCCGCAAGGGCGACTTCGAGGCCGAAGCGGCACTGGCCCGTCTGCAGGAACTCGCCCGTGAGCAGAGCGAGCGGTTCGGCCCCTACGCGGATCTGGCCAGGGCGACCGCTGCCCAGCGCCTTTACCAGGCCCGCGGCTGGACCGCTCCCCGCCTGGAAATGGCCGCGCAGCGCGTCGAGGACACGGTCGCACCGCGCGTGGCCGACTTCCTCACTTCCACCGCTCAGAAGGTGGAGCCGCACAAGGGCCGCCGTGGGCTGTTCGCTATCGGGAGGAGCCGCCGGATGCGTCCACGCGCGGTAGTCCTCGTCGGTGCGGCCGCTTTGGGGGCCGCCGCCGTTTACGGCGTGCTCAGGCTGCGTCGGGCGGCGCAGGACGCTGAGTGGCAGGAGAACCTCGACCAAGCGCGCGAGCAGGTACGCGAGACCCGCGAGCAGATCGCGGCGAAGGCCCGGGATGCCAGGAACAGGGTCAAGGGAACGTCCGAAGAAGTGAAGGCCGACGCGGAGCAGGCAAAGGAGGCCGCCGCCGTAGGCGGAAAGAAGTCCGCTCAGGACCTCAACGGCCACGTGGCGAAGTGATCGAGCGAACGCACTCAGCGCCGCTCAGAGCAGCCTCCGGTGGCCCCGCTGTCCGCAGCGGGGCCACCGGCCTGTACGGGGACACGACTTCCCCCGCTTACTCGTTCTTGACCGGGCGCCAGGTGAAGGGGTATTTCCAGCCGCCGCCCAGCAGAGACACCAGCGCGGCGATTCCCGGCATGAAGACCCACCCCAGGATCATGAACACCCAGAGTATGGCGGGGATCACCAGCCACGCCAAGCCCAGCATCACGATCGAACCGACGATCACGGTGAGCTGGTAGTTCAGTGCCTCGGTGGCGTGCCTGCGCACAAAGGCCGAACTGTTGCCGTTGAGAAGCAGCACCACCAGGGGACCGAGGGCGGAGAGGAGGTACCCGGATCCGTGCCCGAAAAACGCCAGCAGCCGCTCGTTACCCGCCACCGGCCCCTGAGCGCGAGCAGCAGGCGGAGCCGAGGCCGCCGTCGGCTCCGGGACGAGGTCGCTGAGCAACGGTTCCAGATCTGCCGGGAACTTGGCGCTCATCGCCAGATCAACGCGCTCGTCGAACTCGTCCTCGTCAAGCTGCCCCGAAGCGTAGGCCTCCTTGAGCTTCTCCGTCACGGCATCGCGGTCGGCATGGGTCAGCCGAAGGTGCGTGTTCCCCGACGGTCCGCGACGGTCCGGGACCGATCCCCAATGAGCACCTCGGCTCGAAGCAGACGGCGGTTCGTGCACAGCCACGTTCACTCCTTGGCGCTTGCCGATACCGGGTCGGAGATTCCTCCCCGTTTACCATCATGCGTTGTGAACGCCACCGGCGCTATGGGGGATTCCCCTGACGCGACCCTGGATTCCGCGGAGCCACGGTATCTATCTGTTCCACTTCCACCCTACCGACCAGCCGTGACCAGTCACCTTTCGCTCTTGGCCGACGCGGCCGCCTTCCCGCGCCGGCCGCGCGGCTCTGCCCGCCGAGGCTCTTCGCGTCCGTGATCAGCCGAGAAGGCCGTGCTTGACCTCGGCGGAGGTCAACGGCCGAGAAACTGCTCTTTGATGTCAACGGACTCGTGGCCAAGCTCTACCCGCCCGTCATCGGAAACGGCATCCCGCTATTCGACGCCGATTTTTCACCGGTGGCGTTCGGCCTGGTCGCCGCGCACCTTCGGCAGCGGAGCCCACGCCCCCGCCCACTCCGCACGGACCGGGCCCGAGCCGGGCAAGGGGTCCATCAGGTCGACCCGCGGTAAAAGTTTGACGTTACCGTGAACGTCAGGGTAATTTGATCTTGACGCTAGCGTCGATCTTCCACTTCTTCGGAGCCGACCTCGGCCCTGTCCCGGGGACCGCCGGCTCCGATCTTCCTGCTCACATCAATCACCACAGTCCTTGTGTTCGCGATCCTCCTTTCGAACCAAGCACGTGGAACCTCCCTGGAAAAGGTGGCGCCTGATGCGGATCATCGTGTTCGGAGCAGCGGGCCGGTCCGGCCGGATGATCGTCCAAGAGGCAGTCGACCGCGGCATAGAAACCATCGCGGCAGTTCGCGACATAGGCCGGGACCGCCCTGTCATCGATCCCCGTGCCCACATCGAAAAGCTGGACGCAAGCGATACGGCAGCGGTCGCCCGCGCCGCCACCGGATGCACACATGCCATCAACGCCACTCGTTCGCCAGGCAGCATAGAACCGGACCACCTCGTCGGCCTGCACCGTGGCCTCACTCTCGGGCTGCACAAGGCAGCGGTCGAACACCTCACGATCGTCGGCGGCGCCGGATCGCTCCCCTGCCAAGGAGAACCCTTCTACGCGCACCCCGCTTTCCCCTCGCAGGCACTGCCACGAGGAGTCGCGCACTTCCATCTGCTGCAGCACCTGAAGCGCGAAGAACAACTACTGCGCTGGCTGTACCTGGTGCCGCCCCCGTCGTTCAGCGCTGACGGACCCCGGACAGCGCGCTACCGTCTTGTTCCGCCCACCCTTGAGTCAGCGGCTGCCCGGCACTACGCGATCTCCTACAAGGACTACGCGCTGGCCCTCATCGATGCCCTCAGCACAGACCCCCGGCTCTCCGGGCCCCATCTGGTGACCGGCTGGTGATGCACGCGGCTGTGGGCTCCAGCCCTGGTATCCACCGTGCTCTTGCGGCCACTTCGGACGTGAATTCCGGAAGAAACTTCACGATCGATGGAATCTGTGATGGCTGTTCCGCTTGCCGGAACCTCGCCTGCCTCAAGCCCGTCTGACACTGCGGCAGCACCGACCTGATCCGCGACTCGGCAGGAGCCATAGCCCTATGCCCCACGACCCTCCTGCGTCGTCTGACCACCAGCCGTCCCGCCCCACCGTTCCTGGGACACACGGTTCGGGCTGGGTCGACCTGGGCAAAGATCAGAGGCTCACCTGGATCGCCTACTGGGTCCTCCTCGGCCTGTTCCTCGGACTTCCGATGGCGATCTCCGCCATCCCCGCATACAGTGCGGCAACCAGCGGGGACAGCGAAACCCTGCGGGAATATGTCTCCGTGTTCGCCCTCTTCTTCGGAGTTCCGCTGCTCGTACTGGGCGGGCTACTGGTGGTCAACGCCCCGCGCTACCTGACCCACCAGGGGGTTGAGCTGAGTGAGCGGGGCATCGGAATTGTGCACCATTCCAAGTGGTGGCTCCGCGGTGAGACCGGCTTCGTCCCGTGGGCCGACGTGCACCAAATCGCCTGGGGGCTACGCAAAGGACGCAACCCCCGGCGCACTCTGGAGGTGCACTTGCGTCAAGCTGACCACGCCATGCGGCTACCGCCGCGCTGGGCCACGCTGGTGCTCGCGGGCAAGGAGAAGTGGGGTTCAACGGCCTCCCGCCCCCGGATCATCTTCGACCTCGACCGCAAGATCCTGACCCGACTCAAGGAAGAGCTCGCGGCCCTGCGCCCCGACCTGTTCAAAGAACCGGCAGAACGCGGCACACCCACCGCACCAGCCGAACCCGCACAGGGATCCCCGCAGAGGGACGCGCGGCCGCCCTCGGCGCCGGAGACGACACCAGGCCCCTCCCACTGGGTGAGCATGCGTTGGCAGGGCGCTCTGGGATGGGCCGTCGCCACCGGGCTCTGCGTCTACCTCACGGTCGGTCTGACCGTGGTGGCGATCGTGATAGCAGTGGTCGCTACGGACACCGGGGAAATCGGTGCGAGCCCAGTGATGTTGGCTCTGGCGCTGCTCTGTGGCCTGCTGAGCTGGCCCCTGGTGCGGATGGCGCCGCGCTACTCTACCCGCCAAGGGGTCTCAGCGGACAGCACCGGGATCACGCTGGTGCAGGAACCGAAGCGGTGGTTCTCCGACCGTACCGCGCATATCCCCTGGCCCCAGGTCCGCCATATCAGCCAGGACGTCGCTACCCCCAGCGGCAACCGCGACCTCAAGTACATCATCGACATTGAACTGCGCGCCCCCTTCCGCGGCACTGAGCTTCCGACCTGGGCCGTCCCCGATGGTGACACGGTCCGGATCTGGCCGAGCAAAGCGAGACACGCAGAAATCGTCCAAGCGCTGCGCGCCACCCGCCCCGACCTGTTCCCGGGCGGTTGAGGGGCCCTGCTGTTTCCGAACAGGGCCTGGACTGAGGTACCGGGCTGACCGGCGCGCTCGAACCAGCCACTACCGACGGCAAGCCCGGCAGCCGTGAACATCACGAAGTCCGGTGAGAAGTCGTAATCAGCCCGCGCGCTTGCCACGGGAGTTCCGGCGGCGTGGACAGGCTCGGCAAGTGCGAGCTCGACCTGTTCGTTCCCAGACATCGGCCTTGAGTCAGTTGGCAGGGCTCGACCTTGGCCGGCTCAGGTCGCTGGATTACCTCACCCGGTAGGCGCCTCGGCGAGCGACAGGCTATTTCCGTCCGGATCCAGGATCACGACATGGCGCACGCCGTTGCCGTAGGTCTCGACCGGCTGGTGACCCACGCCGTGGGCGAGGAGACGAGCCAAGATCTCATCGAGGCCCTCCACCCCGAGCGTGAGTAGGGCATGGCCTGCCCGCTCGGGGTGCTCGTCGACAACGACCCATGCGGTCTCACCGACCTGCCAGAGCGCCTCGCTGCCGACGACCTCGTCTGCCGGTCGCCCAAAGAACACCGCGAACCACTCGAGCGCAGTCCTTCGATCAGTCACCGGCACCACGCAGTACAGATGCGTCATCGATCCCTTGCCAGGAAGGTGCTGACCTGCCTGCGTACCGTGGTCCGCATGTTGACTCATGCATTCACTCCTGGGTCGACGGAAGGCTGATCCCTGTTCACAGGTTCTGACCACCGAAGGGCGCGGAACTCATCGGTCGTTGCCACAGACGATGCTCGGGCACAAGACGGCGACGATGACGCTCGACACCTACGGGCATCTCTTCCCGGACCGCCTCGATGAGGTGGCCCAGCACATGAGCGAGCAGCGGGCCGCGGCGCTCCGCAAGGCGAACTCCACCGGGGCGCGGGGCCAGAAGAACTCGGGGTAGCTCCGAGCAGTGTGCATTAAATGTGCAACGGCCGCCCTGATGCGAGACCTGGGCGGCCGTTTACGTTCTTCCTACCTGCGGAAATAACTGTGGAGCCATGGGGATTTGAACCCCAGACCTCCGGTATGCAAAACCGGCGCTCTGCCAGCTGAGCTATGGCCCCTGTGTGGTCAGTCCGAGCATACCGCCCCAGCGGAGGCGATGGTCCGGGTGTCCGGCGATCGGCACAGGCCTCACGGATACCGTCCACATGTGCCCAGAAGCGTGGGCGCCGCAGGGGACGAACGTCCGCCCACGGCTTCTGGCACAAAGACAACAGCCACCGGCGCGTCTAGACGGTCCGGGGCTGCTCGGTACTGCGGCTAGTTGTCGCCGGCCGTGGCTTCTGTCCACAGGTCGAGCTCGGCGCGGTCGGCCTGAATCTTGCGATAGACGGCGAACGCCCCGAGGGCCACCAGCACCAGGACAATGATCTTCTTCACGGTGTGGACCCTTCTTCGATCACGGTTATTCGGTCGGGATTGGACGCATGGCTCGGATATTCGGAAAGGCCTGGCCGTGATGCCGACCAGCGTCTCTGTCCATCCACCCGAGCGGAAGGCGTCAGTAGAGAACTTTATGGGGTTGTCCCCCAGCAGACTAGCAACCTTCGGTGGACAACCCTGATCGGACAAGCGCGTTCCGGCCCTCCCGGGTGAATCATTCGGTCGCGGCGGCTCAGGTCAACAGCGAAAGGCGTCGCAACGTCGTGATCGTCGCGTCAGGGCCGAGTGCGGTCTCATCCAGCCTGCGCCACACCTCCTGGCAGGCCGCCACTCCGTTCTCCGACTCGACGATGGCTCCTCCGTGCGTAGCTTCGACGAAGGCCAACGATGACTCGCCCTCGTCGAACTCCAGGACCGTGAAGGGCCCCGCGCTACCCGCGTGCAGACCAGCGGATGTGGGCAGCAGCCGGAGTACGACATTTCCATGCCCGGTCCCGACTTCGATGAGGCGACGCAACTGGGTATGCAGTAGCGAGGGGGTCGCGCTCATACGCCGTAGGGCGTCCTCTTCGAGGATCGCGTGATAGCGCTCCATGTTGTCCCGCTCAAGCGCATCCTGGCGTTTGAGGAAGGCAGCGACCATGCGTTCCACGCCGCGCTCACCGCGCCTCTGGGAGCGAGCGAGCATGGCGGTGTACTCGGGAACCTGGAGCAGGTCAGGTACGAGGAGTCCCGCGTAAGTGTCGATGGCGACCGCTCCCGCCTCGTTTCCGACATAGGCGGAGGAAAGAACGTCCTCGTACTCCGTCCACCATGGGCGCAGCCGGGATTCCCGCACCATGGTCAGGATCGCCTCGCGCTGCCCTCCGGTCACCCCGTAGAGCTTGAGCAGCGCGGAGACCTCCATGACTGATGGCCATTTACGAATCCCCGTCTCGATATGCCCGAGTTTGGCCGGTGACCATTCGAGCACATCCGCGACATCGCTGAGAGTCATTCCGGCTTGGACACGTCGCCGCCGCAATTCGGCTGAGAGGCGACGGCGGCGAACAGTGGGACTGGTCATAGCGCTGATCCGTACACGCTGAGTACTAACGTTGTAGCACCAGGGAAACACTCGCACTAGCCTCTAGCAATGAGTTTCTACAAATCGGCTGGCGGTGGAGCCGGCCGATTCCGCGCTGTATCTGGGGCAAGAAGAGACGCGAGGTGCTCAATGCAAGAGTTTGAGACCCACGATCCCGCTGACGATCAGCAGAAGACAGAAAACTCTCGCCATGCTGACAGCCTCACCTAGCCAGGTCATACCGACGATGGCGGTACCGACAGCGCCAATGCCGACCCACACCGCGTAGCCGGTGCCGACCGGAAGCGTGCGCAGTGAGAATGCCAGGCCGGCCATGCTCAGTGTCAGCGTGACGATAAAGGTGACCGACGGCCACAACCTGGTGAAACCCTCAGACCGGGCAAGTGCGGTCGCCCACGCGGTCTCCAACAGGCCCGAAGCGACAAGAATCAGCCATGCCATACACGCCTCCGAATCCGGTCCGCGCCGTCTTGTCGTTTCCGGGTACGGCGCACCTCGTCCGGGGGCGGCCAGGTCGGCCTGTCCCATCCATAACATTAGCAATCTTGCTGTTCAGGAACTCTCACAGGGCGGTGGCGGCACACACCAGGCGAGCAGAAGAGCACCACACTCCACGAAAGTGGCTGGCATCACATAACACCCGCGACAGGTGGAAGAACATACGATGCAGGATGGACCGAGCGGGACGACACACCCGTGTACACGCTAGGAATCCGATGAGCTATCCCATTGACGACACCGAGCAACTGATCGCGAACGCCGAAGAGGAGCTTCCGCCGTCCACACGGTCACGGTTGATCGCAAAACTGCGCAAAGGCGTCCACATCGACGACGCAGCACGTGAGCTGGGTGTCAGCTCGAAACGTGTCTTTTCGGCGGCGCGTATCCTGAACTCCTTCGGAGACCAGCTCGACGCGACCCTCACCGCGGAACGCGACCCCGATCTGCCCCATGGCACGGTCACCGGCTACAACAAGCGCTGCCGATGCCCACAGTGCCGGAGCGCGGTGAACCGGCTGCTCTGAGTAGCGCCACATGGTAATCCCCGCTGGCCACCTAGATTTATCTGCCGGATCCGGCCTTTCAGGCTTATTGATCTTGAAGCTGGGGAAAGCGCTCAACATGAATGAGCGTGTGGACTGGGCCGCAATGAGCGACGAAGAGTTCATGGCGCTGGTGCGCCAGTTGGTGGACACACCGATCGGAACAGACTCCGAAGAGGAATAGCTTCGCCTCGGTGTTCGCGGGGAAGCACCCCCGCTCAGGTGGCGTGTGCGCAATGCCCCCGTCGTTGAGCTCTCCCGCCGCTTCCAGTCGATGGACTGCTCCGGACACGGTGCCGTCAGCCTGCACCGCTCCGGCAAGAGTCAGCAGCCACAGCCCTGCTCGGTCATGCCCCAAGGCGCATACTCCGGGATGTTGAACGCTTCCACGTCGGTAGTGGCTCACTGCTCCTCAACGAGCTCCAGACACGTCCTTGTCCCCAAAAACCGGCCAATGTCGGCGACCTCTTCCTCAAGCACGAACCGCAATTCAGGGACAAGCGGAACGAAAGGTTCCACGACCACTGCGTTCTTCTTGCTCCTCCGCCCCCACTTCCAACGCGCCACGACCCGCCCGTCCACCAGAACCGCTGGATGGATGATTCCCCCACCAGGGACCACGTTCCGGGCATGTTCCGGCTCAAGCATCAGGTCTCGTCTTTTGTGACCGAGTAGAGCCCCGTCGAACGCGCCCACCAGCTTGGCTGAAAACCGCTCGGCTGCCTTCGGTAGTGAGTCCACCGCCTCGCGCGATACCCAGGCCGGCCCCGCGGCCGTCGCCACCTCGGCAAGCTCGCCCGTGATCTGTTCCCAGCCACGCCGTGCCTGCCGTGCGGGCAGCCCTGACCATGCGGCGAAGTCCGCGGGTGTCGCCGGACCGTACCCCGAGACATGGCGGCGGGCCAACTCGGCCAGGGCTGCATCCTCATCCCGGCCTTCCCAATGCCCCGCCCATTCCCGCAACAGTACATAGGACGGTTCGCCCCCCTCTCCATCGAGGCCTCGGCACACCACTCCACGCAGCGCCGCGAAGAGGACCACGTGCGCCGGTGCCTGTCCGGTCGGCGGAACAGGAACACCCGCTTCCCGAAGCCCGGCCACCAGACGGGACCGTGTCAGTGCCCGTCCCCCCGAAAGGATCTCCGCCATAGCATGCACAGCGCGCTCGCACAGGTCATCGTCCAGCCCCAGCTCCAGTCGGCGACGGCGAAAGCGCGGAATGAACACGGGGCCGAGCAGATCCACGATCCAGCCCACATCCGCGGTAGGGACCATGTGCAGCGTTCCCCGCATAGCCCATGTTCGAACGACCGACCGCTCCTCACCCACCGCACGGCGCACGTCATCAGCGACGAGTCCCGACGTTCGCGCCCGAATCGCCAACAGGGAAGCATCCAGATCCTGCGCCTGAATAGCAGCGGCCCCGCGTACCGCCCCGGCCACCCCCGCGGCTGGTGGGCCGGCCAATAACTGCGCATGCATCCGGGCAAGGCGGAATCGATCATCAGAGAGGGCCATAGGCACGGGCATCCCCCTTTTCGCTGAGACGCTGAGACACAGTGTGTCCACCAGGGTGCCAGTCACCTATCGGATCCGCGCGGATATCGGGCTGAATGGCCGTAGAAGCCACATAGCCCTCGCTTCAGGGATAGAAAAGAGCCCAGGCGGTTTCCTGCCCTGTCTGACCTGCTGAAGGCGGCGGGGGCGGTCGCGAGGGTTGCGGCAATGGGGCGCGACTCGCGCAGCGAGCACGCCGGCAAGCCGGCGATCTTGACCTTATACACACCTCGCACGCCATCTCGAGGTGCACAACGCCAAGATCACCACCACCCCACGTTCACACGCTCACAAACAGGCGCACAAAAAAGAGGGGGTCCCCGAAAACGGGAACCCCCCACAAAAAAGATGTCCGGCGGCGACCTACTCTCCCACCCCGCACCATGGAGGCAGTACCATCAGCGCTGGAAGGCTTAACGACCGGGTTCGGAATGAGACC
>JAJYTD010000101.1 GCA_021793235.1 Actinomycetes bacterium | reverse complement strand
GCCGGCGGCCGCTCCGGCAGCAGCGGCTCCACGATCTCCCACAGCCCATCGGGCAACACATCACTCACAGCACGTGATGATGGCAGCTCCCAGTCACCCACGCAGGCTATTGAGACAAGTTCTTAACCTCCGCACTTCTGCACCGAACTTGATCCATGTCGGATCGATTTTGTCCGCCATGTATCCATAGATACACGGTCGGTCTACAGCAGTCTCCGGGATCGCCGAAAATCCACAGAACTGTAGCGGATATGGCAGGCAGAGGCTCGTAGCCCCATAGTCGGAAAGGAAAGGACCCCGGCGGCCGCTGGAACGGCCCCGGGGCACGGCCTCCACCTGACCACGAGGTGAAGACATGGCAGAGCCTACCTACAGTCCCTTGAAGCCCATGAGCCCGCCCGGCGGCCGCGGTGCCGTCAAGCGCCGCCTGCTGTGCGCCCCGGTCGCGGGCCGCACCCGCCTGTCGGCGGTGGTGTGAGATGGCGGCTTTGGCTTTGGACATCAGTGAGCGCTTCGCCTGCACCGCAGGCGGGCTGCGTCGGGCCCGCGCACTCACCCGGTCGGCGGTGGGCCCGGTGTGGGCGGCGCTGGCCGACGACGCCGAGCTGTGTGTGGGCGAGGCGTTCGGCAATGCGCTGCGGCATACCCGTAGCGGCCGTGATGGCGGGGATGTGGGTCTGCACCTGTACGCCTTGCCGTGCGGCCCCCTCTACATCGACCTGTCCGACGACGGTCCGCTGCGTCCGGGCGATCGGCCCGCCATCCGCCCCGGTGCGGGGGGCCTGGAGGCCGAGTCCGGGCGGGGCCTGCTGCTGATCGAGAGCCTGACCGCGCACTGGTTCTACGTCCCCACCGGCCCGGCGGGCGGCCTGCTGTGCCTGACCCTGCTCACCACCCGACCGTCCCTGCGCTGATCTTGACGTTGTGCACCTCAGAACGCGCTTTTTGAGGTGCACAGCGTCAAGATCAGCGCGGATGTCCCTCTCCGGCTTCGCCGAGTCCTTGAAGTCCGCCAGGAAAAATCTCGGTGGGATGTCGAGAACCCGCGCGCGGCTCCGTCCCCGAAGCGAACACGGCCACAATAGGCCGTACACACCAAGGAGAACATGATGGCCAAGTACCTGCTGCTCAAGCACTACCGGGGCGCGCCGGCATCGGTCAACGACGTGCCGATGGACCAGTGGACGCCAGAAGAGCTTTCGGCCCACGTGCAGTACATGCAGGATTTCGCCGATCGGCTCGAGGGCACCGGCGAGTTCGTCGACAGTCAGGCGCTCTCCCCGGAGGGCACGTTCGTCCGCTACGGCGGCGAGGGGCGGCCGCCGGTCACCGACGGCCCGTTCGCGGAGACCAAGGACCTGATCGCCGGCTGGATGGTGATCGACGTCGAGACCTACGAGCGGGCGCTTGAGCTGGCCGGCGAGCTGTCCGCGGCTCCGGGTGCGGGTGGGAAGCCGATCCACGAATGGCTCGAGGTGCGCCCGTTCCTGGCCGCGCCCCCGACCATCACGGAGTGACGCACGGTGGACGAAGCCCTACTGCGGGGCCTCACCCCCGCCGTGATCGGCATCCTCGTCCGTCGCGGAGTCGACTTCGCGACGGCCGAGGATGCCGTGCAGGACGGCCTGGTCGAGGCCGTGCGCGCGTGGCCGGATAACCCGCCGCAGGACCCCAAGGGCTGGCTGGTCACCGTGGCCTGGCGTAAGTTCCTCGACGCAGCCCGCGCCGATACCTCCCGACAGCAGCGCGAGGTACGCGTCGAGGGCGAGCCCATGCCCGGCCCGGGCGCGGCGGTGGACGATACGCTCCAGCTGTACTTCCTGTGCGCGCACCCGTCCCTGACACCGGCCTCGGCCGTCGCACTCACGCTGCGCGCGGTCGGCGGCCTGACCACGCGTCAGATCGCGCAGGCCTACCTCGTGCCGGAGGCGACCATGGCCCAGCGCATCAGCCGGGCCAAGCGGACCGTCTCAGGCGTCCGGTTCGACCAGCCCGGTGACGTCGCCACCGTGCTGCGCGTGCTCTACCTGGTCTTCAACGAGGGCTACTCCGGCGACGTCGACCTCGCCGGCGAGGCGATCCGGCTCACTCGCCAACTGGCGGGCAAGACCGACCACGAGGAGGTCGCGGGCCTGCTCGCGCTCATGCTGCTCCACCACGCACGGCGCCCGGCACGGACCGGCCCCGACGGCAGGCTCGTGCCTCTTGCCGAGCAGGACCGCAGCCTGTGGAACACCCGCCTGATCGCCGAGGGCGTCGACGTGCTCCAGACAGCCCTCGCCCGCGACCGCCTGGGCCAGTTCCAGGCCCAGGCCGCTATCGCCGCGCTCCACGCCGACGCCCGGACGGTCGAGGAGACCGACTGGGTACAGATCGTCGAGTGGTACGACGAACTGGTGCGGCTCACCGACAGCCCGGTGGCCCGCCTCAACCGGGCCGTCGCGGTCGGCGAGGCCGACGGCCCGCGGGCCGGCCTGGCCGCCCTGGCGGGGCTGGACCCCTCCATGCCCCGCCACACCGCCGCCGCAGCGTACCTACACGAGCGTGACGGTGACCCGGTCACCGCAGCGCGGCTCTACGCCGAAGCCGCCCGATCAGCGCCCAACCTCCCCGAACGCGACCACCTCACGCGACAGGCCGCACGGCTCAACGCGCAGCTGCGCGGTTGAGCGTCCGTATCGGGACGGCCCGCTCACCCTGGTGGCCGGCCGGACCGCGTCACTTGACCGTCACAAGCTTGAAGATCCCGTGCTCCTGGCCCCTGCCCGGAGATCACCGCGAGCCGAACCCCTTACATACGCCGCCGCCGTGGTGACCAACCGAGCATGGCCAGCGCGTCCAGGAGCCGGCCGACGGTGGCAGGGTGCGGGCTTTCGATCGCCGGTTGCGTGGGTCTGCACCCGTACGCCTTGCCGTGCGGTCCCCTTTATATCGACCTGTCCGACGACGGTCCGCTGCGTCCGGGCGACCGGCCCGCCATCCGCCCTGCGCTGACGGGGAAGCGCACAACCCCGCCGATCTCGGGACGACTTCCCTCTCACCGGCGCGCGAGAGGGAAGTCATCCCGAGATCGGCGGCACCAGACCACCCTGGTCACCGTCCTGGCCGGCGACCTGGGCGCGGCCACCCAACTCCTCATGCCCGGGCTGATCCTCTACCTCGCCCTGCGCCCCGACTCCCGCCGCTACCTGCGCGGCCACACCCTGCACTGAGCCCGCCCCGCCCCTCACCCCCGGTGCATGCTTCCATGCTGCGACGAATCCATGACCCCGAACGCGGCGCGAGCTACATCGAATACGCCGCCGTCATCGCCGCCGTGGGCACCGTCGGCATCGCCGACCGGACCGCCTTCCTGATCAACGAAGCCCTCCACCAGATCGGCACCACCATCCCGGCCGAGGACGGCCACTCCGACCCCGACCACGACTTTGGCCCCACCGCCGAACAGTCCCCCGATTCCGGCGCTGACACAGAACCCACCGGCACGGACGGCGACACCGGTTCCGAGGCCCCCAACGGCGGCACCGGCGGTGAATCCGGCGGCGACGGTACCGACAACGGTGACGACAGCCCCCTGCCTGCTCTGCCCGGCATCGACACCGCCGACCTGAACCCGCTGTCCCCCACCCAGGTAGACCCGCTGGGCCTGGACGGCCTGATGCCCGGCGTGCCCGATACGGGACGCCTGCAGCTAGCCTACGGCCCCGGCGACCTGCTTGCGGACAGCCGCGACATCGCCGACCGCGCCAAGAACACCGCCCTCCAACGCGGCAAGGACGCCTGGGAGAACACCCGGCAACTATTCACCACCGACATAGGCGACACCATCGCCGCCACCGCCGAAGGCCTCTACACCGACATCGAGAAATCGGCCGAGGAATCGGTGCAGCGCTACGGCGACGAACTGCGCCACGGCAGCAAACTCAAAGCCGGGGCCGGCATCGCCTTCGACGCCGCCTTCTACACCGCATTCGACTCCCCGGTCGCCTCCTCGCCGGCCCTCAACGAGGACCGCCGCGACGAGTACGCCCACGGCCACTGGGCCGAAGCACTGACCAACACCGGCATCGACACCGCCCTGATGCTCATCCCCGGACCCAGGTCAAAATCCCCGGGCTACGCGGCGGCACCGACGCCCCCTCCACCAAACCCGATACCGGCCCCCAGCACCTGGCCGACAGCCCCCAGGCCCCCACCGGCAGAGGCGACAGACGCAAAGACGACAACGACGGCGGCGGCAAGGGCGACAAAGACAAGGACGACAACGACGGCAACGACGGCAACAGAGACGGCGCCTGCGCCCGTAACAGCTTCCTGCCCGGCACCCCGGTGCTCATGGCCGATGGCACCACCACGGCCATCGAGGACAGCACCGCCGGCGAGAAGGTGTGGGCCTTCGACCCGGCCACCGGCCAGGAGGGGCCCCGCGAGGTCACCGACACCATCACCGGCGCAGGCGAGAAGACCCTGGTCGACATCACCGTCACCGACCCCCACGGCGCCAGCGACGAGCATCCCTTCTGGGCACCCGAACAGGCCGAGTGGGTCGACGCCACCGACCTGCAACCGGGCACCTGGCTGCGCACCTCCACCGGCACCTGGGTCCAGGCCTCGGCAGTAGAAGCCAGAACCGCACCCCACCAGCGGGTCCACAACCTCACCACTCACACCGGACGGCCTTCCGAAGAAATAGCGACGATCAGATCACCCAGCGTGGATATGCCAAGGTAGGTTCTATGAATTCCACCTATTCTGTCGCAGCTGGTTATTTTGACGAAGTCAGGGCCATCGTGGAACAGGGAATTTCCATCGTCTTCGAAGAACGTGAAAATCTGTACATGGGCGGTCGATATTTCAATTTCCGGGGCAGTGAGAACGAAAGGATCCGCCTGTTGGATAACACCACTTTAGAGTGTGTCTCAATACCGTGGGTTGTGCTTGGTCAGATGGCGGTAGCAGATTTTGATGCAGCCGATAGCGACCATGGCGAGGAAATTGCTGGCCTTGCGCTCCCAGCGGATGCCCAGGCGGC
>JAJYTD010000045.1 GCA_021793235.1 Actinomycetes bacterium | reverse complement strand
CCCGTGGGCATGACCGCGACCTCTTTCGCCGGAGCCAGCCTTGATCCTCCGCTCGTCTCCTTCTTCGTCGATGCCGGATCGAACACCTGGCCGGGTATTCGCGACTCCCGGGCGTTCGCGGTGAACATCCTCGGCGAGGACCAGCAGGAGGTGGCGACGCGCTTCGCGACCAGGGGAGTGGACCGCTTCGCCGCACCCACCCAATGGCACCGCGGCCCCGAGGGGCTGCCGCTGCTCGGCGGTGCGGCCGCCCATGTGCTGTGCCTGCACCACGACCTGTTCGCGGTGGGCGACCACTGGCTCGTCGTGGGTCGGGTGGCCGCGGCGGAGTCCGCCGCCGACGGCGGCCGCCCGCTCCTCTACCACCGCGGCCGCTACGGTCGCTTCGCGGCCTGAGCATCGGGAACGCCGCCGCGTCCCCGATGCGGCGTCTGGATTTCTCCTCCCACGGGGGCGGTCAAGGGCAGAGTTTGTCCAGCGAGGTGGCCTCGTCGCCGACCTGGCGGCCAGGGGTGGTCGGTGACGGATCCGGCAGGCCGGTGTAGTCCTGCCACTCGGTGGAGCCGTCGGGGCCCTGTTCGTCCTGGGGGCTTTGGCCGGAGGGCTCGGGTGACTCCGGGGCGCTGGGGCTCGGCTTCGCGGGGAGGTCGTCGTCCTGCGGCGACTGCCCGTCCTCCTGCTTTTGGACCGCCTCCGCGACCAGTCGCTTGATCTCCTCCCAGTCCGGGTAGGCGGTGTTCACCTGGGGCGGGGACAACTGCAGGGTCTCCATGCCGCCTTCCTCGTTGGCCAAGTCGGCGAGTTCGATGAAAGCGGGCAGCTTCGACTGCGGGATGTCCGTCTTCAGGGTCTGCTTGGTCGCTCCCGCCAGTTCCTGGAAGCTGGTCAGGACCGTGGCCGGGTCGGCCTGCTCGGCGACGTATTTGACCAGGCAGCCTTGACGGCCCATGCGGGTGTAGTCGTCACTGTTGACGCGGCTGCGGCCGTACCAGAGCGCCTCGTTGCCGTTGAGGTGCTGGTCGCCGGCCTCCAGGATGTCGCCTTCCTGGCCGTAGGGGATGGGTTCGTCGATGTGGACGTCGATACCGCCGATGGCGTCGATGAGTCTTTCGAACCCCTTCATGTCCACCAGCGCGTAGTAGTCGAGGTCGATGCCGGTGATGTTGCCGATGACGAGCTTGAGGGTGTCGGCGGCCGGATCGGTGGCGTCGGGGTCGACGGCCAGTTGATCGGGGTTGTCGGCGACGGTCTGGTAGACCTCGTTGAGGAGGTCGGGGAAGCCCTGCGGCGGCGGATAGGCTTCGGCGAGCGCTGTGCCCTCGGGGAACTGCGTGTCCTCCAGGTTGCGGGGCAGGCCGATCAGCACGACGTCGCCGTATTCGACGTCGATGCTGGCCACCATCATCGAGTCGGTGCGCATCCCGTAGCGGTTGCTGCCGGAGTCGCCGCCCAGCAGCAGGACGTTGACGCGCTCGCGGTCGTTCCAGGGGTTGTCCTCGTCATGGGGCTCGTCCTCGGGTTCGGGGCCGAACACCGAGGAGAGCGTGTCGTAGGCGGTGTAGGCCGTGTGCATCACCGCCGCGGCAGGGGCCGCGATGGTCAGGCACAGCGCGATCACCACCACTGCGCCGACGATCCGGGAGAACCACCCCGAGCCGGAGGGCCGGGTGATCACCCAGGAGTGGATGACGACGGTCATCCACAGCACCGCGATTCCGAAGGCGATGGCGGAGGCGGTGAACAGCCAGCGCCCCTGGACGGCGAGCCGTGCGCTGCGTGCCATATCGCCCTGGAACAGCAGGCCCGCGCCGACCACGGCCGCGATCAGCACGATGAACAGGGTGAGGATTCCCCATCCGGCGGCGCGCCGACCTGTCCGCAGGTGGGCGATGCCCGGCAGTACGGCCGAACCGAGCGTCCACAGCAGTGCGCGGCCGGTACCAGCGGGGCGGGCGGTCGTGCGCCGTTCCCGTCGTCGTGCCATGGGGGTTCCCTTTCTAGCAGTCCGTCCCACGGCGGCACCCGTCCGATGGGTCGTTTCCAGCCGCGTGGCCGGGGACGGCTTCACCTGTCTCCATACCGCACTGGGCGCCGATCATGCCGGAGAACAGTGTCTCGCTTCGCCAGAGTTGTTCGTACATGAGAGAGCAGCAGAGGCATGTCCAACGTGCGGTAATTATGTTATGGAGCGCATCGAATGTCTGGTTTTTTGTGCAACGGGGGTGGAAGTCGGCCTTGTTTCTTTCATGATCTGTAGTTAACCGACGCCGTACCTGCCATGATCTGGCCGCAGGAGGGGCGGTGCCCGGGGGAGGAGCACCGTCATGGGAACGAAAGGCAGTTCATCGTGCTCGATGCGGTCGACACCGCGCTCGTGAGAGCGCTGCGGGGGGACGGAAGGGCGACCTACCAGGCACTGGCGGACGGGGTGGGACTGTCGCGCACCGCGGTGCGAGCAAGGGTCAAGCAGCTCGTACACACCGGTGCCATCCGAATTGTAGGGGTTCTGCACGCGGGCGTGGTCGGGATGGAGGTGTTCGGGCACATTTCATTCCACGTTTCCGGTCCCGTAGGGCCCATGCTGGGGGAGCTGGCCGCACACGAGGCCGTGACGTTCGCCGCGCAGACAGCGGGACGGTTCCCGGTGGTCGCCCATATCCGGGTGCGCGACGACGCGGCGCTGACCGCCGAACTCACCGGGCTGCGCGCCCTACCCGGCGTCACCGGTGCCGAGGTGTTCCGGGCGGGCTCCATCCTCAAAGACGCGCACAGCAGCGTGCGGGCGCTGCGCGAGATCACCGTCGACCCGCTCGACTGGCGGCTCATCCGCCACTTGCAGCGCGACGGCCGGGCCTCCTACGCGGAACTGGCCCGCCAGGTGGGGCTGTCCCAGGCGGCCGCGCGGTCGCGGGTGGTCCGGCTCATCGAAGCCGGGGTGGTGCACGTCACGGCGATCGCCGAGCCGTCGGTGGTGGGCGCCAACGAGCGGCTCGGATTCGGTCTGCGGTGCCGCGGTGACGCTGCGGCGATCGCCGCGGGCCTGGGCAGCCTGCCCGGCGTCTCCTTCCTGGCCACGGGGTTCGGGCGCTATGACATCATCGGCGGCGCCACGGCCCCCGACCGCCTCTCGCTGATCGAGACGCTGGAGGCCATCCGGGGCGATCCCGATGTCACCTATGTCGAGACATGGGAGCACCTTTCAGTGGTAAAGGAGCAGAATCGGGGTGCCAGTGGCGTATCGGCCGCGGGCACCGAGAAGGAGCGCGGCCCCGCGCTCCCGGGAGCGCGGAGGGAGCAGGACGGGTGAGCGATCCGGTGGCGCACGGCGGAGTGCTGCGGCTGCGCGGCCGGGAGTTCGGTCCCGGTCGGCACGCGGTCATGGGAGTCATCAACCGGACCCCCGACTCCTTCTACGACCGCGGAGCCACGTTCTCCTTCGATGCGGCGCTGCGCGCCGCCGACGACGCCGTGCGGCACGGAGCCGACATCATCGACGTGGGCGGGGTGAAGGCCGGGTACGGCGAGTATGTCGACGCTGAGGAGGAGATCCGCCGCACCGTGCCGTTCGTGGCCGAGGTGCGCGACCGCTATCCAGGTGTCGTCATCTCCGTCGACACCTGGCGGGCGCGGGTCGCCCGCGCCTGTGCCGAGGCGGGAGCCGACCTGATCAACGACACCTGGGCGGGGGCCGATCCCGACCTGGCCCGCGTAGCGGCCGAGGTCGATGCCGGACTGGTCTGCAGCCACAGCGGCGGGCTGGCGCCGCGGACCGACCCGCACCGCGCCGCCTACGAGGACGTGGTCGCCGACGTGATCACGACGGTCACCGGGCTCGCCGAGCTCGCAGTGGCGCTGGGCGTGCGCGCCGACCGGGTGCTGATCGATCCCACCCACGACTTCGGCAAGAACACCTACCACTCGCTGGAGCTCACGCGCAGGTTGGGGGAGATGGCCGCGACCGGATGGCCGGTGCTCGTCGCGCTCTCCAACAAGGACTTCATCGGCGAGACCCTGGACGCCCCCGTCACCGAGCGGCTCACCGGAACACTCGCGGCTCTGGCCGTCTCGGCGTGGGAGGGGGCGCGGGTGTTCCGCGTGCACGATGTCGGCGCGGCGCGGGCGGCGCTGGACGCCGTGGCCGAACTGGCCTCGAGGTGACCGCGGGCGGGAGGCAAGGCCAACGACTGTAACCACCGGTAGCATTTTGCTGTTTTTCCGGAGGATGTCTTGCGTTGCCCGTAAGTTACCCATGAGTATAAGGGGAGTCGGGTCGCATGGGGAGCTTCGGTTCCCGCCACCATCCCGCACCACGGGCAGGCCGTGCATCAGCCCAGCGGTCACGTGGACTCCTGCGGCCCGCCGGCGCGGTTGTGACTGGAGGCTGACGTGGCCCTTGCGGATACCCTCACGGCGGTGGGAACAGCGGTGCTGGCGCGGTGCGGAGCCCGCCCCCTCGGATCGCACCTCTTTCCCGTGTGGCCCGGCGCGGTGTTCGCCGCCGCGGCGCTGCCCGTGCACTGTGTTCCGGGGGACAACCTGGCGATCCACGTGGCGGTGGCACAGGCACCGCCCGGCAGTGTGCTGGTCGTCGACGCCGCGGGGGACCCCGAGTACGGCTACGTGGACGAGATCCTCGCGGTCGCCGCCCGCATGCGCGATGTGGCCGGCATCGTCGTCGACGGATGCGTGCGCGATGTCGGAGCGATCGCGCGCACCGAGCTGCCCGTCATCAGCGCGGGCGTCTCCGTCCGCGAGCCCGGGCACGACGCCGGGGGAGCGGTCGGCCGGGAAGTCCTGATGAACAGGGGCCAGGCGCCGACCCCGGTGCGGCGCGGCGATTGGGTGGTCGCCGACGAGGACGGGGCGGTATGCCTGCCGCGCGGCCGGGTGACCGCCATCGTCGCCGACGCGGTGCAGTCGGTCAGCCGCGATCAGGAGGTGCTCGACGCGCTGTGCACCGGTAAGAGCACCATCGACCTGCTCAACCTCGACGCATCCAGGGTCGCCGGCTGGGAAGGCGAAACCGTCGGCGCCGGCCGTTCCGCCGAGCGCGCGGGGTGATGTCGCGCGGCCCGTCGCCCGACGCGTCGGTAGCGCACCGGCGCCGGCACCACCGAGCGGCCGCGGCTTCCACCGCCGTCGACGGAGAAGCGGCGATCCCTCACGGGCCGCCCCACGGCTGCCGCGCCTCGCGGCTGAAGGAGCCGACCGGGTGCTGCCCGTCGGGAAGCGCGAGGCCGCCCGGACAGCAGGCCGGCGCGATCCCGTACCCGGCACAGAGGTGTCAACGGGGCGTGGCCGTCAGTCGCCGGCGAGGGTGAGCAGTTCGTCCAGATAGCACGCTGCCTCGCTCAGGGCGCGATCGGGGTCACCGGTGCGGATCGCCTCCGCGAGGCCGCTGTGGTCGATCCCCGTGTCGTCGGCGGGTTGACCGTAGGCCGTGTGGGCGATGCTCTCGTAGACCACCTGGGCGATGTCGTCGTAGAGCTCGATGAGCAGGGAGTTGTGGGTGGCGTTGACGACGGAGCGGTGGAAGGCGAAGTCGGCTTCGATGAACGCGCCCATGTCGCGCTGGGACCACGCGTCCTCGCGCAGGGCCATGGCGTGGTCGATACCGGCGAGGTCGTCCTCGCTGTGCCGGAGGGCGGCCAGCCGGGCCGCCTCCAGTTCCAGCGCCCGGCGGACCTCCAGGTTCTCCCGGAGCCGCGACCGCTCCAGTCGGCGGCGCAGCGCGCCGCCCAGCTCGCTCGAGGCGCGCACGAACGTCCCCGCACCCTGGCGGATCTCCAGCAGTCCTGCGTGGGCAAGGGCCCGTACGGCCTCGCGGACGGTGTTGCGTCCGACCTCCAGCTGCTCCGAGAGCTCCGACTCGGTGGGGATGCGGTCGCCGACCCCCCACTCGCCCGAGTCGATCTGAGCTCGTAACTGACTGATGACCTGGTCGACAAGGCCGGTGCGGCGCGTCGAGGCGAGGGGCACTCGATTACCTCCTACAGATGGCGGCCACGAACGGGGGCCAATTGGTTGTGCGGGCGGTTAGGGCGGAGCTTAGACCAGTCCCGGCGGGGAGAGTGCAATCCCCGGAGAATGCGTTACCCTCAATGATCTAGATCCGGTCATCCTATGATTGTGGGCGTCGAGTGGCAAGGATCACAATGGAGCATGAGGGCGAGGCCGGGCACGGCCACGGTCCGCCAGGGACGCGGCTTCCGCGCCGCGTGGTCTGGCTGCTGGTCGCCGGTGTCGCGCTGGCCGCCCTCAACCTGCGCACGGCCATCACCAGCATCGGCCCGCTGCTCGACGAGATCACCGCGGCGCTCGACATGTCAGGTGTGCTGGCCGGTGCGCTCACCACTTTGCCCGTGCTCTGCTTCGCGCTGTTCGGGGCGCTGACCCCCGCCCTCATCCGGCGCTTCGGCGAGCACCACGTCCTGGTGGCCGCCTTGCTGGCCCTCGCCGCCGGGCTGGCTACCCGCCCATTCGTCGAGGACGTCTGGCTCTTTTTGGGACTGAGCACGCTCGCGCTGTCGGGCGGGGCCATCGGCAACGTGCTGCTGCCGACCCTGGTCAAACAGCACTTCCCGCGCCGGGTCGGGGCCATGACCACCCTCTACACCACCTTCCTGGCGCTGGGGACCACGATCGCCGCCGCAGCGACGGTGCCTCTCGAACAGGCCAGCGGCGACTGGCGCCTGGCCCTGGGCGGATACGCGCTCCTCGGCCTGATCGCCGCGGTGCCCTGGCTGCTGGTGCTGCGCCACGAACCGCCCCGGACGGACCCGGCCGCGGCGCTGAGCCTGCGCCGGGTGCTCACCACCCCCATGGGGTGGCAGAGCGTGCTGTTCTTCGGGAGCCAGTCCATGGTCGCCTACATCATGTTCGGCTGGTACGCGCAGATGCTCCGAGACAGCGGAATGGACGCGGCCGCAGCAGGGCTGGTGCTGTCCTACCTCACGGCCCTGGCCGTACCGGCCTCGCTCATCCTGCCCGGGATCATGGCGCGCGTGCGCGACCACCGCGGATTCGTCGTGCTCTTCTTCTCCTGCTATGCCGTCGGCCTGGCCGGCCTGTGGCTGGCTCCACTGAAGGGGGTCTGGCTGTGGACCACTCTCATCGGCGTGGGCATGGCCACCTTCCCCCTGGCGCTGACCCTCTTCCCGCTGCGTACCCGGACCGCGGCGGGAACCGCGGCGATGTCGGCGTCGAGCCAGAGCATCGGCTACCTGATGGCCGGAGCGGGGCCGTTCCTGTTCGGCCTGCTGCGCGAGGTCACCGGAGGCTGGCACCTACCGCTGGCCATGGTCATGGCCGTGGTCACCTTCAACCTGTTCATGGGACTGCTGATCGGTCGGCCCCGCTACCTGGAGGACCAGATGGAAGGCCGCGGCCTCAGCCGGGGAGCCAGTCCACCCGCCCGATGAGATGGACCGAGCCGACGAACGCCACGATGTCGATCACCGAGTGGGCCACCACCAGCGGCATCACCCGGCCGTAGCGCTGGTAGAACCAGCAGAACACGAGCCCCATCACCAGGTTGCCGAAGAACATGCCCACGCCCTGGTAGAGGTGGTAGAAGGCGCGCAGGACGGAACTGGCCAGCACCGCCCGCACCGGCGACCAGCCCATCTGCCGCAGCCGCAGCAGCAGGTAGCCCACCACGATGACCTCTTCGAGCACACCGTTCTTCACCGCCTGCAGGACCAGCACGGGCAGCTGCCACCAGTGCTCGTTCAGCGCGCTCGGGGCCACGGTCACGGTCAGCCCCATCCGCCAGGAGACGAGGTAGACCGCGAGTCCGCCGAACCCGACAGCGGCGGCCAGGCCGGCACCGCCGATCAGGTCGCGGCCTGGGCGGCGCAGTTCGAAGCCGATCGCGGCCGCCGACTCCTGAGAACGGTGCAGCAGGTGGAGTACCAGGGCGACCGGTACCAGGGCGAAGACCAGGGAGGACACCTGGCGGGACAGGTCCAGCCACGGGCGTTCGGCCTCCGCGCGCGAGCCGACCAGGCTCGCCGTCTGCTCGGCCAGCGACTGCGGCGCGGTAATCGATCCGATGAAGGAGATCATCGCCGAGACCGCGGCGGCGCCCAGAGACAGCGCCAGGACGCACAGCACCTCTGTGCGGAGCAACCGGTGCGTGAGCGGGGCCGCGGTCGGAAGGGGCGGTGCCGGGGAGGCGTGCGCCGGGGAGGGCTGTTCGGAGGTGGATTCGGCCATGTCGACGATGATTCCACGTCCGTCCGCGGACGGCGCGCACCCTCTCCCGGTGGAGGGGGCGCACCCGAAGGCGCCGCCGGCCCCGCGGGTGACACGGTGTCCGCGAGGCCGGCGGCGAGGGGATGACGGCGGCCCGCCTCACCCCAGCCACGAAAGCGGGGCGGGCTGCCGTCAGGGGAGGAGGAGCCAGTGTCAGTGAGCCGCTGAGAACTGGTCCTCTTCGGTGGATCCGGCAAGCGCGGTGGTGGAGGCGTCGGGCGTGATCGCCGTGCTCACCTGGTCGAAGTAGCCGGTGCCGACCTCGCGCTGGTGGCGGGTCGCGGTGTAGCCCCGGGACTCGGAGCCGAACTCGGCCTCCTGCAGTTCGACGTAGGCGCTCATGCCGCTTTCGGCGTAGCCCTTGGCGAGGTCGAACATCGAGTGGTTCAGGGAGTGGAAGCCGGCCAGCGTGATGAACTGGAACGTGTAGCCCATGTGGCCGAGTTCGCGCTGGAACTTGGCGATGGTGGCGTCGTCCAGGTGGCGCTTCCAGTTGAAGGACGGCGAGCAGTTGTAGGCCAGCATCTGGTCGGGGTACTGCGCCTTGATCCGCTCGGCGAACTGGCGCGCGACCTCCAGGTCCGGCGTGGAGGTCTCCATCCACAGCAGGTCGGAGTAGGGGGCATAGGCCAGGCCGCGGGCGACGCAGGACTCCAGGCCGTTGCGGACGCGGTAGAAGCCCTCAGCGGTGCGCTCGCCGGTGATGAAGGGGCGGTCGCGCTCGTCGATGTCGCTGGTGATCAGCGTTGCGGCCTGGGCGTCGGTCCGCGCGATCACCAGAGTGGAGGTGCCGGCGACATCGGCGGCCAGGCGCGCCGCGTTCAGCGTCTTGATGTGCTGGCCGGTCGGGATGAGGACCTTGCCGCCGAGGTGGCCGCACTTCTTCTCGGAGGCGAGCTGGTCCTCCCAGTGCACGCCCGCGGCACCGGCCGCGATCATGCCCTTCATCAGCTCGAAGGCGTTGAGGACGCCGCCGAATCCGGCTTCGGCGTCGGCGACGATCGGCGCCAGCCAGTACGGCGCGTTCTCGTCCCCCTCGGACCAGGTGATCTGGTCGGCGCGCAGCAGCGCGTTGTTGATACGGCGCACGACCTGCGGGACCGAGTTCGCGGGGTAGAGGCTCTGGTCGGGGTAGGTCTGGCCGGCCAGGTTGGCGTCGGCGGCGACCTGCCAGCCGGAGAGGTAGATGGCCTTGAGCCCGGCGCGGACCTGCTGAACGGCCTGGTTTCCGGTGAGCGCGCCCAGCGAGTTGACGTAGTCCTCGCTGTGCAGCAGCTCCCACAGGCGCTGGGCGCCGAGCTTGGCGAGCGTGTACTCCTCGGTGACCGATCCGCGCAGCCGGACCACGTCCTCGGCGGAGTAGGTGCGCTCGATTCCGGCCCAGCGGGGGTCGGATTCCCACTGCCGCTGCAGTTCGGCCGCTGCTTCCTGCTGTCGACCGGTGATGCTCATTGGCTGTACCCGCCTTCGTGTTCGTCCCCTGGAAAGTTCCCCGGCTGGAGACCGCGGTCAGGAGGAGCGTGGGCTCCGCCCGAGGGCTTGTTCCCCGCCGGTAACTATGATTCTTCGCAAAGTTCCAGGGTTTTTCGAGACGAATCCAGGTGAAGATCTTTGATTCTTTCTCTACTATGAAGCCATGGCGTACTTTGGGACTGAAGAAATACCGTCTTTGCCAAGCGACCTGGATCTCGTGACCTTTGGGCAGCGGCTCCGCCACCTGCGCCGGACACGCGGGATGACCCTGTCGGCCCTGGGAGAACGCGTGGGCCGGGCGCCATCGCAGTTGTCGCTGCTGGAGAACGGCAAGCGCGAGCCCAAGCTCTCCCTGCTGACCGCGCTGGCGCAGGCGCTCGGAGTGTCAGTGGAGGAACTGCTGTCGCGGCAGCCGCCCAGCCGCCGCGCCCAACTGGAGATCGCGGTTGAGGAGGCCCAGCGCGACCCCGTCTACCAGACGCTCAACCTCCCGCACCTCAAAGTGGGCAAGCGCGTCCCCAACGACGTGCTGGAGCACATCGTCGGCCTGTACGACGAACTCAAGCGGCGCAGTGCGAAGCCGACCGCCACCCCTGAGGAGGCGCGCCGCGCCAACGCCGACCTGCGCCGGCAGATGCGCGAACGCGGCAACTACTTCGAGGCCATCGAGAAGGCCGCCCAGGAGACGCTGGACGCGGTGGGCTACAGCGGCGGCGCGCTGTCCCAGGGCCAGATCCTGTCCATCGTCACCCACCACGGCTTCACCCTGCGCTACGTGCAGGACCTGCCCCGCTCGGTCCGCTCGGTGACCGACACCCGCAACCGGCGGCTCTACCTGAAACGCGAATCCCTGGGCATGCACAGCCCGCGGACGATCCTGCTGCAGACGCTGGGCCACTTCGTGCTCGGCCACAGCCAGCCCCGCGACTTCGCCGACTTCCTGCGCCAGCGGGTCGAGGCCAACTACTTCGCCGCCGCCGTGCTCATCCCCGAATCCACCGCGGTGCCCTATCTGCAAGAGGCCAAGAGCGCGCGCGACCTCTCGGTCGAGGACCTGCGCGACGTCTACTCCGTCTCCTACGAGATGGCCGCGCACCGGTTCACCAACCTGGCCCACCGCCACCTCGACCTCGTCTGCCACTTCATCCGCAACGACGAGACCGGGATCATCTACAAGGCCTACGAGAACGACGGCCTGATCTTCCCCACCGACGACACCGGGGCCATCGAAGGGCAGCGGATGTGCCGCTACTGGTCGGGGCGCCAAGTCTTCGCCTCGCCGGACCGGTACTCGATCTACTACCAGTACACCGACAAGCCCAACGGCACCCACTGGTGCGTGGCCCACGTCGACCCCAGCCGGGAACGCAACTTCGCGATCACCCTCGGGGTCCCCTACAAGGAGTCCCGCTGGTTCCGGGGGCGCGAGACCACCAACCGCACCAAGTCGAACTGCCCCACCGGCGAGTGCTGCGTGCGCCCGCCCGCCGACCTCGCCTCCCGCTGGGAGGGCAGCGTCTGGCCCTCGGCGCGCGCCCACTCCCACGTGCTGTCGGCCCTTCCCTCTGGTACCTTCCCCGGCGTCGATGAGACCGACGTCTACACCTTCCTGGAGCGGCACGGGGCGGAATAGGGCCCTTCCTTCGTACAGGTGTCCACATCGGTGGCCGGTGCGGCGATAATGGGCGGGTGAGCAGCAGCCCCGAAACCCGACGCAGTGATCCGGACGCCGCCGACCGGGCCCGGTGGGAGATGGTCGAGCGGCGCCCGCACCCGGCGCTGGCCGGCCTGGTGCGGGGCTACTGCGGCTACCGCTACGAGCTCGATGCACCCGTCTGGACCCGCGAGGGGCCCTACGGCGGGGTCACCGTCATCTTCGGGTTCGGCCCGCCGATCGAGGTGGGCTGGGTGGAGCGCCCCGACCTGCCGGCGGCCACCGTCACCTCCTTCGTCGTCGGCGTGCACGACGAGGCGGCGTTCACCGTCGACGCCGGGCGCCAGTACGGGGTGCAGATCGACCTGAGCCCGCTCGGCGCCCTCGCACTGCTGGCCGTTCCCTCCCGGGAGCTCGCCGGGCGCGTCGTACCGCTGGAGGACGCGCTCGGCGCCCGCGCGGCCGCCCTGATCGCCCGGCTCGGCGAGGCGCCGGGCTGGGCCGAGCGCTTCACCGAGCTCGACGCCGAACTGCTGCGGTGGCTGGAGCGCGCGCCCTCCCCGCATCCCGTGGTCGCCCGGGCGTGGTCGCTGCTGCGGCGCACCGAAGGCCGGGCCACGGTCGCCGAGCTGTGCGCCGCGACCGGCCATTCGCGCCGCCACTTGACCTCACTGTTCCACCGGGAGGTGGGCCTGCCGCCCAAGACGATGGCGCGGGTGCTGCGCTTCCACCGCGCCCAGGGCCTCCTGCTCGCTCCCGACCCGCCGCCCCTCGCGGCCATCGCGGCCGAGTGCGGCTACTACGACCAGGCCCACCTCAACCGCGACTTCGCCGCGCTCGTCGGTTGCACCCCCACCCGACTGCGCGCCGAGCGCCGGGACTCGCCGGTGTCGCCCTGACCGCGCCGGTAGGGATCGCGCAACGGCTCCGATGGGCGCGCAGGCGGAAACGCACCCGGGGGTGCGTGCCACGATGCGGCGGCCGCTCGCGGCCGCCGCATCGGCAGTGGTCCACCGTTTTCCCGGATACGCCGCTCCGTTCATCGCATATCCCATTTTTCCAAGCCGGGGAGCGGTGTGCGGCGTAACTTCGGACCCGTTCAATCATGCGATTCGAGGGAGCTCATCATGGGTGATTCCGCGGCTCCGGGCATCTTCCCGGTGCTGTACTACCGCGACGCGCGGGCGGCCATCGGCTTCTTGGTCGAGGCGTTCGGGTTCACGGTCGACGTCTGCTACCCGGAGGAG
This sequence comes from Actinomycetes bacterium, assembly GCA_021793235.1. GTDB lineage: Bacteria > Actinomycetota > Actinomycetes > Streptosporangiales > Streptosporangiaceae > JAJYTD01. Next base: position 14,628 of record JAJYTD010000045.1, on the reverse strand, counting down.
GGGGAGCGCGTCGACCACGCCGAGCTGAGCCTGGGCGGCGGCAGGGTCATGCTGGGGTCGGTCAAGGAGGCGGCCCAGTGGCCGATGGCGGTCGACCCCGCGCCGCAGATGCTGTTCGCGGTCGTCGAGGACCCCGACGCCCACCACGACCGGGCGAAGGCCGCGGGGGCCGAGATCGTCGCGCCGCCCGCGGACCAGGACTACGGCTCAAGGGAGTACACGGCGCGCGACCCTGAAGGCAACATCTGGGGGTTCGGCACCTACTGGCGCGACGCGGCGCAGAGCGGCTGAAGCGGCCGGGCCGGGGGATCGGGCCGGGGCGGTGCCCCGGCCCTGTGTTGTGGGCGCACGCGAGTAAGTGTTACCGTTAGTAACACTACTCGCTGGTAGTTTCCGGTAGGGCGCCCCGCCGACCACCATCCCGCTTTCCCTGCCCCGGCCGACCCTCGCGCCGCCGAGGCCCAGTGAAGGACGTGTGCGCATGAGCGATACCGCAGCAGAGACCACGCCCGGCTTCAGTCTGGAACCGAGCGAGGACATCCGGGAGATCCGCGACTGGGTGCACGGCTTTGCCCGCGACGTCATCCGGCCGGCCGCCGCGGAATGGGACGAGCGCGAGGAGACCCCGTGGCCGGTCTTGCAGGAGGCCGCCGAGATCGGGCTCTACTCGCTGGACTTCTACGCCGACCAGTGGCTGGAGCCCAGCGGCATCGGGATCCCGGTGGCCTACGAGGAGCTCTTCTGGGGCGACCCCGGCATCGGCCTGGCGCTGACCGGCACGACGCTGGCCGCGGTCGCGGTGGCCGCCAACGGCACCCAGGAGCAGCTCTTCGAGTGGGCGCCGCAGATGTTCGGCAGCGCCGACGACATCAAGCTCGGCGCCTTCTGCTCCTCCGAACCCGACGCCGGAAGCGACGTCAGCGCCATCCGCACCCGCGCCGTCTACAACGAGGCGGCCGATGAGTGGGTGCTCAACGGCACCAAGACCTGGGCCACCAACGGCGGGATCGCCGACGTGCACGTGGTCGTCGCCTCCGTCGACCCCGAACTGGGCTCACGCGGCCAGGCCAGCTTCGTCGTGCCCCCGGGCACCCCCGGGCTGTCCCAGGGCCAGAAGTTCAGCAAGCACGGCATCCGCGCCTCCCACACCGCCGAGGTCGTCCTGGACGACGTCCGCGTCCCCGGCCGCTGCCTGCTGGGCGGCAAGGAGAAGCTGGACGAGCGCCTGGCGCGGGCGCGTGAAGGCAAGCGCTCCGGCGGCCAGGCCGCGATGAAGACCTTCGAAGCCTCGCGCCCCTCCGTCGGCGCGATGGCGGTGGGCTGCGCCCGCGCCGCCTACGAGTACGCCCGCGACTACGCCGTGCAGCGCGAGCAGTTCGGCAGACCGATCGGCGACAACCAGGCGGTCGCGTTCACCCTCGCCGACATGGCCACCCGCATCGACGCCGCCCGCCTGCTCGTGTGGCGCGCGGCCTGGATGGCCCGCACCAACACGGACTTCACCCGGGCCGAAGGGTCGATGAGCAAGCTCTTCGCCAGTGAGACCGCCACCTGGGTCACCCAGGAGGCCATCCGCACCCTCGGCGGCAACGGCTACACCCGCGAGTACCCCGTGGAGCGCTGGCACCGCGACGCCACCATCTTCACCATCTTCGAGGGCGCCAGCGAGATCCAGCGCCTGATCATCGGCCGCACCATCACCGGCCTGCCGGTGCGGTGACCACACCCCTGGCCACGGCATCCGGTTCGGTCACCGGGAGCGCGTGGCCAGGGTCTCGGTTCCTCGGGGAGGACTACCGCTCAGTCGGTTATGAGGAGCCCTGTTCCGTTGGAGCTCCGATCGGGCCGGAACAACCGGCTGTCGATCGCCTTGCGGGCGCGCTCAACGGGAGGTACAGCCTGCTGGACATCGGATCGGCCGGTGCGCGGGATCGTCCGCGCAGACCCCTCCTCCGTAGTGTCATCGGGACCGCGGTGAAAAGGCCTCGATGAGCCGCCGCGGACCCCCAACCACTACTGCGGCCCCACGAGGAGCAGCCATGTCCGACCCGTACCGCTTCGACTCCACCCCCACCTCCGCCCCGGACGAAGAGCACCGCACCGCGTCCGGCAGCGGGGCACTGCGCGTCCTGGTGTGGGGCGTGTTCATCGTCTGCCTCGCCGCCAACACCGTCACCTCGCTGAGCGGTGCGCCCTTCCTGCTGAGCTCCGGCTTCGGTGCGGTCGCCCTGGCCTGCCTCATCGTGCTGACCGTCGGATATGTGAAGGGGCGCCGCTGATGCCGTCAGGCCATCGCGAGCAGGCCGCGGCAGCACCAGGAGCCGATACCGACACCGACAGCGCTGTTCTGCTCAGCGATGTCCACCGCGACTACGGCGATGGCGACGGGCGTGTCACCGCACTGGCAGGGGTGTCCCTGCACGTCCCACGGGGATCGTTCCTCGCGGTCATGGGGCCGTCCGGATCGGGCAAGAGCACGCTGCTCAACTGCGCCTCCGGACTGGACACTGCGGATTCGGGGGCCGTGGTGATCGGCGGCACCGACATCACCGCCCTGCACGAGCCGGAGCGCACCCGGTTCCGGCGCGACCGGGTGGGTTTCGTATTCCAGTCCTACAACCTGGTGCCGACCCTCACCGCAGCAGACAACATCACCCTTCCGCTGCGCCTCGCCGGTCGGCCCGCCGACCGGCCGTGGCTGCGCGGCCTCGTGGAACGCGTGGGCATCGGGGACCGGTTGCGGCACCGGCCGCCGGAGCTGTCCGGTGGGCAGCAGCAACGGGTCGCGATCGTGCGCGCCCTGGCCGCCCGCCCCGACATCGTCTTCGCCGACGAACCCACGGGCGCGCTCGACGCGGCAGGCGCGGAACGGATCCTGCTGCTGCTCAGGGAGATCGTCGACGACCTCGGTCAGACGGTCGTCATGGTGACCCACGACCCCAAGGCCGCGGCCCGCGCCCACGCCACCGCGGTCATGGCCGACGGGCACATCGCAGACGTCCTGCACGGGCCCGGCCCCGCCGACCTGGCGGGACGGCTCGCCTCCCTGGAACGGAGCTGAACCATGTCGCCGAGGACAGCGACCGCCCCTCCGCCCGCCTCCGGCCCCGCCCTGCGGGCGGGCCGAACCGTGCCGATGGCCTTGAAGCTGGTGCGCGGCCGCATCAGCGGGCTGCTCGCCGTCGCCGTGGCGGTCGCGGGTGGGGCGGCCTTCGTCACCGTGGGCGGAGTCCTCGCCGACACCGGCCTGCGGTCGCACATGCCGGTGGAGCGCCTGCCCGGTGCGGACGTGGTGGTCGCGGCACCGCAGTCCCTACCGCAGGCAGAAGACATCGATGTCGCGCTGCCGGAGCGGACGGGACTGCCCAACACGCTCGTCGAACAACTGGGCAGCCTGCCCGAGGCCGACGCGGCTGTCGGCGACATCGGCTTTCCCGCAGCGGTGCACACCCCGGACGGGGTCGCGTCGGGCCCCGATCCCCGCACCGCGGGGCGCGGGTGGTCCTCGACCGCACTGCTGGACCCCGCCGAGGTCACGGGTGCGGCCCCGCAGAGCGCGCACGACGTGGTCCTGGACACCGCGACGGCACGCGGCGTCGGAGCAGAGGTCGGCGACCAACTGCGCATCACCGTCGCCGGACGCACCGGCGACTACCGCCTATCGGGCATCGTGGACGCCGCCGGATCCGGGATCTTCTTCGCCGACGCCACCGCGGCACGGCTCGCCGGGCGCACCAGCGGCCCCCGCGAAGCAACGGTGGATCTGATCGGCCTGCGCGCCGCCCCGGGGGTCTCCGACGACGCGCTCGCCGACGCCGTCCGCGACAGTGTCAATGCTGCGGGCGGCACAAAGGTCGCGATCCACAGCGGTGCCTCGCGCGCCGACGCCGAAGTCCCCGCAGCCGCCTCCGCACGCATGGCGCTGATCGGGCTCGCCGGTTCGTTCAGCGGGGTCGTGCTGGTCATCGTCGGCTTCACCGTCGCGGGCGCCCTATCGGTCTCCGTCGCCGCGCAGCGCCGGGACCTGGCCCTGCTGCGGATGGTCGGTGCCACACCGCGCCAGATCCGCACTCTGGTCGCCGTTCCCAACCTGCTCACCACGCTCGCCGTCCTGCCCGTGGGGATCGCGGCAGGGTATCTGTCGGCCGACCGCGTGCACAGCCTGCTCGCCGGGCTCGGCCTGTTCCCCGCATCACTGCCGGTGCGCCTGGGGGTGCTGCCCGCAGTGGCGGCGGCCGTGCTGCTTTCGCTCACCGTGTGGCTCTCCGCCCGAGCCGCAGCGTCGCGGACCGCCATGGCGGCACCGACCGCCGCGCTCGCACAGACCATGGTCGAACCACGCGCGCCCCGGCCGTGGCGCGCCCGGACAGGCGCGGCCCTGCTGCTGGCCTCGACGGTGCTGTCCGTCCCACCGTTGCTGATCGCCTCCGAGCTCGGCATGGCCGGCACGGCGGCGGCGAGCCTCATGGCGGTCATCGGGCTCGCTTTGGCCGGCCCGGCGCTGGTCCGGGCGGTCAGCGGAGCGCTCGCGCGGCGGCTGCCCGCCGCGGCCTCCCCACTGACCTGGCTCGCGGTGCAGAACCTGCACGGCCATGCCTACCGGGTGGCGGGTGCGGTGGCCTCGCTGGCGATGGCGGTCGCGTTCACCCTCGGCCAGGGATACGCGCACACCACGCTCCTGACCGCCAAAGCGGTGCAGCAGGAGGACGGCGAGCTGGCCGACCACCGGATGAGCGCACCCGGACTCGGCGGGCTCCCGGACGGCCTTGCCGCTTCGGTCCGCGGCCTTCCGGGGGTGGCCGCGGCCACCACCACGACACCGACGTCTGTTGTGTGGCGCGACCGGGAGTGGGGAGGCGACACGGACACACTCGAAGAACTCCCCGCCCGCGTCGTGGGCCCCGGCGCGGCCGAGGTGCTCGACCTCGGTGTCACAGAGGGCGACCTGGACCGCCTGACCGGTACGGCGATCGCGCTCGGCGCCTCCTTCGCGCGGCTCCACGGGGCAGAGGTCGGCGACAGCGTGGCCTTCCACATGGGGGACGGCGCCGCGGTCCGCGCCGACGTGGTCGCGCTCTACGAGCGCGAACTCGGCCACGGGCCCCTCATGCTCTCCCGGGACCTCGCCTTTGGACACGTCACCGGCGACCTGGACGCCGATCTGCTGGTGCGTGCCGAGCCCGGCCACAAGGACCAGGTGCACACGGCCCTCACCCGGGTCGCAAAGGACCATCCCGGCGTCGACGTCAGCGCTCTGGCCGCAGCACCCGGCCCGTCCGCGGGCGGTATCGGCGACATCCCTGCGGAGATGGTGGTCAACGTCGTCGTGCTGCTCGCGCTGCTCGGCTACCTGCTGCTTGCCGTGGCGAACCGGCTGGCCGCCCAGACTCTGCAGCGGGGGAGGGAGGTGGACACGCTCTGCGCGATCGGGATGACGCCGGACCAGGTCCGATCGCTGCTGCGGCGCGAATCCGCCATGATCGCCGTCGGAGCGGTCGGCGCCGGTGTCGCGGCGGCGGCGGTCCCGCTCGCCCTGGCCGGGCTCGGTTTCCTCGGCCGGCCGTGGCCCGGCGGCCCAGTGTGGCTGCTGCCCGTTACCGCTCTGGTGGTCGCGCTGCTCGCCTGGCTGTGCGTGGAGCTGCCCGCCCGGCGGCTGACCGCGGCCCCGGCGCGCCGGTGACCCGTGTGCGGGTCGGGCGGTAGTGCCCGGCCCCGCAGTTCTTTCCGACCCCTACCCGCCGAGGTAGGCCAGGACGGCACGGACCCGGCGGTGCCCGGAGTCGCCCTCGGCAAGCCCCAGCTTGGTGAAGATCCGCCCGATGTGCTTGTGCACCGCCCCCTCGGTCACCACCAGGCGCCGCGCGATCTCGCCGTTTCCCAACCCCTCGGCCATCAGGGCCAACACCTCCTGTTCCCGTGAGGTGAGCCGCGACAGCGGGTGCTGCCTGCGCGTCAGCAACTGGTGCACCACCTCGGGGTCGACGGCCGTGCCGCCCTGGGCGACCCGATCCAGGGCGCCGAGGAACTCGTCGACCCGGGCGACCCGGTCCTTCAGCAGGTAACCGACCCCCCGCGCACCATCGGTGAACAGCTCCGTGGCATAGACCTCTTCCACATACTGGGAGAAGACCAGCACGGCCAGGTCGGGCCGGGCCCGGCGCGCCTGGATCGCCGCACGCAGTCCCTCATCGCGGTAGGTGGGGGGCAGCCGCACGTCCACGATCACGATATCCGGGGCGTGCCGGTCGACGGCCTCGACGAGGCCTTCGGCGTCGCCCAGGACCGCCGCCGCTTCATGCCCAGACGTCTCCAGCAGCAGTTTCAGCCCTTCAGCGAGGACGACGTTGTCCTCCACGATCACGACGCGCACGGCAGCTCCACTCTGATCACGGTCGGTCCCCCCACGGGGCTCACCACCGACGCCGTCCCGTCCAGGGCCGCCACGCGGCGCCGGATGCCGCTGATCCCCGTGCCGCGCGTGTCATCGGCCCCGCCGATCCCGTCGTCGGTGACCTCGATGCGCAGCGTCGCCCCGGTGCGCGCGATCGCCACATCGACCGAGGTCGCGGCCGCGTGCTTGGCCGCGTTGGTGAGCGCCTCGGCGATGGCGAAGTACGCCGCGGCCTCCACCGCCGCCGGAAGCGCCCCCAATTCCTCCGTCCGCACCCTCGTCGGCACCGTGCACCGGGCGCCCAGAGCCGAGACGGCGCCGTTGAGGCCGCGGTCGGTCAGGATCGGCGGATACATCGTCCGGATGACGTCGCGCAGCTCGGCCATGGCCCCCTCTGCGTTGCCGCGCGCCTCCCGCAGCAGCCGAACCGCCTGCTCGGGGTCGTCGGCGACCATCCGCTCGGCGATCCCCATGCGCATGGCCAGGGCCACGAGCCGGGCCTGGGTGCCATCGTGCAGGTCCCGTTCGATCCTGCGCAGCTCGGCGCCGTGCGCCTGGAGCGCCTCCGCCCGGGTGTGGGACAACTCTTCGACGCGTTCACTGAGCCGGTCGGCGCGCAGCTCCGCATCCGACGGCGAGAGCATCCGCGCGGTCAGCCGGGCGTATCCGCCGACCACGGCCGGGGCTCCCCACAGGAACAGCGCTCCATACCCCACGACCTCTGCCAGCCCTCCGATCAGCGCCGACCCCCAACCGTGCGCCGGGATGCCCACGAAGGTCACCGGAACCGGTACCGCCCACCACACCGCCACCTTCACCAGCGCGCTCGGTACCCCCAGCGCCGCCAGCAGACCGACGATGCCGACCAGTGTGCCGAGCAGGGCGTGGACGGCGAGCCCGCGGATCGACCGCCACGTTCCCGGGTCGCGAAGGACGTAGCGCAATCGCTCGGCCACACGCTCGGGCATGGGGGAGGTCGGCAGGGGAGCGTAGTCGGCGCCGATGTGGGCGTGTGCCCGGCCCCGCTCCCATTCGGCCCAGCGCCGGGCCTGCCCCAGGACAGGGGGAAGCACCAGTAACGGAAGCAGCGGCAGCGCCGCCATCCCCGTCGCTAATGTGAGCAGAAGATAGCGGGCGGCGCGCCAGCCACGGACCGACTGTTCGACCAGCATGCTGCACCCCCGAAAAGACGTATATCCCGTGATTCTCCCGCACCCCGCCACCGTGTGGCTGTCCAGCCTGCTGGACGATTCCCGGGCCACGGCGGCCTTTCCCGCCCGTCCGCGAACCGGTATCCCCGACGGGTAGGGGCCGACACAGCGGAGGCGGATCGCGGCCACGACGGTGGTGACCACCCAGGCCGAGCCCGCCCCCGCGCCGTCCTGGTCCGCAGCCCCGCCCGCGCCCGGGGACCCGGGCAGCGCGCTACCGTTTGACGGTGTGGCCCCCGAATCCGCACAGCACACCCGGTCTCCTGCCCGCGGCCGCAGCCCCGAGCGCCGCCGCGCCATCCTGGACGCCGCCGACACGGTGATCCAGCGCGACGGCCCCGACGCTTCGATGTCGACCATTGCGGCCGAGGCCGGGATCAGCAAGCCGATCCTCTACCGCCACTTCGGTGACAAGAGCGGACTGTACCGGGCATTGGCCGAACGCCACGTCGACCCGCTGATGGAACGCGTCCGCGCCGAGCTCCACAGGGACTCCCCGCTTCGGGCGCGCACCCGCGCCACGGTCGGGGCCTACCTGGGGATGATCCGCAAGAACCTGAACCTGTACCGCTTCCTGATGGACCGCGCCACCTCAGAAGACCCGCCGACCCGCAGCGACCTGGGGATGATGGTGTGCCGCCTGTGCGAGGAACTGGCCGACACGCTCGTCGCCGAAGAGCACATCACCGACCCGCTGCGCGCCCAGATCGTGGGGCACGCGGTGGTCGGCATGGTCCAGGCAGCGGGGGAGTGGTGGCTGGACTACCCCGAGGTGCCGGGCGACGTCGTGATCAGCGATCTGACCGCCGCGGTCGTCGGCGCCATCACCGGCGCCCGACCATGATGCCGGTGGCGCACCGCGAGGAGGCTTTGGTGGCCGGCCCTGTGCGGGACGCCCGACGCCACCCCCGCCTGGGCCGGGGCGGCGCCTGCGGTCACCTGAGATCCGGGGCGAGCCGCCCCAGCGCCGTGGGCAGGTCGCCCTCATAGGCGACCGTCAGGCGGCGGGTCGTGCGGGTGATGGCGACATAAAGGTCGTGGCCGCCCTTGGGGGATGCCTCGATGATGCCCGCCGGGTCGACCACGATCACCGAGTCGAACTCCAGGCCCTTGGATTGGGTGGCGGTGAGGAGGGCGACGGGGGAGTCGAGGGTGCCGGGAGCGGTATCGGTCGCGGCCTCCGGGAGCAGCGCGGCGATCTCGTGGTGTCGGGCGTCGGGGACGATGACCGCCGCCCGGCCCTTGCCGACCGCCTCCAGTTCCGCGGCCACCAGCCGGGGCAGGTCGCTGGCCGTGATCGGTACGGCACGCGGCGGTGTGTCTCCATCGCGTACCGACTCCGGAGGCTCCTGCTCGGGCGCCACCGCCTTCAGCACATCCGCCGCGACCTCCATGATCTCTGCGGGCGTGCGGTAGTTCACCAGCAGCCGCTCCTGGTGCAGCCGCCCATTGGCATAGCGTTCCAGCACCCCGCTCCACGACCGGGCCCCGGCCGCGCTTCCCGTCTGCGCGAGGTCGCCCACCACCGTCAGCGACCGGGTCGGGATCCGGCGCATCACCGTGCGCCAGGCCATCTCCGACAGTTCCTGCGCCTCGTCCACGATCACGTGGCCGTAGGCCCACGTGCGGTCTTGGGCCGCACGCTCGGCGGTGGTCACCGGGGGGCCGAAGTCGCGGTGCCGGTCGGCGAGGTCGGCCGAACCCATCATCTGGTCCTCGAACAGGCCGGTGAACTCCAGAACCCCTTGGGCGTAGCGCTCCTCGGCCAGCCGCTCGCGCTCGGCGGCGCGTTCGCGCGCCCGCTGGGCCGAGGGGTCCGCACCGAGGAGTTCGGCGGCCTCGTCGAGCAGCGGGATATCACCCAGTGTCCACTCCGCCCCGGCCGGTCGCAGCAGTGCACGCCACTCGTGCTCGGCGAGCACACCGTCCTGCGGTTTCTGCTCGGCCTCTGCTGCAGCGGTCGCCATCAGCTCCGGGTCGCAGAGCAGATCGCCGACGAGCCGTTGCGGGGTGAGCAGCGGCCACAGCGCGTCCAGCGCCGACTGCACACCGGGGTCGCTCCACAGGGTTTCGCGGGCGGCCTCGATGTCCTGGTCGCTCCACAGCGGCGCATCCGGGTCCTCCAGTTCGGGGATGCTGTCGGCGTCTGGCAGGCCCGCCGCCTCTTCGGCTTCGCGCATCGAGCGCTCAAGCCGTTCCTGCTGGTCGTGGGCGAGCGCGCTGAGCATCTCGGTGATGAAGAACGTGCGCGCCACGTTGTGCTTGAGGCCGAGGTCTCGCGCGCGGTCCCGGATGTTCGCGCAGGTGCTCTCCAGCACGGCCAGGTCCATGCCGCCCGTCCGGATCCGCAGGCCGCCCCGCGGCACCCGCTGCCGGTCCCGGACCGCCGCCCTGATCAGTCCCACCATGCGCAGCGACCCCTTCAGCACGGCTGTGTCCGGGTCGTCGGCGGTGTCCGCGTGCGCACCCGGGAAAAGGCCGCCGACGGTGGTGAGCACGACGTCGGTCTCCCCGAGCGACGGCAGTACCTGGCCGATGTAGCGCAGGAAGGCCGGGTTGGGGCCGACCACCAGTACGCCGCGCCGCTCCAGGGTCTGGCGGTGGGTGTAGAGGAGATAGGCGGCCCGATGCAGCGCGGCGACGGTCTTGCCGGTCCCGGGGCCGCCCTGCACTACCAGGATCCCCTGCAGCTTTGAGCGGATCACCCGGTCCTGCTCGCCCTGGATGGTGGCGACGATGTCGTGCATCCGCCCGGTGCGTCCGGTGCGCAGTGCGGCGAGCAGCGCGGCCTCGCCCACCAGCCCGCTGCGGTCGTCGTCGCTGAGGCCGTCGAGGTCGAACACCTCGTCGTCGATCCCGACGACGGTCCGCCCTCGGGTGTGCAGGTGGCGGCGGCGCGACAGGCCGTTGGGGGACTGGGGTGTGGCGGCGTAGAACGCGCGGGCGGCCGGCGCGCGCCAATCGACCAGCATCACCTCGTGGTCGGCGTCGCGCAGTCCGATGCGGCCGATGTAGAGGGGGCCGTCGGGGCGGTCCTGGTGGTCGATCCGGCCGAAGCACAGGCCCTGCTCCACACCCGACAACTGCGCCAGGCGGTGCGCGCGTTCGTCCGCCGCCACCGCCCCTGCCGTGGGCCTCGCGCAGCGCGGCCTCGTTGCGTCCGCGGAGCGCGTCCAGCCGCTCATACATCCCGGAGACGCGGCCCTGCTCTGCGCGCAGGGCCGCGTCGAGGGCGGTGCCGCTACTTTTAGTTTGACGACCATCCATGTTTACGGTATACTCCCACTAAGGAATATTTTTAATATAAATATTAGGGTGTGCAGATTAGCAGGCGCACTGGGTACCTCGCATCCCCAAAGCGACCTGCCGGCCCCGCATCGCACAGGTTCTTCCCGGCCGCAATCGAAGGCCCCCGCCCGCTGGCACACACTCCGCCTTCCACGCGCTACACTGGCGCCCATGCGAATCGACACGCACCCCCGTCAGTGGTGGCGCCGCTCCTAGGCGGCGCATCGGTTCGCATTCCCGAACACACTGACCAGCGGCCGCCCGTACCGGCGGCCGTTTCGCCTTTCCAGGCCCCGGTCCGGCGCGACCTACCCAGACCAACGCGAAAAGGACCGGCCTTGGACGCACGCCCCACCTCCTACCGCACCGCCGGCGGCATCACCGTCCGACACACGGCGGTCTCCTGCACCCCCGACGTCCTCACCGACCTCGTCACGGCGGTCGAGCACCGCCGCGGCGGCGTCCTGTCCTCCGGAATGGAGTACCCCGGCCGCTACAGCCGCTGGCACCTCGGCTACGTCGACCCCTGCCTGGAGGTCGCCGCCCGGGGCCGCCGCATCACCGCGACAGCGCTGAACGACCGCGGCCGGGTACTGCTGCCCGTCATCGCCCACGCGCTCCAGCAGCACGGGCGGCCCGCCTTCGCCGACGCCGCGGGCGCCGCTCCCGCGGTCGTCGACGTCACCATCCCCGAACCCGCACCGGAGGTGTTCTTCACCGAAGAGCAGCGCAGCCGCCGCCCCAGCGTGTTCTCCGCGCTGCGTTCCATCGTCGCGCTGTTCTCCAGCGACGCCGACCCCCACCTGGGCCTGTACGGGGCCTTCGGCTACGACCTCGCCTTCCAGTTCGAGCCGATCGAGCAGGTCCTCGACCGCAACCCCGAGGACCGCGACCTCGTACTGCACCTGCCGGACGAGATCATCGTCCGCGACCGCAAACGCGAGACCTGCCTGCGCTACACCTACGACTTCACCGTCCCCGCCTCCTTCACCGGCGCCGAAGACGACGCCGCCACCGACGGGCTGCCGCGGGAGACCGCCCCCACCCCAGCCGTCGTCGCAGCCGAGGTCCCACCGCAGCCCGAACCGGGCAGCTACGCCCGGATCGTCGCCAAGGCCAAAGAGAAATTCGTCCGCGGCGACCTCTTCGAGGTGGTGCCCGGACACCGCACCTACGGCGCGTGCGACTCCCCGGCCCGCTTCTACGAGCACCTGCGCGAACGCAACCCCGCCCCATACGAGTTCTTCTTCAACCTGGGCGAGGGGGAGTACCTCGTCGGGGCCTCACCGGAGATGTTCGTCCGGGTCACCGGCACACCCGGCCAGGGCCAGCGGGTGGAGACCTGCCCGATCTCGGGCACCATCCGACGCGGCGACGACGCCCTCGGCGACGCCGACAACATCCGCGAACTGCTCTCCTCGGCCAAGGAGGAGTCGGAGCTGACGATGTGCACCGACGTCGACCGCAACGACAAGTCCCGCGTCTGCGAGCCCGGCAGCGTCCGCGTCATCGGCCGCCGCCAGATCGAGATGTACAGCAGGCTGATCCACACCGTCGACCACATCGAGGGCACCCTGCGCCCCGAATTCGACGCGCTGGACGCCTTCCTCACCCACATGTGGGCCGTCACCGTCACCGGCGCGCCCAAAACCTGGGCGATGCGGTTCATCGAGCAGAACGAGGCCACACCGCGCCGCTGGTACGGCGGGGCCGTGGGCGTCATCGCCTTCGACGGCTCGATGAACACCGGCCTCACCCTGCGGACCGCCCAGATCCGCGACGGCGTCGCCACCGTCCGGGTCGGCGCGACCCTGCTCTATGACTCCGACCCCGACGCTGAGGAACGCGAGACGTTCCTCAAGGCCCGCGCTCTGCTGGAGACCCTGGCGCTGGACGAGGCGGCCGATGCCGAGCAGGCAACGGCCGGAAGCGAAGGCGGCGGCCGCACCGCGCCCGAGCCCGCCGGAGCCGGTATGAAGGTGCTGCTCGTCGACTGCGAGGACTCCTTCGTCAACACACTGGCCGACTACGTGCGCCGGCACGGCGCCGACGTGACCACGGTGCGGCACGGCTTCGACACCGCACTCCTCGACGAGTTCGCGCCCGACCTGGTGGTCCTCTCGCCCGGTCCGGGACTGCCGGCCGACTTCGGCACCGCCGCCCTGCTGGACGCCCTTGACGAGCGGGGGCTGCCGGTGTTCGGGGTCTGCCTCGGCCTGCAGGCCATGGTCGAGCACGCCGGAGGTGAACTGCTCACCCTGGCCGAACCCGTGCACGGCAAGCCCGGCCGGATCCGGGTCACCGGCGGTGAAATGCTGGAGGGCCTGGGCGACGACGGCCTGTTCACCGGCGCGCGCTACCACTCCACCTACACCACCCCGGAGCGGGTGAAGAACTTCGCGGTCACGGCCGTGGCGGAGGACGGCCCCGAACCGGTCGTCATGGCCATCGAGGATCCGCGGGCCAAGCGGTGGGCCGTGCAGTTCCACCCCGAATCCATCCTCACCGCCGCCGTGGGGGAGGAGATCATCGAACGGGTGCTGCGGATGGCCCGGCCCCAGCCCGCCGACTGACGGGTGAATGGGCGCTGATCTCGCGCGTCGCGTGAAGAAACGCCGAATGCCTCATAGGCTCCAGGGCATGGACGGAAATCTTGGCAAGGTCGTCATCACCGGAGTCGAAGGGCGCATCGGGCCTACCGTGCGCGCGGGGCTGCGTGCTGACGCCGATCATCTCGTGCTCGTCGACCGCGCGCCCATCACCGGCGTGCGAGAAGAAGAAACCGCGGTCGAGACCGACATCGCCGAGCTCGACACGCTGGTGAAGGCGTTCGACGGCGCCGACGCTGTCGTACACCTGGCCGGGATCGCTGAGGAGGCGCCCTTCGGCGAGCTGCTCGGCGCCAACGTGCAGGGGTCCTTCAACGTTTTGGAGGCCGCGCGCCGGTGCGGAGTGCGGCGCGTGGTGCTGTTCTCCACCAACCGGGTCACCGGCGGCTACCCGATCCACCACCACGTCTTCCCTGACGAGCCGCCGCGTCCCGACGGGCTGTACGGGGTGAGCAAGGTCGCCGCCGAGGCGCTCGGCCAGATGTATGCCGACACTTTCGGGCTGGAGGTGGTCGCGCTGCGTGCCGGTTCGTTCGAGGAGGAGCCCACCGAGACCCGGCACCTCGCCACCTGGCTCAGCCCGCGCGACTGCGTCGGATTCGTGCGCGCCGCGCTCACCGCGCCCAACGTGAGCTTCGTCGCGGCCTATGCGGTCTCGGGCAATGCCCGCCGCTTCTGGGACCTGGCGGTGGGTGAGAACGAACTGGGCTACAAGCCGGTCGACGACGCCGCGCGGTTCGCGTCGCGCTTCCCTGACGACGACCCGTTCTGGCACGGAGGCCCGCAGAGCGGGCGCTACGCGGGACCGGAGGCCGTGCTGCCCCATCTGGACGGCTGAGATCCGCCCGGCACGGCGCGGATTCCCCAATGCCGGTTCGCCCGCGAACACGGCTTTGTGGGCGTTTGGTGACCTCTTTGCCGGGCGGTCGGCGACACCGTTGGTATTTTGCTCCTCATCCTCGGAATCGTCCTCATCGTCGCAGGGGTCTACGCGCTCCTCCAACGCCAACTGCTGTGGGGCGTCGTCCTGGTCGTGGCCGGTCTGATCATCGCGCCCAGCAACTTCTACCCGGGGCTGTAGCCCTCGGCCCTGCCCACCCTGTCCTCCTCGCGGAAGCAGCAGATCGGA
>JAJYTD010000044.1 GCA_021793235.1 Actinomycetes bacterium | reverse complement strand
CAGGAAATTCAACAACGCACCCTGAGACACCACCACACCCTTGGGCCGCCCCGTCGACCCCGACGTGTACAACACATACGCGGCGTGGTCGGCGGCCGACGCGTCCGCGGACACCGGACCGCGATCGCCGATACCGTCTGTCCCTTCACCGGCACGGCCCGGTCTTTCGTCCGGCTGCCCGTCCAGCAGGATCCGCCGGGGCCCGTCCGGCAGCCCGACCGCGAGTTCAGCCGTTGTGACCAGGAGGTCCGCACCGGAGTCGGTGAGCATGTGGGCGATCCGCTCAGCGGGGAACTCCGGATCGACCGGCAGATAGGCCGCACCGGTCCGGCCCACCGCGAGCAACGCGGCCACCAGGTCGGCGCAGCGCGGCAGCGCGATGGCCACGACCCGTTCGGGGGCCGCGCCCGCAGCGCGGAGGCGGGCGGCGAGGCCGTCGGCACGCGCGTCCAGCGCGGCGTAGGTGAGGTCGGTGCCGCCCGCACGCACGGCGACGGCATCGGGGACACGCCGGGCGGTAGCCGCGATGAGGTCGCCGACACAGGTGTCCGGGCTCTGGTGTGCGACGGCGCCGGTCAGGGCGTGTTCGTCGGTGTCGGCCGATACGAGGTCGAGGGCGCCGACCCGACGTTCGGCGAGATCGGCGGGGGTGGCGGATTCGCCGTGGGCGGTGCCGCCGACCAGGGAGTCGAGCAGCCGCTGGAACTCCGCCAACCGGGTGATGAGGTCGCCGCGCGTGTAGCGCGCGGCGTTGCCGTTGAGTTCGAACCGCAGGCCGCCGCCTGCCGTGTCGCGGTAGACCGACAGCGAAACGTCGTCGACCGGCCCCTCGGACAGGGTGTGCGTGATGCCGCGGATCCCGGCGAAGTCGAGGTCGTAGTCGAACGCCTTGATGTTGACCGTCGGCCCGTACAACCCGGTCGAGCGTCCGACGAGGGCGAGGTCGCGCCGGATGTCCTCGGCGCGGTAGCGGTGGTGGGCGCGCAGCTCACCGAGCCGGTCCGCGGTGTGCCGCACAATGTCGCCGACCCGGTCGCCGGGGCGCACTCCCAGGCGCAGCGGCAGGATGTTGACCACCATGGAGGGGGTGCGCAGCGCCGCCGAGCCCAGGCGCCCCATCGCGGGCATGCCCAGCACGAGGTCGCGGGCGCCGGTGCGGCGGTGCACGTAGCAGCCGAACGCGGCGATCAGGGCCTCGGCCCAGCTGGCACCGGTCGCCTCCCCCAGCGCCGAGAGCCGGTCGAACACGCGGGCGTCCGCGGTCCCGCCCACCCCGGCCGCGGCCCGAGGGGCGGCGGGCGGCGCGTCGCCGAGCAGCACAGGTTCGGGGCGGTCGGCGAGCAGGCCGCTCCAGTAGGCGCGGTCGGCCTCGTGGCGGCCGGAAGCGGCATAGGCCTCCTCCTGGGCGACCACCTCGCGCAGGGTGCCGAATTTCCGCTCCGGCACGTCCTGTGGCCGCAGTCCCGATTCGCGTGTGGTGCTCAACCGGGTGTAGACCTCGGCGACGCGGCGAGTGAAGGCCGTGATGGCGTAGGCGTCGGCGAGGATGTGGTGGAAGCGCTGGTACCACAGGTAGCGGTCGTCGGCCACGCGCAGGAGCGCGAAGCGGTGCAGCGGCCCGGTGAACAGGTCCACCGGTGTCTGCATGTCCCGCCGCATCCAGTCCAGCGCCGTCTCGGGCAGGTCGGCCCCGCCCCGCAGGTCGACCTGTTCCAGACCGCGGTCCGCCCGGTCGCGGACCTGCTGGACGGGGACCCCGCCGCGTTCCACGATGCGGCTGCGCAGCGCTTCGGTCTCGGCGACCACCGCGGACAACGCGGCTTCGAAGCACGGCACGTCGAGGTCCCCGGACAGGTCGACGTACTGGCCCACGTTGTAGACGGGGTTTTCGGGGTCGACCTGCTGGGCGTACCAGACGCCGTACTGGGCGCCGGTGAGGGCCAGGTCGGTGGGGACGGTCGTGGACTCGGTCATGGGGTGCGGCTCCGGTGCGAAAGGATCTGGCTGGTGGGGCTGGCGTCCGGACGGCGGGCCTGGCTCGCCTCCTGTGCCGCTGCCGTCGGCAGCGGTCAGTCGGGGAGCAGCAGCCTTCTCCAGGCGGCCAGGTTGGGCTCTTCGGCGAGCGTGATGAAGTCGGTTCGGACACCGGACCCGCGCCAGGTCTCCACCAGGCTCATCAACCGGATCGAGTCCATGCCGCGGTCGAGCAGGTCCTCGTCGTCGGCGATGGCGCCGGCGGGCTCGCCCAGGACGCGTTCGACGTCGGCACGCAGCCGCTCGGGCGTCAGTGCCGCGGCCTTCTCGGGTCCAGGGCCGGGGGTGGTGGGCATTGGGAAGTGCCTTTCGCGTCGTCGGAATCGTAGGTGTCGGGCCGGGCGCTGCGGGGCGGGGTGTTCGGCCGCCCGCGCGTCCGGGTCACCGGGCGGTGGCGGCGGCGGTGGTGCGGGCGCTCACCGCGTCGATGATCTCGCCGGCACGCACCGCGGCGTTGGACAGCAGGGAGGAGGAGACGCCGTGGGTGTGCTCGGTTCCGCCGCCCTGGAGGTAGATCCCGCAGGTGATCTCGTCGCTGGTGGCCAGGCGGTAGTCGCGTTCGACCGCGGGGCGGCCCTCGGTGTCGCTGATGATGTGCTCGGCCAGGTCGCCGAGCAGGTCACGCGGGTCGGCCGCGCGGTAGCCGGTGGCATAGACCAGGTAGTCGGCCTCGATAGGGGTCTGCTTGCCGCTGGACAGGTGCTCCACGGTGACGGTGACCCCGTCGCGCCGCTCGTCGACCCCGGCCACGCGCGAGGTGTTGTGCAGCCGCAGCCGCTCTACTCCGTTGACTTTGTCCTGGTAGACGTCCCGGTACAGGGAGTCGATCAGCTCGGGGTCGACCACCGAGTAGTTGGTGTTGCGGTGGTAGCCCATGATCTCGGCCTTGACTTCGGCCGGGGCGTTGAAGAAGTCGTCGACGGCCGCCGGGTCGAAAATGCGGTTGGCGAACGGGGTGTCGTCGGAGGGGCTGTAGCCGTAGCGGGCGAACACCGCGTGGACCCGGGCCTGGGGAAAGCGCCGGTAGAGGTGGTCGGCGGCCTCCGCGGCGCTCTGCCCGGAGCCGACCACGACGAAACCGCGCGGTTTCTCCGCGGGGGCGAGGGCCTCCAGCCGGTGCAGCAGGTACTCGCTGTGCCACACGCGCTCGGTCAGCCGGGTGCCGTCGGGGAGGCGGGGGGTCAGGCCGGGGGCGAAGAGGAGGTTGCGCCCGCGGCTGCGGTGAACGGCTCCGTCGGTGCCGCGGGCGAGCACGTCGAGCTGGCAGACGCGCCCGGTGTCGTCGCGCACCGGTTCCACGGCGATCACTTCGGACCCGTAGCGCACCTGGTCTGAGACGCGCTCGGCACACCAGGCCAGATAGTCGTGGAACTCCGCGCGCAGCGGGAACAGCGTCTTGTGGTTGATGAAGTCGTGCAGCCGCCCCACCGCGTGCAGGTAGGCCAGGAAGCTGAAGTCGCTCGCGGGGTTGCGGGTGGTGACGAGGTCTTTGAGGAAGGACACCTGCATGGTGGCGCCTGCCAACAGCATTCCGCGGTGCCAGCCGAACTCCTGCTGCCGTTCGTGGAAGATCGCGGTGAGTGCGGGGACACCGGAATCGGTGGCGGCGCGTTCCCGCCGTTCGCGCAGGCCGATGGCCATCGCGATGTTGGACGGCCCGAATCCGATGCCCACGAGGTCGTGGGAGAACGTGGGCTGCGCAGTGGAGGTCAATGCCGTTCCTTTCGGTCGGAGCTCGGAGGGCCTTTCGGTCGGAGCTCGGAGGGCCTTTCGGTCGGAGCTCGGAGGGCCTTTCGGTCGGAGCTCGGAGGGCGCGGTCAGCTTCTGGAGGCGACCTGGTGGGCCGCAGTGACGGCCGCCGCGGCCCGCCGGGTGGGCAGCACCATCCCGCAGCGCCGGGCGACATAGGACAGGGCGAAGCGGTGGTCGTCGGCGGAGAAGTCGGCCATGGCATCGGCGACGAAGAAGGGGCGGATGTCGCGCATGAACGCATCGGCCGCGGTGAGCAGGCAGCCGATGTGGGCATAGACACCGGTGATCAGGATCTGGTCCCGACCCTGGCCGCTCAGTCGTTCAGCGAGGTCGGTCTGGACGAACGCGCTGTAGCGCCACTTGGTGATGAGGGCATCGCCGTCCTCGGGTTCCAGGGCTTCGGCGATACCGGAGTGTTCGACGGCCGCACGCATGCCGCCGCCCCAGAAATCGCGCTCCAGCCCGCGCCGTACGGGGTCCATGTCACCGGGTTTGGCGGTGTAGACGACCGGCACTCCGGCCGCCCGGCAGGCGGCGCCCAGCGCGGCGATGTTGGCCGTCGCCTCGGCCAGAGGGGCCGTCCCCGGGCGGTAGGGGCGCAGGAAGTAGCGCTGCATGTCGTGGATGAGCAGCACGGCGCGCGTCGGGTCCAGGGTCCACGACACCCGGTTGGCGGGCAGGTCCGCGGGTGCGGGCAGCGCGTAGGGTTCGATCTGGGGCAGGGGCATCGGCGGTCCATTCGACGGGGCGGGCGCAGAAACGTGCGTGCCGGGCGGCGGATCATCCGGGGTCTGTGCGCAGCGCGGCGGCGCGCAGGTGGTCGGTGATCGCCTCGCGCAGTTCGCGTTTGCTCACCTTGCCGATGCCCGTAGCGGGGAACTCATCTGTGAACTCCACCCGGTCGGGGATCTTGTAGCCGGCCAGGCCGCGCCCGCGCAGGAAACCCAGCAGCTCCGAGCGGGTCGGGGCCGCACCTCTGGGAATCACATAGGCGCAGGTGCGCTCGCCGAGAAAGGTGTCGGGCATGGCGACCACGGCCGCGTCGTGCACGGCCGGGTGGGCCAGGATGTGGTTCTCGATCTCGTCGGGGGCGACCTTCTCACCGCCGCGGTTGATCTGGTCCTTGACCCGGCCTTCGACGACCAGGTGGCCTGTTGGTGTGCGCCGGACCAGGTCGCCGGTGCGGTAGAAGCCGTCGGGGGTGAACGCCGCGGCGTTGTGCTCGGGTGCCCGGTAGTAGCCGCGGATGGTGTAGGGGCCGCGGGTCAGCAGGTGGCCGACCTCGCCCACGGGGACGTCAGCGCCGTCCGGCCCGACGACGCGCACCTCGTCATCAGGCGAGATGGGACGGCCCTGGGTGTGCACGACGGTCTCCTCGTCGTCGTCGGCGCGGGTGTAGTTGACCAGGCCTTCGGCCATGCCGAACACCTGCTGGAGGGCGCAGCCGAGCACGGGCCGCACCCGGCGGGCGGCCTTCGGGCCGAACTTGGCCCCGCCGACCTGGAAGACCTGCAGCGAGGACAGGTCCCGGTGGGCCTGCGGCCCCCGGTCCACGGCCTCCAGCCACAGCAGTGCCACGGGGGGGACGACGGCGGTGTGCGTGACGCGTTCGGCTTCGATCAGCTCCAGGCAGGTGGCGGGGCTGGGGTCGGGCGCCAGGACGACGGTTCCGCCGACGTGGAAGACCCCGAGGAATCCGGGCGAACTCATCGGGAAGTTGTGCACGATCGGCAACGCGCCCAGGTAAACGGTCGCGGGTGTGAGTCCGCAGATGTCGGCGCTGGCCCGCACCGAGTACAGGTAGTCGTCGTGGGTGCGCGGAATCAGCTTGGGCAGTCCGGTGGTCCCGCCGGAGAGCTGGAGGAAGGCGACGTCGGAGGGGTCGGGGGCGGCGAGGACGGCGGGATCGGCGGCGTCGGCCCGCAGGTCCTCCAGAGCGGTCAGGCCGGGGCTGCCCCCGGTCGAACCCGCGACCAGGATGTGGTCGGGGCCGCCGACCTGGGCGCGTACATCGGCTGCCATATCCCGGTAGTCGAAGCCTGCGTCGGTGTCGGTGATGACCAGCGCGGCCGCTTCGGTGAACGAGCACAGGTAACCGATCTCGGCGAGGCGGTGGGCCGGCAGCGCGTAGACGGGCAGCGCGCCGAGGCGGAACAGCGCGAACACGACCTCGAACACCTCGGGCCGGTTGGGCAGTTGCACGACGACGCGGTCCCCGGCCTTCAGGCCCAGCCGGGCCAGGCCGGTGGCCAGCCGGTCGGCGCGCTCGTCGAGTTCGGCGTAGGTCCAGCGGCGGCCGCCGCCGACGACGGCGGTCAGGTCGGCGAAACTCCGCGCCCGGTCGCGCAGGAACCCGGTGAGGGTCTCTCCTGTCCAGTACCCGGCCGCGCGGTAGCGGTCGGCGAACTCCTCCGGCCAGGGAGTGCATCCGTCGAGCATCGGTGTCTTGGGCCTTTCGCTGGTCGGTGGTGCGCTGGTCTGGTGCGGCTGGTCGGCACTTCCGAGGGCGCTGTTCAGAGCCGCTGGTCGATACCGAGGGCGAACAGCAGGGTGCGCAGCTTGGCTGAGGTCTCGGCGAGTTCGGCGTCGGGATCGGAGCCGGTGACGATGCCGCCGCCGGCGAAAAGGTCGAGGGTGTCGCCGGTGACGTCGGCGCAGCGAATGGTGACGACCCATTCGCCGTCTCCACGGGCGTCGGTGTAGCCGACCGCCCCGGTGTAGAAGCCCCGGTCGAACGGTTCGATGGCGCGGATGGCGGCCTGTGCGTCCCGTGTGGGGGTGCCGCACACCGCCGGGGTCGGATGCAGGGCCAGGGCCAGGCGCGCCGAAGGTGTCGTGTGGTCGCGCAGTTCGCCCGTGATGCGTGTGGACAGGTGCCACATGGTCGCGGTCTTGGCCAGCCCGGGTCGGGCGGGGACGTCGAGCGTGCGGCAGAACGGCCGCAGCCCCTCGGCGACCGCTTCGGCGACCACCGCGTGCTCGTAGCGGTCCTTGGCCGAGGCGAGTAGGGCGACCGCCCGTTGCTGGTCCTTGGTGGGGTCGGCGCTGCGCGGGGCGGAACCGGCCAGGGGGTTGGCGGCCACCGCGGATCCGCTCTTGGCCACGAGCAGCTCCGGGCTGGCGCCGATGAGGGTGCGTCCGGTGCCGGAGGGCAGGGGCAGGGCGAAGGTGAACCCGGCGGGATCGCGCCGGGCGAGGTTGCCCAGGAGCCGGGCGACGTCGACCGGTCCGGGCCCGGTGAGCCGCAGCGAACGGGCCAGTACGACCTTGCGCAGGCGCGCGTCGGGGGCGGAGTCGGCCATGAGCTTGAGCGCGCGCTCCACACCGGCGATGTGTCCGGCGGGCTCGGGGGACGGACGCACGGTCCACGGCCCCGGCAGGGGCCGCCGGGCGCGGTCGGCCTCACCTGTTCCGGTGAGCGGGGGCGACCAGTGGACGTCCTCGGGGACCACGATGTGGGCGGGGGCGCGGTCGTCGAAGGGGATCGCGCCGATGGCCAGCGGTGTGCCACCGCCTTCTTTACGGATCTCCCCGAGGACTCTGCCGACCCGCTCCAGCCGGTCGACGGTGGCGATGGCGCCTTCGGTGCGCACCACGCCCCGCTTCGAGGCGAACAGCGACATGCCGGGGCGGTAGGCGTCGAGCGGGTCGCCGCCCACCGGATCGGCGGTCGCGGCACGCTGGTGGAGCACCGGTCGGCCTCTTTTCTTACTGATCAGGTCGGTGAAGTGGGGAATCAGGGTGTATGGGGCCAGAGCCCTCCCGTCGTCAGGCGCGCAGTGTGGCACCGCCGTCGACGTAGAGGTCGTGCATGGTGATGTGCCGTGCGGCGGATGAGGCGAGAAAGCACACGGCTGCGGCGACATCTTCGGGGTCGGCGAGCCGTCCCAGCGGGATCCCGGTGCGGAACTTCTCCGGTGTTCCGGCGATGACCGCCGCGGCGCCGTCCTCGGCGGTCCACATGCCGCGCTGCATGGGGGTGTCGGTGGAGCCCGGTGAGACGACGTTGCACCGGATGCCGTGCGGGGCGAGTTCAAGGCCGAGGGACTTGGTGAACATGGTGGCGGCGGCCTTGGCAGCCCCGTAGGCGGCGAGATCGGCGCGGGGTATCCCCGCGGCGTTGGATCCCACGGTGATGATCGAGCCGTAGCCGCGCGGGACCATCCGTCGTGCGGCCGCCCGGGCGAAATGGAAGACGCCGGTGGTGTTCACCGCGAACACTTCGGCCCAGTCCGCGTCGTCCATGTCCGTGACCGGACCGGTGCGCAGCACCCCTGCGACGTTGACGACGTGGGATATCGGGCCGTGGCTGTTTTCGACGGCGTGGACGACCTGGTCGACCTCTGCCGCGTCGCGCACGTCGCACACGTGGCCGGCCGCCGTGCGACCGTCGCCGTGCAGGCCGTCCACGGTCTCGGCGAGGTGGACGGGGTCCCGGTCGACCGCCGCGACGACGGCACCTTCCCGGGCGAGTGCCTGTGCCACGGCGCGGCCGATTCCCTGGCCCGCGCCGGTTACCACGGCGATCGTCCCGTCGATCCCGCTGTGGTCCACGCCTTCCCCTCCGCACATGAAGCAAGGACAAGCAAACCTCACTAAGGCAATGCTTACCTAAGCGACTGTGCGCAAGTCTCGAACGGCGGAGCGCATCTGTCAACCCTGCGGACTCGAGGCTGATCACACCGTGAAAGGCCGCCCCGCCCGCCGGGTCCGCGAACGGACCCGCACGCCCGCCGTGCCGGCACACCGAACACCCGAGCGTCCTGGTCGCTATTGATTTCCATATCCCGATCATCCGCGTTTTGTTCCATAAGATATAAATAAGGGTCCAATGCCAGGTTTATCTCCTGGCATGGCCCCTCGAAAGAAATGCCCCCATGCTACGGATCGCGATACTGGCCGCTTCCCTGATCCTCTTTTCCTTGACATCCTGCCCTGCTTCTGATTCAGCTTCTCCGAATGGCGGCACCCAGGGGTCCGGGGAGAATTCCGAAGCCTCCGATGACGCCCGCGCCGCGGTCGACACCTACATCGAGGCCGTGCGGACCGTGGACGGCGAGGTCGGATGCACCACTCTGCGCAGCGACGCCCAGGATCAGTTGACGCTGTACAACCAATCTGCGGAAGCCGCTGACGACTGCGCCGCCGCCTTCTCGGAATTCTCCGAAGCAGTCGCATCCGAGCGGGAAGAGGAACTGAAGAAGATCGAGTCCGGCGAGGTGGAATTGGCCGAGGACGGAAAAACCGCCAGCTCTTCCCTCACTTACCCGGAGAACTCCGGTGCCGGCGAGGGACGGTATGTTTCCCTGAAGCAAGAGGGCGGAAACTGGCTTCTGGACGACATCTACGAGCCGTGAAAGCGCCCCTTCCCCCGCCCCGCACGGCACCGCGCCGCCGCATCCGCGGATGCGGCGGCGCACGTGTCCGCCGTGCCCATCCGGACACGGCGGGAGAAAACCCGGAAAACAATCAATCCACAGTAAGTTATGGTTTGATTACTCTTGGTTGCGGAACGTGCTGTCAACGAACCGGGAGAGAACATGCGAAACCGGCAGGTACCAACCATCATCGCTGCACTGGCGGCCTCAGGCGTCGGCGGACTGATCGCGACGCCGGCGGCGCACGCCGAGGAGACACCTCTGGGGGTACTGGAACTCGTCATCGAACACCAGGCCGACACGGACAAGACCGCGGCGGTACGCCTGGAGTGCGACCCGACCGGCGGCTCGCACCCCGGGGCCGAAGCGGCCTGCTCCGCTCTGAAGGAGGTCGACGGCGAATTCGCCGAGCTCCCCACACGCGATGATGTCTGCACAATGGACTACCGCCCGGTCATGGTCCGGGCCACGGGCCAGTGGCGCGGCGAACCGGTGTACTACGAGGACATCTTCGCCAACACCTGCGCCGCCGGAGCCGAGACCAACGGGGTCTTCGCGCTCTCGCGGTAGCCGGCGCGCACCAGGGGCCGCGGGGACGGGCGAAGCGCGCTCGCAGCAGCCCGCCGCTTCCCGCGCGCCCCCATTCGGCCATGGCTGCGGCGAGTGCGGCGAAGCCGGTGCGCACCGCACACCCCTGGGGCGGCGCGCTCACACCTCGCCCGGCCGCCACTCGATCAGCAGGATGCAGACGTCGTCGCTGAGGCGGTGGTCCCGGTGCCTGAGGAGGGCGTGGATCAGGCGGCGCAGCGTCTCCGGCGCGGACTCATCGGCCATGGCCGCGCGGACGATGAAGTCGGTGAAGCGCTCCAGACCGAACTCGTCCCCGTCTTCCGAACGGGCCTCGACGACCCCGTCCGTGTACAGCAGCACCCGGTCGCCCGGTTCCAGACGGATCCGGTGGATGGTGCGGTTCCCCGCCAAAAGGCTCGCGGCCACGCCCAGCGGCGGCTCGGAATCGCGTTCGAAAGCCCCGTCGATCACCTTGTAGTCGCGGATGAGCAGCGGCGGGGGATGGCCGCAATTCACCCATCGCATGACCCCTGTGGGCAGGTGAAGGCGGACGAAGACACCGGTGCAGAACCGGTCGGGCACCCATTTGGTGAGGGCGCCGTCGACGGCCGAGACCAGGCCGGGCAGGTCGGCGCCGTTGCGCCGGGCGTTGCGGCCGCCGGCAATGGCCACCGACGAAGCCAGGCCGGAGGCGAGGTCGTGGCCCATCGCATCCAGGATGGCGGCGCTGAGGTGCTCACCGGAGATCGCGTGGTCGAACGCGTCACCGCCGACCTCATAGGCCGGTTCCAGCACCGCGGTGGAGGTCACCTGATCGGTACCGAGCGTGCGCGGCGGCAGGAAGGTCCGCACCATCTCGGCGGGCAGCAGCATGGGGCGGCTCCGGGTGAGGCGGGTGAGGGTGTCGCTGTGGGTGTGCTTGGCCGTGATAGCCGCCGCGATCAGCGCCGCCAGACGGCGGCAGCGCGCCAGTACAGGCTCTTCCAAGCTGCGGGTCCGCACGCCCAGCACGCCCACCCGGTCCGCGCCCTCGAGCAGCGGAAGCCACACGGTGTGGCACCCGTCGGCCGCCTCGACCACGCGCACGGAGGAGGTGCGGTAGGCCAGCCCCGCCGTGGACGATTCGATGGGCAGCTCTGCGTCGCCGGTCAGCGAGATGAGCCAGTTCTGCTGTACATCGGCCAGATGGATAAAGACACCGTCCAGCCCCGTGGCGACCGCGTAGCGATTCACGATCCGCGGGATCTCCGTGGTGTCGACCGTGTGCTCACTCGCGAGCAGCTCTTCCACCAGCAGCTCCGCGGGCGCGGTAGTGGCGGGCCACTCCTCGGACGTGCTCATGGGCACCAGTCTCACACCGCGGTTCCGAAAAACACCTTGGCCCGGCCGAGCGTGTCTGCCGAAGAAGGAGCCGTGCACCCCCAGCGGCCATCAGGAAGTGCTCCAAGCCGCTGGGCTCCTCGATGCGCTCCCCGCGCGTCGGCCGTGATGGGGGCCGGGTGAGGGGGAAAGCGGCACGGCGCCGGCATGGCAGAGTCCTTCGCGTGCCCGGCGCCCGAGGACCCTGGCGGGGCCGGCGGAAGCGCTACCGCCCCAGCCGCTCAAGCCGGGTGGGGCGGCGGGTGATGAGGGTGCCGCTTCCCGCGGTTATGGAGTTGACCAGCAGGCGGTTGACCCCGGGCAGAGAGGCCAGGCGCATGATCCCGTCCCGGGCGCGGATGCGCCACTGGCTGGGAGGCGCCATCCACCGGGTGAATCCGCGCCCGAACCTCTGGGTGTCGGCGATCGTCGGCTGCATGCGCCGCCGGTAGCGGGCCAGGGCTCCGGGAAGGTCACCGTCGGCCCCGCGGAGTTCGTCGGTGAGCACCCAGGCCGCGGCCATGGCCATCGAGGCGCCGTGCCCGGCGAACAGCGAGACGGCCTGGCAGGCGTCGCCGAGCAGGGCCACACGCCCCCGGCTCCATTCGGCCATCTCGATCTGGGTCACCTGGTCGTAGTAGAGCTCGGGCGGGCTCGGGCAGCGGTCCAGCACCTCCGGGAGGATCCAGCCGAGGTCGCCGTAGTCGCGGCGCAGTACCGCGGCCGGATCCTCCGGCAGCGCCGGATCGGGGTCGCGGCGCAGGAACAGCACGGCGACCCTGCCGCCGCGCAGGGCGTAGGCGCCGATCATCAGCCCCGGCACGGTCAGCATCTGGTATCGCATGCCGACCCGCCGACTGAGGTCCTCGTCGGTGAAGATGTAGGCGGCGACGTGGTGCCCGAGGTAGCGCAGGAAGCGGTGCTCATCGCCGAAGACCAGTTCGCGGACGCGCGAGTGGGCACCGTCGGCACCCACCAGCAGGTCGACCTCGCGCCGGGTGCCGTCGGTCAACCGCACGCTCACTCCGCTGTCCGCCTGCTCGACCTCGTCGACGCTCGTGCTGTAGCGCACCGGAGCGTGGACGTCGCCGTGGATCATCCGGGCCAGGTCACCGCGCAGCAGGCTGGCGATTCGGTCGATGTCGGGGGGCATCTTCAGGCTGCTCGTCGGCTTCCCGTCGCGGTCGACGTAGTTGATCGTCGAGATCGGGTAGCGGAGGTCGTCCAGACGGGGGCGCAGCCCCATCATTTCGGCGACCTCATAGCCCGGCCCGAAGAAGTCGATCATGTATCCGCCTTCGCGGAAAGCGGGCGCACGCTCCACCAGTTCGACGTCCCAGCCGACGCGTTCCAGATGCCAGGCCAGGGTGAGCCCCGCGATACCGGCTCCGCAGATGAGTGCCTTCACTGTGCCTCCTCGTATTCGATGTCGGTCCCGCCGGGGATGAGCATGCGACGCAGCGGCTCGGCAAGCGCGGTGATGTCCATATTCGGGTCGACGGCGCGGTGCAGCATGAGGCCGTCGATGGCTCCCGCGAGCACCGCAGCGGCGGTATCGGCCTCGGCGCCGTGGCCGTGTGCGCGCAGCCAGTCGGCGACATGGGTGCGGAAATCGGTGATCATGGCGGCCAGTTCGACGCGCAGGTCGGGCAGTCGGCTGGAGGCCAGAAACGCCTCGACGAGCAGCAGGCAGGCCGGGTCGGTGCCGGTGTAGCCGGAGAGTTCGGCCAGCAGCCGGTCCAGGCCCGCACCTACGTCGGG
The DNA here is from genome assembly GCA_021793235.1 of Actinomycetes bacterium. Classification (GTDB taxonomy): domain Bacteria; phylum Actinomycetota; class Actinomycetes; order Streptosporangiales; family Streptosporangiaceae; genus JAJYTD01. The sequence continues at coordinate 14,719 of JAJYTD010000044.1, read as the reverse complement.
CTGGTCGGTCAACTGCCGGGCGATGTGCTCCAGCAGTTCGCGGGTGAAGCCGGTGGCGGCCGTGGTGAGCAGGGTGGAGACCGAGGCGAAGTGGTAGTGCACCAGACCGGGATTGACCCCGGCCCGTTCGGCCACCAGTCGTGTGGTGACGTTGCTCCAGCCGACCTCGCCGATCAGGGACACGGCCGCGTCGAGCAGGCGCTGCCGGGTCGCCCGACCGCGTTGTGCCGATACCTCTCCCACGGGCGGCCTCCTTTCGGGATATTGGTCATTCGCCTTAGTCAAATGTATTGGTCACATGACCAAAATGCTACCGCCCCTCTCCCGGCCGCCTTCGGGCAGGGACGCGCCAGGGTCGGGCGCGCGGCCACAGGAGTGGTCGGGCCGCTGGTCAAAGGTGTGTGAGTGTCCCGCTTCCGGGTAGCGGTGCCGGTGCTGAACGCGAGCCGAGGAGGAAGACCGTGACCATGCCGGAGGAGTCCAGGGGCAAGACCTCGGACACCGACCAGGTCCTGCCCGACCGCAGCGACCCGGGCGATCAGTCCCCGGATACGCGGCGCGAGCTGGAAGCCGAACTGCAGGACGCGATGGAGAAGACGGACCTGACTCGCGAGGATTTCGAGCAGGAATGACACCACCGGTGCTGATCCGCGCCCTGGCCGTGGATCAGCACACTCCAGGGCCGATCCGGCCCGCCTCCCCTACCGCACCGGTGCGCACCGGTGGGACCAGGGCGGCCGCGGGAGGCCGCGGGAGGCCGTCGGGAGCGGTGCACCGCTCCCCTGCTACTCGTAGGGGTCGGGCGGGTCGTCGACCTCGGTCATCTCCGCAACGGAGAAGTGGTGGTCGCGCACGCTCTGCAGGTCGCCCTCGGGCTCTTCCCAGGTGCCGCGGACCGTCCACCAACTGTCCTTGGCCGGTTCGGGCTGATCGGTGATCAGCACCCGGTTGACGATGGCATCGGCGGCACAGCACGCCATTTGCAGCCGCGCCAGGTACCAGCCCTTGCCCTCGGGGTTGGGCACCGCGAACCCGGTCAGCTCGATCGTCCGGCCCGACATCGCGCGCTCCTCGTCGGTCCAGGCCCGCGACACGAATTCCCGCAGCTTCATCTCCACCGGAGCCGCGGAGTCCGGGTCGCCCAACTCGTCGAAGTTCCCACCGCCCTCGGCCTTTTCCGGAGGCGCCGCGGAGGCGGCGTTCTCGGCCGTGTAGGCGCCCAGGGCCGGCGGGGCGATGACGAACACCGAGACGGCCGGAAGCAGCAGCAGCCAGGCCACGCGAGGGACGTGGGCATGGTCGCCGTGTCCGCCGCCGTGGTCGTGTGCGGCCTGCTCCTCACGGACGACCAGACGCAGCTCCGCAGCGACCACGACGAGCCCGAGCACGACCAGCACCACTCCGGCGGCGATCAGAAACGGCCGGAACCCGGCCTGCACGTAGTTCAGGTACAGCTCGGTGAACACGGTGCTGGCCAGCGCGGCCGTTCCCAGCAGCACCAGTACCAGGCCCTGCGCGACGCGGTTCAAAGCAGCACTCCTCCTACCAGGAAGCTGAACAGCAGCGCCACCGCCAGGGTCAGCGGGACGAAGCGGCGGGCGAACGACCAGCCGAACGTACCCCCCTGCAGCGCGATGAGTTTGAGGTCGACCATCGGGCCCACCACGAGGAACGCGAGCTTGGCGGTGGGCGAGAAGTCGGTGAGGCTGACCGCCACGAACGCGTCCGCCTCCGAGCAGATCGACAACAGGATCGCCAGCAGCGCCAGGACCAGCACCGAGACCACCGGAAGACCGGCCACGGCCAGCACCCATTCGCGCGGGACGACCACGTTCAGGGTCGCGGCCGCCAGCCCGCCCACCACGAGGAACCCGCCGGCGTGCAGCAGGTCGTGCAGCATCGACTCCTGGAACACCCGCCACGCGGGCGCCGACGGGTCGTGGTGCGCGCGGGGCGGGCGCAGCCAATCGGTACGGCCGAACCGGGCCCACAGCCAGCCGACGACCACGGCCGCCCCGAGCGACGCGACAAAGCGGCCCGCCACCATCTCCGGCTGTCCGGCGAAGGCCACCGCGGTCGCCACCAGCACGACGGGGTTGATCGCGGGGGCCGCCAGCAGGAACGTCAACGCCGCCGCCGGGGCCACGCCGCGCTTGATCAGGCCTCCGGCGACCGGAACCGAAGCGCACTCGCAGCCGGGCAGCACCGCGCCGGCCGCGCCGGCGACGGGGACCGCGAGCGCGGTGTTGGCGGGGAACACCCGGCGGTAGAACGAGGACGGTACGAACGCGGTCAGCGCCGCCGACAGCGCGACCCCGAACACCAGGAACGGCAGCGCCTGCAGGCTGATGGCGGTGAAGATGGTCGCCCAGGCCAGGAACGCCTCACCGGTCAGGGTGTCGGAGAGCCAGGCATTGCCCAGCGCCAGCGCCACCATGAACCCGGCGAACAACCAGACGGTGGCGATGCGCCGCGGGCCGCGCGGCCGCCCCCAATCAGGCGGGGGAAGATCATCGTCGCGAGTGTCCCAATCAGTGACCAGGGAGTCACCCAGGGAGGACGTCGCGGGAGGGCCGGATCCCCCGAGCCGTTCGGTCACGCGTGTTCTCCGTATGTCTCTGCGTCGTCGGGCGGGTCCTGAAGAATAGTACCGAGAACCGTTTCCATTTCGCCCGGGAAACGGGAAACCGCAACGCAGATCCGGCTACGGAGAGCGCGGTGGCCGCGCCCCTCGACGGGGGCGCGGCCACTCGCGCATTGTGCGATTCCGGTCGGCTCCGGTCCGGATCCGGCCAGGCTCGAATCAGCCGGGAATCGTCAGCGGTCGCTCTTCTGGTAGGGCTTGCGGGGGCCGCGGCGGTCGTCCCGGCGTCCGCCGCGGTACTCGCCGTCGAAGCGGCGGCCTTCGCGCCGCTGGCCGTGCTCACCGCGCTGCTCCCGGCCGAAGTCGCGGCCGTGCCGGTCACGCCGGTCGCCGCCGTTCTCGCGGTCGCCTCGATCACTGAAGGGGCGGCGGTCGCCGTGCGGGCGCCTGCCATAGCCGTTGCGGCGCTTGCGGGGGCCGCCGCGGCGCGGACGCTCGGGCTCCGGCGGCTCGATCCAGGGCTCCCAGGACGGCTCGCGGGCTCCGGTGACCTCGGTCAGCAGCTCGTCTCCGGGGTTGACCAGGTGCTGCTTGGCGTTGACACCGGCTTCGCCCAGCAGTCGGCGCGCCGTGCGGCGCTGGTTGGGGGCGACGAGGGACACCACGCGGCCGGACTCTCCGGCGCGGGCGGTGCGCCCGCCCCGGTGCAGGTAGTCCTTGTGGCCGGTGGGCAGGTCCACGTTGACCACCAGGTCGATGCCGTCGACGTGGATGCCGCGCGCGGCGACGTCGGTGGCGACGAGCGCCTGGATGCGGCCCTCACGGAACTTGGCGAGCGTCTTGGTGCGCACGCTCTGCGTCTTGCCGCCGTGCAGCGACGCGGCGGGGATGCCGGCCTTGACGAGCTGCTCGCTGATCGTGTCGGCCCGGTGCTTGCTGCGCACGAACAGGATGGTGCGGCCTTCACGAGCGGCGATCTGGGTGGTGATCAGGTTCTTGTCCCGCGGGAGCACCTTGAGCAGGTGGTGCTCCATCGTGGTGACGTGGGAGACGGGCGGGTCCACCGAGTGGGTCTCGGGATCGTTCATGTAGCGGCGCACCAGCGTGTCCACGTCGCCGTCCAGCGTCGCGGAGAACAGCAGGGTCTGCCCGCCGGGGCGCACCTGGTCGAGCAGTTCGCTGACCTGGGGCATGAAGCCCATGTCGCACATCTGGTCGGCTTCGTCGATCACCGAGACACCGACGTCGTCGAGTTCGCAGGCGCCCTGTTCGATCAGGTCGCTGAGCCGGCCGGGAGTGGCGACGAGGACCTCGACACCGCGCCGGAGTTCGTTGATCTGGCGGGTGTAGGAGCTGCCGCCGACGACGTCGCCGATGCGCACGCCGAGGATGTGGCCGTAGGGCAGCAGCGCGTCGCGCACCTGGTGGGCGAGCTCGCGGGTGGGGACCAGGACCAGGCCTCGCGGTCGGCGCGCGGCGGCGCGGCGGTCGCCGGCGCGCAGTAGCAGCGGAAGCCCGAAGGCGAGGGTCTTACCCGAGCCGGTACGGCCGCAGCCGAGGACGTCGCGGCCGGAGAGGGCGTCGGGAATCGTTGCGGCCTGGATCGGGAACGGGGTGATGGCACCGTTGCGCGCCAGCGTTTCGACGATCTTCTCGGGGAGACCGAGATCAGCGAAAGCCGGGCGTGCGACATTGTCCGTCAAGTGACGTAAACCTTCCTCATCAGTCGGCAGCGTTTCGAGGAAGGCTTCGAGACCACAGGGGGCACAGCGAAGAAATCACACAAACGCGCCGGATAATGCGACTCGGGGGCCTGTCAGGAGTTCCCCCGGCGCCAAGCGGCCCGGCGCGCCGGATGCGCGCAGCATGAATTGACCGCTTTGATCAGCGTACTAGACATCGACTGCCAACAGGGACGGAGCCCGGGGTATTCCCCGGTGATTTCTACCTCCGTGGTCGGCCGGCTGCTCAGGGGCGCATCTGCGCGGCGAGGTCGGCGAGCCGGTCGATCTGCGCGCTGCGTTCGGCTGCCGCCTGGTCGTGCAGGCTGGACTCCGCCGCCTGCTGGAGAAGCCCTTTCGTAGCGGCCGCTGCCGCAGCCGGGGTCGCGAGCAGGGCCGCCACGAGGTCGTCGACGGTCTGGTCCAGTTCCGCGCCGTCGACCACGAGTTCGGCGAGCCGGAGTTCCCGGGCTTCGGCGGCGGAAATCGTGCGCGCGGTCAGGCACAGTTCGATCGCGCGGTTCAGCCCCACGGCGTCGACCAGCGGCTTGGTGCCGGTGAGGTCGGGGACCAGGCCGAGCGCGGGCTCTTTCATGCACAACTGCGCGTCCTCTGCCAGGATCCTCAGGTCGCAGGAGAGCGCGAGCTGAAAGCCGGCACCGATCGCGTGCCCGTGCACGGCCGCGACGGACACGATGTCGGGGCGGCGCAGCCAGAGGAAGCCTTCCTGGAATCCGGCGATGGCCTCGTCCAGAGCAGACCGGCTCTCGGGAGTGCCGTCAAAGTCGCCCATGAGGGAGCGCTCGCCCTCGACTCCCTCGGGGCTGAACATGCCCAGGTCGATGCCTGCCGAGAACGACGGACCTTCCCCCTTGATCACCGCAATACGGACAGATGCGGGCAAGGAGTGGCCGACATGGGCCAGCGTGGTCCAGGTACGTCCGGTCATGGCGTTGCGGCGCTCGGGACGGGCCAGGGTGATCGTGGCGACCCCGTTGTCGATATCCAGCCGGAGTCCGGCTCTGGCCAGCTCTTCTTCGTCAGGGATCGTCGCAGCCGCCATGTTCGCCTCCCACGCCCGGCGCCCGGCCGTGCGGGCGCGGCTGATGTTCGCCGTCAACGGTGGACCACCCTAACCACCCGGTCGCGGCCGGGTGCGGCAGGGCTTGCGAACAGGACCATTCCCGGCTTCAGCCGCGCCGGGTCGCACCGCCCCGGCCACGCAACGTCACGCCCGCCTCGGTGAGCAGGCGGTGCACGAACCCGTAGGACCGCCCGGTGGCGGCGGCAAGAGAGCGGATGCTTTCTCCGTCGTCGTACCGTCTCTTCAGTTCAGTGGCGAGCTCCGAACGCTCGGTGCCCGTCACACGAGTGCCTTTTTTCAGGGTCTCGGCCACGACGTCCTCCTGTGCTCTCGGTGACCAAAGCGGCGTCGCTGCCAATGATCAGCCATGAGGACGTGCCTGGCTACCCGTCCGCAACCCGTTGCATTCGTGTCGACGCTTTCTGCGTATTTCGGTTTGCACCTAACCCTGACCGAAATCCGCGTCACGGCAACGCGAGCGCAGCAAACGCGTCCCTACGGCACAGAGCCGATGGCGGGCAGGTCAGGCCAGGGCGATGAGGTCGGCGAACTCCACGTTCCAGATGTCCTCGACACCGTCGGGCAGCAGGATGACGCGTTCGGGCTGCAGTGCCTCGACCGCGCCCTCGTCGTGGGTGACGAGCACGATCGCGCCCTTGTAATTGCGCAGTGCGCTGAGGATCTCCTCGCGGCTGGCCGGATCGAGGTTGTTGGTCGGCTCGTCCAGCAGCAGCACATTGGCGCTGGAGACCACGAGCGCGGCCAGGGCCAGCCGGGTCTTCTCACCGCCGGAGAGAACACCGGCCGGCTTGTCGACGTCGTCGCCGGTGAACAGGAACGATCCAAGGGTGCGGCGGGCCTCCACCTCCGGGAGGTCCGGAGCAGCGCTCATCATGTTCTCCAGCACCGTGCGTTCGGTGTCCAGGGTCTCGTGCTCCTGGGCGTAGTAGCCCAGCCGCAACCCGTGCCCCGGCACCACTTTGCCGGTGTCGGGCTGCTCCACCCCGGCCAGCAGCCGCAGCAGTGTCGTCTTTCCCGCGCCGTTCAGACCCAGGACGACCACCCGGCTGCCGCGGTCGATCGCAAGGTCGACCCCGGAGAAGATCTCCAGCGACCCGTAGGACTTGGAGAGCCCTTCGGCCATGAGCGGTGTGCGGCCGCTGGGCGCGGGGTCGGGGAAGCGCAGCTTGGCCACCCGGTCGACCTTCCGCTGGCCCTGCACCGAGTTGAGGATCCGCTCGGCGCGGTTCTCCATCTGGTGGGCGGCCTTGGCCTTGGTGGCCTTGGCGCGGAACCGGTCGGCCTGCTTGCGCAGTGCCGATGCCTGCTTCTCGGCGTTGGCCTGCTCACGCCGACGCCGACGCTCGTCGGCCTCGCGCTGGGTTTGGTAGGCCTTCCACCCCATGTTGTAGACGTCGATGACGCACCGGTTGGCGTCCAGGTAGAAGACCTTGTTCACGACGTCCTCGACCAGCTCGACATCGTGGCTGATGACGATCAGTCCGCCCTGGTGCGATTTGAGGAAGTCGCGCAGCCAGGCGATGGAGTCGCCGTCGAGGTGGTTGGTCGGCTCGTCCAGCAGCAGGGTGTCGGCCCCGCTGAACAGGATCCGCGCCAGTTCGATCCGGCGCCGCTGCCCCCCGGAGAGCGTGCCCAGCGGCTGGGAGAGGACGCGTTCCTCGAGTCCGAGGCTGCTGGCGATGGAGGCCGCTTCGGACTCGGCGGCGTAGCCTCCCATGATGTGCAGCTGCTCCTCGGCCCTGGCGTAGGCGCGTACCGCCTTGTCGCGGACCTTGGGGTCCTCACTGGTCATCTTCTCCTCGGCACGGCGCATCCGGTGCAGGGCGCCGTCGATGCCCCGGGCCGAGAGGATACGGTCGCGCGCGACCTCATCCAGGTTCGCGGCGCGCGGATCCTGCGGCAGGTAGCCGATACTGCCGCTCGTGGTGACCGCACCCGCGGCGGGGAGCCCTTCGCCGGCCAGCACCTTGGTCAGCGTCGTCTTGCCCGCACCGTTGCGGCCGACCAGCCCGATGCGGTCCCCCTCCGCGACGCGGAGGGAGGTGGGCTCCAGCAGCAATCGGGAACCCACGCGCAGTTCGAGGTCAGAGGCAATCAGCATGGAGGAACAGACTTTCTCGCGGAAGACGTGTGCGGCGGCAGCGGCGGGCACGCTCGCGACCAGAACCTGCCGGGGCGGAGCGGGCGAGGAGGCCGGGAGATCAATCCGGAAGGGTGCGCACCCGATCCAGCCTAACCGCTGCCCCGGACTCGCGCACCCGGATACCGCGCGCTGACGGCGGTGGAGCCGCCGCCGTCAGCGGCTTCTCGTGCCGTGCCCGCCGCTACCGCTGTGCCGTCGCTGTCCGCTCGGTCTCCTTGGCCCTATCAACGGTCGGACCGTCCGCGGCCGTCGGTCCTTTGCCGTCCGCGTGCGCGGCTCCCGCCACGGACTTCTCGGTACTCGCCTCCGGAACCGAGAAGGGGCGATTGCGCAGCAGCGCCGCGAGCACCGCGATAACGGGCGTGGCCAGGAACATCCCGGCGATGCCGCCGATGATGCCGCCCACCGTGATGGCCACCAGGACGATGGCCGATGGCAGTTCGAGCGCCTTGCCGTAGACCCGAGGGGCGAACACGTTGCTCTCCAGCTGCTGGACCACCAGCACCACGGCGACCACGACGAGGGCGATGACCCACCCTTCCGTGACCAGCGCCACGACGGCTGCCAGCAGACCCGTGAGGAACGCGCCGATGACCGGAAGGAACGCGCCGATGAAGGTGAGCACGATCAGCGGGACCGCCAGGGCCGGATCGACGAGGAAGATCAGGAAGATCCCGATTCCGACGGCGTCGATGAAGCCCACGAGCGCCACACCGCGCACGTAGCGTCCCATGACGCCGTAGGCGAGTTCGCAGGACGCGTGCAGGGGCCTGCGCGCCCGCCCCGGGAAGAGGGTGAGCACCCAGTCCACGAGCTTGTCGCCGGAATGCACGAAGTACACCGTGAGCACCAGCACCAGGATCACGCCGATGAGGATCTCCATCACGGTGGTTCCGGCGACCCACGCCTGGCTCACCCACGCCGACCAGTCCTCCTGCAGCGCCGACTGCACTTCGCTCTGCACGGAGTTGATGGCGGTATCGGCCAGGTCCGGATCCAGCCCGACCGCCTGGAGCAGTCCCGGCAGTCCGGCGATGCCCTGCTCGACGCTGCGCACCAGTCCGGTGAATCCGGAGATGGCCGGCTGCACGACCAGCGTGATGATGCCGCCCAGCAGGACCAGTCCGCCTATGACCGAGATCGCCGTGGAGGCCCCCCGGCCCATCCCGTTGCGCCGCATCCAGTTGGTGGGCGGCATGAGCAGAGCCGTGACGAAGACGGCGAGGATGACCGGGATGGTCACCACGCGAATGTAGATGAGCCCCCACAGCAGCAGGCCGACCACGATTCCGATGAGCAGCACTCTCCACGCGAGATCGCCCATGCGGACCAGCGCGTCGGGTTCATCGGCTGATGGCTCGGGAGCGGGCTCGGGAGGCGTCTCCGCCTGCTCCTTCTCCTTTGCGGCCCGCTGTTGTGCCCACCGTCTCCTGAGCAACGGCCATCCCGACCACTTCAGCCGCACATCGACCCCTTCGTCAATCGTGAACCCGCTATCGACGCGTGCCCGCCCATACTGGCGCAAATAATGGCGCAGCCGGGCGCGGATTCCGCGCCCGACGCGCCGTCAGACCCGCTCAGAACTGCCAGGGTTCCCGGGGTTGATCGCTGTGCACGATCTCGTTGCCGAAAGGCGCCAGGGCGACCGGGATCATCTTCAGCGAAGCCCAGGCCATGGGAATCCCGATGATGGTCACCGCAAGCCCGACCGCCGTCGCGATATGGCCGATCACCAGCCACCAGCCGGCGACGATCAGCCAGATGACGTTGAGCGCCGTGCTGCCACCGCCCGCGCCGGGCCTGCGCGCCATCTCCCGACCGAAGGGCCACAGTGCGTAGTTCGCCATTCGGAAGGAGGCGACACCGAAGGGAATGGTGACCACCAGGATGAAGCAGATGAGACCGGCGAGCACATACCCGACGGCCAGCCAGAATCCGGCGAGGAACAGCCAGATGATGTTGAGGATCAGTCGCAGCAGCGCCACGTCTCTCGTTTCCTTCGTCGTTTGGTGCCCACAGCGGTCCTCTACCCGGAGCCGCTCTCGTACCCACGTCCTAGGACGGCGATTCGCTGTTCTCCGTTCCGCCTCTCACCCCCTGCTGATCCCCTAAGGGTCGCAGCCGAGCCGAATCCGTCGAAATCCGGAAAGCCGCCCTCATTCTGGTATTCAGCGACCGCCGCACGGTAGGGGGAGAAGATCTGAGTCACCGGGCGAGTCAGCACTTCTGCCGGCGTGGTCATGCGCTCTCCAGGGGGTGCGAAACGAGACGTCGCGGCGCGAAGGGCCTTGTCCAGGCCACCGAACGCAGCCCTTGCATGTGCGGCTACTGTGGCATGGGAGAACCAGCCAGCCGAATACCATAGGCGGACCGGGGAACACTCGCGAGCACGCGAAGGGGGACCTGAGCATGGCTATGTTTGCTGATCTGACAGCCTCTTCCGCCTGGTGGCGGGATCTAAACATGGCCATGGCCACCAGTGCTCCACCGCCCAAAGCGCAGCCGCTCGTGGACGAGCACCTGCGCTGGTACCCCAAGGCAGACGTCGCGCTCCTCAGCCGGGCCTATGCGGTCGCAGAGCATCTGCACCGAGAGCAGAAACGCAAGAGTGGCGAGCCCTATATCATCCACCCGCTTGCGGTCGCCACGATCCTCGCTGAGATGGGACTGGACACCGCGACGCTAGTAGCGGCCCTGCTGCACGACACCGTGGAGGACACGCCTTTCAGCCTGGCTCATCTGATCGCCGAATTCGGCTCAGAGGTCGGTGTGATGGTGGACGGCGTCACCAAGGTCGACCAGTCCATGTACGGTCGCGACGCCGCAGCGGGCGAGACGTTCCGGAAGATGGTGATCGCGGCCCGGGACGACCTGAGGGTTCTGCTGATCAAGCTCGCTGATCGCCTGCACAACCTGCGCACCTTGCAGTTCCAGCCTCCCCATAAGCGCATCAAGATCGCCCGGGGAACGACAGAACTCCTCGTCCCACTGGCTGAGCGCCTGGGGGTGTACCGGCTCAAACGCGAACTCGAAGACCTGTGCTTCGAGTACTTGGAGGGGGAAGCCTTCGAGCACACCCGGACACGGGCGGAGCAGATCCGTCACCGGTACGCGCACGAGTTCGACACCTTCCGGATGCATCTGCGCGATGTGCTCAGCGGGTTCCGTGTGAAAGCCGATGTGGAGGTACGCCCGCGCCATCTGTACTCGGTTTACTCAGCCGTCCAGCGTAACCCCGGCGAGGATCTGGACCCCATGGACACCGTCCGGTTCCTGGTGGTGGTCAAGGGTAACGAACAGAACGCCTATCTCGCGCTCGGTGCTGTCCACGGGCGATGGAAACCGCTACCGGCCAAATTCCAGGACTTCATCGCCGCTCCGCGCTACAACCTCTACCGCGCGCTACACACCACCGTCTTCACCGAGTCGGGTAGGAAAGTGCAGATCATCATCTGCGACACGCGGGCTCAGGTGGTGTCGGAGTACGGGATCATCGCGGAGACCCGCGAGGAGACCGGACGGAACGGCCGTCTGACCAAGGGCCGCACTACAGACCCGGAATGGTTGACCCGGCTGCTGGGGTGGCAGGAACAGGCATCGGCCGAGGAACTACTACGGGGAGTCCGCACCGAACTGGCCGACACCATCACCGTCCTGACCGAGGACGGTCAGGTTCTCACCCTGCCGGAGGGGGCCACTCCCGTGGATGCCGCCTACGCCATCGGCCCTGAGACCGGGAACCACTACTCCGCAGCAATGGTCTCAGGACGGCTGATCAGCCCTTCCACTCCCCTGCGTAACGGAGCCACGGTCCGCATCATCACCACAGACCATCCGCGACCTGACCCCGAATGGCTCTCCTCGACCAAGACCGGCGAGGCCCGGGTAGGTATCGCGTCCTGGCACCGTATGCGCGACCGCGAACGCTCTGAGACGACGGGGCGCGGACAACTCTCCGACATCGTCGGCCTGAATCAGCTCATCGACGCAGAGGCCGCCGGAACGATGCTGGGGGTGGCCCGCCGTGCAGGCCACCCCACCTTGGAATCCTTCTACGTCGCGATCGGAGAGGGCCGGGTGAGCCCCGAGGACGTTGCGGACCGTGTCTCTGAGGGGGATTAGTCGGCCTCGGCGACCAGATGGACCGCCAGTGTCCGTGTCTTGGCGGCGAAGCTCTCCTCATGAGCACACACCCGTAGAATGCGGCTGAAGGGCTGGGTCTTCACGCCTTGGGCTACGAGCGCGTAGAAATCTACAGCCTGCGGGTACAGATCTTCGGGGAACCGGCTCGGGTCAGGCATTTGGTTGGATCCCACATAACGGCAGGCGGCGAAGAGGTCCCCGGCCTCTGTGGGGAAGCGGTCCGAAACCGATCCGTATGCGCCGGGAGTCGCAGGGCACAGGTGCGGCGAGTCGAGCATCTGCTGCATCTGGTTGCGCTCGGGGTCCTGGATCACCCTCCACTCGCGGGTGTCGGGCTGATAATCGGCGTAAGCACCCGGATGGATATTGCACAGCGACACTTGGCCGTGGCCGCTGCCTCCGTCGTTGGCGAATACGTACACCTGCGGGACCGCCAATGCCGGACACACATGCACCGGCTTGGCGCTCTCCCGGCCAGCCTCCATCTGATGGACGTGCTCCAGGTAAGCGTCGGTCTCTTCACCGTCGCCGATGACCTCGGTTCTCAGCTCGCGCTCGGTGAACACCAGGTAGGGCAGGTTGAAGTGCTCCAGATCAGGGCGCTCTTTGCCCCAGTCGGCGAGCTGTTGCACCAGCAGCCTCCATGCCAGCGGGTCCACGTGCGCCAGTCCATGCCTGTCGGGGTCGGCTACCCCTTCCACCGAGCCGGCGTGGAACGCGAACCCGCGCACACCCATGGCGTATAGCTCCTCCACCGACGACACGATGGTGGAGTAGTTGCTCGGCCATACGGTGAACTGGATCTTCAGTGGTGCCTTCCTGCGCAGGCAGTGACGGACGATCTCCAGGGTCCGTGCCAGCGCGAATGAGCGTCCGCGTAGCTGGTTGTGGACAGCAGGGTCCATCGAGTCGATAGAGATGTTGATCTTGTAGAGCCCGCTGTCCAATGCTTCACCGAAGGTGTCCTCGAAGCGGCGGACACTGACGGCGCCGTTGGTGATGGACATACGGGGCAGGCCCCGCTCGTCCGCATGGCGAAGCTTGGCGGCGCTGCCCCCGGGGTCCATCGTTGGTTCCGCGCCGATGAGGAAGAAGTCCTGGAGGCCGGAGAAGGCGTCCAAATGTCCGACGAACTCATCGTGCGGTACAGATTTTCGCCCCCCGTCGAGGGCAGCCTCTTGCGGTGTGGCAGTGAGGCGTTCTCCGGTGAAGCATCCCGGACACCTCAGTTGGCATCGGTCGTCTCCCTGGTAGGTGACTCGCAGGATCTCCCGGTCTTTAAGGGTCGTAGGCCGGTACGGGTCCGGGTTCTGGGAAACACGCTTCCGCGCGGGCGGGAACTCGCTTGGACAGGGGGTGTGGGTTCCGCTCCGGAGTTGGAGGGGACTGTAGGTTTCGCTTCTCTGCCACGTGATGCGATCGGCTGAGTCCACTCATTCCTCTTCACTTAAGGGTTTCCTTCACCACATGCCGTTTGGTTGTCGCCAAGGGACGCCCTACCGGCGGTTTTCCTCGACGGCCACCATGAGGCGGTTCATCTCTGTGGCGTCAGTGTCCGCGCTCAGTTTCAGGGCGTGGCCACGCAGCTCACTCAAAAGGTCACGAGCTTCCTGGTGACGCTGTTGTTCGATGAGGGATAGGGCAAGGGACCGGCCGGTGCGGACGACCATGTAACGGTGGGTTCGTCGTGGTCATGGGCGCAGGTCGGTCTGCTGGATCTGCTGGTACAGCCCGTCGGTATCAGGGGCGGACAGGATCAGGGGGTGCGGGGCTCCGCGCCGGAAGGCCCAGAATCTGCGTGACCCCGGACCCCAGAACACCAACCAGCGTGGGCCGATTCGGTGTTGCAGGAGGGCAGCGTCGGCGTAGAAGGCGATGTCGTCCTTGCGTTCCCAGCCCACAGGCGATCACGTCCGCGTGCTGGGACGGCTGAGCTCGAACCACACGGTGGTGCGCCCGTCCTCGTGGACGGTGCCCCAGCGGCCGGCTTGGCCGGCCACCATCCGCAGCCCGAACCCGCCGCCCTCCTCTGTGTCCATGGGGCGCAGGTGCGGGGTGGTGCCCTGGTTCTCGCGCGGCCCCTGGTCGGTGACCTTGACCTGGATACGGCCGCGCAGCTTGATGACCGACACGGTCACCTCACCCCCCGGCATCACCGCTGCGGGTATGGGCGACGGCGTTGTTGAAGAGCTCGCTGGCCAGGCTCTCCAGCAGATCGGCTTCCTTGGGCGGCCGAGAGGCGGTCAGGCGCAGGTGCCGCCGCAGCACGGCGGCCTGCTCGGGTCCCCCGGGGATGATGACCGCCGAGCCGATGCGGCCGCTGCCCACGTCCACCATGATCGGCGCGCGGTCGCGCGGGTCGGTGGTGCGCCTGGGGGGACGCCTGCCCGCTGCATTACGTTCCTTGCGGAACTCACTCGTGTCCACCCCGGTCACTGCCCCCACCTGAATCACCATCCCAATCCGGACCGCCGCTACGAGTAGTCGGCGGCGGTGCTGTCACGCCTTGGCCGTTGCGCCCGATCCATGACCGGCCGACTCCGGCACGTCACTGCGGTCTGTCCGTGAGCAACACCATGAACGCTCTTGAACGTGGAGCGCCAGAGGGATCACCAGGGAGTCGATCGAAGGGCTACAGGGGTAGAGAGAGGTTCATCTATGGCAACATGACGGTCTCCACGGTCGTTTTATGGTTGAAAGGATGGACTGATGGTGCGGCAAGGCAAGCCTGAATGGCGGAGGCTCGGGGTTGAGTTGCTGGCGCTCCGCAGGCGGTCACGGATGACACAATCCGAGATCGCAGCGGAAATGAACATGGTCGCCTCGCACATCTCTGCATGAGAGCGGGGTACCCGTGGAATGACCCAAGAACAGGCCGATCAACTCGACCAGATCTTTAGCGCGAGCGGTCTACTCTCCCGGGCCTGGCGGAACATGAACGCGGCGGGAACCCTGCCTGCGTGGTACGAAGAAGTTGAGGAGCTGGAGCGCGCGGTCTCGGAGCTGCGTGAGTACCAGTCCTC
>JAJYTD010000013.1 GCA_021793235.1 Actinomycetes bacterium | reverse complement strand
GGGCCCGGCTCAAGGGGGGGGGGGATCGCCGCGGCCGGGACGGAGGGGGCGGGGGCGGGCGGGTCGTCACGAGGAGAGGCGTCGGCGGGCTCGGCGGGCCCGCGGCCCCCGCACGCGCTGAGGAGCAGTACCGCGGCCACGCCGACGGCCGTGGCGCGGATACGGGCGGAGTCACACGTGTTCGCCATCGGACCGTTCCTCCTTGTACCTCCGGTCGCGACGGAGGCGGAGCCCGGCGAACCCGAGCACCGCCGCGGCGAGTACGGCGAGGAAGCCGAGATCGGCGCGGGCCCCCAGCCGCGAGAGCGGCTTTTGCGCCTGGTAGGCGGCTTCCTCCAGCCACCCCATCCCCGGCAGGGCGGTCATCGAGGCCGTGCCGTCGTAGAGCAGGAAGAGGACGCCGATCCCGATGAACAGCACCCCCGAGGCGAGGGTCGTGGTGTGCAGGCGCAGGCGGCCGAGGGTCAACGGGCGGCCGCGCAGCCAGGACCGGCGGCCCAGGTCGAAACGGTCCCACAGCAGGGCGAGGAGGAACAGCGGAAGCGCCATGCCCAGGGCGTAGCAGGCCAGCAGCAGGCTGCCCCGCGCCGGGCTGCCCGTGGCGGCGACGGTGAGGACCGCGCCGAGGACGGGGCCGGAGCAGAAGCCCGCCAGGCCGTAGACGGCCCCCAGGCCGAACACCGAGATGATGTCCGTCCGCCCGGAGAAGCGGCTCTGCAGACGGGGCAAAAACCCCCAGCCGAGGCCGAGGATCTGGGCGGCGCCGAAGGCGATCACGGTCCAGCCGGCGATGGTGATCAGTAGTTCCCGGTGGCCGTAGAAGAGGCCGCTCACCAGGGCGGAGCCTGCTCCCAGCGGCACCAGGGTCAGGCACAGGCCCGCGTAGAGGACGGCGGTGCGGGCCAGGAGGCGCCCCGGGGCGCGGAACGCGTAGGCGAAGAAGGAGGGGAGCAGGAGAGCGCTGCACGGGCTGAGCAGGGCGAGGAGCCCGCCGAGGAGGGCCGCCAGGTAACCGATATCCATGTCTTCAGTCCGGTTTCAGTCCGCGGCCGCGGCGAGCGCGTCGTCGATGCTGGAGGTGAACCGCTCCAGAGGCTGGGCGCCTATGATCGGTTCGCCGTTGACCAGGAAGGCGGGCGTCCCGGTCACCCCGAGCTCCCGCCCTTGGGCGAAGTCCTCCTCCACCGCGGCGGCCAGCTCCTCGTCGCGCAGGTCCGCGGTGAACCGGTCGCGGTCCAGGCCCGCGTCGGCGGCCAGGTCGGCCATCGTCTCCGCCACGTCAGATCCGGCGTTCTTCAGCTCGTCCTGGGCGGCATAGACGGCCTCGTGGTAGTCCCAGAACGCCTGCTGCTCCGCGGCGGCCTGCCCGCCCACGGCCAGGGTCGTCGACGCCTCGCCCAGGTAGGGGAAGTCGCGCCACTCGATGCGCAGGCTGCCGTCGTCGACGTAGTGCTCGACGAGTTCGGGCTGGGTCTCGTGGACCCATGTCCCGCAGAACGGGCACTGGTAGTCCGAGTAGGCGATCAGTACGACGGGAGCGTCTACCGCGCCCATGGCCATCGGGTCCTCGGCATCGCGGCGGGCCAGGCCCTCCCCCATTTCCCGCATCTCCTCGCTGACCCCGTCGGCGGCGGGGGTGCCGGAACCGTCCGCCGCGTGCCCCTCAGCGCCCCGCAGTTCGGCGGCGACACCGAGGGCGATGGCGGCGATCAGGACGGCCGAGAGGAGCAGCGGCCAGAAAAGTCCGGACTTCTTCGTGGTCGGGCGGGACATCAGGTGCCTTCCGGGTGACGTGTGCAGGTATCTTCTATTCAGCATAGAAGATCTTCTATGGTGCATAGAAATACCAGGGAGCGACCTGCCGCCGGGCCGCCCCCCCGCACCGACACCCGAGGAGCGCCGACGACGATGCGACAGTGGACGAGGAGACAGTGGGGCGTGGCCGCCGCCGGGACGGCCGCGGCCCTGATCGTCCTGGGAATTCCGACCGTGCTGATCCCCAACGGCCTGTTCACCCGCGAGATCGAGCCGACCTGGTGGTCCTATCCCGTCTGGATCGCCACTTCCGTTCTCTCCGGCCTCCTGGCCGCCACCTATGCCGGTGGAGGGCAGGGGCGCGACACCACCCGCAGGGGCGTCAGCGGCGGCGTCCTCGCCTGGTTCGCGGTCGGCTGCCCCGTGTGCAACAAGCCGGTCCTGCTGCTACTGGGCACTTCTGGTGCGCTGACCTGGTTCGAACCCATCCAACCGCTGCTCGCGGTGGCCGGACTCGCGCTCCTCGCCGCCGCCCTGCGCCTGCGCCTGCGCTCGCAGAAGGCGTGCGCCCTGCCCACCGCGGAGGCGTCCGGGCGGCCCCGCGCGTGAACCCCACCCGCCTCAGGAATACTTCTTCCGCGGCAGGGCAGGAGGGGTCTGCGGCAGGCCGAAAGTGGCGAACAGGCGGGGGTCGAAGAACACGGCCGCGTGGGTGATTCCCGCTGGAGTGACGGTGAGCACATGGAGCTGGAACGGCCGGTATTCACCGCTGCCGCTGCGCAGGTACAGCCCGAACGCGGGCTGCCCGTTCGCCGTGGAGGGGATGAGCAGCAGGTCGTCGGGCCCCTGCGCGGGACAGCTCGCCGAAATCAGCCGCCCGATGTTCTCGGCGCCGTGGACCCAGTTCAAAAACGGCGGCATCTCCCAGACCGCGTCCGCGCTGAACAGCTCGACGATCGCGGGGATGTCGTAGGTTGCAAAGGCCGTGACGTAGCGGTCCAGCAGTTCGCGCTGCTCGGCGGCCGTGGGCTCGGTGACCTCGTCCTCGTTGGGCAGGACCCGGTCGAGTTCGATCCGGGCGCGCTGCAGCAGGCTGTTGACCGCCGCGGTCGAGGTGTCCAGGGTCTCGGCGACCTCCGCCGCCCGGAACTTCAATACGTCGCGCAGCACCAGCACCGCCCGCTGCCGGGGCGGCAGGTGCTGCAGGGCGGCGACGAACGCCAGCCGGATACTCTCCCGGGAAGCGACGACCGCGCCCGGGTCGGAACCGGCGTCGGCGTTGATCACCACGTCGGGCACCGGTTCCAACCAGGGCACCTCGGACCGCTCGACCAGAGCACCCTCCGGATCGGGGCTCGGCCCGCCCAATCCGGTGGGCAAAGGGCGCCTACTGCGGCTTTCCAGCGCGTTCAGGCATGCCCTCGTGGCGATCCGGTGCAGCCAGGTCCGCAGCGAGGAACGCCCCTCGAACCTGCCGTAGGCCCGCCAGGCCCGCAGATAGGTCTCCTGGACCAGGTCCTCGGCGTCGTGCACGGAGCCGAGCATGCGATAGCAGTGCGCCATCAGCTCGCGCCGGTACGGATCCGCCAGCTCTGAGAAATCGTCTTCTTTCGGGTGATCTGCCACGGTCGCTGACATTACTTACCTGGTAAGACAATCCAGTGGGCGAAAAGCACGGCTCCCGGCGGGCCGATGGGTTACGCGGTCATGAACCGGCCTGCTCCATGGCCGCCCGGTGCTCCTCACTGAGCTGGATGAACTGGACGTAGTTGCCGTCGGGGTCGATCGCCGTGGCGAACAGGCTGCCGTCGCGGTCCTCAAGCTCGGAGAGCCAGCGCGTGCCCATGCCGTCAAGACGCGCGGCGATGGCGCGTACGTCGGCCACGTCGAAGTTGAGGATCACCCGGCCGGGTTCGGGGTTGCCGTCCCCGATGTCGTCGCGGCTGTCGATCAGCAGGTGGACCGCGCCGAACTTGAGGACGAGGTAGGAGTCCACCTTGGCGTCCTCCTCGGGGTCCAGCGCGGCGTACCAGGCATGCAGCCGCTCCGGGTCGGTGCTGGCGAGCAGAATGCTGTCCAGGCTCGGTCGCTTCATGGATTTTTACCTTTCCTTCTCTGTGGTTCTTATCGGTACAGACCGGCGGGCGAGGAAGGACTCATCGCCCGTGCTGCGGTTTTTCCGGGTTCTGAGATGCGGCTTCCTCGACCCGCGGGCCGGTGGCGCGGCGAAGGACGGCCCCGCGTGCGTCCTTTCGGCCGGGTGTTCAGGGAGCGGTGGCGGGCGCGGACTTTGGTGCGGTCGCCGACCCGTGCTCGCCACGGGAGCGGGGTGAGCGGAGCAGCACGATGCCGAGCACGGCGAACACCGCCATCGCGACCGCGCCCAGCCCAGCGGCCGCGTTCAATCCGTGCGTGAACGCCTCGCGGGCCGGTTCGAGCAGGCGGGCGGCGGTGTCGGCGGGGAGCTGTTCGGCCGCTGCGGCCGCACCGGCGAGGGTGTCGCGGGCGGCGGCGGCAGCCTCGGCCGGAACGCCCTCGGGGACGGTGACCCGGCTCCGGTAGATCGCGGTGCCGAGGCTTCCCAACAGGGCCATCCCCATGGCGACCCCGAACTCCCCGCTGGTCTCCGACATCGACGCCGCCGACCCGGACTTCTCCGGCGGGACCGAACCGACCACGATGTCGGTCACCAAAGCGGCGCCGGGGCCCAGCCCGACCATGGCGACCATCAGCCCGAGCACCACCAGGGTCGGCCCGCCGTCGGCCGTGGCCTGGGTCAGCACCACGAACCCGACCGCGGTGACCGCCATGCCGCCGCCGATCACGGTGCCGCGGCCGATCCGCTGCGCGAGGGAAGCGGACAGCAGCGTACCGATGATCATCGCGACCGCCGGTGGAACCAGCCACAGGCCCGCCCGCAGCGGCGAGAGCCCGCTGACCATCTGCAGGTACTGGGAGATGAGCAAGAATGTTCCACCCATCGCCACGGCACCGGCCATCATGGTCCCCAGCGCGGCGCCGAACGTGCGGTTGCGGAACAGCCGCAGGTCCAGCAGCGGGTCGGGCAGCCGCAGCTGCCGGCGTACGAACACCACACCGACGACGGCGCCCACCGCGATCGCCGCGAGCGGACCGGCCGCAGGGCCGTCCTCGGCCAGTTTCTTGAGCCCGTAGATGATCGGCAGGATCATCGCCAGGGACAGGGCCACACTGGCCAGGTCGAGCCGACCGGCGTTTTCGGCGCGGTACTCGGGCAGCAGCACCGGAGCGCTGACCAGCAGCAGCACCATGACCGGCACCCCGAGCAGGAACACCGACCCCCACCAGAACCACTGCAGCAGCAGTCCACCGATCACCGGGCCGAGCGCGGTGCCGCCCATGAAGCAGCTTGACCACACCGCGATCGCTGTCGCCCGCTGCTTGGGATCGGCGAACATGTTGCTGATCAGCGCCAGTGTGGAGGGCATCAGGGTGGCGCCGGCGATACCGAGCACGGCACGGGACGCGATCAGCATCTCGGCGCTGGTCGAGTACGCGGCGAGAACAGAGGCGGTGCCGAACGCCGCGGCCCCGATCAGCAGCAGCCGGCGGCGGCCGATCCGGTCGCCGAGCGTGCCCATGGTGATCAGGAACCCGGCGATCATGAAGCCGTATACGTCCATCGCCCAGAGTAGTTGGCTGCTGCTGGGCCGCAGGTCGGCAGCCAGGTGGGGGAGCGCCAGATGCAGCACGCTCATGTCGAGCGACAGCAGCAGGGTGGGCAGTGCCAGGACCGCGAGTCCCAGCCATTCGCGCCGGCCGGCCCGAGCCCCGGTAGGGGGTGCGGCTTCCATGGAGGTCCTTCCATTCTCGATGCGAACGTACGTTCGACGTGCTGTCTATAAGGACCGTGAGACAGAAGGGAACTCACCGCCGGCAGGGTGTGATGCAGGACACCCCTTGGTGGTGCGGGATGCAGCGGCGCACTATGCCTTTGGGCATAGCGCACCGCAGACGAAGCGCTGATGTGCGGCCGCGGGACCGCCGCCTACCGTCGGCACCATCAAGGCAGCTCCCGACCCGGAAACGGCGCAACAGTGCTCACAGCGCGCGAACTGACCAAACGCTACGGCGAAACGACCGCCGTCGACACCCTCACCTTCGATATCCACCCCGGCCGGGTCACCGGCTTCCTGGGACCCAATGGGGCAGGCAAGTCCACGACCATGCGGCTGCTGCTGGGGCTGGACCGGCCCACCTCGGGAAAGGCACTGGTGAACGGCCGCCCCTACGCGGACCTTCCCTGGCCCGCACGGGAGGTCGGGGCGCTGCTCGACGCCGCGGCCGTGCACCCGGGACGCAGCGCCCGCGCCCATCTGCTCGCGCTCGCGCGCGGCGGCGGCATCCCGCAAAGGCGCGTACCCGAAGTGCTCGACACGGTCGGGTTGACCGAGGTCGCGCGCCGCCGGGTCGGCGGGTTCTCCCTGGGCATGCGGCAACGGCTGGGGATCGCCGGCGCCCTGCTGGGCGACCCCGGCATCGTCGTCCTCGACGAACCGGTCAACGGGCTCGACCTCGACGGTGTGCGGTGGGTGCGCGGCCTGGTGCGCAAGCTCGCCGACGAGGGCCGTACCGTCTTCGTGTCCAGCCACCTCATGAGCGAGGTGCAGCTCGTGGCCGACCAGCTCGTGGTGGTCGGCGGCGGCCGACTCGTCGCCGACGCACCCCTGCCGGAGTTGATCGCGGCCTGGTCGCGCACCCGAGTAGTCGTGCGCACCCCCGACCCCGACCCGCTCACCGCGTGCCTCCAGCGTCGGTCCGGACCCGAGCGGCCGGTCACGGTCGAACCCGGAGCCGACGGCGAGCTGCTGGTGTACGGGGCCGATCCCGAGGAGGTCGGCGATACCGCGCACGCCGCCGGTGCGCGTGTGCACACCCTGTACCGCGAGGAGGCATCGCTGGAGCGGGCCTACCTCGACCTCACCGAGGCCGAGGTCCGGTACCCGGCCGCGTCTGGAAAGTCCGGCACCGCACAGGGCGGCGCCGGGCAGAGGGAGGGCCGGTGACCACCCCCCACACGGATACCCGCCCCGCCGCCCCGGCGGCCGGGCGCGCCCTCCTCCAGGTCCTGGCCATGGAGTGGACCAAACTCTCCTCGGTGCGCACCACCTGGTGGTGTCTGGGGCTGGGGCTGCTCGCGATGGCCGTCTTCGCTCTCCTCATGGGCTACTCGGCGGCCGACCGCATCGCCGAGGACCCCGATGCCGCGAGCGGGTTCTCCTATGCCCAGCTCACCTCGCAGGGTGTGTTCTACCTGGTGCAGTTCATCGTCCTCACGCTGGCCGCGCTCGCGGCCACCAACGAGTACGCCAACCGCGGCATCACCACCACCCTGCTGGCCGTCCCGCGACGTGGCCGGGTCCTCGCGGCGCGCACCATTGTCACCGCGGGGTTCGCGTTCGCCGCGGGCACCGCGACAGCGGCGCTGGGGATCGGGGTGCTGTGGCTGGTGATCGGCGCCCACATCCCCCTGGACGCCGACTACGCCGTGCGCACGGTCCTGGGCGCGGGCGCCTGTATGGCGCTGTTCGCGGTGCTGTTCGTCGGGATCGGTACGGCACTGCGCGGCACCGCGGGCACGATCGCCGTCGGCTTCCTGCTGCTGCTCGGGCTGCCGCTGGTGCTGCAGCTCAGCCAGGTGCAGTGGCTGAACGACCTGGCCGCCTGCCTGCCCGGGCTCGCCGGTATCGAGTTCTACGCCTCCGGCGATGTCGGCTTCTACACCGCGCCTCACGACGGCGCCGTCAACCTGTGGGTCGTGCTCGGCTGGGCCGTGGCCGCCCAGCTCGTCGGCTACGCGGAGCTGCGCGCGCGGGACGCGTGAAAAGTGTTCCCGCCGACGCGGACGGCCGCGGCCCAAGGGGTCTCCCGGGCCGCGGCCGTCCGCGGCCCAGCGGCAGGTCATTCGATGAACGCGACATCGGGATGTTCGGGGGAGGGACCGTCCAGCAGCGGCCGCTCCGCACCGCGCATGTAGGCGTCGAAGAAGGCGGTGAGGTAGGCGCGCTGGGCGGCCACGCTGCGGTCGGGATCGATGGTGCCCACCGAGTCCGCTACCATGTCCGCCCAGGCCGGGTTGTCGGGCCGGGCGCCCGCGTCGATCTGCGGAATCTGCCACTGGGTATCGATGAAGCTCATGTGCTGGGCCTTTGCCAGGTACAACTCCAGCAGCGGACCAGTGGAGGCCGCACGGAACCGCTGCCAGTCGGGGGAGTGCTCACTGGTGTGCGGTACGCGCTCCGCTCCGCCGCTGAGCCCCCCGCCGACGATCATGAACGGCCGGTCAGCGCCGCGCACGGTGGACTCGGCCCACTCCTCGTCACCGACGTGGTAGGCGATGCTGCCGTCGAGGTTGATTCCAGCGTCGATGCGGTCGTCGCCGAGCATCGCCTCGGCCGCGGTGAGTCCGCCGGCGGAGTGGCCGAACATGCCGACCGCCGACAGGTCCAGCGCCGCACCCAGCCCTTCGGGCAGCGGCCGCCCGCCGACGTCGGGGGTGGACCCATCGGCGACCTCTGCCATGGCATCCAGCACAAAGCCGGTGTCGGCCACCCGCGTGGCGATCGCCTCCCGGTACGTTTCCGTCTGGTCCATCCCCCCGGGGATGCTGTTCCGCACCACCCGGCCGTCGGGGAACTCCACCGCCGAGGCTTCGTAGGGGTGGTCCATGGCCACCACCGCATACCCCTGGCTGGCCAGCTCCTCCACTTGCGCGGTCGCCTGGTGGCGCGTCTGGTTGAACCCGTGCGAGTACAGCAGGACCGGCAGTTCTCCCGCATCGGCGGCTACATCGGCGCCGACGGTGGCGTTGGCGTGCGAGCCCGGGAAGTCCACGGCGTCGCGGGCCAGGCCCGCCTGCTCCAGCTCGCCCGCGAAGATGTCGGCCACGGCATCGGGTACGTAGCGCGCCTGCTCCCCGCCACCGCCCTCGGCCGGGTACCACAGCGTAACCATGAGGTCCCGCTGCTCGCTTCCCTCAACCCAGGGGTGGCCGCGGCCCTGGTCGGCCAGATGCAGTTCCACCCGCCCGACGTCGTAGGGTCCGGTGGGCTCGGGCGGGAACAGCCGGATGGGGTCGGGGCCGGTCACCGCCGCGACCGCAGAGGGCAGGGCGCAGGAGGCCGCCAGTACAGCGACGGCCGCCCCGTAGTACAGGGTGCGGTGGCGGCGCGCGGAGAATGCTCGGTTCGTTGCCATGCCCGGATCATCACCGATCGGCCGATCCCGGCGCATGAACCGAACGTCGGCGGCGTACTACCCCGATCGGCATAGGTGCGGATGTCACCCCTGGTCCGGGAACAGGTCGACCGCGACCAAACCGGCCTCATAGGCCAGGATCGCCGCCTGGACCCGGTTGCGGACGTCGAGCCGCGCGAGTATAGATCCCACGTGCACCTTGACGGTGCCCGCGGCGATACCGAGACGATCGGCGATCTCCTCGTTGGACAGTCCCTCCCCGATGAGGGAGAGCACCTCGCGTTCGCGAGCCGACAGCCGCCCGGTCCGCTCCCGGGCGGCCGCACCGCGCGACATCCGGCCATCGGTGCCGGTGGCACCGAGTTCGGTGATGATCCGGTGCGCCACCTCCGGTGAGAGGTAGGCGCCGCCGTCCGCCACCGCGTGCAGACCGGCGACCAGCTCCCGCGGGTCGCCGGTCTTGAGCACGAACCCGCTGGCGCCGTTGCTCAACGCCCGCGCGATGTAGGCGTCTTCGGAGAAGGTGGTCAAGATGACGACGGCGGTATCGGGAAACTCGGCCGTGATGGCGGCCGTGGCGGCCAGCCCGTCGGTATCCGGCATCTGAACGTCCACCAGGGCGATGTCGGGACGGTGCGCGCGCACCAGTTCAACGGCCTCCGCGCCGTCGGCGGCCTCGCCGACGACCTCGATGCCGGGGTCGGCCGACAGGATCGCGCGCATGCCGACGCGGACCATCCATTCGTCGTCGGCGAGCACGATTCGGATCACCGCTCCTGACCCCGCCTTTGCGCTGTTGGTTGAGCCACTGGCATAGCTTATCCGGACGGGTGCTCACTCCCGCGCGATCATGTCCTTGCCCACCAGTCTTTCCTCCGCGAAGCACAGCCGGTACACCGGTGGCAGGCCGTTCTCCCAATCGACCAGGTAGTAGCGGCAGGCGGAGCCGGGCGGGGCCGGGGGCTCCCCGGGGATCGGGCCGGGTTGATAGTCGAACACCGGCAGTACCTGCTCGACGGCGGCCCGGTCGTCGCCGATGCTCAGCCGTGCGTAGTCTTCGCGCGCCAGCACGGTGTTCGCACCGGCGTACCACAACATCAGGAAGCCGAGGGCGGTGATGACGGCCGCGAGACCCAGCGGCAGCACCAGCGCGGTCACCAGCCAGCGCCGGGCGCCGGCGCGCATCTGGCTCCAGCGGCGCGCCGTCTCCGTCGAACCTTCGGGCGGCTCTTCCGCGGTGCTCTGGGGGCCCGCGGTTTCGGGGATCCGCGCGGTCACGGTGAAACCGCCCGCTGCACCACCGTGTCCGCCCGAACCGGCCGTGAACGTGCCGCCCATCCCTTCGACGAGCGTGCGCAGCCCGGCCAGTCCGGAGCCGTTACCGGCCGTACCGGCGCCGGTCGCGGCGCCGACCGGTCCGGTGTCGGCGACATGCACGGCGGTCGCGCCGTCCTCGCGGACAAGCCGGACGGTCACCCGCGCACCGGGGGCGTGCCGGGCGGCATTGGTCAACGCCTCCTGGACGACACGGTGGGCGGCGTGGCCCGCGGGTGTGGCGGGGTCGATATCGGGGCCCTCACGGACCAGGCGTACCGACATCCCCGAGTCCACGGCCCGGTCCACGACGGCGGTGACGGCTTCGCCGACCGGTTCGGCAGCAGCTGCCCCGGCGTCCTCGCGCAGTACCCCGATGATCTCGCGCAGCCGCAGGTTGGCCTGGTGGGCGGCGGCACGGAGATCGGACGCGGCGGCTTGTGGCTCCTCCGCTTCGGCGGCCATCTCCAGGGCCGCGGCGCGCACGGCGATCAAGGCGAGGTCGTGGCCCAGGGAATCGTGCATCTCGGTCGCGATGCGGGACCGCTCGCGCAGCCGGGCACGTTCGGCGTCGACGTCGCGGGCGCGCTCCATCCGGTCGGCGATCTCCCAGCCGGCAGTGCGCAGTTGTGCGTGCCGGTGCCAGTACCGGCCCAGCAGCCACGGCGTCACGATGACGGCGATCAGCACGAGCACGCCGCCGGCCCAGTCGGTGAATCCGGTCAGCGCCTCGCGCGGATTGCCGCCGCGGACCCACCCCACCGTGCACACCAGCAGCATCGTCAGCGCCGCGGTGACGGTCAAGACGGCGGCCGGGGCGATGCGCTCGGACCGGCGGCCGGCGAGGAAGGCCAGCGCGGCGCAGGGCAGTGCGTAGGTCAGGGCGAAAGTGTCGACCACGCCGATGGTGATGGCCGCGCTGTGGAGCACGCTGGCGCCGACGACCAAGCCGAGGGCGGTGAAGGGCCATGCCCGCCGAACACCGAACGCGACCGCCAGAAGCAGCGCCATGGCGACGGTCTCGGCCATCGGCTCGGTGCGAAGGCCGTCGAGTTCGGTGGCCAGGGTGCCGGTGAACACCGCCCACAGCGCGAGATCGGTCGCCCACATCGTCCAACGGGTCCGGCGGCCGCCTCGGCCGTGCCACCACTCACGCATGCCGTTCAGCTTAGAAGCCTCTATTGGGGATTAGCGAGGGTGCCGGGTTGTTCGCGGGAGTGGCTGTGCGGGGAAGCCGGGCGGGGCCGCCCCACCGACATAGAAGCGTCGGCGGGGGCGGTGCCCTGGACGTCAGTAGGTGATCGCCTCGGCGCCCAGCAGCGACTTCAGATCGCCGGCGAGCTCTGAGGTGACATTCACCGAATACCGCGGCAGGTCGTACACCCGCGACTTGATCGGGTGGTCGACCCTGATTCGCACCGGGGTCCTCCCCTGATGAGCGGTGAGGACATGCTTCAGCTCATCGACCAGGTCCGGGGTGATCCGCTGCTCCTGCACCGTCAGCAGCATCGGCGCCTCGCCGTCGGCCAGGTGGGCGATGTCGAGCAGGGTGAGCTCCATGGCCTGGATGGAGTACTCGCCTTCGCGTTCCTTGACCCGGCCCTTCACCGACACCGCAGTGTCCTCGGTGAGGACCTCTGAGTAGAGGGTGTAGGCCTCGGCGAAGAACAGGACGTCGATACTGGCATCCAGGTCCTCGATGGTCACCTTCGCCCACGGGTTGCCGGACTGCTTGCTGATGCGGCGCTCTACCGCTGAGATCAACCCGGCGATCTGTACCTCGGAGCGGTCGCGCCGCTCGCCGTTGTTGATCTCCAGGATCGAGGCGTCGCTGGAGCGGGCCAGGATCCGTTCGCCGCCGGCCAGCGGGTGGCTGGAGACGTAGAGGCCCAGCATCTCCCGCTCGAACGCCAGTTTGGTTTTGCGGTCCCACTCTTTGCCCGACCAGGTGATGTCCAACCCGATCGGCCCGTCGTCGGCGGTGTCCCCGCCGCCGAACAGGTCGAACTGGCCGTGGGCCTCCTGCTTCTTAGAGGAGATCATCGCCTCGACGGCATGCTCGTGGTGGTTGCACAGGTCCATGCGCGGCTGGCCCAGGGAATCGAAAGCGCCGGCCTTGATGAGCGACTCGATGACGCGCTTGTTGCAGACGGTCAGCTCGCTCTTGGCGAGGAAGTCGACGAAGGAGGCGTACGCGTCTTTCTCCTTGCGGGTCTTGATGATCGACTCCACCACGTTGGCGCCGACATTGCGCACGGCGCCCAGGCCGAAGCGGATGTCGGACCCGACCGCGGAGAAGCGCAACCCGGAGTCGTTGACGTCGGGCGGCAGTACGCGGATGCCCATCTTGCGGCATTCGGCCAGGTAGACCGCCATCTTGTCCTTGTCGCCACTGACCGAGGTGAGCAGAGCGGCCATGTAGGAGGCCGGGTGGTTGGCCTTGAGGTAGGCGGTGCGGAAGGACAGGATCGCGTAGCCGGCCGCGTGGGATTTGTTGAACGCGTAGCCGGAGAAGGGGAGCATGACCTCCCACAGGGTGTCGACGGCCTCCTGGGAGAACCCCCGCTCCAGCATCCCGGCGCTGAACTTGCTGTACTCCTTCTCCAGGGCCTCCTTCTTCTTCTTGCCCATCGCCCGGCGCATCAGGTCGGCGCCGCCCAGCGAGTAGCCGGCGAGCTGCTGGGCGATGGCCATGATCTGCTCCTGGTAGACCAGGAGGTGGTAGGTCTCACTCAGGATCGGGTCCAGCGCCTCGTGCAGCTCGGGGTGGATCGAGGTGATCTCCTGGCGGCCATTGGAGCGGTCGGCGTAGTCGTTGTGGGCGTTGGCGGCCATCGGACCCGGCCGGTACAGGGCGTTGACCGCGACGATGTCGGAGAACTGGGTGGGCTGCATGCGCCGCAGCAGCGCCCGCATGGCCGTACCGTCGAGCTGGAACACGCCCAGCGTGTCGCCGCGCGAGAGCAGTTCGTAGGTTTTGGGATCATCGAACCCGATCTGCGACCAGTCGATGTCGATGCCCTCGTTGGACTTCACGTTCTGGATGGCGTCGTCGATGATCGTCAGGTTGCGCAGCCCCAGGAAGTCCATCTTCAGCAGGCCCATTTCCTCGCACTGCGGGAACGGGAACCCGGTGATGATCGCGCCGTCGGTGTCGCGCTTATGCAGCGGCACCACGTCCAGCAGCGGCTCGGCCGACAGGATCACCCCGGCCGCGTGCACGCCCGTGCCCCGGGTCAGCCCTTCGATACCGCGGGCGGTCTCCATGACTTTGCGGACCTGGGGGTCCTTCTCCATGAGGGTGCGCAGCTCCACCGCTTCGGCGTAGCGCTCATGGGACTCGTCGTCGACCGCGGACAGCGGGATCTCCTTGCCGCCGACCGGCGGCGGGAACGCCTTGGTGATCTGGTCGCCCAAAGCGTAGGGGAGGCCGTGGATCCGGGTGGAGTCCTTGACCGCGGCCTTGGCCTTGATGGTGCCGAAGGTCAGGATCTGGGCGACGCGCTCATCACCGTAGAGCTCGGTGACATAGTTGATCATCTCCCCGCGCCGGCGCTCGTCGAAGTCCAGGTCGATGTCGGGCATCGTGACGCGCTCGGGATTGAGGAACCGCTCGAACAGCAGCCCGTGCTCCAGCGGATCCAGGTCGGTGATCCCCAGCACGTAGGCGATCATCGACCCGGCGGCCGAGCCGCGTCCCGGGCCCAGCGCGATGCCGTTCTTGCGCGCGTACTGGCAGATATCGGAGACCACCAGGAAGTAGGCGGGAAAGCCCATCGAATCGATGATGCCCAGCTCGCGGTCGATGCGCTCGCGCACGTCCTGGCTGGGACCATCGGGGTAGCGGGTGGGAGTCAGCCGGTCGATCTCCTTGCGCAGCCAGGAGGACTGGGTCTCGCCTTCGGGTACGGGGAACTTCGGCATGAGGTCGCGGGAGGCGAACACCTCGTCGTAGCAGCCGTCTTCGACCTGCTCGGCCACCCACAGCGTGTTCCGGCAGCCCTGCGCCCACTCGTCCAGAGAGAGCAGGGCGCGCATCTCCTCGGCGGACTTGATGTAGTAGCCGTCGCCGTTGAACTTGAACCGGTTGGGGTCGTCCAGGTTCTTTCCGACGCCGATGGCCAGCAGCGCGTCGTGGGCCTGGGACTGGTCCTGGGTGACGTAATGGGAGTCGTTGGTCACCAGGGGCTTGAGGCCGAGCTCCCGGCCGACCTTCAGCAATCCGTCGCGAACTTCGCGCTCGATCCCGATTCCGTGGTCCATCAGTTCCAGGAACACGCTGTCGCGTCCGAAGATGTCCTGGAGCTTGGCGGCGTACTCGACGGCCTCCTTCTCCTGTCCCAGCCGCAGCCGGGTCTGCACCCCGCCCGAGGGGCACCCGGTGGAGACCATGACCCCTTCGGAGTACTGGCTCATCAGCTCCAGGTCCATGCGCGGCTTGCCGTAGTAGCCCTCGATGCTGGCCAGGGACGACATCCGGAACAGGTTGCGCAGCCCGGTGGCGTTGCGCGCCCACATGGTCATGTGCAGGTAGCGGCCGCCGCCGGAGATGTCCTTGCCGCCCTCGGCGCTGTCGTCGGAGTCTCCGCGCCCCCAGCGCACCCGCTTCTTGTGGAACCGTGACTCCGGTGCCACATAGGCCTCGATCCCGATGATCGGTTTGACCCCCGAGTCCCTGGACTGCTCCCAGAACTCATAGGCGCCGAACATGTTGCCGTGGTCGGTCATCGCGACCGCGGGCATGCGCAACCGAGCGGCCTCGGCGAACAGCGGCTTGAGTTTCGCGGCACCGTCGAGCATCGAGTACTCGGTGTGGACGTGCAGGTGAACAAACGGGTCGGCCACAGTGGGAAACCTCTGCAGGGCTAGCGGCGGTCGGTGATTCCTGGTGCCTCCTGAGACTAGCCCCGCCGCAGCGGTCACGGTACGGCCCTCCCAAGCTGTGGAAAGGGCACCCGTGTTCGGTGCAGCGGTCGGCATGCCCCGCCGTCAGCCTCATAGGATCCGGCGATCTTCCGAAGTAATGTCGGATCAGTGATCACCCGACTACAACGGAGGTCCGATGTTTCGCAGACAACTTTCCCACCTGCCCGTTCGGCTCGTCTCCGGGATGTTCATCCTCAATTCCGGTCTTAACAAGCTGTCCGCTGACGAGCAGGCAGCCACCGGCATGCAGGAGATGGCCGCCGGGACCTACCCGTTCCTCAAGAAGGTCGATGCGCCGACCTTTGCAAGGCTGCTCGCGGGCACCGAGATCGGGATCGGTGCGGCTCTGCTGCTTCCGGTGGTCCCCGCTTCGGTGGCAGGGGCCGCTCTCACCGCGTTCTCCGGCGGTCTGCTCGGCATGTACCTGCGCACCCCTGGCATGCACCAGAAACTGCGCCCGACAGAGCAGGGCACCAGCATGGCCAAGGACGCCTGGCTGCTCGGTATCGGCACCAGCCTGGTCATCGACGGCCTCGTCACCGGGCGCAAGAAAAAGAAGAAGCGCTGACTAGATGGTGCCCCGCACACCAGGAACCGCGGGAACGCTCCTTTCGTGCTTGGTGTCGCATCGAAGGAGACATCGCGCTTGCCGACACCGAGCAGCGGTTGGCCATCTGCACGCGCTCGGTGCGGCATGCGGCCACACCGGCCACCTCGCGGAGCTCGACGGCGACAGTGTGGTCTACCTCGACAAGCATGCGGTCAGTCTTCGGCGAGCACGATCACTTTGTCGCCTGGCGCGAACCGTACCGGAGCGCGCTTGTCCGGGTTGAGGACGATCCCGTGATCGGCCTCCAAGGCCTGCGCTTGGATCCGGTAGCCGATGGCGACCTGCCCCTGCCGACGGGCGGCTTCGACCACCGTGTAGAAGTCGGTCCGCGCTCCCGGCCAGACGTAGTCCTCGACCGGCTTGAGGTAGATTTCCGAGCCCTCAGGATCCAGGAGAGCGGTGAAGACGGTGCTCAGGTGCCGGTTCTCCGAGATCTGGGTCATCAGCAGGCTGATCAGTTTTCCGCTGACGATGAAGTCGTCGGTCTGTGTGATCTGGGCGAGCTCCCGGTTGCGGTCGTCGCGCATCTCGGTGACGATCGAGTAGTTCTCCTGCCTGCGTTCGGCCAGGTCCCGCAGGTGCAGCAGGGTCACCAGGGTCTGGGAGTCGGCCTCTTGCAGCTCAAAGTGGTCGTATGTCAGCACGATCACGTGCTGGTACATGGAGAAGTCCACCCGTTCGAGGAAGCCGCGGTCCGTGGTGTCGGCTTCGGCGAAGACGACGGTCGTGTTCTTGAGGAGCGGCTGAATCTCGTCGATCTCGTCCCGGGCACCCGGCCGCCGTGCCGCGACATGGACCCCCGACTCAGGAGCGAGGTAGCTGTCGAGCTGTTCGATGATCCTGCCCGCGCGTTCATTCCATCCGATGATCAGGACCATGCGCGGGGCGGGACCGCGGACCTGGGGCCGAACGATCGCCTCTTCGTGAACGCGGGAGGGTTTGCCACCGCGGCGAATGGTGCTGTCGTCCTCGGCGATGACGATGAGTTCGTCGCCCCGGCTGATCCGGGTGTTCATCGGCGGGTTGATCAGGGTCCTGCCATTGGCGAGCCGCAGTCCCAGCACGCTTGAGGTCTGGTACTCGAACAGTGCGTGGCTGAAGGTGGAGCCCACAAGACCAGGCTCCTCGGTCATGTACATCTCGTCGCCGCCGAAGTCGAACAGGTCGGTGTAGACGGCCGACAGGCCCGACTGCAGAGCGGTCTGTACAACCAGCCGGGCCGCGACGTCGTCCACGTCGACGATGTACGCCCCGTTTCCGCCGGCCAGTTGCGCCGCGTGCAGATTGAGCGAGTCGTTCACGGCCGCGACGACGTTGTACGGCTTCTCGCGGTGTCCGGAGCGGTTGGCGATGGCCAGCAAGGTCTTGATGACGTGGTGGTCGGACTTTTCCTCGCTCGCCGGGACGATGATGATCGACCGCGAACGGTCCGGGTTGGCGATGTCGAGGTCGTGCGGGTTGAGCAGGTTCCCGGTTCGGCAGATCACCTTGGTGGTCTTCGTGTCGGCGATCCGTTCGCGGATCTCGTCCTCCATCTCGACCTTGTCCTTGTCGGCCAGGATGGCAACGGCCGCCCGTTTCTCGCTCTCGTTGGCTTCGATGAGCTCGTTGAGTATCACGAATACCTGTTCCGACCAGCCGAGCAGGATCGTGTGGCCGTTCTCGAGGACCCGGGAACGGCCCTTGCGCAGTTCGGTGATCTTGTTGTCAAGGCCGGTCGCGATCACACCGACCAGGGCGCTGAACACGAAGACGCCGCCCAGGGTGACCATCAGCATCAGCGCGACGAACAGAATGTTGGAGGTGTCGTCGCTACCGATCGCGCCCGGGTCCGTGGCCCGGATGAAGGTGATCCACAGGGTTTCGAGGAACCCCTTGCCCGCAAGGGCCCCGGTGCGGGGCACCAGCGCCCACGTCACAACCCCGAAGAAGAGGACCATTGCGGCCAGGACGATCGCGAGCCACCCGACCAGGGCGGGCGTGCCCCTCGACATCGTGCCGTCGAACCAGTAGCGCAGCCGTTCTCGGCGCGTGACTCGTGGCATACCGGTCCCCCAGGACGGTGACGCGTGAACGTGGCCGGGGCGGAGGGCCGCCGAGGGTCAAGGGCGCCAGTGACCAGTGGGTTCCCCGGGGGTGGGAGTCTACTCGGGTCTGCATAAAAGGTGATACCGCATGACTGGTAAGTCGCCGTCCCCGCCTTCGCTGGAATCAGGCTCTTTCGGTATTCCTTTTCCTTTGGGACGGAGCAGAAAGAATCCGCCCTCGGGCGGTCCCAGAGCGGGGCGCCGGGCGGATGTAGGTCCGGGTTCTTCCCCCGCCGCAGCGGTGAGCGCGAGCGGCGGCTTCGCGCGGCGGCGGTTTCGCGTGGTCAGAGGGAGTTGAGCGCGGAGACGAGGTAGCGCTCCTCGCGGTCGAAATGCTTCTCCAGTTCGGCGGCGAGCCGCTTGAGGTCGTCGCGGACGCGGACGGCGTCGCCGCCGGTCAGCCCAGCCCCGACCGTGTTGAACCGCGGGGTGGAGCCGTTCCATGTCGGCCCGCTGAGAACGCCGGATTCCGGCGACACCGACTGCCGCAGAAGGCGCGAGGGGAGTCGGGAGCGAACTCCCCGAGTATGTCACGAGCAGGTGTGCTGCTTCGGTGTGAGAGCGGCCCCCCCGGTATTGAGGATTCTGTCTGCAAGACGATGGATCTGCCGCCACACGGGTGGAGGGAGATCCTGACGCAATCCCTGCATGGTTTCCAGCGTCCTGTGGAGTTCGAAGCCCGCCTTTCGTGTTGGTTGACTTCCTCCCCACGGCTGAAGCCGGGATTCCAATCAGTGGGGACGCCAGCTGGATCGGTACTACCTCGCTGGTTCCCGCCCAGGGCGTTCACGCAGTTACCGGCTTGGTTGGAGAAGAACTCTACGCGGTTGTTGTGATTTCTGTGCGGCATGAGGTGCTGTATACCGGCTTCTTCGCCGACTCGATCGACTGCTTCCAAGTCATAGCGCGTAGCGCTACCCCTTCACCGAGGTCTCCTGTCGTTCCCCATCATCCTCCACCACCCCATAGCCCCATCTCCTCTAGGGGGAAGCATGGAAAGGTTAATTTATACTCAAGAGTGTCAATAAGGAAGATCATCCAGTTCGGAGGTTTGCTGTGGCGCAGCGCAGGCGTCGGGACCGCCAGACCGGCGTACGCCGGGATCGGCATGTGAAGTTGACGTTGAGTGATGAGGAGCATGCGCTGTTGAGTAGCGCAGCAGAAGCCGAGGGGATGACATTAGGCGCGTTTTCCGCCTATGCGGCGATGGGTGTGGCTAGGGGAGTGCTGGACCGGACACCTGATCTGCGGGAGAGCATGGTGCGGTTGAACGAGTTCGCGGTGGCGCTGAACGAGGTGGGAGTCAGGCTCCGGTCGATGACATCGGGGGAAGCGGGGAATGGTTCCGCACCTGCTGCTATGGAAGCGCTTGTACGTCTGATGGATGAGGTTGAGGAGACGTTGGACGTGGTGCGGCGGAGTGCTGAGCGGTGATCGCGAAGGTGATGCGGGGCGGGGACACATACCGGCTGCTGCAGTATCTGTATGGCCCAGGCCGTGCTAATGAGCATGAGGATCCGCATTTGGTGGGGGCGTGGCGGGAGTTGGGGGTGCCGGATCCTGGACGGCAGGAGGAACGTTCTGTACGGGAGTTGGCCAGGCGGTTGGATTGTTTCGTGCGGCAGGGTTCGCCTCGGCCGGTGTGGCATTGCGCGGTGCGTGTGGCGCCTGAGGACCGGACGTTGACGGACGCGGAGTGGGAGCGTGTCTGTCAGCGGATGGTTTCGGTGGCTGGTGTTGCACCGGATGGGGATGGTTACGGTTGCCGATGGGTGGCGGTGCGGCATGACGGGGATGAGAGTCGGCATATTCACGTGGTAGCGACGCTGGCCCGTCAGGATGATAGGCGTCCGAGTATCCATAACGACGCTTTGCGGCTGCGGGATGAGTGCCGCCGTCTGGAGCGGGAATTGGGGTTGCGCGCGACGAGCGAATCGAATCGCACGTCGGCGCGGCTGCCGCAGCGTGGGGAGACGGAGAAGGCTGGGCGGCGCGGCCTTGTTGAGGCGCCGCGGAGCATTCTTGCCCGACAGGTGCGGGCGGCGGCGGTGGCGGCGGTCAGTGAGGAGGATTTCTTTTCCCTGTTGGAGTTCTCTGGTGTCCTAGTGCACTTCCGGTTCGGGCTCGACGGGGAGATTGAAGGCTACTCAGTATCGCTTCCGGGTGATGAGAATCCTGAGGGGGAGCCGATTTGGTTCGGTGGGGGGAGTTTGGCGCCGGACCTGTCTCTTCTGGCTGTACGGCAGCGGTTCGCGGGCGGATTTCCGGATACGCTCAACGGTCCAGAGGATATCTGGGCTGATTTGGCTGGTGCGTTGCGCCGGGTCCATCAGGAGTTAGGGCTGATGTCGGCACCGCGGCGTTCGGCAACCGCCTCCGCTTTTGGGGATGTGCTGACCGCTATGGCCGGGGTTGTTCCACCGTCCTTGGTCGTGTTGTTCGGGGACGCGGCACGAAAGTGGGAGCATGCAGGTCGGCTGCCGGTTCCCTATGAGGATCACGCAGGCGCGGCCGAATTGCGGAAGATTGCTCGTGCTCTAGGGAGAGCACAGATACCGGATGATGTGTCGGATCAGGTGGTCGGGGCGGTTCCAGCTTTGCTTCTTGTAGCCATGGCGCTGTCGGAGTGGTATCAGTCCCAAGGGTGGGAATCGCAGGAGTACGCGGCGCAGGAGTCAATTCGGGCGCTGGGCGCGGTTCGAGAGCGGTGATTCGGTAGGCCAACGGGAAACCAAAAAATATTCTCTTATTTCCATACTCCCCTTTGGAGGATTTGGTGAGTGAGGAGAAGTGTAAGCGTCTGGTGACATTGAAGGAATGGGCGGAAGAATTTGGCTATAGTCATGCTTATGTGGTGCATGTGATGCCGCGGTACTACCCAGACTTTCCTGAACCAGAGCAGCGGCGCTATGGCAGTACTGAAAAAGGGGGCGGGGGTGGGAGTAATCTCTATGACCCGAAGAAGTTGGAGAAGTTCCGGCCGCGTCGCCAGGATCCTGTGGAGCTTCCGGAAGAGGAATTAGATAAGGAGGTTACCCTGGGAGGGTTTGCCGCGCTGATCGGTGTCCCAGGAAGCAGCGTCACACAGATCAAAGATGATCGTCCGGACACGTTTCCGAATACTGTGGACGGGCGCCGCTGGTATCCACGCGCAAAATACTATGTGCGTGACTTGCTCCTGATGTGGAATAGCCGTCCGGGGAGAGGACGTGGCTCGGATAAGCGTCGTCCCGAATTACCCTGGCAGGAAAGCGAGTAAAGAGCTATCCGCTCTCTTTCCGCTCCACAGATCCGGTCTGATTAGAGCGTAGAGGGAAAGCGTAGAAGGAGAACACGCAGGGATCGCCGATCCCGGAGCGTGAGACGCGGACCCACCGAACTCGGCTCCATAACGGTTCGGTGGGTCCGCTCGGTAGGTGGTCAGCCTTCCGCAAAACCGAGTAATATATATAGTGTGGCGGGGTGTGCTCCGACCACGCGACCGGCCCACCGGCCGGATTGAGAACTCAACAGAGAGGGGGTGACCACGTGAGCGACTACGAGATCATCAGGGTGAACTGCACCTCTTGCGGCGGCAGCGGCAAGAACAGCGACAAGAA
Organism: Actinomycetes bacterium; assembly: GCA_021793235.1. Taxonomy (GTDB): domain Bacteria; phylum Actinomycetota; class Actinomycetes; order Streptosporangiales; family Streptosporangiaceae; genus JAJYTD01. Next base: position 75,507 of record JAJYTD010000013.1, on the reverse strand, counting down.
GTGCAGCAACTGCTGTGGCCAGGGCTCGACCCACATCAAGGTTAAAGAAGCCTCAGTGTATAGGTATCTCCTCGTTATAGTACGCTCTTCCTTAACCAACTGAATCCTCCCCCCTAAGGAACTCCCGGTACTCCCCATGGCCTGGCTCACCACCCTCTCGTCCGGCGAGCAAGTCGACTACCGCCTTTCCGGCAAGTGCGGTTGCGACGAGGCGCACACTCACGGGCACACCAAAGAAGATGACGGCGCCCAACTCAACTACCGGCTCAATGGAGCCGACCGCCCGATCGAGCGGGTTGGAGCCGGCTGGTCAGAGTTTGATGAGGAAGCTGGAAGCAGCTTTTCTTTGGACGCCGATCTTGGTTCCATGCGTGCGATTATGGCAGGTAGAGATCCGCGTACCGGTGAGCAACTCGTTACACCGAAGCTGGCTGTCGATCCCCGTGCGAAGCTGCGGGCTGTCCCCCTAGTCGACGCCATTCAACAAGCCGCGACACAGCTTGGTGTATCTCCGGCCGAGCTGCTTCAGCGCCGCGGATCGGAGAAACTCGCGAAGCGCTTCGCTCGGCTTGAACGTGGTGTGCTGCGCGATGGTGAGGTTCACCACGCCCCCATCCGCGATCTTGAGGCGCTGGCGGAGGCCGTCAATCGCGGAATCACAGAAGCGGTCGCCCAGGGTGAGGTAAGTCTGGCCACAGCACAGAAGCTCCGGGTCTCGCTGGAATCCCTGTGGGGAACTGAGGAACTGGCCGTAGCCCGAAAGCATGCCAATGACCGGATCCAGGTCGGTAATCGGGGTTACGATCTGGTGCTGAATATGCCGAAGTCGATGTCGGTGCTGTACGGTCTCGCGGACGAGAAGATGGCCGCTGAGATCGAAGAGATTTATATGGACTCGGTACGAGAAACGGCGGCCGCGGTTGAGCAGTGGGCCGGTTATGCGCTTTCGGGTCACCACGGTGACGGCCATCAGGCAGCGCGGTTGGAAAGCAGTGGGATTATCGCGTCATTGACGCTGCACCGGTCCGCTCGGCCGGTGGGTGGCCGGGTCGGTGATCCGCATCTGCACGCGCATCTCATGGTTGCGAATCTGGTGCGCGGCGAGGATGGGAAATGGCGGACACTGGCATCAGGCGGGCGGGACCTACATCGGCATGTGGCGGCGGCCGGCGAGTTGGCCAAGGCGCGGATGCGTGCGCGGCTGACCAAGGAATTCGGGGTCCGCTGGGAACGTGATCCACGTACCGGTGAATGGGAGATCGCGGGTATCGGTCCGGAGATTCGCAGGAGGTACAGCCGGAGATCTGCCACGATTGTCGATGCTGCAGGAGAAGGAGCTACCCCTGCCCAGCGGCGTACGGTTGGTCAGAAACTTGCTCAGGCGAAACAGCCAGTGAAAGCATCCCATGCGCGCACCGAGTGGCGGAATGAGGCTGTTTCAGCGGGAATCGATCCGGAACAGCTCATCGCTGATGTTACGGGCCGTGGTGGCGTCGGGGCAGATGCAACCGGAAATTCCCTTCCTACTCCTCCTTCTCTGGATGAGCTGGCGGCGATCGTATGGGATCCGGAGACCGGTGTTACCGCCAATCGCAAGACGGTGACTCGGGCCCAGGTATTGGTGGCAGTGGCGGCCGCTCATCCTTACGGCTTGACAGCAGCCGAATTGGAGGTCCGCACGGATGAGGTTCTTAGCGTCGCACAAGCGGTGCGGATGCCTACCACCACTGGGGTTAGTCACCAGTCGAATGTCGGGCGGTGGACTTCTGCCGACATCGTGGCCGCGGAGCGTACGGTCACCGAAGCAGCTGAACGCCGGCTGGCGCAGAACTCAGCCGTGGTGGACGGGGAGCGTGTCGAGGCGGCTCTGGCCGGTTTCGAGCGGAATCAGGGCTTCACGCTGTCGGAGGAGCAGCGGCGTACCGCGGAGCGGTTGTTGACCGCTGGGCACGGGATCGACGTGGTGCGCGGTGTGGCCGGAGCCGGCAAGACCACTTTGATGAGTGCGGTGCGTACTGGGTGGGAAGCCGCTGGATATCGGGTAGAGGGTGCGGCGACGGCCGCGGTCGCGGCAGTGAACCTGACCGCGGAGGCCGGTATCCCGGCGCATACGGTTGCCTCGTGGCTGCGCCGGATCGAGTCCGGTACCGGCCTTGAAGGTGTGGATGTGCTGGTGCTGGACGAGGCTGCGATGATCGACGACCGTTCCATGGCGGCGTTGGTCGCTGCGGCAGAGGAGAGCGGGACGAAGATCGTCGGGATCGGCGATCCTGGCCAGCTTCGCGCGGTCGGGGTCGGCGGGGCATTCGCTGCGGTGCACCGTCTGGTGGGCGGTACGACCCTGTCCGAGAATCGCAGGCAGCGCAGTGCCGTGGACCAGGCGGCTCTCCGGGAGTGGCTGGATGGTGCGCGTGCTGGTGCGCTGGCTACTTGGGGCGGGGCAGGGCGAGTGCATGCGCCGCGGACCACGCGTGATGCCTACCAGGCGATGGCGGTCGCGTGGTTGTCGGACCGCGTCAGGATTGAGGGTGCGCATGATGCTGTTGCCGATGTCTTGGTGCTCGCGGCTCGGAACTCCGATGCGGCGGAGCTGAATCAGCGGATTCGCTTGCTGGCCCGAAACGCGGGGTACGTCTCCGGTCCGGATGTGATGTTTGCGTTGTCGGGAGGTGAGCGGCTGTCTCTGGCCGTGGGGGATGTGGTCCGGGTGCGGCGCAATGACTACCGGTCTGCGCGGGGAGAGGGAACGGATGTCCTCAACGGGTTCCGCGGAATCGTTGCCGAGACTGACATCCGGCGCGGAGTGCGGGTGGAGTGGCGTAGGGGCGGCCAGGTCCAGAGTGCGTGGATGTCGCCGGAGACGATCGCCCGAGGCGACCTGTCGCTCGGGTATGCGATGACTATCGCCGCGGCGCAGGGGTTGACGTGTGATCGGGTACATGTCTACGGCATCGGTGCAGACGCCCATTCGTTGTATCCGGGGATGACTCGGGGGCGGCAGCGGGCCGACCTTTATCTGGCCGGGGATGCTTTGGATGAGCGGGGGCGGTCCGAGATGGCGGCGGCGCGGAGCGATGGCGAGCTGGTGCGTGCCGCGGTGAACGCCTATGCTCGCACTCTGACCGACACCGATGCCGGTATGGTCATCGACGAGCTCGACGCGGTGCGGCGGGATTTGTCGGTGGCGGATGCCCGCGTTGGGCAGGGGCCGGAGTATGCGCGGCGGTCTAGGGAGATCGAACAGGCGCGGGGCCGTGCTCGTGCGGCCGAGGAACGGACCGCACAGCTTACAGCGGAGCGTGACCGGATCGATGCCCGCCTTTCCCTCAGTCGGCTGGTGTTGCTGGCGCAAGGGACGACGCCCGCCAAGCTCCGGCGGGAGCGCGATGCTCTGGTCGCTGAACTGCGGGTTGTGTCTGAGGCGGGGCTCCATGCGAAGAGGGAGGCGCGCCGGGTTGCCACAGCCGCTGTGGCGAAGGATGTTGAGCTGGCTCAGCAGCGGAATCAGCCGTCGAGCACCACTGAAGCGCTTCGCCGAGTGCTGAGCGACCATGATGGTCGGACAGCCGACTGTGCGTGGGAGCGGCGTTCCAGGCGTGGTCCCAAGGGCTCTGAGGCGCTGGGGGAACACCGTCGGCAGAGCATACTGTCTTCGACTGCGGCCACGAGGCCGCACCGCAACGCGGACGACTTGTCTCGGCGGCGTTGACACTGCGGCTGAAGGCACCGGGGCCGGTGGCGGGCTGCGTGTGGGCACAGAGCCGTGGTGTGGTGGACCGCGAACCGGCCCGGCTCAGTCGGGTCTGGCGGCGAACCTGTATCGGGACAGTGTCCTGGCTCCCCACAGGGCCACCACGGCGATAGCGGCGATCGCGGTGAGCGGCCCCCCGGCGGCTGTAGGCACGGAGGGGATGAACGAACTGCTCACGTTTGCCATTGCATGGAACAGGATGATCGCGCAGACGCTCTTTCCCGTGTTGTTGTAGAGCCAGACGGCGAGGATCCGCACGCCGACCGAGGCCACCAGGCCCCATGCGATGGACACCGGAGGTTGGCCGCTCTGGATGATCGAGGGAACGTGCCAGGCCCACCACACCAGGCCCAACAGGACCGCGCTTGTCAGCGCACTCCACCGCTGCTGCATGGGGTCGATGGCATACCCCATCCAGCCCAGTTCTTCCCCCGCCGCGGCGACCAGGAACGCGATGACGGCCAGCAGCATCATCGACAGGGCGAGGCGCGGCTGGGCCTGGAACTCCCATCCGATCAGGCGGGTGATGCCCAGCGTCGCCAGGGAGATGGCCGGGGTCAGCAGCAGGACGGGAAGAAACCAGGTCTTACGCGTGATCCTGGTGTAGTCGACGGCCCGCCGCAGCAGTCTCTTCACTCCGGCGCCGCCTTCCTCCCTGTAGGTGAGGATCGAGGCCGCCACAAGCGGCATGAACGCGCCGACGAGATCAAGGATGGGCATGTTCTTCGGCAGGCCCGGGACGTGGACGAACGGGCTGGCGATGTAGATCGGCGCCGACAGGGCGAAGACCAACAGGAAGAACACCAGAGGGGACCTTTTGGTCGGTGCTTCCGTTCTCATGCCGCGCACCCCCTCTGCGGCCGCGGGCGGCCGAAGGCATGGCGAGCGGTTCTGTGCCGTTCACCGCTGAACGTGCTCCGGTTTGCTGTCATAGACCGGAACGTATGGGGCGGGTGCCGTCAGCGGCTTGAAGAAATGGGACCTCGCGCCTCAGCCGAGCGCGCGCATCAGCGGCGTGGTGCGGAACTCCCCGGGCGCGTGCCCGGTGAGGTCGTGGACCGCGCGGCTGAAGTGGGCCTGGTCGGCGTACCCGGCCTCGGCGGCGACATCGGCCAAGGAACGGGAACGGTCGTCCAGCAGCGCCATCGCACGCTCGAAGCGGAAGATCAGCGCGGCGGTCTTGGGGCTCAGCCCTACCTGCTGGCGGAACTTCCGGACCAGGTGGCGCCGGCTCCACCCGAGATGTTCGGCCAGCGCGGAGATCCTCGTGTTGCCCGCGGTGGCCCGCAGCCGCCGCCAGGCCCATTCCACGGCGGGATCCGGAGCCGGGCCTGTGGCGATGCGGGCGGCCAGTTCCGTGTTGAGGATGTCGAAGCGCCGCGTCCAATCGCGCGCCTCGGCCAACTGTTCGGTCAGCCGGAGGCTGCTTCGGCCGAAAATGGTCTCCAGGTTCACGAACCGGTTGCTGATCAGGTGCATCGGCACCCCCAGCAGTGAGTAGGCGTCGAATGGGCGCAGCCGCATCAAGACGCCGTGCTGCGCGCCGCGTATCCGCGTCCGCGCCACCCGGTCGTGCGGACCGGACACCAGGCAGGCGCAGGGGGCGCCCGGAACGCCGTACCGGGAACGCGGTACCTCGACCGGGTCGCCGAAGGAGACGACCAGGGTCACTCTGCTCGATGGCATCTCGCGGCGCTGCACAGGGGCGGCCAGCTGTTCCTCATAACCCGAGTAGTCGCGTACGCGGCCGGCGAGCAGACGGCCCGGCCGGAGACACAGGTTCCCGTCCGCGCGCCGGGCGGCGCCGCTCGGGCTCGAGCCGGGTACGGCGGTTAGAGCGTCCACCGGGTCCCTCCTTCTCGGTGCTGTCGGTGCCTGGGCACCGTGCTCCCGCCCTAGCGGCCGCTGGGGCAGGGCTGGTGCTGTCCGGAACGCGAACGGGCTGGGGCCGACGGTATATACAGGGTATCGATCGCGAATCGGGGCCAGAGCGCTGTCCTTCCGGGAGGCGGCGGGCACCGGCTGTCACCGGGATTCGAGCGAGGGCGGTGCGGATTGTGCCCGGAACCGCTGCCTGATGTGGGCCGCCGCGGCCGGTGGCCATTCGCGGTCCACCGCCCGATCGCGGACCTCGGCGAGCAGGAGTACGCCCAGTACGCCGATGGCCAGACCCGACAGCATCGCGACGAGGTCGGTCACGCGTTCCACCGGGGCCGCCAGGTCGCTCATCGGCGCACGCATGACCTGGGCCAGCGTTCGAAAACCGCCCCATCCGAAAAGAGCGCCGGAGCCGATCCAGGTGAGCGTGGCACCTACCCCGAAAGGCCGGCGGCGCAGCCGCTCGGGCACGAGCGGCGAGCCCACCATGATCAGCACACCGGGGACGGCGGTGAGCACCACGGCGCTGTAGAGACCGAGTGTCAGCCGGGACTCCGGTGTCCATACGTCGTTCCATCCCGGGGGAGCGAGAAGGGCTCCGGTGATGCTCACGGTTCCCACACACAGCGCCCCCGCCGCGGCGGCGGCCGCGATGGCCCGCTGGGCGTGCGCCCTTGTACTTCCCTCGGCCGTCGAGGGGACAAAGACGAAGACGTCGGCCCAGCGTTCCCGGGAGTACAGCAGGAACGCCGCGCTGAGCAGGGCCCCCTGCAGGGCGAACGAACCGTAGACGACGGCGTAGGCGGTATCGGTCACCAGGCCGCCTTCCATGTCGACGGCCTGCCCGCTGGTGAGGAGGCCGTGGACCAACCCGGCGGGCACCTGCAGCACCGTGGGGACGAGCAGTCCCGTCCCCACCCAGCCGGTAGCCAGCACAGGGGCCGCGGGGATGCGCATACCCCAGTTCTGGGTCAGCGCCAGGGCCAGCACGACCGCCACGATGTCCATGCCGAGAGTGATCACATTGGCCGCCGCGAACTCCGATCCAGCCGCCGGGGAGCCCTCCGGCACACCGATCGGGTATCCGCTGAGCCACATTACTTTCATCGCCGCATACGGCACGACAGCCAGGATCAGGCCGTATCCGCAGGCTTTCCGCGCGAAACCCGGTCCGGGGCCGTTACCGACCGCACCTTTGCACATGGTCACGAGGGTGCCAGGCGCCTTCCGCGGACACCTCCCTCTCCCGACCGACCGCCGAATTCCCGCCTCCCCCGGGAGAGGGAGGTACGGACCCGCGGGCGCACACGGTCCCGTGGTCATGTCCGGCGCACGGATCGCCGCGGCTGTTCCGGTGCTCGGGCGCCGTGTCCTGAAGCCCGTGCGGCGCGTATGGCGGACGCGACCGGGCGGACAGGGAAGGCCTCTCGGCACGCCATCCGCGCGCCATCTGTTCATCGAGCCCGTCGAGTCCCGACTTTCGTGGGTATCGGCCGGACCGGCACGACGGTGAGACTTGCGGCCATGATCGAGTTCGACCGCATGTCCAAACGCTACGGCGACACCATCGCCGTCGATGAGTTGAGTGTCGTTATCGAACCGGGCCGCGTCACCGGGTTCCTCGGACCGAATGGCGCCGGGAAGTCCACGTCGATGCGCGTGCTGCTGGGCCTGGACCACCCGACCTTTGGCCGGGCGCTGATCGGCGGACGCCGCTACGCCGACCTGGCCGATCCGCTGCGCAGTGTCGGTGCGCACCTGGACGCCCACAGCGTCCACCCGGGCCGCTCGGCCCGCAACCACCTCCTCGCGCTTGCGCGGGTCAACCGCATCAGCCCTCGCCGGGTCGACGAGGTTCTGGAACAGGTGGGCATCGCCAAGGTCGCCCGCAACCGGACGAGGTCGTTCTCGCTGGGCATGAGGCAACGCCTCGGTATCGCCGCCGCTTTGCTGGGCGACCCGGAGGTGCTGGTCTTCGACGAGCCGGTCAACGGACTCGACACCGACGGGGTGCGATGGGTGCGCCACCTCCTGCGCGGCCTGGCCGGCGAAGGACGCACCGTGCTGGTGTCCAGCCACCTGATGGCGGAGATGCACCAGACCGCCGACCACGTGGTCGTGATCGGCAGAGGCCGCGTCCTGGCGGACTGCGCCACCGAGGAACTGGTCGGCAGAGCCGAGGACACAATTGTCGTGCGCTCACCCGACCCGGAGGCGCGCGACGAACTGCGCCGGGCGCTGCCCGGGGCGAGCGTCACCACGGCGGAGCACGACCCGGTTGAGCTGCACGTGGTTGGGGCCGATGAGCACCAGGTCGGCGAAGCCGCCCACGCCCGCGGCGTCCTCCTGCACCACCTCGCCCGCCGCGCGGGCACCCTCGAAGCCGGCTACCTCCGGCTGGTCCAAGACGACATCGAATACGCCGCCGTCCCGGCAGCGGGGAGGAGCTGACATGTGGCGCACCCTGCACAGCGAATGGGGCAAGACCTGGTCCGTGCGGGCCCCCTGGATCTGCCTTCTCACCACGGTCGCGCTGGTCGTCATCACCGCGATGAGCCTGGCCAACGACTTCGTCTACGGCATCTCCATCGACGAGGTGCCCGCAGACGCCCGGATGCCGATGATGGACGCCGTCGGCCCGGCGGTCCTCTTCGGCCAGGTCGCATTCGCGGCGTTCGCGATGCAGCTGGTCACCGCCGAGTACTCCACCGGCGAGATCCGCTCCACACTGCGAGGCCAGCCCGACCGCACCACCGTGGTGGCCGCCAAGAGCCTCATCGCCGCCGTGTGCGGGCTGGCCGTCGGCGCGGCCTCCGGGACGCTCGCGGCAGGGACTACACGACTGATCCTCGCTGACAACCTGGCGTCCCCGGAGTCTTATCCGGCCGTCGCCCTCCGGTGCGGCCTCCTCATGGCGGTCGTCGGCATCCTCGTCGTGGCGGTGGGGGCCCTGCTCCGCAACGCGGTGGCGACCTTGGTCACCGCGTTCGCCGTCCTGATCGGGACCCTGGTGTTGCCGAGCGGTCTGAACGGCTGGTTTCCCGGTGAGGCGGGATCGACCTTCCTCGCCGACGACGCCGAGCCGTATGCCGGCCCCGTTGGACTGCTGGTCGTCGCGGTATGGGGCGTGCTCTTCCTCGGCCTCGGCCTGTGGAGCGCCAACCGGCGGGACGCCTAGCATGGCCGTTATGCGCGGGCACGGTCGGTTCCTTCCCTGGGGCATCGCCGCACTGGCTGTGGCCGAGTCGACCCTCCTGGGCGGATGGCTGGCCACAGGGGCGACGGTGCTGGCCCTCCTGTTCCAGTCGCTGTTGATCGCCGTCCTGTTCCTGGTGCTCCTGTGGAACCGCTACCTGGAGGTTCGGCGCAGGCAGTGGGCCGAGTTCACCCGGGCGGCGCGGCTGCGGGAACGCGCGCGGCTCGCCGAGGACCTCCACGACATCGTCGGCCACGAGCTCAGTCTGATCGCGATCCGCGCCGGGGCGATCCAGGTCCACAGCACTGGCGAGGTCGCCGCGGAAGCAGCCACCCTGCGCGCCGACGTGCAGCGGGCGGTGCTCCAGCTCCGGGAGGCGGTGGAGCTCCTCAACGATGACCGCCCGCCTTCCGGACCGACCGTGCCCGCAGGGGTGGATATCCCGGCTCTGGTCGCACGGGCGCAAGACGCCGGCGTGGATGTCGAGCTACACGGTGAACTGGGTCCCGCCATCCCCGCGCCGGTGCGCCTCACCGCGCACCGCGTCGTTCAGGAGTGCCTGACCAACGCGGCCAAACACGCCCCCGGATCAGGGGTCGAGGTGCGGATCGCCGCCGGGGACCGCTGGGCGGAGGTCACCGTCCTCGCCGGCACCGGCAGCGGCGGCGCCGGCAGCGGCGGTACGGGGTTGAAAAGGCTTCGGCGCCGGGTCGAAGCGATCGGAGGTGTTTTCGAAGCGGGCCCCGCCGACGGGCGGCACGTGGTCCGCGCGGAGCTCCCCCTGGTGGAACAGCCCTTCACCGTGGGCGGCGACGAGGACCCGGGCCGGCGGCCTCGCCCGCTCCGCGACACCCTGCGCTGGGCGCTCCTTCCCGCGCTCGTCATGACGGCGCTCATCGCGGGGTTCTATGCGTGGACGACCCACGACACCACCATGGAGCACGCCGAGTTCGACCGCGTATCCCCCGGCCAGACCTACGCTCAGGTGCGTAGTCTCCTGCCGGCCCGCCAGGCGCCGATGCGGTTCGCGGTCAGTGCCCAAGAACCGCCCGGGGCGCGGTGCCTGTACTACACCGACGGCAACTTTCCCCTCGGGCTGGCCAGCTACCGGATCTGCCACGACGGTACTACGGTGACGCAGGCGACCGATCTCCGGAGGATGCCGCTGTGGTGACCCCGATCCGGATTCTCATCACCGACGATGAGCCGGCCGTCCGCGTGGGGCTGCGCACCATCTTCGCCAGTGACCCCGGCATCGACGTGGTCGCCGAGGCCGGTAACGGCCGCGAGGCCCTCGGCCTCCTCGCTCGGCACCGGGTCGACGTGGCTCTACTGGACATCCGCATGCCCGTCCTCGACGGGCTCGCGGCCCTGGCCGAGCTGCGGCGGCGGAACCCCGCACAGCGCGTTGTGGTCCTGACGACCTACGGCGAGAAGGACTATGTCTCCCGGGCTATCGCGCTGAACACCAATGGGTTCCTGCTCAAGGCCGGAGACCCCTATGAGCTGCTGCACGGCATCCGCTCCGTCGCTTCGGGCGGTACCTGCCTGTCCCCGAGCGTCGCCGCGATGGTCGTCGCGGACCTCCGCCGCCAGTGGCAGGACAACGCGCCGCGCGAATCCGCCGAGGCGCGGCTGGCGGTCCTCTCGCCACGGGAGCGGGCCGTGCTGAAAGGGATCGCGGCCGGGAAGGCGAACGCCGAGATCGCCGGCGAGCTCTACCTCACCGAGACGACCGTCAAGGGCTATGTCACCTCTTTGTTCACCCGTCTGGGGGTGCGCAACCGGGTCGAGGCGGCACTCACCGCCTGGGAGGCCGGCTGGCGCGAGCCGTGAGCCTATCCCCGCCGCGCTGATCTTGACGTTGATCTTGACGCTGTGCACCTCAAAACGGCGCGCGAGACGTGCACAGCGTCAAGATCAACGCACATGGGCGCGCGAGATGGCCTGCTCCGGCCAGATGATCGGCGTGCACGTCCGCGGTCGGCCGCGGATACTGGGAGGCGACGTGGAGGGAGGGGTGGATGTCGGCCGAACCGGCGCCCCTGCCCGCTGAACTGAGCCCGCTGGTGGACGGCGATCCCAGGGTGATCGGGCCGTTCCAGGTTGTGGGGCGGCTCGGCCAGGGCGGGATGGGTGCGGTCTATGGCGTTCTGGACGACGCGGACCGCTGTATCGCGGTCAAGGTCATCCGCCCCGAGTACGCCCGCGACCCGGAGTTCCGCCGGCGGTTCGCCTACGAAGCCGATCTGGTGCGGCAGGTGGACGCCACGTGCACCGCCGCCTATATCGCGGCGGACACCGATGCGGAATCGCCGTGGTTGGCGACCGAGTTCGTGCCGGGACGGACGCTGCGCGAGCACATCAGGGAGTTCGGAGCCCTGGCGGGTGACCACCTCGCGGCGTTCGCCGTGGGGTCGGCCGAGGCGCTCGCCGCCATCCACGGCGCCGGGATCATCCACCGGGACCTCAAACCAGGCAACGTCATCCTCTCTCCCGACGGGCCGAAGGTGCTCGACTTCGGTATCGCCCGGTCAGACCATGCCTCGGGCGATGACCCGTCCGGCGGCATGGCCACCTTGGGCTGGGTGGCGCCGGAGCGGATGCGGGGCGGCCCGGCCACGGCCGCTGGGGACGTCTTCGCTTGGGGCGTGATGGTCGCATACGCCGCGGCCGGGGCGCACCCGTTCGGCACCGGCGATTCACGCCACATCCAGCAGCGGATACTGCACGACGAGCCCGGCCTGGTCGGCCTGTCCGGCGAGCTGCTCCGGCTGGTGCAGCGGGCACTGGCCAAAGAGCCCGCCGACCGTCCGACAGCGGCCGAAGCGGTCGACGTACTGCTGGACATGAGCGGGGTGGCCGAAGCCGACCGCAGGGGCGTTCCGCTGTCGCGGCTGCTGCGTGACCTGCTCGACGCGACATGGATCGGTTTGGACGCCGCGGGGCACAACCCGGCACTGTGGCGAGCCGCCACGGGCGGCGTGGGTGCGGCCACGGCCGGTTTCGGAGCGGCGGCCGGTATCAGCGCGGGGATGGCCCCCTCCGGTGGTGCGGTCGGCGGCGCGGTGTCCGGTGGTGCGGCGGCATCTGGAACCGCGGGAGTAGGCGGGGCTACGGCGACGACCGGCCTGGCGGTGAAGGTGAGCGGCGGGCTGCTCGCCGTGGCCACGGTCACCGCGGGAGGCTATGTCGCCGGACATATGGCCAGCGATACCGAGCCCGAGGTCGCTGCCTCCCCGTCTCCCTCGGCATCGCCTTCGCCCTCGCCGGACGGGCAGCGGATCGAATTCCGCTCCATGACCATCTGGGTGCCGCAGGAGTGGGAGGTCTACGACGAAGACGAGGGCGGCGCTGATATAGGCATGGGGCCCGGCAGCATCGCGATCGATACCGGCGCCCCCGATTGTGCCGGCCTCAGTGATGATGAGCGCAACGTGGCCAACAGCCCGTGCGGCGTTGTCGTCCTTTACGGCCCCGAGCGCATCGATTACGACTCGCAGGCGGTCGGCCCCGAGGAGATGCATTGGGGGCCGGTCGGCGGGCTGGCCGAGACCGGGCCGGTGGAGAACCGCACCGACGTCACGTCGTGTCTGCCCGCTATGGAGTACCTGGATGGCGCCGTTCCCGGACCCCCCGGTGGCGGGATGCAGGAGGAGGACCTCGCGCCTATCGGGGACCGGGACGCCTATTACCGGGAGTGGGCACTGTCGTGCATGCCCTTCTTCTACGCTCCGCCGGGAGTAGAGCAACCGGATACCGCGGTGTATGTGCAGCGTAACTGGTACCTCCCGGAGTCGGAGATCTTCGTGCTCGACGAGTGGGGCACCGCTGAACTCCCAAAGATCCTGGAAGAGGCCGAGTTCTCCTGAACCGCGAGCAGCGCGGCCTCGTCATAGCCGGTCAGGTCATTGGTCTTGATTATCGGCACGCAGGATCTTCAGCGCGCGGTCGCCGTCGATCCCAGTCACTTCGTCAAGGCCGCTCTCTCGGGCGACCCCGCACAGCTCTACAGCGCGTCGTCCGGGAACTGACCCGCCTCTCGGCACACGCCGATCGCGGCGCCGGTTCTCGCCGGCACTGGGCGGGCCCGGCGCCGGTCCGGATGCTCCCACAGCCACCTGGGAACGATTCGCGATGCGAAGAACGCGCCATCGCCGGCGCTCCAGAGTGATCCGGCGATGGCGTTCATGGCCCCGTGGGTCCGGAAGGGTCCACATCGGGATGGGAACCCGGCGAGGCCCCCGACGTCCAGAGTCGGGACGGTCGGCGCGTGGGGACCTCCGGCTTTTCGCGCAAAAGCCGGGAAAAGCAAAACAGGAGAGCAAGAGCAGGGAAAACGCAATTGTCAGACGGGCGGGGAGATTCCGATTAATAAGCGAGATTTGCGGCGTGCTGTAAAATCACCCCCATGCGAATCCCCCCGCAGCTCGTCTGGACATCCCTGCTCCTAGCCGTGCTGCCGCTGAGCGCGTGCGGGCCGGTGCACGAGGAGACCATCACCGATTTCCGTGTCGAGGCTGAGATTCACCAGGACGGCACACTCACCATGAGCGAGTCGATCACCTACGATTTCGGTCCCGAACCGAGCGCGGGCCTGCTGTGGGAATTGCCGCTCACTGTTCCCGAGTCCTTCCTGCGGCACCGCGCGGTCGAACTGACCGACCTGGATGTGGCGAGCCCCAGCGGGGCACCCGCCGAGATCGAGGGCCGCTCGGAGAGCCACGGGTGGATCAGCCTGGAGATCGGAGACGAGGACGATCCCGTCACGGGCGAACAGACCTACGTCGTCTCCTACACCCTGAGCGGCGCGCTCACCACCGAGGACGGCGTCGACGAGCTGTACTGGGACTTCATCGGCACCGGTTGGGGAGTCCACATCGATAACGCCGATGTCCAGGTCACCGCCCCCGAGATCGGGGATGTGCACTGCTATGCCGGTGAGGAGGACGACGACTCTCCCTGCGAGACGGTGATCCGTGAGGGCGAAACCGTCCGCTTCGCTGAGGACGGGCTCGCCGAAGGGGCGGGGATCACCGCCATCGTGGAGCTGCCTCCGGGCACGGTCGAGATCCCCGAAGCCGACTATGTGCTGCGCCCACTGCCCAGATGGCTCACCTGGTCGGGAGTGGCGAGCCTGGTGGCGGCGCTCGCGGCGACATCGGGTGTCCTCTATCTGGTCTATAAGGTGGATGAGCTCCGCAAGGCCAGAGGGCGCAAGCGCTTCCCCAAGGAGCTGCCGCGGCTCAGTCCCGCGGCAGCGGGTCTCTTCTACAGAAAGGAGAGACTGAAGACCGAGCACCTGCTCGCCATGCTGGTGAGCCTGGAGGATCGCGGAGTCATCACCTCCGAGCCCCACCCGAAACGGAATAACGACTGGCTGTTCCGGCTCTTCGCCCAGCACGGCTCAGCGGCCCCCCGCGCTGACAAGGGTGTGGCTGTCAGAGTGCTCCGGCCGTCCGCGCGGTATGGCCCGGGGGTCTCCCGCGCCGAGGGCCGTCTGCTCAGCGCGCTGTTCCAAGCCGGGTCGGACGGAGACCTTACCCGTCTCAGATCCGCCATGAGCCGGAGCGATGCGCGGAAGATCCGCCGTGAGCTGACCCGGGAAGTCACCGCGGCCGGTCTGCTCCAGCCGGTGTGGCTCAGAGGACCGGCTGCTTTGCTGATCTTCGTGATGCTCGTCGGCACGCTCGTCGTCCCCATCGCTATCCGCGATCTCACGCCGTTCAATCCCACGGGCCTGGAGACGTTCAGTATCGTCCTTGTCGCGCTGGCCGTCGTCATAGGGATCGGCACTTCTATTCCGTTCCACCACACCCGCTACGGCGAGCATGCCCGGCTGCTGCTGGGCAAGGCCCGAAAGACCCCCGGAAAGCTGGACGCTGCCCTGGCCGTCGCCTTGGGCCTGCGCCAGAACATGCTCGCGAGGGTTCCCGACATCGCGGACAGGATCTATCTGAACGATGAGGACTACCTGCGGCGCTGGGAGAAGAGCCTGAATCCCGCCGTCAGATCCGCGAACTCCTCCGGCAGCAGCGGAGGGGGCAGCGTCGGCGGCGGCGGGGGCGGTAGCAGAGGCGGGAGTCGGTAGGCCGACGGCCGTCCACCCGTCGCCATCCGCCGCATGGCGGACTTTGCTTGCCATGAATGCGAAGCGGTGTGGAAAGCGCTCCGCGTGCACCGTGCGGCGGGGACGCCCGTGCGGAGATCGACGCTTTTTTCCGCGCCCTATCGCCTGAGGGCGCCCGCATGCACCGGTTTCTGGGGCTGCGCCCCGGCACCGGGTTCGGTCTGTGGGCGGCTGCGGCCGGGTGCGAGGCGGATGTGGATACGGCACGCGATAGGTTCGCCGAAACAGAGGCCGAGGCGGCCTTCGGCGCCGACGAGGCGGCCGCGGCGCAAAGACGGTAGCCGATGACTACCGGGCGGGCGCCCTCAAAGCGGCCGGCCGTGGAACCCGGCGGTGGATGAACGCCCGCCACCCGAACCAGGCGCTGGCGGATTTGGGGGCTATGGCCGCGCAGGTTCAGGCGGCGGCGCTGCGCCGGTTGACCGCCATACCGCCTCTGTCCGGGCAGTCCTGTCCGGGCGAGGCCGCACACCTCGTTCAGTACGGCCGCCCAGGTGGCACAGGCGGGGTCGAGCCGCGGGTGCGACATGTCCCCCTGGAAGAACGACCACCGCACGGGGCCTTTGAGTGATCTTCGCCATCTACCCACAAGAAAACAGTTAGGCTAGCCTTCCCTGATTATGGATAGGCTTACCTTTCTTGCCGGGCGCGGGAGGGCTGTCCCGCAACGGGCTGCCCGTATCGCCGCGGTTGCGACAGCCGCCGCTTTGGTCACCTCGTGTTCGGCTGCTGAGGACGCGGCGGTGTCCGCCGATGCCGAGAAGATCACAGTGACCGACCAGCGTGGCGTGACGCTGGAGTTCGATGGTCCGGTGGAACGTGTGGTGACCATCCCGATGCCGGCCGCGTCGATGTTCGTGGCGGTCGACGGGGGCGTCGACCACCTGGTCGGCATGAACCCGGCGTCGCTGGACGCCATCACTGAGGGGGTGCTGGGTGAGTTCTATCCCGAAGCAGCCGACATCCCCGCCGACGTGGCCGGCACCGACTTCGTTCCCAACGTGGAAAGCATCCTGGCAGCCGACCCGGACGTCGTCATCCAGTGGGGAGACCGCTCGGAGCAGATCACCGGCCCGTTGGAGGACGCGGGAATCCCGGTCATCGGGCTGAGCTATGGCAGCCAGGAGGACCTGGAGACCTGGATCGAGATCTTCGGGGCCATTCTCGGTAAGGACGACCGAGCCGAGGAGATCATTCAGAAGCACCAGGACGACCTGGACATGATAGGCAATGCTGTCGCTCAGGAGGAGGAGTCCCCGAGCATTCTCTACCTGAACCAGTCCAGCGGCGGATACATCGCGAGTGGCACGGAGTCCTACATGGACTTCTCTATCGACCTTGTCGGCGCTGAGAACGCCGCGGCTGAATTGACCGGTAGCGCCGAGGAGGTCGGGATCGAGCAGATCCTGGATCGGGATCCGGAGATCGTGCTGCTCAGCAACTTCGACACCACCATGCCGGAGGATATCTACGCCGATGAACTGTGGCAGGACGTGTCCGCGGTGCGCGACAAGCGTGTCTACCGTGTTCCGCTGGGGGGATACCGCTGGGATCCGCCCAATCAGGAGTCGAACCTGATGTGGCACTGGCTCGCCCAGATCGCCCATCCCGACGCGGACCTGGACCCATTGCGGCCGCGCATCGAGTCCTCCGCGGAATACCTCTATGGGCAGGTCCCGACCGCCGAGCAGGTGGACGAGATCCTGTGGTCGAGCGAGAACGCGGATTCTCAGGGCTATGACGCTTTCACCGAGTAAGAGCACCCGGCCGCGGCAGGAGGGCCCGGCCGGGGAGCCTTTCCCCACCATGCGCTGGTCCCGCGGCGCGGTGGTCCTCCTCATCCTTGCGGCGCTGCTGGCGGGAACGGTTGTCCTGTGCCTTGCCCTGGGGCGCTATAGCGTCGGCGTTCGCCAGGTCGCCGAAATCCTCGGCGCGTCCATCCCGGGCCTCGGCGGTGTGTTCGCGGGGGATTGGAGCACCTCCGACGAGCGTGTGGTGCAGCTCGTCCGCGGACCGCGGGTGGCCTCGGCCGTGCTCATCGGCGCCTGTCTGGCCGTCTCGGGTGCGGCCATGCAGGCGGCATTCCGCAACCCCTTGGTCAACCCGCAGATCCTCGGCGTCTCTTCGGGCGCTTCTTTCGGCGGCGTGCTCGCCATCGCTCTGGGGTGGTCCTCCACCCTGCTCATCTCCTCAGCCCTCGCAGGCGGTATCGCTGTGATCGTCCTGGTCTGGGCGTTCTCCCAACGGCACGGTGGTGGTGCACTCACCGTTGTCCTTTCAGGAGTGATCGTCGGCGCGTTCTTCTCCGCGCTGGTGTCCATCGCGACCTACCTGGCCGACCCCTACGACAGCCTGCCCAGCATCGTCTTCTGGCTGATGGGGTCCCTTGCGTCGGCCGGATGGCCCTCCACCGGCATGGTCGCCCTGACCACCGCCATTGGGCTGCTCGTCATCGTGCCGCTGCGGTGGCGGCTGAACCTGCTCACCCTGCAGGACGAGGAAGCGCGCAGCCTCGGGGTGCCGATCGCGGCCATGCGCTGGGGGGTGCTCGCCGCGACCGCACTCATGGTGGCGGGAGCAGTCGCAGTCTCCGGTGTCATCGGCTGGATCGGACTGGTGATCCCGCATGCGGCCCGGTTACTGGTCGGTTCGGACCACCGCGTGCTCATTCCCACCGCGGCGCTGCTCGGGGGAACCTATCTGTTGATCATCGACACCCTCGCCCGGACGATCACGGCCGGGGAGATCCCCCTCGGCGCGCTCACGGCTCTCATCGGCGCACCCGTGTTCTTCCTTTTGCTGCACACCAATAAGACGAGGTTGTGGTCAGGTGCTTGAGACCCAAGGGCTCGGATTCCGGTACCGCGGGGGCGACTGGCTGTTCCGCGGCGTCGACCTCACCGTGGCCGCCGGCGCGGTGACCTGTGTGATGGGACCGAACGGGCGCGGCAAGACCACGTTGCTGCGGTGCCTCCTCGGGCTCCTGCAACCGACGGAAGGCACCGTGCATCACGATGAGCCCGCGGCCTACGTGCCGCAAACAACACCCGGATCCTTCGACTTCTCGGTACGTGAAATGGTGCTCATGGGGCGTGCCCGCGCGATCAGCCTCTTCTCCCAACCGCGCCGCCGCGATATCGACAAGGCCGAGGAGGCCCTGGACCGGGTAGGCCTGCGTCATCTCTCCGACCGGTCCTTTCCCACCCTTTCCGGCGGAGAACGACAGCTGGTGCTGCTGGCCCGCGCACTGTGCTCCGGGTACCGCACCCTGCTGTTGGACGAACCGGCGGCCGCCTTGGACCTCCGCAACCAAGGGGCGCTGCTGCGAATCTGCCGGGAGCTCGCCGCGGACGGCTATGCGGTGCTGATGAGCACGCACCATCCCGACCATGCCGCCTGGCTGGCCGACCAAGCGGTCCTGATGCATGCCGACCGCGTGGTGATCGGCGACGCGCGTGACCTGCTGTGCGGCGACCAACTCAGCGAACTATTCGCCTTGCCCGTCAGCACCCACCTCGTCTCGGAAGGAGGGGGGACCCGGACTCTCGTGGCACCCCACTACGAAGCATGATCACACTACTCACCGCAGGCGAACCGGTGTCCCTGCGTTCCGACGTCCGGCAGCGGGACGTCTACGACCTGGCCGGACTGGAACCGGAGTGCCGACTGCTGCTCATCGGCATGCACACCGACCAGATCCACCTGGACCGCAACCGCGATGTCATCGACGGGTTCCTCGCCCGAGGCGGCACGCTTGTCGTATGCGGCCACATTGTGCGGCCGATCTTCACCGGCGCCCCCATGTGGCGGGTGGCCGCCAGCACCTCTCAGACGGATCTCGGGGTAACCCCGGTGACCCCGCACCCGGTGTGGGAAGGCGTGGACCCGCGCGACATCTCCTCCCGGCGGGGCGTCTCCGGCTTCTACGGCCGCGGCGGCTACCCCGAACTACCGGCCGGCTCTGTGGTCATCAATCGCGTCCACGACGCCGCGGTGGACGTGGAGCTGCGCAGAAACGGCGGTCGGGTGCTGCTGCACGGCGGCAACGACCTGTGGGGATACCGCGCCGAAGGCAATTCCGCAGAACGCATCCTGCCACAGTTGTTGCGCTGGGGAACGGAGGACTGGGTATGACCGAGAGCTTCAACAGACGCGAAGTCGCCTTCCTGCACGACGGCGCCTTCTACCAGCTTGCGAGCATCGAGGATCTACTCAGCGAGGGATACCCGATCCGGCCCGTGTACCTGCCCGATCTGCTGGAAGGGCGGGAGAGCCTCGACGGTGTCGAACGGCTCCTGGTAGCCGACCGGCTGCACCCTCGACTGTGGGCCAGTGCGGGCCCCGCCTGCGTCGATGTGGCCCGGCGCGGCGGGACTGTCTTCCTGAGTGGGGAGAACAGCCTGGAGGCCGTGCCAGGATTCACCCTCACCCCGACCGCGACCAACTTCTGGTGGTGGGTCAGCGGCGAGGACCCGGGGATCGTCATCAACGACTCCTCTGACCCGCTACAGCAGTACCTCACCCCACGAGCCCAGCGCTGGCACTTCCACGGGGTTCTCCACACGCCCCCGCACGCAGCCATCCTCACCGAACATCGGGACCAGGGACCCGAGTGGTCCGCCGGAGCACTGCTGGCCGTGGACCGCCAGACCACCGCGGGGGTGCTCGCGGTGACCACGATGGACCCCGTCTACCACCACGGCAGCCGCTTCATGCCGGGCGCGAGCCTGCTCTTGCGCGGTGCGGTCGAATGGCTTGCCGCCGATGCGTCCCCCGACGCACCCGATCACGGCACCTCAACGCCGAACACCGCCCGCGGGTGATCCCCCCTCCAGTAGCGGGGGCGGACCGTGGAAACCTACCGTGAGTGATCACGGCAAGGTTCCATGGTCCGACCCTGCCGAGTAGCGGCGCTTTGCCCAGGGCACCCCGGCCCACGCCAGAACATGCCCGCGAGGGTCCCCGACATCGCGGACAGGATCTATCTGGACGATGAGGACCACCTGCGGTGCTGGGGCAAGGACCTGGATCCCGCCGTCAGATCCGCGAACTCCTCCGGCAGCAGCGGAGGGAGCAGCGTCGGCGGCGGGGACGCCCGTGCGGCCGCTTTGGGGAGCGATCGCCGGCGACCCTGTTCACACCTGGTTCACAGCGGGTTTTCTACGTTCGCCCCATGAACGTGCGCAGAGCTCTCGCAGTACTGGTGGTGGGGCCGAGTCTGGTGACGGCGTGCACCGCCGCCCCGTCCCTGCCGGCGGAACCACCCGCCACTGTGCTGGAGTGCGATCCCGGACTCGAGGACGGGTTCCGCCCGTGGGGAGAGGCCGGCTTCAGCGGTTCGATCGCCATCTCGGCCGAAGGCGAGTTCGACTGCCTGGCCGGCTATGGATGGGCGGACACGGCCACCGAAACGCCGAACACGGCAAAGACCGTGTTCAGCATCGGGTCGGTCGCCAAAGCGTTCACCGCGGCAGCCGTCCTCGGCCTCGTCGACGACGGTGAACTGGCACTCGACGACCAGGCCGGCGAGATCCTTCCGGAACTCGGCGGCCCGGCGGCCGAGGCGACCATCGAACAACTCCTGCTGCACACCAGCGGACTGACCGGTGCGCACGGCAGCGACCACGAGCCCCTCGAACGCGCTGCCGCCCTGACGGCGATCAGCGGGTTGGAGCAGGAGTTCGAGCCAGGCACCGACTACCTGTACTCCAACGCCGGCTACACGCTGCTGGCGCTCGTCATCGACGAGGTGACGGGAAGCTACCGGGACCATATGGCGGCTGAGGTCCTGCCGCTCCCTGACGGTGAGGCGGCCGGCGGCTTCTGGGACGGCGACCCGGCCGCGCCGGGACCGCGCGCCGTCGGCTACGACAAGGACGGGACGGCGGCCGCCGAGACGGGTGATTTCCACGGGCCGCACTGGGCGCTCAGCGGCAACGGCGATCTCGCCATGACGGTACGGGACCTGGCAGCCTGGACACACGCCCTGTTCACCGGAGAGATCGTGTCGCCGGAGGCAGTGGAGACGCTCAGCAGCCCCGGTTTCGACCTCGGTGACGGCGGGGCGGAGACACCGGGGTGGATGCGGCTCGACGCCTCGGCCTACGGTGAGCCGGTCCTGGTGACCACGGGCGGTGGTGGCGACATCGGCCACACCACCGCCCTGGCCTGGCTCCCCGACAGCGAGCGGGTCATCGCGATAGCGTCGAACACCCCTGATGTGACGGCCGAGGACCTGCTGCGGGCGGTGGGCGCGGCGCTTGCCGCCGACGAGCCGATACCGCCCCCTGAGGAGCCGGCCGGCGACGTCGACCCGGACGAGCTGGCAAAGGACGCCGGAACGTATGAGCTTGAGACGGGGGACTCCTTTGTGGTGACCGCCGACGAGGGCGGGCTGGCGGTCGCCGCACACGGGGCGGGTGCCGTCGCGGCCCTGTTCCCACCCGCGGGCGGCTTCACGGCCGGCGATGTCACCGACCACCAGGACCGCGTGCTGGCGCTGCTCGCGGGGAAGACCAAGGAGGGGCGGGAGGAACGCGAACTCCTGGAAGCCGACCTCGGGCCGATCGACGCTATCGAGCCCATCGGCACCATCGCCGAGGACGGCGAGCTGCACACCTACGTCACCCTCACAACAGGCGCGGAGTCGACGACCCTCTGGTACGCGCTCGACGAGCACGGCGGTATCGCGGCGGTCCACGGCCCGGCAGAGCCCCCCACACTCCAGCTCGTTCCTTCCCCCAGCGGCGGCTACCGTCCGGCCGACCCCACCGGTACCGGACCCGATGTGACGGTGGACTTCCGCGACGGCCACATGACCGTCACCGGGCCGAACGGCTCCGCCAAGGCCCGGTCGACGGATTGACCGGCGTCCCGCTGCGAGACTTGACCCATGCGCATCCTGCTGCTGGAGGACGACACCGACCTTGCGGAGATCCTCGCACTCGGCCTCCGCAACGCGGCCTACGCGGTCGACGCCGTCCGAACCTACGCCGAGGCTGAGGAGCTGCTCCGAACCACCGACTACGATGTCGCGTGCATCGACCTCGGCCTGCCAGACCGCGATGGATTCGGCCTGGTGCGGCGTCTCGCAGAGGACCCGTCCCTGCGTCGGCCGCGGCGGTTGCTCGTGCTGACCGCCCGGGACGCCGTCGCCGACCGGGTGGCAGGACTGGACGCCGGCGCGGACGACTATGTCGTCAAGCCGTTCGACTTCGAGGAGCTGCTCGCCCGGCTGCGGGCGCTGGGGCGGCGCGGTGACGAACACGGGAGGGTACTGCGGGTCGGTGAGCTCAGGATCGACCTCGCCGCGCACCGGGCGTGGCGCGCAGATGCCGAACTCGATCTCACTCCGCGCGAGTTCTCGCTGCTGCGCTACTTCATGCACCACCCCGGTGCTGTGCTGTCGGCCGAGGACCTGCTGGAACACGTGTGGGACGCCAACGCCGACCCGTTCACGTCGTCAGTGCGGGTGATCCTCAGTCGGCTGCGCCGCAAGCTCGGTGATCCGCCGCCGATCGCCACCATCCCGAGCGTCGGCTACCGGCTGCAGGAGGGGCCGTGAGACGGGCGTGGCGGTCGCTGCGGGTACAGCTCGCCGCGCTCGGATTCGTCGCGATCTATGCACCGGTGCTCCTCCTGCTCGCGGTGACCATCGTGACCGAAGAGAACACCACGGTCGAGGTCGGCAGGACGGGAGGTGCCGATGTTCACGAGGAGGTATCCCGCCGCCGGTCGCAGTGGGTGACCTGGACGGTCGTCGCCCTCGGCCCGGTCGCCGCCGGGCTGGCCTGGGGGTGGGCCGGAAGGGCCGTGCGTCCGATCGAACGGGTGCGGGCGGTCGCCGAGGACATCGAGGCGTCGGATCTCGGTCGGCGTATCAGGCTCGGCCGCGGCCCAACAGAGGTCGTGTCGCTCGCGGCGAGTTTCGACGCGATGCTCGACCGCCTGGAGCGCTCCGCCGAGACACAACGGAGGCTGATCGAGGAGACGAGCCACGAGCTGCGCACCCCCTTGGCGGTGTTGGCGGCCAACGCCGACGTGGTCCTCGCGCATCCGGCCCCGACCGCAGAGGTCTACCGACAGGGGCTCGAACGCTCGAAGGCGGCGGCCGCGCGGTTGCGGGCGACCATTGACGAGCTGCTCGTGGACGCCCGAGGGCGGGCACGTACGATCGACCGGCGGCCCGCCGACCTGGTGGCCATCGTCCGCGGTGTCGCCGAGGGGGTGCGGGTGCTCGCCGCGCAGCGTGAGATCGATGTGGCGGTGGCCGCTCCGCCGACCGCCGCGTGCTCGCTTGACGAGCCCACCGTACGGCGCGCGGTCGCCAACCTCGTCGACAACGCGGTCCGCTACGCGCCGGACGGCTCAACGGTGCGGATCGACATCGCGGTCACCGAGTCCGCAGCGCGGGTCATGGTGACCGATCACGGTCCCGGCATCGCCGACAGCGAGCGGGACCGCATCTTCGAGCGCTTCTGGAGCGGTCGGCGGGGTACGCACGGCACGGGGCTCGGACTGCCGATCGCCCGTCAGATCGCGCTGGCCCACGGCGGCGACCTCACCGTGCGTTCACCAGGACCGGCCGGTGACGGTTGCGTGCTCGAACTGCGCCTGCGCCGCTGAGCGGGCCAGCGGAAAAGGGGAGGCCGTCCACGCGTCGCCATCCGAATGGCGGCTTGGCTCCCTATGGACGTGAAATGGTGTGCGAGAAACTTCGTATTCATTGCGCGGAAGTGCCCTTATAGATCCGTGTACTGCTCGGTTTATATGAACATGAAGTGAATGGAAAAATATTCGGATTCCACTGTGGTGGTTGCATGAGCCCCTTGCGGTGCGCTGTTTGGGTTCGTGAATATGAGTATGTGTGTGGATGGTTCGTATTTTCTGTGTGGTGGCGTGTGTACCTGGCTGGATACTGCGGTGCTTTCTCGGTGCATACCAGGATAAAAGCTCTGTGGGGGTGGAATCCCTTGGTGGTACGCCGATCGTGAGAGGGGTTCCGGGGTCCGTGAAAATTTGTCAAACTAATGATTTGTGTGCTCAAATGGGGCAAAGGTGGGGGCCTGAAGTCAATAGGGCTGCACCTGAAGTTGAGCCAATTCCTCTGACGGAGAAAGAGAAGTCATTGCGTGCACTGAACCCTCGTCGGCTGGCTGCTGGGACAGTTGCCGGAGCGATCGCCGGCCTCGCGCTGATCGGCATCGGTGCCCCAGCGGCGCAAGCGGAATCAGCGCCCTCTTCGTCCGCTGCGTGCGGCTACCTGGGCTCGGGCAGATACAACCACTGCGGATCCGGCACAGTGGCGGTCGACGTCGACCAATGGAACCCGTTCTTCCCCTCGTCCCTCTACTGCGTTGGCCCCGGCATCACCGACCTGGACAACCACACGAATAAGGACGGTTTGGTGTACTACGCCTCCTATGCTCCCGGCTGGGAAGGCTGCACTCCCGGGAATGTCTGGGTGCCCTGACCCCGCGGACCCGTACACGAAGCACCGCCGTGCCGGGCGGGTGCGCACGCTCGGCCAAGCCCTCAGCCGACGCGGCCCCGGGTGGCCTGGACCAGCAGGGCGTGCTGCTCGGCGCCCGGACAGAGCCGAATCCGCACTGTGTCCGGCTCTGTACCGCTTACCCGCGCCCATCGGGGGGTGCGCGCGGGCGCGTGCGCCCGGTCCACCACCAGGTCCGTGACCGGTGCGGTGACACCGCCGCGCCGGTCCACCAGGCTGCTCAGGGACAGCGCGGTCCCTTGGCGGACGGTGCGCACGTGCTTCCAGCGCACCCGCACGCTCCGCCCCCGGAACCACAGCAGCGGCTCCTGCACCAGGTGCAGGCCGTCGTCGTCTGCTCCGATCCCCTGGCGCGCACACAGGGGCGGCAACAGCCAGGCGCCCAGCGCGAGCCCGGCCACCGCGAGGCCCAGCGTCCAGGTCCACTCACCCGGGGCGGCGGGGCCGATCATTATCGCGGAGGCCACCAGGCCGGCCGAGACGGCGATCGGGGCCACCGCCGCCATGAGCGCGGGAAGGACCCAGCGGCGGCGCACCGGAATCCAGTAGGTGCTGCGGGGCCCGGCGAAGACGGTCGGGGCGTGGCCAGACGGCCCTGGACGGGCCTGGTCGAGAAGGAGCGACGCCTTGCTCCGGTCCCGTGGATCGACCACAGGGACGACCAGCCGGGCGACGTCGGTCGCCTCGCCCCACAGCGCCTCGCCCGCGCGCACCCGCCGTACCCAGCCCGGGAAGGGCGCTGACTCGTCCAGGCCGGTGAGGTACACCTCGAGGATCGGATGGTCCTGGTCCTCGGACGACTCCCGGGCCACCGCGCGCACGGCGGTGCCGAGGACGTCGTCCCAGCGGACGAATCCGCGCCGCTCCGGCGCCCACCACAGGCGCCGCCGCTCGAAGCCCACGCCCTGTTCGTTGACGACCATTCCCTGCTCCGCCCACTGCCAGGGGGCTGCGACCAGCACGGCGAGCACACCGGCCGCTCCTATTACGGAGAACAGCACCACCGCCGGGTTGCGGGGGTCCAGCGCCGCGAGGCCGTCCTGATACACCAGAGGGCCGAGGGTCAGTACGGGGAACGTGAGCGCGGACAGGCACATGACCAGCCACACCAGCCGGTGGGTCCGCCGCAGCGGCAGCCATTCCTCGGCCGCCCTGGCGGGTCGGGGCGCGGGCCGTCCTTGCGGCCGGTGCGATTCCAGCAATCGGGCGAACTCCTCCGCGCTGCCCTCGCGGACCTGGAAGAACAGGCGGGGCGTGGCGGACCGGGCCTCCCCGCGCGGCGGCTCGTAATCAGCGAGGGCCAGGAACGCCCAGTGCGGAGGCCGCGCCTGAGGCGCGACGTCGCGCAGGCCCAGCACCAGCCACGTCCAGCCTCGCGGACTCCTGCCTTCGCCGGGGGCCAAGGACCGCACGTGCTCCCACGGCAGGTCCACCTCGCGCCCCCGGAACCACCAGAGGGGCTCTTGGACCAGGCGCAGCCCGTGGCCGTCGAACGCCACCCCCTGCCGAGTCAGGAACCTGGGGAGCCACTGCATGACCGTGGCCAGCACGCCCAGCATCGCCACGCACGCGATCACGGCCAGGAGCGTTCCCATCCCCAGCACGGTCGACAGCCCACCGTCCCCGAAGGCCCGCAGCGCCCACACGAGCGCCCCCAGCAGCACCAGGCTCGCCAGGAACAGGCCGAACACGTAGGCCAGCGTCCTCGGGAGGGCCCGCCGCTGCTCCGGCCCCAGGTCCAGCCACCGCTCGGACGCCCACACCACAAACCCCTCCAACCGCCCGGCCCGTCCGGCACACGATCGCGTTCCCACGTTCGGCGTGTCAAGGCTCCGGGGTGACTCAGCAGCAAAGCGGCATGCCGACACGCCGCCCTTCAGAGAACGGCGTCCGCCGGCCTCGCGCTGTGGGATGTGCCGCCCGTGGGCGATCAGCAGACCTACCGGCCCGGCCGGTAGGTCACCGCGGTGCCCAGGGCGGCCCGGCGGGGACCTGGATATCGCCGTTGCCTCGGTCCGTGAACGGAACCCTGTTCGCTGTCAGGTGCTGTCTGGTGGCGGCGGTATCGCCGACCGCCACCGCGTAGGCGGCGAGGGCGGGCAACGCGGGGGCCCGCTCGCCGGGACCACCGGACACGGCTTCAGTCGGCGCTGTTGAGGGTGCCCGAGAGGTCCTTGTGCAGTTCCTCGCTGGGGATGTTGAGGCCGGTGATCTCGGCGTCGATGCCGTGCTTGGCGAACTTGTCGACGGCGTGGTCGAGGGCGGCTACCGCCGAGGAGTCCCACATGTGTGCGCGGGAGAGGTCGATGATCACCTTGTTCACCCCCTGCTCGGCGTAGTCGAACTCGGCGACGAGTTCGTTGCTGGAGGCGAAGAACAGGTCTCCGCGCACCGAGTAGACGCGCACCCCGCCCTCAGGATCGAGCACGCTGGTCACGCCGGAGAGATGCGCGACACCACGGGCGAACACCGCGGTGGAGGCCAGCACGCCCACGATCACGCCGATGGCGAGGTTGTGGGTGGCGACCACCACCGCGACCGTGGTCACCATGATGGCCGTTTCCGTCCAGGGCATCCGCCGCAGCGTCGCGGGGACGATGCTGTGCCAGTCCATGGTGGCGATCGACACGAAGATCATCACCGCGACCAGGGCGGCCATGGGGATGACGGCGACGACGTCGCCCAGCATCACCACGAGGATCAGCAGGAACGCCCCGGCCAGGAAGGTGGACAGCCGGGTGCGGGCGCCCGAGCGCACGTTGATCATCGTCTGGCCGATCATGGCGCAGCCGGCCATACCGCCGAAGAATCCGGTGACGATGTTGGCCCAGCCCTGGCCGCGGGCCTCGCGGCCCTTGGCCGAGCGGGTATCGGTGAGGTCGTCGACGAGTTTGGCGGTCATCAGCGACTCCATCAGCCCTACCAGCGCGAGGGTGAGGGAGTAGGGGGCGATGGTCGCCAGCGTGTCCATGGTCAGTGGCACGTCGGGCAGGAAGGGGATCGGGAAGCTGGAGGGCAGGTCACCCATGTCGCCGACAGTGGGCACCTTGATCCCGGAGACGAGGGTGATGCCGGTCAGCACGATGATGGCCACCAGCGGCGCCGGCACCGCCGTCGTCAGGCGCGGCAGCAGGAAGATGATCGCCAGTCCGCCTGCGATGAGGGCATAGACCGGCCACCCCTCCCCGGCGAAGTGCGGAATCTGCGCGAGGAAGATGAGGATGGCCAGGGCGTTGACGAATCCGGTCATGACGCTGGGCGGGACGAACCGCATCAGCTTGGCGACCCCGAGCAGGCCCAGCACCACCTGGAAGACGCCCGCCAGAATTGTGGCGGCCAGCAGATGGTCGAGTCCGTGCTCGCGCGCCAGCGGCGCCGCTACCAGCGCCATCGCCCCGGTGGCCGCCGAGATCATGGCCGGCCGCCCGCCGAGGAAGGCGATGGAGACCGCCATGGTGAAGGAGGCGAACAGCCCGACGCGGGGGTCGACGCCGGCGATGATGGAGAAGGAGATCGCCTCGGGGATCAGGGCGAGGGCGACGACAAGGCCGGCCAGCACCTCGGTACGCAGCCGGGAGACGGAGAGTCGCGGAATCGGAAGGTGCCGACGGGGTCTGGTCTGCTGAGCGGTCATGAAGCCAATCTCGTACTGCGTAGTCGGCTGAGGGCGCGTTGCGCCTTCACCGGGCACGCCGCGACACGCGGTGGGCGGATGCCGATGGATCGGGGTCCTCGACTCCCGCGGACGCCGCACCGGATGCGGGTCCGTCAGCGGCGCCGTTGCCGTCTGCCCGAGGGGATGAAGCGCCACGGGACGGGAGGGCCGAAGCGAAGAGGGGCGTAAGCCGCAATGGGCTCGACGCGCTACAAGCCTACGGTTACGTGAGGGTCATGATCGCGTTCTGTGCGCGAGAGCCTGGCCACATCCCCACCGGTCGGACCTTGCGGATTCGATGAGTCGACAGACGCACCGAAGCGGCCACGGCGGGCGGTGCGCAGCTCGTGCTCGCCCCGTTCGACGCCGGTGACCAGGGCCGAATGTCGACCTTGGTCGGTCCTGTCGGTACGGCCTTCCCTCTGGCAGGCGAACGGGTTCACCGGGTGAACGTTTCCGCCGAAGGCGGCACATGCGCCGGAGAGGCACGGCGACGGCTGCGCTGCGACTTCGCCCGTACCATGGTGACCCTGGCGGCGTGTGCCGTCGCTGTGGGCACCCTTGTCGCGTACTACGGTTGGTGAGGCAGTGCTGTTCGCTGCGACCGGCTCCGCCGAAGGAAGACGACGCGCGCAGCGACTGTCGCCAGGTTGAACAGGACCGCGACAAGGGCCCACACCCCCAGAGCGGGCCAGATGAACCATATCCAGAGGTAACTCGCGTCCGCTCCGTTCGCGGCCACCAGCGCGGCAAACCCGCAGAGAAGCGCGAAGGGATGCAGCCGGGGGACAGACGTGCCGCGAGCCGCAGGGCGGACCGGCCGCTCAGGCGCTGCGCCCAGCCAGGGGACTGAACGAGCCGACGGATGCCAAGCGCCGCGGTCAGCACGGTGAGCGCCGCCAGGACGTAGTCGGATATCGCGTTGACGGCAGCGGAGTCCTTTGGAGCCGTCCCCTCGACGATGTCGATGATCCCTTCGGCGATCGGGTAGGCGGTCTCAACGGGCAGAGTGAAGGTGTTGCTCAGCACCGCTACCCCGTATTCGCCCTCGTGGTAGACGCCCTGGTAAGAGCTGTAGCTCCACACCCGGCTCGACGTGGGTAACCGGGTACAGGCGGCCCTGCTCGCCCGCGAGGCGGGCATGGTCCCCAACGACCGGTGACGCGATCCGGCCCTGGGCCACATGTGGCCAAAACAACGAACAGCGGCAGGGGGCGGTCGAAGCCGAGATCCACTACCGGATCACCGTGACGCTGAAAGCGTCACGGAAAGCAGATTCCTGGTAGGCGAGCCGCCGGTCACGGTCGGTGAACCGCCGCCGCGACTCCCGCAAGCCAATGCTGGGATGCCTGCGGCGGATCCAAGCGGAAAGCCTCCACCGGATAAATGAGTCCACCGTGGAGAACGTCCTCTTGGAAACGCCGTGGCGGCAATAGTTCGCCCAACCCTGAAGCAGCGCGTCCACCTCTGCGCTCTTCTTCTCAATGGCCACGTTCCAGGGCGGTCTGTTCGTTTCCTCCCGCGCCCTGTCCTTGGCCCTCGCCCGCCCCCATTCCAGCAGAGATGTGTGATTGGCCTCGCCGAAGCACACCGTGATGTCGGTCTCCAGAACCCAATGGTGGTCTCCGGGGGCCGGGCGAGGTTGTGGACCTTGGCGATCGCGTCCTGAGCCCGCCGGTCGGTCCGGAAACCATAGGAGCAGGGAAGTAAATCCACTTCGAAAGCGGCGCCAGAACCGCCTTCAGCGATGCCTGCACCGCCGTATCGACACGGCGGGAACTCCCAGCTTACGCAGCTTCCCACCCGTTTCGGGAACCGCCGCCCGGCGTACTCCGCCGGGACGGAAATCTCCACTTCTGAGCAGGTCACGCAGCTGCTGGAAGAGCACATCACTTCCCATACGAGATTGAACCGTAGGGCAGGACCGTGGCACCCTGTCGCGATCACTCACAGTAGGTTTCCGCGATCAGGCCCTGCTGTGTGACTGCTCAACAGAAACCGAATCAGATTCCACCGAATTGATCTCGGATTCCTTATGTCGGGGGCCGTGGTAGTTTTCTCCGGAATCGCGGCGATTAGCCGTATACCGGACTCAGGAAAAAGAGAAGCGACCATGCCGGAAACCACGAACCCCACAACATCACCCGGAACGAACGAGCGCGGGACGACGTCGGCCCGCGGTGGTCCACGGTGGTTGCGCCCGGCGGTGGTGCGGCTCGTACTGCTGTTCGTCGTCTTCTTCCTGGGGGTCCAGTGGCTGGCCTCCCTGGCGATGCTCCCGGTGATGGACTCCCCGCTCTTGGCCCAGGCCGTGGGCGTGGGGCTCGCGACGATCATGCTGCTGCTCTACGTCGCCGCGGTACGGATCACCGAACGGCGCAGCGTCACCGAACTGCGGATCAGGGCCTTGCCCGTCGGATTGCTGGGCGGCACGATCCTCGGGTTCCTGCTGTTCACAGCGGTGATCGCGGTCATCGCGCTGTTCGACGGGTACCAGGTCACCGGCTCGGGCTCGGTCGACGGCATGATGGCGGTGCTGGGGATGATGTGCGTGGTTGCGGTCATCGAAGAGCTGGTGTTCCGCGGCGTGCTGCTGCGCGTCCTGGAGGAGATCACCGGCGTGTGGGGGGCATTGGCGATATCTTCCGTGCTCTTCGGCGCCATGCACATACCCAATAATCCCGGTGCCACCGTCTGGGGCGCGATCGCCATCGCGGTGGAGGCCGGCCTCATGCTCGGCGCGGCCTACCTCGTCACCCGCAGCCTGTGGCTGCCCATCGGCCTGCACCTGGGCTGGAACTTCGCGTCGGTCGGGGTCTTCGGTGTCACCACCTCCGGCGTCGAACGCGATTCGATGAGCCTGCTTGAGGCGACGACGTCGGGTCCGGACCTGCTCACCGGTGGTGACTTCGGTCCTGAGGCGAGCCTCGTCGCCATCGGCCTCTGCACTGTTCTCACCGTGCTGTTCCTCTTCAGGTTCAGAATGCGCTCCCGCAGCAATCGCTGACCCGCTCACACGGTCGGTGACCAGATGCGCCGGACGACAGCCGCTCGGATACCCCCCCCGGGCGGCCGTCCCGCTTTCCGGGCACCTGGTGCGGGAGGAATCACGCGGCCTACGGCTACTGCTGTTGAGCGACAGCGTTGCGGTACTGGAAACGGCAGCGTCTGGATTTTCGGTACTGATCTTGCGGTGTGGTGACAGTCCGTCACTCACATGAGGCAAAGGACGCGGGCGCGAAGCTCGCAGAACGGACTCCCACGCAAACCATCCGGCGCACCGAAGCCGATGCGGCGACGGTGCGCGGCGACCTCGGTCGCGATGTGGTCGAGCCGGCGGTCGAGACTGTCCGCGGAAGCAATCTCCTCCTCGTGCTCGGTTAGGTTCAGGGCGGTATCGCCCACGGCGAGCGGCTCCAACGTGCGACTACCGGAACTCGTGCGGGCTTGGATGCCTCGTCCCAGTCCTTCGCCGCATACGGGCTGACCGTCGACGTCAGGACGACTGCGGTCGCTGTAGCCCTCGGAGGAGCAGTTCGACCAATCGGCGGGGGTCATAGCGCGGGTCGCTGTCATGTCCGATGCAGAGGTTGCCGATGCCGCGCATCAGTTCGTGGGCGTGCATACCGGGCCTGATCTCGCCGGCGTTGACTGCGGCGTCGAGCAACTGCGTGCAGACGGGCACCAAGCGGTCGAGGAAGTACGTGTGCAGTGCATCGAAGCCGCTGCTGTCCGATTGCATCGCATTAGCGAGTCCGTGCTTCGTGACCAGGAAATCAATGAAGAGGTCGACCCACTGACGGAGTGCGGCGAGTGGAGAGTCGGCGTTGGCCAGCAGGGTCGGGCCGGCCTCGGCGCAGGCCTCGACCTGGTGGCGGTAGACGGCGACGACGAGATCCGCACGAGTCGGGAAGTGGCGGTAGATCGTCCCCATCCCGACGCCGGCCCTGGCCGCGATCTCCCGGATCGGCGCGTTGACGCCGGAGGTGACGAACACCGCGGCGGCGGCGGTAAGCAGCGTCTGCTGGTTGCGCAGTGCGTCGGCCCGCTTGCTTCGGGCCGGCCTCCCCTCGGACTGACCTGTGGCAGGCACCACGCTCTCCTTCCGGACGACGGTTGACAAAGCGGAACATTGCTCCGTATCGTTCCGGAGCATTGCTCCGCTTTGAGTGAAGCTGAAGCGGGACGCTCCTGTCCCGCCTCACTCGCCGCCAGCCGAATTGAGACTGGCGGTAAAACCTACGTAAAGGGAAATGCCCATCGTGAGTGAATCGACTTACGCAGCCGACACCGTCAATGCGCCCACTCCTGTCCTGTCTGTCAGTCCGGTAGTGCTGCCAACTCCCGGTCGCGCAGTGGATCTGCAGGTGCGAGTCTCCGCGCCCGTGACTGGGAGCGAGCTGCCGATCATTCTTCTCTCGCACGGCCAAGGCTATTCGAACCACCTCTCCTCGCTGAACGGCTACGCCCCACTCGCCAACTTCTGGGCGGCGCACGGCTTCGTGGTGATCCAACCCACCCACCTGAGCTCGAGGACGCTGAACCTGAATTCCGACGACCCTGAGGCGCCGATGTACTACCGGTCTCGGGCCGAGGATATGAAGCGCATCCTCGACCGGTTCGACGAGATCGAGGCCGCCGTCCCGCAACTCCTCGGGCGCCTGGACCAGAGCAAGGTCGCCGTGGCCGGGCACTCGATGGGCGGGCACACCGCGAGCCTGCTGCTGGGCGCGCGGTTCACCGATCCCCACGATGGAACGGAATTGACCCTGGCCGAGCCCCGGATCACGGCGGGTGTGCTGCTTGCCGCGCCCGGCAGAGGCGGCGACGCCCTCACCGAGTCCGTGGCCCAGAACTTCCCTTTCTTCTCGACCACGGACTTCTCCACGATGACGACGCCCGCGCTCGTGGTCGCCGGTGAGAAGGACACCTCTGACCATCTGACCGTTCGCGGCGCGGACTGGCACGCCGATCCGTACCTCCTCTCCCCGGGACCCAAGACCCTGCTCACCCTGTTCGACGCAGAGCACGGGCTCGGCGGGATCTCTGGATACGACGTCGCCGAGACCACGGACGAGAACCCCGAGCGAGTGGCCGCGGTCCAGCGGCTCACCTGGGCCTACCTCCGCACCGAGTTCTACCCCGGGGATTCCGCTTGGCAGGCGGCGCGCGACGAGCTGACGGCCGGATCCAACCCGCTCGGACGGGTCGAATCCAAGTAAGCCCGAAGCGGCACCGTCTCCGTAGTGAACCGGATAGGGGTTCCGTCGATCTTGACGTTGTGCACCTCCAAGCGCGCTTCAGGGGTGCACAACGTCAAGATCAGCGGAAATCTCCCAGAGATCGGCGTACCGGCCGCCGCGGCGCAGCAGCTCGTCGTGGCCGCCTTCCTCCACGATCCGGCCGCCGTCCAGAAAGACGACGCGATCGGCGCGTCGGACGGTCCGCAGCCGGTGCGCCACCATCACCACTGTCCGGCCCGCCATCAGGCGCTCGACACCCTCGTGGACGGCCGTCTCGTTCACCGGGTCCAGCGCGGAGGTCACCTCGTCCAGCAGCACGATGGGCGCGTTCTTCAGCAGCGCTCGCGCGATCGAGACACGCTGGCGCTCACCGCCCGACAGCAGCGCGCCGCCCTCGCCGACGTGAGCCGACCATCCGCCGGGCAGCCGCTCGATCACCTCGTCCAACCGCGCCGCGGACGCGGCCGCCCGCAGCTCTGCTTCGTCGGCATCGGGGCGGCCGAGACGCACATTCTCCTCGATCGTGCCGTCGAAGAGGTAGACATCCTGGAAGACGATGGCGATCTGCGCCATCAACACCTCAGTGCTGATCGCGCGCACGTCCGCACCTCCCACGCGCACCGCTCCCGCGTCCACGTCGTAGAACCGCGCGAGCAACTGCAGCAGTGTGCTCTTCCCCGCACCCGACGGTCCGACGACGGCAAGCCGTTGTCCCTCGGGCACGGACAACGACAGGTCGTCGATCACCGTGCGGCCGTCATGCTGGAAGGCGACGGACTCGAACTCCAGGTCATGGCCCACCGGCTGGACCGGTTCGCGAGGTTCCGGTAGCGGCTCGGTGCGCAACACCGTGTCGAGTCTGGCCAGCTCGGAACGTGCACCGCGCAGCTTGCCACCGATGTCCGACAGCGACAGTAACGGATCTGCGCAGCGGGCGGCCAGCACCAGGATCGCCAGAACCTCCGCTGCGCCGATACTCCCGCCGAGCGCGAGGTAGGCGCCCAGGACCAACAGCGCGGTAAACATCGTCTGCACCGTGAGCGTCAGGCCCAATGCGCCGGGCAGCGCCGACAGCGTGGAACGGCGGGACGCGCGCTGGAGTTCATGCAGCGAGTCGTCGAGCAGCCGGAAGCGTTCGGCGGTCCGGCCGCCGGCGCGCAGCACCGGCTGGGCCTGGAGATATTCGATGACTCGCCCGGTAGCCTCATGGTCGCGTTCGGCGCGCTCCGCGTCAGTGGCGGCCATCGAGCGCCCGGTCCAGATCTGGATCGCCGCCACGACCGGTACGGCGACCAACGCGGCCAGCCCCATTCGCCAATTGACGGCGAGTATCACGGCGACGATCGTCAGGGGAGTCACACAGGCGGAGATGAACGGTGCCAGCAGATGCGCGATCACGCTCATCGCCTGTAGGACGCCGCGGCTGGCCAGGACGGACACCTCCCCGACGCGGCCTGCGCCGTACCAGCCGATGGGCAATCGGGCCAGATGGTCGCCGAGCCGGTGGTACATACCGTGCAACAGCGTGGTCCCGGCACGGAAACCGGACAGATCACTGGCATAACGCAGTACCGCGTAGACCGCGACAGCGGCCCCGAACGCGGTCAGCCAGGGCCAGGCATCTTTGGGCGTGCTCCCGAACAGTGCCCGCAACACGGGAACCAGCAGCGCGTAGGACAACCCCTCGACTATCGCGGTCGTCGCCATCAGCGCCACGGTGCGACGCACCGGCGGGGCGTACTCGTGCCCCAGCACGCGCAGCAGCATTCGAATCATCGGGGCTCGTCTCCTTGCAGTACGCCACCGTGGGCTTCGGTCTCGTCGGCGACCGCCGATCGGTGGGATCGCCAGAACGCGGCGAACCTCCCGTCCTGTGCCAGCAGCTCGGCGGGCCTGCCGTGCTCGACGATCGACCCGTTCTCCAGCACCACGACGGTGTCGGCGTCGGCGATTGTCTCCAGACGATGGGCGATGACCAGGATCGTCGGATCGCCCTCCAGCGTCGCCAGGGCTCGGCGCACCGCCTGTTCGGTCTGCGGGTCGACGAAGGCGGTCGCTTCGTCGAGCACCAGAATGGGCGCGTCGGCGAGCAGTGCGCGTGCGAGCGAGATCCGCTGTGCCTCGCCGCC
The DNA here is from genome assembly GCA_021793235.1 of Actinomycetes bacterium. Lineage (GTDB taxonomy): Bacteria > Actinomycetota > Actinomycetes > Streptosporangiales > Streptosporangiaceae > JAJYTD01. The sequence goes on along the minus strand of JAJYTD010000013.1, from coordinate 40,014 downwards.
CGACAATCCGACGTCTTCACCGAGCACCGTTTCGTATCCGCGCGGCAGATCGAGGATTCGATCATGAATGTTCGCCAGCCGGGCGGCGCGGATCACGTCGTCGAGGCCGGCATGCGGTACCGCCAGCGCGATGTTGTCCGCGACCGACGCGCGCAGCAGCCGAACCTCCTGGAAGACGAAGGAGACCATCTGGTAAAGCTTCCGGCTGCCGAGTTCGCGCAGATCGACACCGCCAAGGGTGACCGAGCCGCGGGTCGGGTCGAAGAACCGCGGCAGCAGCTGAACCAGCGTGGACTTTCCGCTTCCCGACGGCCCGACGATCGCGGTGACCGTCCCCGGCTCAAGCACCAGGTCGATCCCGCACAGCACCTCGTGACCGGGCTCGTAGCCGAATCGAACGCCACGCAGTTCCACCCGGTGACCCTGTGGTGCGACCGGGTGCACAGGCTCCGGCAGCGCCTGCACCGCGAGCACGTCCCGGATCCGACCGACCGCGCGCCGGGCGGCCTGCAGATCGTCGAATCCGTGACCGAGCGCCGCCACTGGGGCGGTCAATCCCAGTCCCAGCAACAGGAAGGGCAGCAGGTCGGCCGGGGCCATGCCACCGCTCGTGATCAGAGCTGCACCGCCGATCAGCACGGCCAGCAGCACGAACGGCGGCGACAGCGCCAGCTGCATCCCCGCGGCGATCCCGGACATACCGCGCACCCACCGGTAAAAGGTGCTGACGAAATCGTCTACCGCCGCGAGGAATCTACGGTGGGCGCGCTCGCCTTCGCCGAACGCCTTGACCACCGAGATGCCCTGGACGAACTCGACGACCGAACTCGAAATCCGACCCATGGCCGCATCGAATTCTTTCTGTTCGCGCTCCCGGGCCGGGGTCATCATCAGTGGGACCAGCGCCACTGCCAGCACCACCGGTATCAGCGTGATCAGCGTGAGCCGCCAATCGATGGTGAACAAGTAGATCAGTGACACCAGCGGCACCACGAACGCGGAGACGAGCTCGCCGGGAGCGTGGGCGATGAACGGGTGTACCGCACTCACGTCCTCCCCGACCACCTTTGCCAGCTCGCCGGTCCGGCGCCGGGAGAACCAGCCGATCGGTACGCGCCCCAGTCGCGCGGCTAGTTGCCGACGAAACGACAGTTGCACCTGGCCGTCCAGAATGTGCCCGATTCCGGATGACGCAGCCGTGAACAGCAGTCGGGCGAACAGGCCGACCGCACCCGCGATCACTACGGTCCAGACATGGCCGTGGTCGATCGGTCCGGGAGACAGCAGCCTACGCCCCACTTCGGCGACCGCCAGCAGCGGCGCCAGACCCGCGATAGCGCCGATCACCTGCAGGATTACAACGGCCGCGAAACTCCCGAAATACGGGCGCAGTAGCCGCGCCATGCTCTGTTCCGCCGCGGGATTGGCACCCGGTGGCGTGGATTGCTCGCTCGCCTCGGCAAGGTCAGCGGTTGCCATCGCTCTCCCGTCTTCGTCACCCTCCGCCGGCCGATCTAGCGGCGTACCGGCCACGATCCGCGCCACAGCAGCGTGACCGCTATGAGCCCGGCCAAGCACGGAAGCATTCCGACCCCACCCAGCAACAGCGGTAGGCCGGTGTCACCGGACGTGTCCTTGACCAGCAGCGCGGTCAAGGCGGTGCCGGTGCCGAGCGCGAACATTGCGGTCGCCGCCAGGCGGGCCCACCACTTGCCCGCCGTGACGGCCCATATCGTCCAGAGCCAGCAGCTGATGCCGAGCGCTCCGACGACGGACAGCAAGACCAGCCAGGTGGTGACGGCCGAGTCGACTTGTGCCTGGGTGTAGTCGGGATAGCCGGCCCAGATGTGGTCGGCCAGTACGTTGGCGGTGAACGGGACGACCATCGCGACGACGGTGAGCCCGAGGCCCGCGTACATTACCCAGATGGCTGTTCGCTTGTGCTGTGTTGTGGTCATCGGACCGTGATCCTTTCTGGTTCGGTCTGCTCCACCGGCGCTGTTGGGCAGATCCGAGGCGGTGCCGGTCTCATGGGTGTCGATGCCGATGGTGGCGGTGGAGACGACCGGTCCGAGGCAGAGCCCGAAGCCGACGCCGGCAAGGAGCGACGGCCCCGGATGTCGGTGGGGAGTCCGCCGTCCGGGCTGGTCGGCCCGGACCAGGAGAACCCGGCCGCCGTCAGCAATCCACGGTGACCAGTAGCGTTCGCGGTGCGGGTCGGTACCCGGGCTTGGCAGCGAGCACGGAGCCGGCGACCGCCTCACTCGGCCAGGGCACGGCGCAGGGCTGCGCCGAGTTCGGCGATCTGCCGCTGCGACACCTCAGCGGACAGGATCGCCTGTGACCCGTGGAACGTGCCGGGCCACTGGTGCAGCTCGACCGATACGCCAGCCTGCAGCAGGCGCAGCGCGTAGTCGATCTCTTCGTCGCGGCTCGGGCAGAGCTCGGCGGTGGCGATGTAGGCGGGTGGCAGGCCGGACAGGTCGGCGGCCCGCGCCGGGGCGGCGTAGGGCGTGGCGGGCGCGGAGCCGAGGTAGTGCCGCCATGCTGCGGTGGCTTTGTCGCGGTTCATCCAGGGCGTATCGGTGAAGTTCCGCTGCGACCACGTCTCCTGCCGGTCGTCGAGCCCGGGCTGGTTGAGCAGCTGGAAGCGGATCGGCGGCCCCTGCTGGTCACGCGCCCGCAACGCCACGGCGGCTGCGAGCCCCCCGCCGGCGCTGTGACCGCCGACCGCAATCCGCTCCGGGTCGATGCCGAGTTCGGCGGCGTGCTCGGCCGTCCACGTCAGCACGGCGTAGGCGTCGTCCAGGGCGGCCGGGAACCGGTGCTCGGGGGCCAGACGGTAACCCACCGAGATCACCACCGCACCGGAGAGATCAGCGAGCCGGGTAGCCCACGGGTGCTCGGTGTCCAGGTCACCCATGACGAATCCGCCGCCGTGCAGCCAGACGATGGCGCCTTGTGCCTGGTGCGGGCGGTAGATCCGCACCGCCACGTCGGGGTCGGCGGGTACCGTGCGGTCCTCGATCTCTATTCCTGTGGTGTCCGGTGCCGGCACCGCCGCGGCCAAGTCGGCGAAGTTCTTGCGCTCGGTGACCGGGTCGGTCAGGTCGGCCCGGGGGAACAATGGGATGAAGGCTTCCAATTCGGGATCCATGTCGGCCATCCTCGCGGTTGCCACCCTCGAGGTCATCCGCCATTCGTCGGGCATCCCGTGTAAATCACGCACCGATCGGCGCCTATCCTGCTGCCATGGAGGCACTGGCCGTACGCCTGTCGCAACTGGATTCGCACGTCGAAGGTGCGATCCGCGTAGTCATGTTCTACGACACGCTGATGCGCCGACGAGTGGATCTCCCGGCGCTCGCCCGGGCCTCGGCGGGCCTGGCCGAATGCGTGGTCGGGATTCGGCTGTCCGGCGCGGGACGGGAGATCCGCATAGCGCCCGATGGCAGACAGGCGTCCGCCCCGCTGTCACCCGCGTCCAGCACGAAGCCGATCACCCTCGACGAGGAGGAGATCGGCACGGTGTGGCTGGAACGCCCCGGCCCGCCCATCCCACTCGACGACGTGCTGCTGGACCGGCTCGCCATCACCGCCGCGGCGGTCGTCGAGCGGTACGGCCCGGCCCGCACCACCATGGCCGACCCCGCCCTGATCGAACTGGTGATCAGCTCCGGCAGCGACGAGGCGGCCAGAGCCCGGGCGCTACGACTCCTGGGTTTCGCCGCCGACCTGCCGGTCCGCGTCCTCGCCCTACGGTCGCAGCTTCCGCTCGATCAGGTCGGCGGCCTCATCTGCCCGGCCCGCCCGGTGAAGGCGGCACCACTCGCTGACGTGGGCGTCATCCTGGCCACCACCCTGGACCGGACCCGATTTCCGGCAGGCGTACGCGCGGGTATCGGCGCCGCCGAAAGCCCCGATCTGTCCTGGCAGCAAGCCCGCACCGCCCTCCGCTTCACCACCGCACGCCAGCCGGTCGTCCACCACGACGATCTGGGAGCGTTGGCGCTGCTCGCACAGGTACCCCAGGGCGCCGTGCGAGACAACGCCGACGTGGCTGCAATCGCCCGAATGGCCGAAAATCCAGAAGATCTGGAGACTCTGGACGCCTACTGTGCCACCGGCTCCCTACGCCAGGCTGCTGACCTGCTCCACCTGCACCACAGCAGCATCGCCCGCAGACTCGAACAGATCGCAAAGGCTCTGGGTATCGAGCTCACCGAACCCACCGGACTGATACGGGCCAGGCTCGCCCTGACCGCATGGCGGCTCCTCAACGACTGAGGAAGGTCTGCCTCGCCATCCCAGGCAGCCGTTAACAGCGGCGCGCTTGATCCCGAGTCCGCTGGCAGCGATCTGCTGCACGGTGTTCCTCCCGACCTTCCTAGGGGAGGCGGCCGCCGAATCCGCCCCCGGGCCCGGGGATGCGCGACCTACGGCAGCGGGACCCGGCGGTGCGCCCCGGTCATGGCCGAGGCGACCCCGCCGGGCCCCGCTGTTCAGCGTGCGTCCAGTGGTTCAGCGCCGCCCGGAGCCGACCCCGCTCTTGTCCGCGGGCGACTCCTCCGTGCCGATGTCACCGGCGGCGGTGCCCTCCTCGGGGCTGACCGTCTGCTGTGTGCGGCTTTGCTCCAGGGCCGACCCCTCCACGTCGATGTCGGGCAGGATCCGGTCGAGCCACCGGGGCAGCCACCAGGCCGCGTCCCCCGCCAGGTGCATGACCGCCGGAATCAGCAGCATGCGGACCACGAACGCGTCGACGAGGACACCGAAGGCCAGTGCGAAACCGACCGAGCTGATCATCATCGTCTCGGAGAAGATGAACCCGCCGAACACCGAGATCATGATGATCGCCGCCGCGGTGACCACCGCGCGTCCGGCCCGGAAGCCCCGCACGACGGCGAGCCGGGCGGGCGTGCCGTGTACGTAGGCCTCGCGCATGCCCGTACCGATGAAGAGCATGTAGTCCATGGCCAGGCCGAACAGGATGCCCACCAGGAGTGTGGGCAGGAAGTTCAGGATCGGCCCCGGGGTCTCCAGGCCGATGACCCCGGCGAGCCATCCCCACTGGTAGACGGCGACCACACCGCCGAGCGCGGCGAAGTAGGACAGGATGAACCCGAGCGTGGCCACGACCGGCACGAAGAGCGACCGGAACACCAGCAGCAGGATGACCAGTGACAGGCCCACGACCACCGCGAGGTAGGTCGGCAGGGCGTCGCTGAGGGTATCGGAGATGTCGATGTTGCCGCTGGCCATACCGGCGACCCCGAGCGTCCCGGTGCCGTGGATGGGCTCCATGTCGCGGAGGGTGTGCACCAGCTCCTCGGTCGACTCGCCGGCCGGCCCCTCCACCGGGAGGACCTGGAAGATGGCCAGAGTCTGGTCGTCGGAGACATCGATCGGTGCCACCGCGGCGACGTCGTCGTGGGAGTAGATCGCCTCGGCGACCTCGTACTGGTACCGCTCCGCGTTGGCCTTGGCCGTCTCCTCGTCGGGGCCGCCGGGCAGGTCGGCGGTGACCAGGAGGGGTCCGTTCTGTCCGTCGCCGAAGTTCTCGGAGATGGCGGTGTAGGCGCGGTTCTGGGTGGAGTCGGCGGGCTGTGAGGAACCGTCGGGCATCCCCATGCGCAGGTCCAGGGCGGGCAGGGCGATGACGCCGAGCAGCAGGATGGCGAGCACGGCGCGGCCGAGCGCCGCGCCGTGCGACATCGGCTTGATCCTGGCGGCCCCGCCCCTGCCGCCGGGGGCCTGCCCGTTGCCGGCGACGGCGGCGAGACGGTCGCGCTCGCGGCGGGACAGGATGCGCATGCCCACCAGCGACAGTAGGGCCGGGACGAGCGTCACGGCGATCAGCACGGCCAGCATGATGGCGATGGCGCCCACGCTGCCCATGAGGCCGAGGAAGCCGATGCCGGTCAGGTTCAGGCCCAAAAGGGCGATGAGCACGGTGGTGCCGGCGAAGACCACGGCGTTGCCCGCGGTGCCGTTGGCCAGGCCGATGGACTCGGTGCGGTCGACGCGCTGTTTGAGCTGGTGGCGGTGCCGGTTGACGATGAACAGCGCGTAGTCGATGCCGACCGCCAGGCCGAGCATCAGGCCGAGGATCGGCGTCACCGTGGCGATCTGGAGCACGCTGGACAGCGACATCGCCGTCAGGGTTGCGATACCGACACCGACCAGGGCGGTGAGGAGGGGCAGGCCGGCGCCCACGAGGGTGCCGAGCATGACCACCAGCACGACGCCCGCCACGATCACGCCGATCACCTCGGCGGCGCTGACGAGGCTGGGCAGGGCCATGGCGATGTCGTCGCCGAAGTCGACAGTGGTCCCGGCGACCGGGTCGTCCTCGAAGACCGCGATCACGGCGTCCTTGGTCTCCTGGGAGACCTCCTCCTGGCTGTCGGTGAAGGCGACGTTGACCAGGGCGGTGCTGCCGTCCTCGGAGACCGTGCGGATCCCGGAGGCCATCTCCAGCAGGGCCTCACCCTGTTCGAGCCGTTCCTCCTCTTCGTCCAGGGTTTCCAGGCCGAAGTCGATCATGGCCTGCTGGTCGTCTGACCCCCCTCCGGACTGCCCCTGGTCCGCCTCGAGATCAGCGCGGGCGTCGTCGATCTGCTCACGCCCGTCCTGAAGTTCCGCCCGCTGATCGGAGCGCTCCTCCTCGGTCGCGAACGGGTCGATGACGTCCTCGACCCCGGCGATCTCGGAGGCCCTCTCGATGCGCTCGCCGATCCCCTCCTGCTGCTCCTCGGTGAGGGGCGACCCGTCCTCGCTCTGGTAGACGACGGTGCCCGCACCGCCGCCCATACCGGGGAACTCCGTCTTGAGACGCTGGTTCACCTGGTCGGTCGGGGTGCCGGGGATGGAGAAGCTGTCCTCCAAATCACCGGAGAAAAGGAAGAAGGCGGTACCGGCCGACACCAGGAGTGCCAGCCAGATCGCGATGACGGTTCGGGCACGCCGTGCTGAGGCACGCCCGAGTCTGTAGAGAAATTCAGCCATGGTTTCCCGCAAACGAGGTGGGTGAGGTGAGCGCGTGCGCTCAGGAAGCGCCGATACCGGAGGGCAGGGCTTTGAAACCGCCGCGGTTGACAGTGATCATGCGGTCGAGAAGCTCGTCCCAGACCCGACGTGACTCCGGGGTGTCGACCCCGCCGGTGGCCTGTGCCCAGTGCCGGACCACGACCAGGGCCCCGCCCACGAGCGCACCGCACATCAGGTCGACCTCCAGGGGGTCGGCCGAGGGGTGGTGGCGCATGGTGGTGGCCGCGATCCGGGTGCCCAGGTCGGTGATGGCGCGCTCAAAGAGTACGGCCTGGCGGGGATTGAGCTCCCTGTCTTTGGCGCTGAGGATCCGGGGGAGTCCGCCGCCCTCGGGTTGGAAGATCCGGGTGAGCTCGGTGATCGGCGTGACCAGGTCGGTGGCGCGCAGGGCGGATGTGACCTGGTCGAACATCGAGGTTCCGCCGGGATGCTCCCAGGCCGACGCGGACAGGTTGGCGTCGACGTTGGCGAGGACCGCCCCGAGCATCTCGCGGAACACCTCGACGGTGATGTCGTCCACCGTCGTGAAGTGGTTGAACACGGTCCGACGGGAGACGTCGGCCCGTGCCGCGAGCTGGTCGACGGTGAAGTCGGTGCCGCCGATCTCGGCCATCAGCGCCGCCGCGGCGTCGATGATGGCGCGCCGGTGCCGTGCCTTGAGGGCCTCGCGCCGGTCGGACACGGGAGGTCGGTGCCGCTCTGCCATGCCCGCCAGACTAGAGAAGTTACTGCACTCAGTGCAACGACGCACTGAGTGCAGCACGTCACACGGCTCTGGCGCACACGGGCGGGAGGAAACCGCGCACCTGAAGCCGCCCAGGAGGTTTCACCGCGAACAGGGCCGGGCCGGTGAACCTTTCGGGTCCACTGGATGACCGATGAACACGGTCTGGCCGTCGGTCACCGGGTCGACCGCAGCACCCTCGCCGTCTTCGCGTCGATCATGCTGCTCAGCGCGGTAGCCGAGCCGGCTCTGGGTCATAGATCATCCCCGCCTGGCCACCGTTCGACCTGGTGGGCGCCGATGAGCTGCTGATGCGCAGTTCCGCATGGACGCTCGGGAGTATGCACCGCGACCGCACGGCCTCACACATCACCCGTCGTAGGCACGGACGCGCGTGCGGCACTCCCGAACACAAGGCGCGAAGGCGCACGCCCGACCGTCGCGCACGAGTACGAGCCAAGGGAGGGCACGGGCCCCACGGACTCATTCGGCCGACTGGTATCTTCGCTGTCTATGGGGCCAAGTTCTCGCCCGCACGGCCAGCGCAAGCGCACTTTCATCGAGGAGGCCCGGCGCGCGCAGATCGTCTCCGCGGCCATCGACACCGTCGCCGAGGTGGGCTTTGCTCACGCCTCGTTGTCGCGCATCGCACAGCGGGCCGGTATCAGCAAAGGTGTCATCTCCTACCACTTCTCCGGTAAGGACGAACTGATGGACCAGGTCGTCGAGCAGGTCTACTCGGAGATCGCGGAGTTTGTGCTGCCGCGCATAGTAGAGGCTCCCGACGAGCGTGCCGCTCTGCGGGCCCATATCCTGACTGTGGCCGAGTACATGCGCGGGCACCGTGAGAAGCTGATGGCCCTGGCCGGCATCTTCAACGGCATGCAGAGCCCTGAGGGAACGTCCCCGCGCCACCGCCCTATGGTGGCTGAGCCGGTCTACCAGGGGATTGAGGAGCGCCTGCGCACCGGGCAAGAGCGGGGCGTCTTCCGTGACTTCGACGTGCGCGTCATGGCGGTAACCCTCCAGGCCTCGATCGACGGCATGTTCGCGTACTGGGTGACCCATCCGGACCACGACTTGGAAGCCCACGCCGCCGAACTGGCCGAGCTCATCGACCGCTCCGCGCGTTGACTCTCCCGCCTGCCCCGCCCCGTCGGCCCGCGCTTCGGCCGCACCGCTGCGCCGCCGCGACCCGCTGTCTCTGACCTGCCTCAGGGCGGCTCAGGGACTCGTGGGGAGAGCACCGATTTGCCTTCTGTCCGTGTGGCTAGAAAACTGGCCAGGCGGACAAAAAATAGTCCGGGAAAACAAAATCCGGTCGCTGGACCGGTCGGCTCTCTCGTACCGCAGCACACCCGACCCGGATCGGAGAACCATGGCATCGGACCGGCCCACCGCCTCCCCGCCGCACGTCGGCGCCGCTTCCCCGGCCGAGGCTGCCGCACCGACCCGCCCGCGGCTGTACTACCTCGACCACCTGCGCGTCGCATTGACGGTGCTGGTGGTGCTGCACCACGCCTCCCTCGCCTACAGCAACGTCCCGGCCTGGTACTACATCGACCCCGCCGACGACCCCAGCAGCGCCCTGCTGGACGTCTTCCTCGTCGTCAACCAGGCATTCTTCATGGGGTTCTTCTTCTTGATCTCCGGGTTCTTCACGCCCGGCTCCCACGACCACAAGGGCGCCCGCGGCTTCCTGCGCGGCAGGCTGATACGGCTGGGGGTGCCGCTGCTGATCTACCTGGTGCTGATGCGTCCCGTGGTCTACCTGGGGATCTACCTGACCGATCCCGATAGGACGCCCTACTGGCTCTTCTACGTGGTGACGTGGGAGCCGGGGCCCATGTGGTTCGTCGAGACGCTGCTGGTGTTCGCCCTGGCATACGTGCTGATCAGGCGGTTCCGGGGCGCACGTGAGACCACGCCTGCGGCGGCAGTCCGCTCGGCCGGGACGGCTCCCGTGCCCGGACCGCTGGCTGTCACCGGCTTCGTGGCTGTCCTGGTGGCGGTCACCTACCTGTGGCGCATCGTGGTGCCCAGCGGCACCACCTGGCCGATCATCGGGCTGCCCACCCCCGCCTTCATGCCGCAGTACGTCCTGATGTTCGCCGCGGGTGTGCTGGCCTTCGGCAAAGGCTGGTTGAACGCCGTCCCGCGCTGGGCGGGCTGGGGCGGAGCGAGCGCCGCAATACTCACGGCGCCGGTTTACGTGCTCCTGTTGGCCGCTTTGGACGGCACGGTCCTCCCGCCCGGCAGTTGGCAGTCGCTGGGGCTGGCGGCCGCGGAGAACATCCTGGCCGTGGGCGCCGTGCTGGCACTGCTGGCCCTGTTCCAGCGACGGTTCAACCGCCGCTCGGCCGTTGGGACGTTCCTTTCCGAGCAGGCCTACGCGGTCTACTTCCTGCATCCGCTGGTGGTGATCGGCCTGGGCTACGCTTTCTCCTGGTGGGAGGCTCCGGCAATCGCCAAGTTCGCCGTGGTGGGCGCGTTCGCGCTACCGCTGTGCTGGGGCGCGGCCTGCCTGCTGCGCTCGCTGCCCCGCGCCGACCGCGTGTTCTAGAAGTACTTCGGTAACCCGTATCGGGAGGGTGCTGCTGGGCAAAGGTCCGGTGACAGGCGTGACACACGCCGGTCCAGCACAGCAGTACCTCCTGGAGGGCCCCAGCACCTCATACAGACTCAGACCGGCGTCTGCGGTCTTGGAGCGGGTCTTCGCAGCGTCAGGAACGCCTGAGCAGCACTGACCAGCGTCAGATGAAGGTGCCAGACCTGCCAGGTCTGAACCTCCCCGGGTTGTTTAGAGACTCTCTATCTATGCTGTGACTTGCGGTTTTCGGGTGTTCTGGGTGTAGTGGGCGGCCTCGTACTCGACCGGTGGGACATGGCCGGTCTCACCGTGGAGCCAGGTGTTGTTGTACCAGTCCACCCACTCGGCGGTGGCGATCTCGACTCCGCTCAGCGTCTTCCACGGGTGGTGGGGCCTGATCGCAGTGGTGGACCGCTTTTTCTACCCATGAGCCTCAGCAAGGATCTGCGTGTCGAATCGCTCCCAAAGTCCTCGTAGGCGGCTGGTGATGATCGCCAGATCGACCGACTCGTTCGGCAGTACAGTACGCTCCCCGAGCGCGTGATGGAGGCTGTGCGGCAGGTCGCCGGCCAACTCGGCGAGGACGTCGGCATCGAAGCCGATGAGGACAGCGCCGGGAGGCAGTGTCGCGGGCAGCGACGTGCCGCGCCCGAACACGGCGACGCACGACCCGGCCGGAGCCGCACACCGCGTTTGTACAGCCGCAAGCCGAGGTCGAGGTCCTCTCAGTGCCACAGCCCGCACTACGTAGGACATCGACCGTCCATCGACGGGCCAAGGCGATGCTGTCGGGATCGTCGGCAAACGTCTGGGCGCGGGCACTCATGAGTACTGCCTTCCTTGCCACCGAGGCGATCCAGGTGTCCGCGTTCGCGGCAGTGTCACCGGCACAGGAAGCCGGCTCACCGAGGAGCGTCTCGGTGGTACCTATCCGGAGGTCACACGCTCTTTGGCCAAGGAAGGCGCATGCCGTATTGGAGATGGGATGGGGTCGGCGGCCATTTCCAACGTGGTGGAGGCCATCTCTGGCGCATGTTTGGCCCTCTCCGGCAGCCGCACGTTCGGCATTGTCAGAGCTGAACGAGAACGAATTCTTCTGGCTACCGGCCCACCCACCTTCAGTACGTCGTTGATGGCGATGGATGGCATCTCGGACATCAGCAGACTCCACATCGGCTACGGCGCATTCAGGGGCGGCGGTACTCCAGTCCGAGAGGAGAGGAAGCCGGAACACCGCCGCACGAGACCACGGCCTCGATCGGCTGGTTTCGCCGTTCACCAGTCGACCAGCCCCCGCTTCGAGGAGAGAAAGGCTGCACAGGGTGAAGGTCGAGAAGCTCACGCGAAGGAGTCGTGAAGGCCGCGAAGGTTCGCCGAGGCCGTCGACCGGCTCGCCGCAGCCGTTCGGTGACGAAACACCGACACGCACGGGGATGGGGACGGCCTGAACAACGCGTCCCACCCCCCGTGCGCGCCGACCATCAAAGTGGTGATCGGCAAGAAGGTGCGCTGCACCCTTCAGTGCGGTCAGGAGACGTACTGTCCGATGGTGTGGTGCAGGACGGTGGTGGTCGTCTGGAGTGAGTCAATGGCGACCCACTCCTCGGCGGCGTGCGCGCCGCCCCCGTCGACACCGAACATGACGGTGTCGATGCCTCGCTCATCGAGCAGGGCGCAGTCGGTCCAGAACGCCTCGCCGCGGCGGGTGGGCGCACGTCCTGCCACCGTGTGGAAGGCCTTGGAGAGGGTGGTGGCGATCCGCGAGTCGGGGGCGGCTTCGAACGATGGGCGGTGTGTGGTGATCTCGATGTCGGCGGCCAGGCCCGGGTCGGTGCGGGTGATGTTGTCGTGCAGGTCGGTGAGTTCGCGTTCGAACGTGGCGGGGCCTTCACCGGGGAGGGTGCGCCGTTCCAGGGTGATGACACAACTGGCGGGATAGCTGGATATCTCGGCTCCACCGGTGATCGTTCCAGCGTGCAGGTTTCCCGTTCCCAGTCTCGGGTGCGGGGACCTGGCCGTCAGGTGCTCGGCGTGCTTGTCGAGCGCGGTCAGGAATCGTCCGGCCTTGGCGATCGCGTCGAGGCCGAGGTCGGGGCGGGAGCCGTGGGCGGCGCGACCGTGAACGGTCACGGTCGCCCAAACGAAGCCGCGGTGGGCGGTGACCAGATCGAGTCCGGTGGGTTCGACGACGATGGCCGCGTCGGTGGTCCGGTGCCGGAGGACTTCCTCGGTGCCGAGGCTGACGTGTTCTTCGTCGGCCACCAGGGCGAGCACGATGTCGCCGCGGTGCGGGCTCTGGTGTGCTCGTGCGGCCGCTACCATCATCGCCGCCAGACCGGATTTCATGTCGTAGGCGCCGCGCCCGTGCAACCGCCCGTCGTGGACCGTGGGCTGGAGCCCATCACCGTGGTAGCTGGCCAGGGAGACGGTGTCGAGGTGCCCGTTGAGCATGAGGCTGGACCCGCCGCCGGTTCCCGACGCTGTGGCGAGCACCGATGGTCTTCCTGGGGTGGCTTCCAGACGCCGGCAGGTGAATCCGCGGTCGGTGAGCCACTCACAGACGGCCGTGGCGATCTGCGCCTCACCGGCCCCGCCGGAGACGAGTGCGGGGTTGACCGAGTCGATGGCGATGAGGCGGCACGTAAGGTCGACCACCTCGTCGAGGTCCGTGGTCGGGAGTGTGGTGTTCATCGTGTCTCCGAGAGGGGGTTGGCGGCTCGGCCTTCGGTGGACAGCAGCAGGACCGTTGAGTCTTGTTCCAACGCGTCGCGGGCGGGGGTGCGAGTGAGCAGGGCGCGTACACCGGGCAGGGTGGCGGCACCGCAGGGGCCGGAATCGATGCCCGCGGATTGCAGGGCATGTGCGGCGTTGATCGCCTCGTCCTCCTCGACCGTGACGGCCGCGTCCAGACCCGCGTGGAGGATCGGCCAGGCGATCTCTGAGGGTGTTCCGCAGTTCAGTCCGGACATCACCGTTCGACCGGTGGGCACGCTGACGGGTCGGTCGGCGTGCAGGGAGGTGACGATCGCGGGGGCCGCGGCGGCTTCGACGCTGAGCACGACGGGAGGCACCTTCCGGGGGGCTGCGGTCGACCGGTAGTGGCGCACCGCGGCCTGAGCGAGAGAGCCCACGCCGACCGGAACGGCCACCAGATCCACTCTGTCGATACCGAGTTCGGCCAATTGCGCATCGGCCTCTACGAAGAGAGTCGAATAGCCGTCCACGATCCACTGCGGTATGTCCTGGTATCCCGGCCAGGCGGTGTCTTGGATGAGAAGGGCGCTCTCACCGGCCTCGTGCGCGGCGCGGGCCGCTGCGGCCACAACCTCGTCGTAGGCAAGCGCGAGCTCCACCGTCTGAGCGTTCTCACCGGCGATCGCGTCCTTGGCTTCGCCGGTGAGGGTGTCGGGGAACCAGATTCGTGCGGGCAGGCCGAGCAGACGGGCGGTGTGCGCGACGGCGCGTCCGTGATTGCCGTCGGTGGCGGCGAACAACTCGACCGGACCGTGCGCGGCGATGGCTCGACGCAGCTCCTCCAGCGACAGGGCACGATCGGGTTCACCGAACCGTGCCGAGAGCGCGCGTGAGATCGCATACACTGCCCCCAGCATCTTGAACGCCGGCAGGCCCAGGCGGGAACTCTCCTCCTTGACCACCACCCGGCCCACCCCGAGTTCGGCCGCTAGGGCGGGCACCTCGACCAGGCGCGTGCGCTGATAGCCCGGCAGGTTCTCATGGAACGCGGACACCCCGCGGATCCGGTCGGTGCGCCAACCGCGCGCTGCGGAGTTCCAGAACGGAGCGCTCATGTCGGAACCTCCATGGCCAGGCGCAGCAGCGTAGTGCCCAGCACGGCGATACCGGCGGCACAGTCCTCAGGCGTGGAGTACTCGCGGGGATTGTGGCTGATCCCGTCGAACTGCCCGCGCACGAAGATCATCGCGCTCGGGGCGATCGCGGCGATCTCCTGGGCGTCATGCCCGGCCCCGGACATCAGGCGCGTGGTCGCATGGCCGAGGTCCTTGGCCGCGGCGGCGATGGTGTCCTGGAGAGAGTGGTCGAAAGGCACCGAGTCCGTCTGGGCCATCCTGTCGGTTTGCACACACAGGCCCGGTTGATATTCGGGGAGCCGTGCGAGGAAGGCGGCCAGGTCGGCCTCGGCGGCGGCCATGTGCCCATCGTCAGGGTTGCGCAGGTCCACAGTCAGCTCCGCACGTTCGGATACGACACTGGGCAGGCCAGGGAAGGTGTCGATGTGCCCCACGGTCGCACGTAGCCGCCCATACCGTCCGGAATCCACCATCTGGCGCACGTGCATGACGATCTGTGCCGCCGCCAAAGCGGCGTCGATGCGCAGTTCGGTCGGGGTGGTGCCGGCATGCGCGGACCTGCCGTGCAGCGTGATCTTCTGCCACGAGATCGCCTGTACACCGGTGACCACACCGATGGCGTACCCCTGTTGGGCGAGCACAGGGCCCTGCTCGATGTGGCATTCCACGTAGGCATGCGGTGGGGCGAGTCGCGCCGGACGGCCCCCCTTGAACCCGATCCGCACCAGTTCGTCACCGAACCGAAGCCCGTCCGCGTCGGTCAGGTCGTAGGCATACTCCAAGGTCAAACGACCGGCCGCCACGGCGGAGCCGAGCATGTCGGTGCCGAACCGTACCCCCTCCTCCTCGGTGAACGCGGCGATCACCAGCGGGCGTCGTGTCGTGATACCCGCGTCATTGAGACTGCGGACGACCTCCAGGGCACCGAGTACGCCCAGGCACCCGTCGAAGGCACCGGCGGTGGCCACGCTGTCGATGTGGGAAGCGGCCATCACCGGGGCGAGCTCGGGGTCGCTCCCCTCGCGGCGGCCGAAGATCGTGCCCATCTCATCGACCGTGACCTCCAGCCCGGCCTGGCGCATCCACCGAATGAGCGAGCGCCGCCCTTCGGCGTCCGCATCGGTCAACGACTGTCGATTCACCCCGACCAGACCGGTCGCGGCGTCCTCGTAGGCGCCGATGCGCGCTAACTCCATCAGCGAGGACCACAACCGATCGGCGTCAATACTCAGCGTCAAGCTCGTGGAACCAACAGACAGGGTGTCGGCCATCGCACGCTCCACAAATCCAAGGGTTCTGGCGCCTCGACGCTACGGGTGGGCAACCCTTTTATCGATAGCATGCTTCTCATCGATACTCATGAAAAGAATCGAACGGTTGGTGGGGTGTGTACGATCTGCATCGCCTACGCCTGTTGCGTGAGCTGAAGCACCGCGGCACCCTGGCGGCCGTCGCCGAAGCCCTGGGCTACAGCCCCTCGGCCATCTCGCACCAGCTCTCGCTCCTGGAACGCGAGGTCGGCGCGCCGCTGCTCGAACCGGTCGGTCGACGTGTCCGACTCACCGATGCCGCCACCATCCTCGTCGACCACACCGAACGCATCCTGCTCGAACTCGAACAAGCCGAAGCGGCGATCGCCCTCACCAGCGCAGAGATCTCCGGACACGTCCGCATCGCCACCTTCCAAAGCGCCGCGCACACCCTCATCCCCACCGCCCTGGACCTACTCGCCCGCGACCGCCCCCACGTCAAGGTCACCTTCCGGCACGTCCACGCCGAGCATGCCCTGCCCGCTCTGCTCGCGCGCGAGGTCGACCTGGTCCTCTACGAGCAGTACCCCGGAGCACCCGTGGCGCCGATCGCCAACATCATCACCGAGCACCTCATCGATGACCCCATGCTCATCGCCACTCCCACCGGCACATCCCCGGTCGTGCTCACCAAGCTCGCCCAGGCGCGCTGGGCCATGGAGCCGCCCGGAACACGATCACGTGACTGGGCCGTCGCCACCTGCCGCGCCGCCGGGTTCGAACCGAACATCGCTTGTGAATCCATCGACGTCCTCCTCCACGCCCGCCTCGTCGCCCAGGCCCACGCCGTCGCCTTCCTGCCTGCTCTCGCCTCCACCCACGCCACCGGCTGCACTCTGGCACCCAGCGGAAGCCATCGCACGATCCACCTCGGCTTCCGCCGGGGAAGTCAGACCAACCCGGCGATCTGTGCCGCCCGCACGGCTCTGCGGGCCGTCGCCGACCACACCGTCGGCTGACCACGAGCGACACAGTCCTAGAAGCCGATGTACCTGTGGCGCTTCGGCATCGACGACATCGTGCCGGCCGACGGCCGGGGGCGCAGGCTGATCTGGCTTTCCAACGGCGCGGACCCCGGCTTCAGCCGTGGGGAGGAAGCCAATCGGCCGCGCTCGGGTTTGGTCGGCGGCGTTTCGTGCTTTTCGTGCGCATCCCGGAAACCGCGGATGGGGTCCAGAACCAACGAGAGCGGTGAGAACCCACTTTCGTAGCCCCTGCCTTCCTATGGGTTTGCCCTTCGTCGAGGATGGCATTGGTCCTCGCGGTCGATGCCCCACCGGGGTTCTGGTCGCTAATTTCATTCTCGCACCGTGCAACGGAAAGACCGCGAGATTGGAAGGATGGAGCATGCACCACAGCCGCAAGGATCGGAAGACGAGGGCACCGCGATACATGCGGAATACGGCTGTCGCGGGAGCGGTCGGTGTCGGGGCCTTCCTCGCCGCGACCGCGGTGGCAGCCCCGGCCGGCGCGATCATCAACGGCTCCGACGCCACCGAGGAGTACTCCTTCATGGCGGCCCTGTACAACGACGAGGGCGAGCACTACTGCGGGGGTGCGCTCGTCGACGAGCAGTGGGTGCTCACCGCCGGGCACTGCACCGAACCGGAGGAGATCAGCGTGCGCATCGGCAGCACCGACCGGTTCGAGGGAGGTAGCGAGCGCGAGGTGAGCGAGGTCCTCACCCACCCCGACTTCGAGGTCATCGATGTCAGCGACGACCCCGACTACCCGCTCTCGCAGTACCTGCTGCGCAACGACCTCGCTCTGCTGAAGCTGGATGCCCCGGTGGAGCAGACCCCCATCGAGATCGCCACCGCCTCGGCCGAACCGGGCACTGCGGTGCGCGGCATGGGCTGGGGGATGGTCGACGAGTTCGGTGAGGAGGACAAACCGGCCACCCTGCAGCAGCTGGATACCGAGATCGTGGCTCTGGACGGGTGCGCGGAGGCGAATGCCGACAGTGACCTGTGCTCCGAGCACCCCACCGACGAGGCCCAGATGTGCGCGGCTGACTCCGGTGGTCCCATAGTGCGCGGTGAGGACGGTGACTGGGAGCTGGTCGGTATCGTCAGTCGCGACGGCGACTTCGATGTCGACCCCTCCTGTGTGGGCCCGATGGTGCTGACCGACCCGGTGGCCCACTCCGACTGGATCACCACCATCACAGCCGAACACCAGTGGTGACCACTGAACCCCCCGAAGAGATCGGGTCAGGGCGGGGATGCCGATGATGAGAAGCCGGCGGGCGGCGAGCCCGGCGAGGACGCGGCCTTCGCGTTCCACGCCGGCGGGCATGCGCACGCACGACACCCGCGGCCTCCTTCCACGGTCAACGCCAAGCCGCCCGAACCCGCCTGAAGCGGCTCCAAGCCCCCACAGGCCGTCTGGATGAGGCCACCGTCGCCCAGATCCTGGGCGAGGCCGAGATCGCCCGATGGAGAGCGCATGAGTGGTCGCGCCGCCGTACCCGATCGGCCCATTGGTTCTCCCATGGCCCGGACCTGAGCAAGCAACAGCACTGAGGGCACACCAGGGCTGGTCGGACGGAACGGGCCGTCCGACCAGCCCTATGCTCTGCTCGATTCTGCCTAAGCCTGAAGAGCTTGGGCAGATTTACATTGGTTTAGGAAAAGGGGAGAACATGGCGCATGCCGGACCGCACACGCGGCCGCCGAGGCGGTAGCGACCCGTCCGGCTGGAACGGCCACGTGCGCAACACGGTATGGCGCACCCCTCCTCGGCCTGACCGATCGGGTACGACATACTCCGCGGCCACGTCACACCCTGCACACCGCGCTGGTCGCCGACCTGCGAGCGGACACCGCGCGTCATCCGGCCGACCAGCGGCGATCCCATGCCGTGGCGTGTTCCGCACCGGGGGATCACGTTCGCCGGGACTCCTCCTTGGCCCTCGCGAGCGCGCGTTCCAGAGCGGTCGCCACAGAGAGCCGCTCCTCCTCGTTCAGATACCTCAGGGGGGAGGTTGCGAGCGTGATGTCCAGCACAGCCCTGCGCGTGCTTTCGCCCTTCTCGGTGAGCAGGACTGCGCGTTGGCGGCGGTCGCTCGCGGCCACCGCGCGTTCGACCAGGCCCCGGGCGGCCATTTGGTCGATGAGGAAGGTGAGGTTCGGGGCGTTGCAGTACAGCCGCTCGGCAAGCGCCTTCATGGTCGGCGGGTCGTCCGCCGGGTCGATCTCGGCCAGGGCCGCGGCCGTCGCGTGGGTGAGTCCCAGGTCCGCCAAGGCCGCCTCGGTACGGTCGCCGGTCAACAGGAACAGCTCATGGTTGGCGCGCACCGCGCGTTCGAGCAGTTCGTCGTCCATGGTCGAAATTCTAGCGTTTGGTTTGAGAGTCGAAGTAAATTCGGCAATACTTCGAGTATCGAACTAAAACTTCGGAGGACTCGTGGGCACCATCGGCCTGGACACGCCGTTCACACCGCGCAGCGGTACCGCGCTCCCCAACCGGATCGTCAAGGCCGCCATGGAGGAGCAGCTCGCCGACGTCGGCCAGCTCCCGGGCCCCGGGATCCGACGGCTGTACGAGCGCTGGGCCCAGAGCGGTGCCGGTCTGCTCATCACCGGACACGTCATGGTCGACCGGCGCGCGGTCGCCCAGCCCGGCGACATCGTCCTGGAGGAGGACACCCCCCTTGACGGTTTCGTGCGCTGGGCGGCGGCGGCCAAGAGCGGGGGCGCGCGGATCTGGATGCAGATCAACCACCCGGGACGCGTCGTCCTGGCTGACACCCGGGGAGTGTCATGGGCGCCTTCGGCCGTGCCGGTCCGGGCAGGCCTCTTCTCCCGCTTCTTCGCGCCGCCCGTGGCGATGACCCAGGGGCAGATCGAGGAGACCATCGTGCGCTTCGCGGCGACCGCCCGTGCAGCCGACCGCGCCGGGTTCGACGGGGTGGAGGTGCACGCGGCCCACGGCTACCTGCTGTCGCAGTTCCTCTCCCCCCTGGTCAACCACCGCACCGGCCGCTGGGGCGGGAGCCTGCGCAACCGGGCCCGCCTGCTCGTCGAGGTGGTCCGGCGCATCCGGTCGGCGACGCGTCCCGGATTCGCGGTCGCGGTCAAGCTCAACTCGGCGGACTTCCAACGCGGTGGCTTCGACCTGGGGGATGCCGGCGAGGTCATCGGCATGCTGGCGAACGAAGGGGTCGACCTCGTCGAGCTCTCGGGGGGCAGCGTGGAGAGCCTGGCCACCTCGGGGACACCGGCCGACGGGCGTACGCTGGCGCGAGAGGCCTACTTCCTGGATCTGGCCGCAGACCTGGTCGATACGGCCGAGGTACCCCTGATGCTCACCGGCGGCATCAGGCGGCGTTCCGTGGCACAACGGGTCCTGGACGGGGGGTTCGACCTCGTCGGGGTCGCCACGGCGTTCGCGACCGATCCCGGCCTCGCTCGGCGCTGGCTCGACGGGGATGAAGAAGAAGCCTCCGTGCCGCGATCGTCCCTGTGTTCCAAGGCACTGCGCGCGGCGGCCGTCCAGGCTGCGACCACCGCCCGTATACACCGCATGGCCGCAGGCCACCCCGACCGCTCCGGTGATACACCCCTAAGGGCGCTTCTGGCCGACCGCATCCGCCGCGGGAGGCAGTTGCGCGGCTACCGATGCTGGATCCGCGGCCGGGTATCGACCGCACCCGCGCCGGTGGCAGGAAATCCCTGAAACCTCGACGGGCGGACGGGGCTGCGGCTCACCTCCCCCCCCCCAGACGCGGATCGTGGAGGCCAGCGTTCAGCCAGACTTCCACAGCATGTACCAAAGGTTGGTGTCCGAGGGGGAGACGACCATTCCCACATACCGGCCAGACAGAGCCCCTGGTACTGTCCACATCTTTTGCGCTGGACGGGCGGTGACCTGGCACGGATTCTTCCCGCTGGTCCTGCTGGGCGACCATCGCCGCCGTGCTGACGCCGGCCGTGATCGCGGCCGTGGTCTCCTACTCGCACATGTTCGAGCCGGCCCAGCGCCACGGCGAACCCGCGTGGCGGACGCCCCGGGCTAGGAGCCGTTTGCGCGTAGCGTGCCGAGGGTCTCGTCAAGGCGTGTAGAAACGATGCTCTGGGCTTCGAACGAGCCGAGGTTTTCGGTGACGACAAGGCCGGCGAGGCCGATGGTCAGAGCCAGGAGCCCATACGCCTCGGTACGGAAGGGCGAGGAGTCAGATTCGGGCTCGTCACCGGCGTGTGGGCGTACGCTCAGGCGCAGCAGGAGCGCCAGGAGGGATGCGAGTTCGTCGTAGCCCTGGGTGAGTCGGGACCTGAGGTGGGGCCGCGACTGCGCATAGGTCTCGAAGGCTTGGGCGATGCGGAAAAACCGACGGTCATCGTCGTCACGAGGGATGAGCTCGCCCAGGACCACCTGCAGGACGGTACGGGGATCGCCGGCGTCCTCCTCACCCTCGCCCATGGGGAGTCGTTGGTGCACGCGGGCGGTGCCGCGGTCGTTGATCGCGGTGAAGGCCGCCGACAGCAGCTCCTCCTTGGTGGGGAAGTAGTGCTGCACTCGGCCGACGGAGACCCCCGCGGTGTCGGCGACGCGCCTGATGCTGACGTGGTCTGTCCCCTCTGTGTCGACGATCGTGAAGACCGCTTCGAGGACCTCGCGGCGCCGTTCGTCGTGCGCGGCCCCCGGACCGCGGACCGTACTCACCGTGTCATCCACCCCTCCCGGATCAGGTCAATTGTATTGGTTTGACCGGGCGGTCGTGGCCTTGTAGCCTTCACATTAAATCAATACGAATGTATTGCTCAAGTGGGTGAAGGGGAGAGAAGCAATGACGACCGTCCTGCTCATCGGCCTCCTGCTGATGGTTCAGGGAGGAGGGGGACTGATCAACAACCTGTTCACCGACTCCAACAGCTGGTTTGTCCTCAACTACATCGAGATGCCCGATGCGCTCCGCGTCGTGGGGCACGCGGCGATGCTCGCGGCCGGGCTGCTCCTGGTGGTTCGGAGCAAGGGCTGGAAGTGGCTCCTTGACGGCTGAGCACGCCGGTCCCCGGGCCAGGCGGCGCAGGGACGTCCCCACCCCCGAAGGCGGCCCCAAGGAGCGCATCCGCCGCATCCGCGACGACGTCGAGCGTCGCACCCGCGACAGCTCCTCGACAGCCCGCTGCGCTGACGGGCGCGCTGAAGGCGACACGTGGTCCGAATGGAACGCCGGGCCCAACCCGCCACGGTTCGGCTCCGAGCAGGCATGGCCCGGGTCGTTGCGTTGCTCGCTGCGGCCCGTGCATGGGCTCGCCGTCCGGTCGGTGCGGCTCGTCACCGACGCCAGCGGGCCGCCCGGGGCCGCGGGACCGGCTACGACTACGTGCACGTAGCCGCGCACGACCACTCCCGGCCGACCTACGCCGAGATCCTGCCCGACGAGAAAGGAGCCACCTGCGCGAAGTTCCTGATCCGGGCCGCCGCCTACTTCGCAGCGGCGGGGATCGAACGCATCGAGCGGGCGCTCACCGACAACGCCTGGGCCTACCGCAACAGCCACGACTCCGCTGATGCGGTGGTCGCGCTCCGCGCACGCCACAAGCCCACCAAGCCCCACGGCCCTTGGCAGAACGGCAAGGCCGAACAGTTCGCCCGAACCCTGGCCGCCGAATGGGCCTACCAGCAGGTGTTCACCTCCAACGACCAGCGCGCCAGGCCTTGGCGCCCTGGCTGAAGACCTACAACACCACGCGGGCCCACACCGCACTCAGTGGCCGGCCACCCATCAGCCGACTGTCAACAACCTGATGGCCAAGTACACCTGGATTGTGCGCGTCACTCAAGGTCGGGCATGTCCCTGAGCTGCCTGCGCGAGGTGATACCGAGCTTGCGGAAGATGCTGCGGAGATGGGCGTCGATCGTACGCGGGCTGAGGAACAGGCGCACGGCCACTTCCTTCGACGTCGCGCCCGCCGCGACCTGCCGTGCGATATGCATCTCCTGCATGGTCAGGCGGTCATAGGAGTGTTCGGAGCGGGCGCGGACCACTTCCCCGGTCGCGCGCAGCTCGTCCGCGGCCCGCCGGGCGAACGCCTCCATCCCGATCTCCGACAGTTGTCCGTGCGCGGTACGCAGGTGCTCGCGTGCGTCGCGACGGCGGCCCGCACGGCGCAGCCACTCCCCGTACCGCAGGTGCACCCGCGCGAGATCCGGCGCCAGCGTGCTGCCCGTCAGGTGCTCAAGGGCCTCCCGATAGTCGTCTTCCACGTCGCTGACCAGCGCCCGCGCACCTGCCACGACGCCGAGGGCGTAGCTGGTTCCCGCGGGCTCGGTGCGCTCGACCAGGGACTCCAGCGCCGACTCCGCGACGGCGGTCTCGCCGCACCGGACCGCGGCCTCCACCAACTCGGGCAGTCCGATACCGGCGATGAAGAGGTCGCCGCCCGCCACGGCGCGCGTGGCCGCGTCCAGTGCGGCCGGGTACTCGGCCAGGCCGTTGTACAGCATGGCCGCGGACCAGGAGGAGTTCGCGGCCAGTTGACCGGTGCCCCGGCTCGTCACCTCGGCGAACAAGTCGAGCGCTTCCTGGCGGCGGCCACGCATCGCCGCCAAGTGCACTCTCGGGTACAGCTGCGGCACATCGCCGAGGGCGTCGGCGATCGCTTCCTCCTCGGCGATCGCGGCCATCGCCCGCCCGAAGTCACCGGTGAGTACCGCGGACACCGCCACCTGCGACAGGCCGAGCCGGATGGTGATCGGTGATCCCGAGCTTCGCCCGGTCCGCACCAGCCACTCCACGATCGCCGCATGCAGATTCACGTCCCACAGTTCTCCCGCGACCATCGTGGCCAACGCCGGCACCCGGGTCCAGCCGGCGTCGTCGCCAGTGAGCACCCGCCGCAGCGCCGGCACACCTGCGTGGTGCCCCTCGGTCTTCAACAGCACCAGCGCGTCGAGGAGGTCCGGCCCCGACGCCGGCGGCGCTGAGCGGGCCGCGTCGAGCACCCGGTCCATTACCCCGGCGGCCCTGCTGACGACGAGCCCCATCTCCAGCGCGGTCACGAAACAGTCGCGCGACCGTTCCGGATCACTGGCAGCGAGTTGCCGCGCTGCCCGCAAGATGAGGTCCGGCCCGCTGGCGGCCCCGTCCGCACCTGAGACGAGCGCGATTTGGCCACGCAGCAGGTCGACGGAGGCGTGCTGGACATCATCCAGCGTCTCGATGTCGATGCTGGCCAGCAGGTCCTTCGCCGCGTCCGTCTCGCCCGCGTCAAGCGTGGCCCGCGCGGCCGCGAGCGCACGCTCGGTCCGCTTGCCGGAGTCGAGCGACAGCGCCGCCGCGCGTTCGAGGAACGCGGCGGCGGCCGCGACGCCCCCGCGTGCCTGAGCACGCGACGCCGACGACTCCAGATCGGCTGCGACCCGTTCGTCCGGCCCGGTGGTGGCCTGCGCGCGGTGCCATGCTCGCCGGTCCGGTGCGGCGTCCGGGTCGATGGCATCGGCCAGCGCCCGATGGGTCGCGTGGCGGTGTTCCGGTTCGGCCGCACGGTAGACGGCCGAGCGCGCCAGCGGATGGCAGAATCGCGCGCGCGTATCAAACCGCACCAGCCCGGACGCCTCGGCGGCCGTACTCGCGGCGGGCACGTCGATGCCCGACCGTTGCGCTGCCGTCCACAGTAGACCTGGGTCGCCGGTAGGATCGGCGCTCGCGAGGATCAGCAACAGCCGTGCGCTCGGAGGCAGGGCAGCCAGCCTGGCCTGGAAGCTCCGCTCGATCCGGCTCGCGACCGGTGACGGAGCCGGCAGCGCGAAGCCACCGGCCTTTGGCAGCTCGATCAGGGCCAGCGGGTTTCCGCGCGCCTCGGCGAGGATGCGATCACGCACCCGCTCATCGAGCGTCACGGTCTTCTCCTCGGCCAGCAACGCGCGTGCGTGCGCGTCGCTCAGGCCGCCGACCGCCAGCCCGGGCAGCTCCTCCAGCCCGCGGGCGGCGTCCTGCTCGCGGGCCGCGAACAGCATCGCGATCGGTTCTGCCGCGATGCGCCTCGCCAGGAACGTCAGCGCCCTTGCCGAGGCAGCGTCTATCCAATGCGCGTCATCGACAATGCACAGCAGCGGACGTTCCGCCGCGGCGGTCGCGAGCAGTTCGAGCGCGGCGAGTCCGACGCGGAACAGGTCTGGCGTCCCGTCGGCCAACCCGAACGCGGCCAGGAGGGAGTCGCGATAAGGGGCCGACAGCGCGTCGAGGTGCGCCAGCACCGGAACGCACAGCTGGTGCAGTGCGGCGAAGGGCAGCTCACCCTCGAACTCCGCCCCGGACGCCCGGATGATCTGGAACTTCTCCGACGCTGCATGGTCGACGTGGTCCAGCAGCGCGCTCTTGCCAATGCCCGGCTCGCCGCGGAGGACGAGCACGCCACCCTCGCCCTGTTCCGCGGCGCCGATGAGGGCAAGGAGGCGGTCGTTCTCGGCGTGTCGGCCAACGAGCGAGCGGGGGGACGTCGTGGGCATGGCGCCAACCCTATGTGGGGTAGCCGCGACTCCGAGACACCGCCGGAAGCGGATCCTGACCCGCCTAAGTGACGAGCGGTCGGCGTACCACCGCCGACATAGGTGATTGTCACCGACGCGAACGCGAACGAGTCCCCGCGATCGTCGTGGCATGACGGCACGGGCCGACGGCATGGCTCCTCACCGGTTCACCACCGGCGCGATTCCACGCTCGCCCCACCCGCGTGGTGCGGCTCCACCCTCAGTGGGCCCGCCACGGGATCGCCTTGGCAGCCGGCGCGGCCCTCGCCACCGTCGGAACGCGGTGACCACCTCCCGTCGAGGAACAGGCCCCGGCGACACCAGGAAAGGGACACATAGTGATGAACACCCCCACTGTGCTCGTGACCGGTGCAACCGGAACCGTGGGATCCGCACTGGTTCCCGCGCTGCGAGCACGCGGCGCCGCCGTCCGCGCCATGACCCGCGACCCCGACCGCTCGGTCCCCAGCGTCGAGAACGCCGTCGCCGACCTGCGGAATCCAGAATCGGTCACCGCCGCGTTGAAGGGCGTCGACGCGGCTTTCCTCAACAGCCCTTCGGCAGAGGACACCGCCGCGTTCACCGCGGCGTAACCACCCCGATCGAAAGGAGAGATTCGATGATCTACCACGTCGTCCGGTTGACCGTGAAGCCCGGCACCTCAGTAGAGGACAAGGAGGCCGCGCTCGAGAGCCTGCGCAACCAGGGCCGCGTCATCCCGTCCGTCACATCGTTCGTCGTCGGCCCCGACTTCGGCGGAGAGTACGAGTACGGCGCCGTCTACGTGCTCGAGAACCTCGAAGGCTACGAGGAGTACATGAACCACCCGGCGCACCTCCACACCGACCGGATCGGGCTGCCGCTGGTCGACAAGTTCGTGTCCTTCGACATCACCGACGACCCGGACCCCGACCAGGGCACAAAGATCTCCGAAATCCACCAGCGCCGGTACGACACCACGCCCGACATCGCCGAGTTGGTCTCCAACCTCGGCGAGTACACCGGCAGCGCCGCACCCGGCGAACACGGCAACTGACAACCGCGGCGAATCCGGTCAACGGCCCTTCCACTGGCCCCGGTGCGGTGAACGGGGCCGTTCACCGCACCAGGGCAGGCGGGCGACGAGGGGGTCCGGACACATAGGTGATTGTCACCGACGCGAACGCGAAGGTGTCCGCGCGATCGTTGCCGCGTGACGGCAGCAGCCGCTCAGTACCGCTGCGAACCCGCCTTGGAGGGGATGTCCTTGATTGACCGATTCGACGCCGATGCCCTCGTCATCGGTAGCGGGTTCGGCGGTGCGGTCGCCGCGGCCCGCCTCGCGCAAGCGGGTTTCTCAGTCATCGTCCTCGAACGTGGCCGGCGATGGGAACCCGGCGGGTTTCCCCGCCGACCCAGTCTGGATGACGGCTGGTTGTGGGAGGTCGACCAAGGGCTCTATGACATCCGCTGGCTCGGCCCCATGGGTAGTGTGCACGCCGCCGGCTGGGGAGGTGGATCACTCGCGTACGCGAACGTGTTCGCCCGGCCGTTCGAGGAAGCGCTGGACGAGCGCTGGCCGGCCCATCTGCGGCGCGAGGAGCTGGACCCGTACTACGAACTGGCGGCGACCATGATGGGTGTCGCACCGGCGGGCGATGATCCTCGCACCGGAAAGCCCTCGCCCCGCACGGCGCTCATCGAACGACTCACCCAAGAGATGAGCATCTCCGACGCCACCGTGCGGCCCAACCTGGCGGTGACATTCGGGGACCCGGACACATGGCGACCGAACGCGCACGGGGTACCACGCCGAGGTTGCGCGTTCGTCGGTGAATGCGTTATCGGCTGCAACCACGGAGCGAAGAACACGCTGGATCACACCTATCTCGCCGTGGCGGAGAGCTCCGGTGCCCATGCCGTCACCGACGCGGAGGTCCAACGCATCGAGCCGCGGGACGGCGGTTACGCGGTGATCGCCTCGACCCCCTCCAAACCCGACGCCCCCCTACGTGAGTGGGCAGCTCCCCGGGTCGTGTTGGCCGCCGGGGCGGTGGCGACCAATGAGCTCCTGCTGCGGTGCCGAGACGTGCACGGTACCCTGCCCGACCTCTCACAGCGGCTCGGTCAGGGGTTCTCGGGCAATGGTGACTTCCTCACCCTGGCCGAGCTCCGCGGGACACAGGAGGACATGACCACCGGGCCCACCATCACGACCAACACCGTGCTGGACGTGCCCGAAGGGCGGCGGTCGGTGTGGTACCAGGTGCAGGACGGTGCCTTCCCCCCGCCACTGAACGCCCTGCTCGACACCCTCCTGCCGGCTCCGAGGGTGCGCGGATGGTGGCGGCGCAAAGTCAGGGACACGGCCCCGCGTCACGTCTTCGCCGTGCTCACGATGGGAATGGACTCCGGCAACGGGAAACTACGGCTGGACAGCTCTGGAAGGGCCACCTTGTCCTGGCGCAACCGCTGGCAGAGACACCTCTACCGGTCTCAGATCCGCTTGGGACCGCTGCTCGCGCGATTCCTCGATGCGCGGCTGTACAACCCTTTCACCTGGTCTCTGCTGCGCCGTACCATCACCGTCCACGCGCTGGGCGGGGTACGTCCCGGCCCTGACACCACCACCGGTGTCGTCGACGAGGCCGGAGAGGTGCACGGCTACCCGGGCCTGTACGTCATGGACGGTTCGGTGCTTCCCGCGGCGACCGGGGTGAATCCCTCCGCCACGATCCTCGCTGCCGCGGAACGGTCGATCGAACTGGTGATCCGCCGCTCGGGACATCCCGGGTGGCGCGCCCCCGAGTGGAACTCGGTGGCGCCCACCGAGGTTCCCGAGGACGCCGCGTTCGCGTTCATGTCCGAGCGTCACGCCTCGACCAAGGGCGACGGCCTTGTCTTCCAAGAGCGAATGACGACGCGCCGCCCAGAGCACCCGCGGGTGGTCATGTCCGTGCGGGCGGAGATCCCCAGCATGGACCGGTTCCTCGTCGATGCGGCACATACGGTACCGATGAGGGGCGTGATCGAGGCCGAGGGCATCGCCTCGCGGGCCGACATCACGGGAACGCTTTCGCTGTTTCCCGAGGGTGGACACGAGGCGATGTCGTACACACTGCGATTCGACGGCGATGATGGACGCAGGTGGCGACTGGCGGGTACGAAGACAGTGCGTTCCCGCACTCCGGTGGCGCTCCTGACCGGACTGACCAACCTCCGCACCGAGATTTCCCCGGCCAATGCCGCATCCGGTGAGGGCGAGCGTTTCGTACTCTCGATCGGTGCCCGTGACCTGGTGCGGCTGGGAACGTCACTCACCGGTGTGGGGTTCACCCGTGCGCGCCGTCTGCGTTCGATCGCCCGTTTCGCGTCCTTCTTCGTCACCTCCGCTCTGCGGCGATGAACGTCACGCTCCACGAACAGGACGCGCGTCGTCGCCGGTTCGGGAACCCGGCCTCCGTGACAGCGGCCAGTAGATCGAACTGGCCATTGGCACCTCCGCGGAGTGAACGGCCCTTCCACTGTGCTCAGCACAGTGGAAGGGCCGTTCATCGCACCGGTCACTGACCTGACCGATCACCCGGTCACGTCGGCAACGGTTTCGAGATCGCAGTCTCGCCGTGACCGGCCATCTCACAACGTTCCCAGCCGACGCGCGCGTCCTCACCAGCCACTGCCCCACCTCACGAAGAGCGGCGTGCACCGTGTCCTTCCGCGTCGTGGTGCCTAGCGCCTCGGCGGCCGTCGCCAGGGCAGTCCGGCCGATCTCGACCGGTGCCGTCATCGCGGCCATGGGAATCATGGGCCGACCACCGATGTCCATACCGGACGTCGCCGACACGGCACCGGCTGCACGTAGGTGTCTGTCACCGACGCGAATACGCGCGTGTCCACGCGATTGTTGCCGCATGACGACAACAGCCGACCGTACGGCGCCGAACCGCCTCGCACGCGGCACGATCCTCGCCTCGGCGGCCTTGACCATCATGGCGCCGGCCATCATCGCCCCCAGCCTTCCGACGATGGAGCAGGTCTTCGGCGACCAGCCCGCAGCGTCCCTGCTGGTTCGCCTCGCGATGACCATCACCTCACTCATGATCGCCGTCAGCGCCCCGGTGTCCGGCATGATCGCCGACCGCGTCGGGCGCCGCCCGCTGCTCGTGGCCTGTCTCGTGCTGTACGCGGCCAGCGGCACCGCTGGGTACTTCGTGACGGACCTCTTCCTGTTGCTGGCGACCAGAGCACTGCTCGGAATCGCCGTCGGCGGGGTCATGACGGCGGTCAGCGCGACGATCACCGACTGGTTCGACGGGCCGAGGCGGGCGTCCTTCCTCGGACTGCAGCAGGCGTTCGCGAGTCTCGGCGGCGTGGTATTCCTGCCGCTGGCCGGAGTGCTCGCGACGATCGGCTGGCGGGTGCCGTTCTGGCTCTACGGCCTGGCGGCCGCGGTCGCGCTGTTCGCGTTCCTCGCCGTGCGGGACAGGCCACGGGACACGCCCGCGGTGGCCGCCGACCGTGGCCGAGCGGTGACCGGTCACGTGCTCGGCATCTACGCCCTGGCGCTGGGCGCGACCATGGTGTTCTACATGGCGCCGACACAGGTTCCGTTCCTGCTGGAGAGGCTCGGCATCGGGCCCGCCCTCGTAGGGGCCGTCGTCGCCGGGAGCACGCTGACCAGCACGCTCGGCGCGGTAGGGTTCCCGGCGCTGCGCAGGCGCCTGAACTCCGCTGCGATCACGACGGTCAGCCTCGCGCTGCTCGGCGCCGGCTGGCTGCTGGTCGGCGGCACCGGAACGGCCTTCGGTACTGCGGCCGGCCTGCTCGTCGGCGGCGCCGGTGTCGGGGTCGTCGTCCCCAACCTCACCCTGCGCCTGTCCGAGCTCGCCCCACCCGTCTGGCGCGGCCGCGTCCTCAGTGGACTCGTCGCCGGGATCTTCCTCGGCCAGTTCCTCTCGCCGCTGGCCGTCCAGCCCCTGATTCTTGCCATCGGTGTCGGCGACGCTTTCACCTGGGCCGGGACCGCCATAGTCGCCGGCGCGGCCCTTGCCGTCCTCAAAGCGAGAAAACGAAACACCAAGTAGGGCTGGCGGCAGTCGAATACCGAAAAAGTATAACAAACACCACCAGTCCAATCTAAAAAAGTACCGAAATGCCAGCCTCAGCCAGCAATGGAAAACGACCTGAGCCGGGGAACACGAACACCGTCCGGACCTCTGGCTCGGCGCGGTGCGCTCCGATGAGGGCGGCGCGGCGGGCGTGGTGGCCGCGCCGCTTCAGGGGGAGCCGACCTGCTCCTCGACGCTGCCCGGGCTCGTGGTCGCCATGCTTCAGGCCGCACAGATCGGCGACGGGGACCGCGTGCTGGAGATCGGCACCGGAACCGGTTACTCCACTGCGCTGCTGTGCCACCGTCTGGGAAGTTCGGCGGTGTCCTCCATCGAGTACGACCTGAACGCCGCGGCCCAGGCGCGCGCCGTGGGAGCGGCCTAAGAACACCCGGCCCATCCCGCCCACACCGTCCCCGCTGATCTCGGGTGGACTTCCCGCGCAACCCCCTGGGAGAGGGAATTCCGCCCGAGATCGGTGCCTGCCCCTCGCGGTTGTTCCGGTCTCATATGCGGAGCTCGTTGGTAAATCCGGTCCAGCGCAGGCCGAGGCCACGGAGCTCGTACGCCAATGATGCTGCGGACGCACTCATCCAGGGGGTTGGCAGCGTGTAACGAAGGCGGAGAACGCAGGTCAAAGCTACCTGCCTTCCCGACGAAGCCAGTAGTGGCATGGCGCGCAAGTGAGAGGTGCCTCGAAGGTTCCGGGCAGTGCCTCCAACTACGCTTGGGGCGCGTCTGGAAAGGAAGATCGCCGGCTCGTAAGAAAACTTATTCGCAGGAATTCAAGGACGAAGCGATCCGCATGGTCCTCGGCGGGCCGTGTCCGAGAACACAGGTCACCTTTCTAAAAAAGCAGCGGCCTTCTTCGCGAACGAGAATCCGTATCCGGCAGGTACGCGCGGATCGAGGCGGAGAAGGACAACCACGCGATCTCGGATATGTGTGCCTGGCTGGAGGTGGCGCGGTCGGGCTATTACGAGTGGCGCCGCCGCCCCGTCTCAGAGTCCGAGCGTCGGCGCTGCCGGCTTCGGGCGGCTGCGGCTGCGGTCTTCAACGCCAACCACGAGACCTGCCGGTACCGGCGTGTGCACGCGGTGCTCGGGGGAGCGCGCTGGGGCCGAGCTGGCGCGTCGCCTTATGCGCGGGTTGGGGCTGCGGGCCTGCCAGCCCCGGCCCTGGCGGCCGGTGACCACCGACGCCGACCGGCGCCACCGCATCCCCGACCTGGTGGGCTAAGATTTCTCTGCCGGAGCGCCGGGCAAAGAATTCGCCGGGGACGTGACCTGATATCCCGACGTGGGAGGGGTTCGCCTATCTGGTGACGGTGATCGACTGCTGCACGAAGAAGGTCGTGGGGCGGTCGATGGCCGATCATTGTCGGACATCTTTTCTGGAGCCGGCAATGGGCATGGCCGCGTCGAATCTCGGTATCGAGGAAGGGGCGGTGTTCCATTCCGGACGGGGATCGAACTACACGCGGGAGTTCGCGAGGAAGCTGCGGGGGCTGGGGGTGCGCCAGTCGGTAGGGCGCACCGGCGTGTGTTAGGACAATTCCATGTCCGAATCGTTCTTCGGGTCGTTGAAGAACGAGTGGCTCAAACGTTTCGAGTTCACCAGCAGAGCGAAGGCGCGGCGTGAGTTTGTCAAGCACATCGAGGTCTTCTATAATAAGCGCCGACTTCATTCCTCGCTCGGGTATAGGATTCCTCAGGAAGTCGAGGATGAGCATCTAGGGTATCGGGTCGCCGCTTGATAGCTCACAAATAAAGCTGTCCGGAATTCTGGTGGTCCATCAGTCGAGGGGTGCTCGCCGCTCTGTGTAATTGACTGCTTCACATGAGGATCTCATTCACGTATGAGCAGAAAGGGCAGATGGCGGCATGTTTAAATCTCCGAAAGATCATCTGCGGAATATTGATAATTCGACCGCGAAAAGCGCAGAGCATCTGAGAAACATTGATCGGTCAGCCGCGAGCACCGACCAGTCGGCGGCCCAGAACACGAAGCTCTTGAAGGGCATCGCGTTCACCAGTAGTGCCAGCATGGTCTTTAACGGCATCACTGCCGCGAACACCGCACGAATGGCGAGGACACAAGAGCAACAATTCGCACTCCAACAGGAGCAGCACGCGCTTCAGCACGCCATAGCCGAACAGACCGCCCGGCATGAGTTCTCGATGTGGCGGCAGACACCGGAGGGCGCGGCGTTCGTCGACTGGCAGCGACGTGCTGCTGTCCTCATACCGTTCCTGCGCAACCGCGAACGAGTCTGGAACGCCGCGTGGGCGGACGCGATCAGGCGAGCGCAGGACGAGACCCCCCCTGACGAGAAGCAGCGCTTCACGAGTCACCCGGCGCGATTGCGGCAGGCCGGGCTCAAAGCCGCTTTCCTCATCAGTTTTGCCATCTCCGGCCTGTTCGCACTCATGATGCTCCTTCAGATCGTAAATGGGGCGGTTTCGGAGTCCCTCTCACAAGCCGAGGGCAGCGACCACCTCACCTACGCGGAATGCCTTGAGATCCTCAACGACCCGGACAACTTCATCATGAACGAGTCCGACTGCGAAGCCATCAACCCCAACCCCACCGGACCGATCATCCGACGAGCTGTACCACTGGTGCTGTTCGCCGGACTGGGGATCACGTTCTTCGTCATGCGCAAGGTCAAGCAGCGAGCGGCGATGGCCGACCCGACCGTGGAGAACGAGACCGCGGCAAGGATCGCCAAGTGGGGGTTCGACCCGCTGACGACGCGGGGCGCGTGGTACACATGGCACGAATCGCAGGGGTTCACCGGCTATCCCGACCGCATCGAACACATGGTGCGCAGCGGTTCCTCTCAGCGCCCGCAGCCGTCACAGCTCATTCCGCTCCAGGTGCCGACCCCCTGGGCGCCTTCCCACGGGCTCCCCACCGAAGTCAACAGTGTCCTGGCCTCGTTCCAGCAGGAGAACGAGAGCTTTTCTCCCTGACAGCGAAGAGGTAGCACCACACCGCAGGACACCCTCGCCAGAGGCGAAACGCGTCCTCAGGGACCGATGGCGTCTCCAGGGCTGGGACGGGGTAGGCGCGTCGGCGTCGGCGGCCCTCCGGGCCCCGGGGCGGCCGGTCCTTCGACGGCGAGGATCGGCGCGTCCACCTCGCTCTCGATCGACTCCTGCGGCCCGGGCAACAAAAAAGGCCCTGCGAACAGAGCCCTCGTTGGTGTCCGAGGGGGAGACCAACCTCTGGCACATGCCTTCGCCCTGTCTACGCCCTTTGCGCTGGACGGGTGGTGACCTGCGATGGAGTCTTCCCGCCGGTCCCGGTGGACGACCATCGCCGCCGTGCTGATGCCGGCCGTGATCTCCTATTCGCACATGTTCGAGCTGGCCCGGCGCCACGGCGAACCGGACTGGCGCGCGGCGCTGTTTCCCCTCTCCGTGGACGGGATGATCGTCGCGTCCTCGATGACGCTGCTGGCCGATGCCCACCGGGGCCGTCGCGGCGGGCCGCTGCCGTGGAGCCTGCTGATCCTGGGCGGCCTCGCCTCGTTGGCTGCCAATGTGGCGGTGGCCGATCCCACGCTGTGGTCGCGGGTGGTCCACGCCTGGCCCGGCTTCGCCTTGATGGGCGCCTATGGCTGCTGATGCGCGAGTTCCGTGCGAACGCTGCTGGCGTCCGCAGTGCTCACGCCGAGCATACGCCCGGCGAAGGCGAAGAAGCTGAGGATGCCACGCGTGACCGTCCCTCTGGGGCACCAGAAGGGAAGGGAGCGTGTTCCACCCCAACCCGGGCACCTCGCGGCGCGCCTCCTACCGGCGGTGGCTCATCAGTGATAGTTAGTTGAGATGAGAGATGAAAATGCTCCCAGTCTGACCGCGTTCTTCTCAGCAGCAGCCCGCGCCGCTCATCCCTTGGTTGACGATGCACCGCATCTGATCGAAGACACTGTTGCATTGGCGCTGTGCAGGGTTCAAACGCCTTCACCTCTTGACTACCAGTTGTATCGACCTTCAGAGCCGATTCTGGCAGCAGCCCGCCTTTCTGCTTGCATGCGTAGCCACGTCGCCGAACAAGTCATGAGGGCCTCCGATTTCTCCCAATACCTCGTTCTCGGTGCAGGTTTGGACACATCGGCGCACAACTTTGTCACGTCTACCGCGCTGACGTGGCTTGTCGATCTTCCAGGTGTACTGGATTGGCGATCCGGTCTTTTCGAGCAAGCAGGAAAGAAGGATGTCGGGACATACGTTCCTGGGGATCTATCGGCAGGAATACCGTTTGCAGAGCTTCGATCCAGCGGGCTGGATTTCAATCAGCCAGTGCTGGTCTCCTGGCTTGGCGTAAGCATGTATCTGGACACATCTTCCAATGAAGCCATGCTCACGGAACTCGCCAAACTTCCGTCCGGATCGGAAATCATTTTTGATTATATGGCGCCACCTGAGTGGCGTGATGAGCAAGGAAAAATATACGCACTTGAACTGACAAAAGTTGCCGGAGGCGCTGGTGAGCCGTGGCGGACTACACCCGACCCTGGAACAGTCGAAACCTGGCTTACGGAAGCAGGTTGGACAGTCATCTCGGATGTGGCTGAGGCTGATGCCGCCCCCAGTGGCTTCTGGCCTAGAAACGACGCATTGACGCCCATGAGGGTGGCGCGAATCGTGCGTGCTCGTCTCGACTCCCGCTCCTGACGCGATCGACCACATGCTGTACGCAACACCTGCTGGATCGCCACTGAGTGGCGATAGCGGACGTTGTCTAGCAGCGTCTTCCCTCTGACCGAAGGGTGGCTCGTATGAGGAACCACGAAGTGTTCACGGCGACGAACGCCAACGTGAGGCGCGGAAGCAGTTCCTTCAGGGCAGGGCTGCTGCAAAGTCGGGAACGGCCGGCATCACCGCTGATCACAGACCTGTAGCGATCCAGCGGAATCCCACACATACAAGCAACGGAGCCCGCTAGGTGAGGGTTTCCATTCTGGTCCGAGCGTCGGCCGCACCTGCAATCATCGCCCTGGAAGTCGGAGAGCGGTATTCGTGTGTATGGCCGGATTCGGCCGGGCCCTGTTCGGTTGAACCGCTGTCTTCGATCTTCGTTCGCGATAGTGACTGCGCTTCACCGCCGACGAAGGTCCGGGTGGCAAGGGGCGGCCGGAGGTGAAGATGGTGGGGCAGAGGTATGGGCCGGTCGTCGCTCGATGGCGGCGTGGACGGTTCCGGGTGTGGGGCGGACCGCCTGCTTGTGCGGTCGGTCCACCCCTGCATTCTCCTTCGACGGCGCCAATAGCCGATATCGGTGTTTCTAGGCGCTGCGGAGTGAGTCCAGAAACCGTCCGGTGGCGCTCACCCGCCAGAATCGCCAGCCGTTGGTGTTGGCCTTGCGCTCCGGGCTGTACCTCATGACGACCGCGGTCGCGGCCGCGCTGGGCTTGCTGAACCCCTCGCCGTTCCACGGGTCCGACTTGATCGTCACCGTCTGGGTGTGCGGGTCGTACGCCCCTTCGACGCGCACCTGCCTGTAGACGGCGTGCACCGGGACGCGGTCGTCATCTCGGTGCTTCCGTTGGGGTTTCCGGTCGAGTAGGCGGGCGACTACCTCTCCTTCGGAGATGCCCTCCCATGTCGCGATGGCGGAGAGCTTGGCGTAGGTCTCGGAGCTGACGTCGATGCTCGGCATGCACGGATCCCAGCACTAAGAGGTCTAAGAGATCTAATAGTCCTATATTTCAGATGTCATCGTCCGCTGTGGGCGCCCACTCGTTAGCGAAGGTCTCCATCTGCTTGATGACGGACTTGATGGCGTCCTCCTCCTGGTCGGGCGGGTAGTCGAACTTCGCGAGCAGGCGGCGCACGCGGTTGCGGAGTTTGGCGCGCACCGGTTCCCGGGACAGCCAGTCGGTGCTCAGGTTCTTGCGGATGTCTTTGACCAGGGCGCGGGCGATCGCGGCGAGGACCTCATCACCCATCAGCTCTTGTGCTGAGCCGTGCTGGGACACCGCGTCGTAGAAGGCCAGTTCCGCGTCGTTGAGCGGCGGGTCGAACCGCTCGCCGCGCCGGGCTTCGGCCATGACCTCCTCGGCCATGGCGAACAGCGCGGCCAGGGCCTCGGCGCTGCTGAGCTGTTCGCGCATGTAGCGCAGCATGAGGTTCTCCAGCCGTTCGGTGAACCGCTCCCGGCTGATGACGTTGTGCCGGGTCACTTCACGCAGCTTCTGCTCCACGAGTCTGCGCATCGCCTCGGCGGCCAGGTGCGGGGTCTCCGACCCCTGCATGCGCCGTAGCTGCGCTTCGTTGAGCCGGGTCAGGTCCAACTGCCCCAGCCCCGCCTCGGCGTAGAGATCGGTGATCTCCTCGGCGTCCACAGCGGAGGCCGCCAGTTGTGAGAGGTAGTGGTTGACCTCGGCCGACAGCGGCTCGCCGCGCGCCTCGCGGTTGGCGGCCTCCCGCTTCACGATCCAGGCCCGCACCTCGATGAAGAAGGCGATGTCGCGGCGCCAGTCCTGCAGGTCGGTGAACCGCTCGGAGATCTCCCTGCTCATCGCGCACAGTTGGTAGAAGCGCTCCAGGCGGCTCGCGCTGTCGCGGAACCGGTCGGCCAACGACGGCCCCGACCCATCGCCCGTGTCCCCGGCCCGGTTGACCTGCGGATCGAGCAGGTGGTTGGACACCAGCCGGCGGGCGCGCACGCGCGCGTCCCGCCCTCCGGCGGCCAGCAGCCTCCGCCAGTCGATGCCCGACAGGATGCCGCAGATGGTGTCGTACTCGTTGCGGACCTCGGTGATGGCCCACTCAACGTCCAGCCCCAGCGTCTGGTCGCCGGAGTCGCCGCCGTCGCCCGACCCGGTGTACTCCTCCAGCGCGTTCTTGAGGTTGTCGGTCAGCGGCGCGTAGCCCACCAGCAGCCCGTCCTGCTTGCCGCGGAAGCGCCGGTTGACGCGCGCCAGCGCCTGCATCAGACCGGCGCCGCGCATCGGCCGGTCCATGTACATGGTGTGGATCGGCGGCGCGTCGTAGCCGGTGAGCAGCATCGAGTGCACGATGAGCAGTTGCAGTTCGTCGTCGGGATCCTTGGCGCGAGCCTGGACCTTCTTGTGCTCGGAGGGGCGCAGCGCGTGCTTGCGCAGCTCCAGCGGGTCGCTCGGGGCGCTGTGGAAGACGACCTTCATCACGCCCTTATCCGGCCCCTCGCCCACCCACTCCGGCCGCAGCTCGGCGATAGCGTCGAACATCCGCACGCACACCTCGCGGCTGACGCACACCAGCATCGCCTTGCCGGGCCCGCCGAGGAACGGCCGCACCCGCTGGGAGCGCTCTTCCCAGTGCCGCACCAGGTCCTCGGCCAGTTCCCGGACCCGGTCGGGGGCGCCGTAGACGTTGTTCATCTGGATGGCCGCCCGCATCGCCCGGCGGCGCTGAGCGTCGTCCATGCCGGCGGTCAGGGTCTCGGCCTGCCGATCGATCGCCTCGGGGTCCACGTCGTCGGGCAGGGAGACGGGGATGAGCCGCGGTTCGTGGTAGACGCGCACCGTCGCGCCGTCGTCCACCGCCCGCTTGAAGTCGTAGACGCTGATGTAGCCCTTGCCGGCGCCGAAAACCTCACGAGTGTTGGCATCTGCCCGCGACAGCGGGGTGCCGGTGAAGGCAAGCAGCGTGGCGTGGGGGAGGGCGTCGCGCAGGTGGCGGGCGTAGCCGTCGAGGCTGTCGTAGTGGCTGCGGTGCGCCTCGTCGACGATGAGCAGGATGTTGCGCCGCTCGGACAGCAGCGGGTGGTCGGCGCCGGAGTCGCGCTCGGCGCCGGTGCGCCCGAACTTCTGCAGGGTGGTGAAGACGATGCCGCCGGTGGTGGTGTTGGTGAGCGTCTCGCGCAGTTGCCGCCTGCTCTCCACCTGGAAGGGCTGGTCGCCGAGGAGCTCGTGGCTGGCCTTGAACGTGTCAAGGAGCTGGTCGTCGAGGTCGGTTCGGTCGGTGACGACCACGATGGTGGGGTTGTTCAGCGCCGGCTCGCGCACGACCAGGCCGCTCAGGCACACCATCTCCTCGGACTTGCCCGAGCCCTGGGTGTGCCAGACGACGCCGGCCTGCCCGTTGGTGCGGGACGCCTCCACAACGGCGTCCAGCGCGGCGCGCACCGCGAAGTACTGGTGGGGCTTGGAGATGCGCTTGCCGTCGCCGGCGAAGTTGACGAAGTTGCGGGCGAGGTCGAGGAACCGTGCCTGGTCGAACAGGCCGTGCAGGGCGAGGACGAGGGACTCGGGACCGTCGTAGGTGGGGGAGGCGGTGTCGACGGGGGTGCCCTCGCCGTCCACGTTCCACGGCGCGAAGTGCTCGTAGGGGGTGAACATGGTGCCGTACTTGGCGGTGATGCCGTCGGAGACCAGGCACAGCACGTTGTAGCGGAATGCGGCGGGGAACTCGTCGGCGTAGGTGCGCAGTTGAGCGTGCGCGTTCTCGATGGTGGCGCGCTCGTCGGAGGCGTTCTTCAGCTCGACGGCCGCGAGGGGGAGGCCGTTGACGTAGAGCACGACGTCGAACCGGCGCTCGCGGTCGCCGTCGAGGAGCCGGACCTGGCTGACGGCACGGAAGGCGTTGGCTCTCGGGTCGTGGAAGTCCATCAGCCGCACGGTGGGGGCGTGCTCGGCGCCGTACTCGTCGGCGTAGGTCAGCCGGACGCCCTTGGTGAGGTAGGCGTGGACGGTGCGGTTCTCCTGGAGCGGGTCGGCGGACCGCGGCGCCCCACTTTCTCCAGGCGCCGCAGCCGAGCCCCCTGCCCGCTCGGCACCGCCACCGCGGCCGGACTCGACGGCCTCGGGTTGACCCCGCCCAAGCTGAGGCACACGGCCGCCTCACTGGCGATCGCCGCCGGTGCGGATGTCTATGTGGTGCAGAAGATGCCCGGACACGCGAAGCCGTCCGTGGCGCTCGGCGTCTGCGGGCACCTATGGCCGAACCTGCTCGACGAAGTGGCCGACGTAATAGGCGCGCGCCGTATCGAGGCGCTGAGCAAGTGCGAAGGAGGTGACGAAAAAGACGGCCGCCGCTAACCATGTGTACTGGCTAACTGCGACCATCTGCCGCGATCCCGTTGACCGGTCTCTGATCTTCGGTTCAACCGGCTATCTGTGTCCGAGGGGGAGACCAACCTCTGGCACATGCCTTCGCCCTGTCTACGTCCCTTGCGCTGGACGGGCGGTGACCTGAAATGGATTCTTCCCGCTGGTCCCGTTGGACGACCATCGTCGCCGTGCTGATGCTGGCCGTGATCGCGGCCGTGGTCTCCTACTCGCATATGTACGAGCTGGCCCAACGCCACGGCGAACCCGCCTGGCGCGCGGCGCTGTTCCCGCTCTCGGTCGACGGCATGATCGTCGCCTCCTCCATGGCTCTGCTGGCCGACGCAAGGCACGGCCGGCGCGGCGGCCTGCTGCCGTGGACGCTGCTAATCCTGGGAAGCGTCGCCAGCCTCGCCGCGAACATCGCGGTGGCCGACCCCACGCTGTGGTCGCGGGTCATCCACGCCTGGCCGAGCTTCGCGCTGATCGGCGCCTACGAGCTGCTTATGCGCCACTTCCGGGCGAATGCGGTTGGCGTACGCCAGGAGTACGCCGGGCTTACGCACACCCCGGAGGAAGCCACCGAAGCCAAGGAGACGCCGTCCGCCGCGAAGTTGGAGAAGGTTTCGCAGTCCCACGAACGCCGTCATCTGCACGTGGTCCAGGCAGCCGACGAGGCGACTTCAGCGGTTGCCACGGAGCTTGCCGAGCGATCCGAAACGTTGCCGCAGATCCAGGTGGAGGCCTGGCGTTGGGCACTGGTCAACCGTAGAGAGGATGGTTCCCTGCCTAGATGATTGAGTCCGATGTCTTCAGTGGTCATAGGCGATCAGGGACCGCTTGACGGGTGCGTCAGTCTCCCAGTTGTGCCAGATCGCCGCAGCCAGGGCCAGCAGCCGCTGG
>JAJYTD010000043.1 GCA_021793235.1 Actinomycetes bacterium | reverse complement strand
ATGCGGGCCGGTCGGGGCTGACGGCACAGCGGTTCGTGGCCGATCCGTTCGGGCCGCCGGGGGCGCGGATGTATCGCACCGGTGATCTGGTGCGGTGGCGGCCGGACGGGAACCTGGTGTTCTTGGGCCGCACCGACTTCCAGGTGAAGGTGCGCGGGCAGCGTATCGAGCTCGGGGAGATCGAGGCCGCGCTGCGGGAACAGCCCGGCATCGCCGACGCCGCCGTCACCGCACACGAGACGGCTTCCGGCGGACGCCTGGTCGGCTACGCCGTCCCCGCTCCGAACGCGGGGGCCGTGGGCGGGGTGGACCCCGAAACACTCACCCGGGCGCTCGCCGCACGCCTGCCCGGCTCCATGGTGCCCTCGACGATCCTGGTACTGCCCGAGCTCCCGCTGACCACCAGCGGCAAACTCGACCGGAAGGCGCTGCCCGACCCCGGCCCCGCTGCCGCCGCCACCGGTACGGCCGCGCGCACCCCCGCCGAAGCGCTGCTGTGCGAGCTGTTCACCGATGTGCTGGGGGTCTCCGGCATCGGCATCGACGACGGGTTCTTCGCCCTGGGCGGCGACAGTATCCTCGCCATCCAGCTCGTCGGCCGCGCTCGCGCCAGCGGACTGGAGTTCGGTCCCAAAGACGTCTTCACCGAGCAGACACCAGAGCGCCTGGCGGCAATCGCCGTCCCGGTCGACCGGGATGAAACCGGCCGGGACGAGGACGACTCGGCCGACGTGCCGCTCACCCCGGTCATGCACTGGCTGCGTGAACGCGGCGGTCCCATCCGCCGGTTCAGTCAGGCCATGGTGGTGCACACCCCCGCCGGAGCCGACGAGAGCCGCCTGGCCGAGGTCGTGCGGTCGGTCCTGGACCGGCACGCCATGCTCCGTTCGCGGCTGCACACCGACGGTACATGGCGGCTGAGCGTCGCCGCCCCCGGAGCGGTCGCCGCCGAGCAGATCCTGTCCCACCGCGGCGCCGCCCGGCTTGACGAGGCCGGACTGCGGGAGGCGGTGG
Source organism: Actinomycetes bacterium (assembly GCA_021793235.1). GTDB lineage: Bacteria > Actinomycetota > Actinomycetes > Streptosporangiales > Streptosporangiaceae > JAJYTD01. Next base: position 27,001 of record JAJYTD010000043.1, on the reverse strand, counting down.
CCGAGGAGGCGCGCACCGCCCAGGGCCGGCTCGACCCGGAGAACGGGGTGATGGCGCGCGCGGTCTGGTTCGACCGCGGCGCCCACCGGGCCGGGCGGCTGCTGCTGGTCGTCCACCACCTTGCCGTGGACGGGGTGTCCTGGCACATCCTGCGCCGCGACCTCGCCTCCGCTTGGCGCGCCGTCACCGAAGGGCGCCGACCGGACACATCCGCCCCGCGCACCTCCTTCGCCCGCTGGGCACGCCTGCTCCACGAGGAGGCCGCGGCCCCCGGGCGCACCGCCGAGCTCGACCGGTGGCGCCGGATCACCGCGGCGGACACGGTCCCTTACCCCGGCCCCAGGATGCTCCCCGACCCTGAAGCCGACACGGCCGCCACTCTGCGCCGGATCACCCGCACCCTCCCGCCGGAGCAGACCGCGCCGCTCCTGGCCCGGGTGCCCGAGCTGTTCCACGCAGGTGTCGACGACGTACTGCTGAGCACGCTGGGGCTGGCGCTCGCCGCATGGCAGGGCGGGCCGCACCCCGGCGCGGCCGGGGCGCCGGCGGCACCGGTGGCCCCCGTCCGCATCGAGGTGGAGGGCCACGGCCGCGAACAGGACCTGTTCCCCGGGGCCGACCTGTCGGGCACGGTCGGCTGGTTCACCACTGTGCACCCGGTCCGGCTGGACCTGTCCGGGATCGACGCGGCCGCGGCGCGGGCCGGCGGCCCCGCGGCAGGAGAGGCGCTCAAACGCGTCAAGGAGCAGGTGCGCTCCCACCCCCCGGGGATCGGGTACGGGCTGCTGCGCCACCTGAACCCCGAAACAGGCGCCGAGCTGGCGGCCGCGCCCGCGCCGCCGCTGCTGTTCAACTACCTCGGCCGGGTCGCCGTCGCAGAGCCGACCGAGGAATGGGGGGTGGCAGCAGAGACCGGTGCGGTCCCCGCGGGCATCGACCCCGAGATGCCGGTGCGTCACGCGCTGGAGGTCAACGCCATCGCCCACGACGGTCCCGACGGCCCCGTGCTGCGCGCGACCTGGATCTGGCCGCGGCGGCTGTTCGGCGAGGAGGCCGTGCGCGGCCTCGCACAGGACTGGTTCGACCAGCTCACCGGCTTGTGCGCGCACGCCGAAGACCCGGCCGCCGGCGGGCACACCCCCTCAGACCTGCCGCTGATCGACCTGGACCAGGACGAGATCGACGACCTCGAAGCAGAGTGGAGGCTCACGTGAGCAACGCATCCGGCCTGGAGGACATCCTGCCGCTGTCACCCCTCCAGGAAGGGCTGCTGTTCCAGAGCCAACTGGAGGAGAACGGGCCCGACGTCTACAACGTGCAGGTGACGCTGGACCTCGACGGCCCGGTCGACCCCGCGCGGCTGCGCGCCGCGGCCGACGGGCTGCTGCAAAGCCACCCCAACCTGCGCGCGGCGTTTCGCCGCCGCAAGAACGGCAGGCCGGCCGCCCTCATCGGCACAGACGTCAGGGCCCGGTGGAGCCGGGTCGACCTCTCCGGCAGCGGCGCCGCCGAACAGGAGGCCGAACTGGAGCGGTTGCGCCGCGACGAGTACCGCACACGGTTCGACCCGGCCAAAGCGCCGCTCATCCGGTTCGTCCTGGTCTGCTTCGCCCCCGAGCAGCACGCGCTGATCCTCACCCACCACCACATCCTGCTGGACGGCTGGTCGCTGCCGCTGCTGGTGCGCGACCTGTTCGGGCTGTACGCGGCAGACGGCACGGCACAGCCGCAACGCACCGCGCCCTACCGCGACTACCTGGCCTGGCTGGCCCGCCAGGACACCGGCGCGGCCCGTTCCGCCTGGCGCGACGCCCTCGCCGGTGTGGACGGCCCCACCCGGCTGGCGGGGACGGTCCCGGCGGGTGCGGCGGCCCTGCCGCACAGCGTCCACACCGAACTTCCGGCCGACCTCACGGCGTCGCTGGCGAAAACGGCGCGCGACCACGGGGTCACGCTCAACACGGTGCTGCAGACAGCGTGGGCGCTGCTGCTGGGAGCGCTGCTCGACCGCGACGACGTCGTCTTCGGCACCGCGGTCGCGGGCCGCCCCCCGGAGCTTCCCGGCGCGGAGGAGATGATCGGACTGTTCATCAACACCATCCCGGTCCGCGTCGTCCTGGACCCGGGGGAGAGCGCCGCCGGATTGCTCGCCCGGGTCCAGGACGAGCAGGCGCGGCTGCTGGCCCACACCCACCTCGGCCTGGCCGAGATCCAGCAAAGCGCCGGTACCAAAGACCTCTTCGACACCCTGATGGTGTTCGAGAACTACCCCGTGGACGGCACCGACCCGGCCGAGGACGTCCCCGGGCTGCGGGCGCGCGTGCGGGGCTCCACCGACGCCACCCACTACCCGCTGTCACTGGCGGTCGTGCCGGGGCAGCGGCTGCGGTTCACGTTCGGCTACCGGCCCGACGCCTTCTCCGCACAGCAGGTGGAACGCATCGGCGCCCGGCTCGCCGTGCTGCTGGAGGGAATCGCCGCCGACCCGCGCGCCCCCATCGCCCGACTGCCCACCCTCACCGGGGCCGAACGGCGCCGCCTCATCGACGAGGCGAACGACTCCGGCCCCGCCGATGCCGCCGCCACCGCGACCGCCACCTTCCCCGACCTGTTCGAGCGGCGCGTCGCCGAAGCCCCGGACACGCCCATGGTGGCCATGGCGGATACCGCCCTCACCGCCGCGCAGGTGGAGGAGCGCGCCAACCGGCTGGCACACGCCCTTATCGCCCGCGGCGCCGGCCCCGAAACCGTGGTGGCGGTCGCCCTGCCGCGCTCGTTGGAACTCATCGTCGCGCTGGTCGCCGTGCTCAAGGCCGGGGCCGCCTACCTCGCGCTGGACCCCGACTACCCCGACGACCGGCTCGCCCACATGCTCACCGACGCCCGTCCCGTATGCGCGGTCAGCACCCCCGAACTGGCCGACCGCCTCGACAGTCTCGACGGTTGCACACCTCTCGCGCACCTGGCCCCCGATGACGCGGACACGGCCGCCGGTCCCGCGCGCGCCCCCACCGACGCCGACCGCGGCGCCCCCCTCACACCGGCGAACGCCGCCTATGTCATCTACACCTCCGGCTCCACCGGAACACCCAAGGGCGTTGTCGTTTCCCACGAGGGGGTGAGCAAGCTCGTCGCCACCGCCGCCGACCGGTTGGGCGCCGGCGCCGACAGCCGCATCACCCAGTTCGGCTCGCCCAGTTTCGACGTGGCGTTCTGGGAGATCGCCATGGGGCTCCTCTCCGGCGGACGGCTGGTCATCATCCCCGCCGAACGCCGGGTGCCCGGCCCGCCGCTCACCGAATACCTGCGCGAGCACGGCATCACCCACGCCGCCCTGCCCCCCGCGCTGCTGTCGGCGCTGCCCGACGACGCCCGCCTGCCTGAAGGCATGGCCCTGCTCGCCGGAACCGAAGCCGTCTCCGGCACCCTGGCGCGCCGCTTCGCCGCGCGCGGCCCCATGTTCAACTGCTACGGTCCAACCGAGGCCACCGTCAACGCCACACTGGGGGAGTGCGACCCCGCCACGGCCGGCGAGCGCGTACCGATCGGCCGCCCCGATCCCGGGGTGCGCGCCTACGTCCTGGACCGCGCGCTGCGGCCGGTCCCCGAAGGCGCCACCGGCGAGCTCTACCTGGGCGGTGCGGGCCTGGCCCGGGGGTATGCGAACCGGTACGCGCTGACGGCCGAGCGCTTCATCGCCGATCCGTTCGGCCCGCCCGGCGCGCGCATGTACCGCACCGGCGACCTGGTCCGGTGGAATGCCGACGGCCTCCTGGAGTTCCTCGGCCGCAGCGACGACCAGGTGAAGATCCGCGGGTTCCGGGTCGAACCCGGCGAAATCGAGGCGGCCCTGTCCGGGCACCCCGATGTCGCCAACTGCGCCGTCGCCGTGCACCGCGACGAATCCGGCGCCGCCGTACTCGCCGCCTATGCCGCACCGGCGCACGGGCGCCGGTGCGATCCGCGCGCGCTGCGCGACCACCTCGCCGCAGTACTGCCGCCGCCCATGGTCCCGGCGGCGGTCGTTCCCCTGGCGCACCTGCCCACCCTGCCCAACGGCAAGGTCGACCGCGCAGCGCTGCCCGCTCCCGACTTCGCCGCGCTCAGCACCGGCCGCCCGGCCCGCACCCCCGTCGAGCACTTGCTGTGCGACCTGTTCAGCGAGGTACTGGGGGTGCCCGATGTCGGTATCGACGACGACTTCTTCGCGCTGGGCGGGCACTCCCTGCTGGTGACGAGGCTGGTCACCCGGATCCGCGCCGTCCTGGGCCGCGACGTGGCGCTGCGCGCCGTCTTCGACGCCCCGACCGTGGCGGCCCTGGCCCGGCGACTGGGCGGGCGACCCGCCCGGCCCGCGCTGCGCCCAGCCGAGCGGGGCGCACGGATCCCGCTGTCCTATGCCCAGCAGCGCATGTGGTTCCTGTACCGCCTCGACGGCCCCGCCCCCACCTACACCATCCCCTTCGCCGCCCGGCTGCGCGGACCGCTGGACCGCGCGGCGCTGGCCGCGGCGCTGGCCGACCTCAGCGCGCGCCACGAAAGCCTGCGCACTGTCTTCCCCGACGATGACGGCATCCCCTACCAGCACATCCTCACCCCCGAGGAGGCCCGCCTCGAGCCGCTCCTTTGCGATACCACCGAGCAGGAGCTGCCCGAAGCGCTGGCACGGGCGGCCGAGCGCGGATTCCGCCTGGACAGCGAGCCGCCGCTGCGCGCCCACCTGTTCCGCCTGGCCGAGGACGAGCACGTGCTGCTGGTGCTGGTGCACCACATCGCCGGCGACGGCTGGTCGGCCCGGCCGCTGCTGCGCGACCTCGGCACGGCCTACTCGGCGCGCCGCGCCGGAGAGGCTCCCGCGTGGGCGCCGCTGCCTGTCCAGTACGCCGACTACGGGATCCACCAGCGCGCCCTGCTCGGCACCGAGGACGATCCCGCGAGCCTGCTGCGCACCCAGGCCCGGTTCTGGCGAGAGACACTGCGCGGCCTGCCCGAAGAGCTGCCGCTGCCCACGGACCGGCCGCGCCCCGCCGCGGCCTCCGGCCGCGGCGCCGCCGTACACCTGACCCTGCCCCCGGAGCTGAACGGGCGGCTGCGCGGCCTCGCCCGCGCGAGCGGGGCCAGCGTGTTCATGGTGCTGCAGGCGGCCCTGGCCGCGCTGCTGACCCGGCTGGGCGCCGGTACCGACATCCCCATCGGCAGCCCGGTCGCCGGACGCGACGACGACGCGCTCGACGACCTCGTGGGCTTCTTCGTCAACACGCTGGTGCTGCGCACCGACACATCGGGGGACCCGGCCTTCGGCGACCTGCTGGCCCGGGTCCGAGAGACCAACCTGGCCGCCTACGAGCACTCCGACATCCCCTTCGAGCGGCTCGTGGAGCTGATCAACCCCGCCCGTTCGATGAGCCGGCACCCGCTGTTCCAGGTCATGCTCGCCTACCAGCAGGGGCCCGGACCGCACCTGCCCATGGCCGGACTGGAGGCGGCCCGCGAACCCGTCGGCCTCGCCACCGCCAAGTTCGACCTCGCCGTCGAATTCCTGGACGGATACACGCGGGCGGGCCGCGACGGGGCGGACGCGCCGCCGATGCGGTGCGTGCTCGACTACAGCACCGACCTGTTCGACCACGCCACGGTGCACAACATCGGGGTGCGCCTGGTGCGGCTGCTGGAAGCGGTCTGCGCCGACCCCTCCGCGCGGATCAGCCGGTTGGACCTGCTCACCGAAGAGGAGAACCGCGCGCTCGGCGCGGCCGCGCGCGGCCCCCACATCCCAGCACGGCCAGGGGAGCCCGGCACCGTCCCCGGCCTCTTCGAACACCAGGCCGCCGCCGGACCCGAGGCCCCCGCCCTGGTCTGCGCGGGACAGACCTGGAGCTTCGCGGAGCTCAACGCGCGCGCCAACCGCCTGGCCCACGAGTTCATCGCCCGCGGAGTCGGCCCCGAGGCCACCGTCGCTCTGGTCCTGCCGCGCTCGGCCGACACGATCGCCGCCCTGCTGGCGGTCCTCAAGGCCGGCGGCGGCTACCTGCCGGTCGACCCCGACTACCCCGACGACCGCATCGCCCACCTGCTTGAGGACGCCGCACCCGTGCTCGCCGTCACCACCCCGGACCTGGCCGAACGGCTGACCGGGCTGACCGGGCAGTCGGGGCTGACCGGGAACGACGGCCCGCCGCTGCTCGTGCTGGAGCAGGACACGGGCGCCCGCCGGCCCGCGACCGACCCCGCCGACGCCGACCGCAGGGCACCCCTCACCCCGGACAACGCCGCCTACACCATCTACACCTCCGGTTCCACCGGGACACCCAAGGGGGTGGTGGTGACCCACCGCAGCCTGGTCAACCTCTTCCGCAGCCACCGGGAGAGGCTGTACCGGCCGACACGGGAACGCACCGGACGGCAGCGGCTCCGGGTGGGCCACGCGTGGTCGCTGGCCTTCGACGCCTCCTGGCAGCCCCAGCTGTGGCTGCTGGACGGGCACGCGCTGCACCTGGTCACCGAGGAGGCGATGCACGACCCCGAGCTGCTGGTGTCTGCCATCCGCGCCGAAGGCATCGACTTCATCGAGGTCACCCCCTCGCACGCGGTGCACCTGATCCGCGCCGGACTGGGGGAGCCCGGCACCCGTGTCCCGGCGACCCTGGGCGTGGGCGGCGAAGCGGTCCCGCTGACCCTGTGGAACCGGCTGCGCGAGCTGGAGGCGACGGAGGCGGTCAACCTCTACGGCCCCACCGAGACCACGGTGGACGCGCTCGCGGCCCGCCTGGCCGACAGCAAGCGTCCGCTCATCGGCCACCCGACCGCCGACACCTGGGCCCAGGTGCTGGACGAGCGGCTGCGGCCGGTCCCGGCCGGTGTCGTCGGCGAGCTCTACCTGGGCGGCGCGGGCCTGGCCCGGGGGTATGCGAACCGGTACGCGCTGACGGCCGAGCGCTTCGTGGCCGACCCGTTCGGCCCGCCCGGCGCGCGCATGTACCGCACCGGCGACCTGGTGCGGCGCATGCCCGGCGGCGGCCTGGACTATGTGGGCCGCGCCGACGACCAGGTCAAGGTACGCGGGTTTCGGATCGAACCCGGCGAGATCGCGGCCGCGCTGGGGCGCCACCCCGATGTCGCCCAGGCCGTCGTGGACACGTGGGAAGCAGCCCCCGGGGATCGGCGCATCGTCGGCTACGTGCTGCCCGCACCGGGGTGCGGCGTCGACGCGGCGGCGCTGCGCGGGCACCTGGCCGCCCTGCTGCCCGACTACATGGTCCCCGCGGTGTTCGTCGAACTGGCAAAGCTGCCGCTGACGGCACACGGCAAGCTGGACCGCGCGGCGCTTCCGGCCCCCGACCGCGCCGCCCTGCCGGCGGCCGGGCGGGTGCCGCGCGACGCGGCCGAGGCGGTGCTGTGCGCGGTGTTCGCCGAAGTCATCGGCATCGAGACCGCGGGAGCCGACGACAACTTCTTCGACCTCGGCGGGCACTCGATGCTGCTGGTGCGGCTGCGGTCCCGTATCGAGGCGGAGACGGGGGCGGCCCCGTCGATCGCCGAGCTGTTCGCCCGCCCCACACCGGCCGCCCTCGCCGCGCACCTGGCCCGCCGCGGCGGCGCCGACAAGGACCGGCCGCCAGCGGCGCCCGGGGTGGCCGGGGTGGCCGCGCTGCGCTCCGGAGGCGAAGCGGCCCCGCTGTTCTGCCTGCACCCGGCCGGCGGGTTCAGCTGGCCCTTCGTCCGGCTGCGCCGCCACATCGGCGCCCAGCACCCGATCTATGGGATCGAGTCGCCCGACCTCGCCGCAGCGGGCGGGCCGGGAGCACCCCCGCCCGCCTCACTGGAGGAGCTGGCCCGCCTGTACGCGGAGCGCATCCGCCGGGTTCGCCCCCGCGGCCCCTACCACCTGGCCGGGTGGTCCTTCGGCGGGGCGGTGGCCCACGCCGTGGCCTGCCTGCTGGAGGAGCAGGGGGAGCAGGTGGCGCTGCTGGCGCTGCTCGACGCGTTCGTGCCGGGCTGGAAGGGGGAACAGACGCAGGCCGCATCGGCGCCGCCCGGCACCGTGCAGGGAGCACAGGGCGCGGTCGCCGCGGCGGTCGCGGCCGAGTACGGCGACCCCGGACTGCCGGCGGCCAACCACCGGCTGGCCGCCCGGCTGTGGGCCGCGGCGGGGCGGGCGGGGATGCGCCGATTCGGTGGTGCGGCCGTGGTCTTCGCCGCCAAGGACGCGCCGGAGGGCGCCGCGCAGGCATGGGAGCCCCACATCGCCGGGCGCATTGAGTACCACGCCGTCCCGGCGACGCACATGGAGCTGCTGGATGCGGCCGGCGCCGCCGTCATCGGGCCGGTGCTCGCTGAGCGGATGGCGCGGTGACGGGAGCGGCGGGCGCGGTTGCGGTGGCGGAACCCACGGCCCTCTCTCCGTGATGTCCCGCCATCCACCGAAGAATGTAAGGTAAACCTCGCCTAAATATTTTTAGGTAAGCCTGATCTTCTATGTCTGGAGGGGCAATGAATCGATTCCGCGCACCGGCGCACCGATGGGCCGCCGGTACCGCCGCTGCCGCCGTACTCGCCCTGACCGCCTGCGGCGGTGGCGACGGTGGTGACGGCGGCGCCGCCGAGGGCGCCGCGACCCGGGAGTTCACCAGCGACCACACCGACACCCCCGTGGAGATCCCCGAGGACCCCCAGCGCATCGTCGCCATCGGGTGGGCGGTGACCCCGCTGATCTCGGTCGAGGAGGCCGGGCTCGTAGGCGTCAGCAACGGGACCCAGGACACCGGGATGACCGCCGAGGAGCTGGCCGCAGCCCAGGAACTGCCGCAGGTGGGCACCGATCTGGAGATCAACGTCGAAAAGGTCGCTGAACTCGAACCCGACCTCATCGTCTCGGGCCTGCCCGCAGCAATGGACTACGACTACTCCGACCTGGAGCAGATCGCACCGGTAGCGGTCGCGGCGATGAGCGAACCCGCGGAATGGAAGGACATGAACGCCCGCATCGCCGACGCCGCCGGAGTCGAAGACGCCCACGCCGAACTGATCGAAGAATACGACGCACGCGCGGCCGAACTCCAAGAGACCTACGCCGACGCCCTCGCCGACACCACCTTCGCCGCCATCGACGCCTACGGCGACGGCAACTGGACCCTGGAGCACCAGGACGCCCACGGCACGACCGTCCCGGCCGATGCCGGGTTCACTTTCACCGAAGAGGCCGAGGACGGGGCCTTCAGCGAGTCGCTGCCGATTGAGAACCTCGACCGGCTCAACGACTACGACGCTGTACTGACCCGGGCCGACGCCGGAGGTGAACCCGAGGAGCAGATCCAGAAGGTGATGGACCAGGGCCCCTGGGCCGAGCTCGAACCGGTACAGCAGGACCGGGTCTTCTCCGTCCCCCAGTTGGGCGCGATGAGCTACACGACCGGCCTCGTGCTCTTCGACGAGCTGGAAGAGCAGGTCCTGACACAACTGTGACACCACGGGGCGCCCCGGCACCAGGGCGCCCCGCCCTGCCCGCCCCGCACCCTGGTGCGGCGACCACGGAGGTGACCGCACGTGACCGAAGCAGCAAAGGCGTCCGACGCCGCACCGGCCCGAGCCCCGCGCGAGATCTTGGCGCCGGAGGAGGTGCTGGCGGCGGGGCCGCCGCCGGTGCCCGAACTGGCGGCGCCCCTCTCCGCACGGCTCGCCGCGCCCGACGGCGCCGACCTGGACCTGGTACACGCCTGGATGAACCTCCCGCACGTGGCGCGGTTCTTCGACCAGGCCTGGAGCCGCAAGCGGTGGGCCGGGGAACTGGCGGCCCAGCAGGCGGGGACGTTCTCCCGGCCGCTGCTCATCGGCCTGCACGGCACCCCCGTGGCCTACGTCGAGCTGTACCGGGCCGCACGTGATGTCATCGCGGCGCACTACGACGCCGATCCGCACGATATCGGGTTCCACATCGCGATCGGCGACCCGGGCGGCATCGGGCGCGGCCTGGGGCCGCGGATCTTCGACGCCTGCGCGCGCGGTGTCTTCGCCGCGGATGGGCGCTGCCGCAGAATCCTCATTGAACCCGACGCCGCCAACACCGCCGCCCGGCGGGCGGCAGAGCACGCCGGGCTGGCCCTGCTCGACGAGATCGAGCTGCCCCACAAGCGCGCCGCCCTGATGGTGCGCACGAGGAGTGAAGGAGACCCGTGCGGCCTGCCCGCGTTGTCATCGACCTGAGCCCGCTGCGCAGCGGGCCGGGCTTTCGCATCGTCTTCGCGGTCCGGCTGGTCTCCCTGTTCGCCGGCGGCTTCCGCATGGTGGCGCTGCCCCTGCAGGTCTATGCCATGACCGGATCCTCCGCGCTGGTCGCCAGCGTCAGCGTCGTCAACGGCCTGGCGAGCTTCGGCGGGACCCTGCTCGGCGGGCTGCTGGCCGACCGGCGCGACCGCCGCGCTCTGATACTGGCCGCCTTGGCCGTGGAGGCCGGGGTCGTCGCGCTCTTCGCGGTCAACACCTACCTTCCCGGCGGGCCGGTGCTGTGGATCATCTACCTGTGCGCCGCGGTCAACGGGGTGTTCGGCACGATGGGCCTGATCGCTCAGCAGGCGATGGTCCCGGCACTGGTGGGCGAGCAGCGGCTGGCCGCGGCCGCAGCGCTGTTCGCGCTGACAGCCCAGCTCGGCGCGGTCGGCGCGCCCGCCCTGAGCGGAGCGGTCGTCTCCTCGTGGGGGATCGGGCCCGGCTACATCGCCACCTCCGCGATCGCCTGCGCGGCCACCGCGGCGGTGTGGTTCCTGCCCGTCTCGCGCCCCCGCGACCTACAGCAGGCCCCGGTGTTCGCGGCGGTGGCCGAAGGGTTGGCGTTCGTCGTCCGCGACCCGGTGGTGCGCCCGCTATTGATGCTGGGTTTCGTCCAGGTGCTGTTCGCCATGCCGCTCGTGCTGATCCCGGAGTTCACCGACCGCGTGCTGAACGGCGACGCGACCGCGGCCGGGCTGCTCTACACCGCGCCCGCTGCGGGGGCGCTTGCCGCCTCCCTGACCAGCGGGTGGACCGGGCACGTCCGCCGCAGCGGCACCATCGTCACCGTGGCGGTCGTCCTGTGCGGGGTCGCGGTCGCCGCTCTGGGGGCCAGCCGCGGCCTGCCGGCGGCGCTCGCGGCGCTGGCCCTGCTCGGCTGCTGCCAGGCGGTGGAGGAGATCCTGCGGTTCTCCCTGCTGCAGTCGCGCACCCCCGATGCGCTCCGGGGGCGGGTCACCAGTGCCTGGCTGGCCCAGGCCACCGTAGGCGGCTCGCTGGGTGCGACGGTGCTGGGGCTGCTGGCGGTCCTGGCCGGTCCGGCCGCGGCGCTGCTCGTGGGCGGCGGCGCCTGCGCCGTCGCGGCCGCCGGGATCGGAATCCTCGATTCCGGGCTGCGCCGGACCGGGACCCCCGAAACAGACTGTTAAGGTAAGGCTTTCCTAAAAAGAAAGGAACCATGGGTATGACCAACCCGTTCGACGACTCCGAAGGCACCTTCCTGGTGTTGGTCAACGACGAAGAGCAGCACTCGCTGTGGCCGGAGTTCGCCGCGGTCCCCGACGGCTGGACGGTCGCGCACGGACCTGTGGACCGCGCGGCCGCCCTGGCCTACGTCGAGGCCAACTGGACCGACCTGCGGCCCAAGAGCCTGCGCGTCGCCATGGGCGAGCAGTGACCGCTCCCGCTCCCCGGGAGGGCGCGCCTGCCCGTGATGCCCGATGACGCTGAGCGGCATCATCATCGACATCGGCCCCCTGCGGGACAGCCGGGCGTTTCGCGTCGTCTTCACCGCCCGGCTGGTCTCGATCTTCGGGCTCGGATTCGCGCTGGTGGCGCTGCCGCTCCAGGTCTATGCCGCGACCGGCTCGTCGGCGGCGGTGGCCGCCGTCAGCGCGGTCAACGGCGGCTCGGTCTTCGGCGGCACCCTGGTGGGCGGCGTGCTCGCCGACCGCTTCGCCCGGCGGAACCTGATCGTGGCCGGGCGCGCGGCCTCCGCCCTGGCGTTCACCGGACTCGCGTTGAACGCGCTGTGGCCCTCACCGGCCGCACTGGCCTTCATCTGCTGCTGCGCCGCGCTCAACGGCTTCGTCGGCACGTTCAGCGCCGTCGCCCTGCAGGCGGCGGTGCCCGGACTGGTGGCACCGGGAAAACTGGCGGCGGCCGGTGCGCTACTGGCCCTGACCGGCCAACTCGGTTCGGTCGCCGCCCCGGCGCTGAGCGGTGCCATCATCGCCCTGTGGGGATTTCCCGTGGTCTTCGCCATCACCGCCGCGGTCTCCGCGCTCACCACCGGCCTGGTCTGCCTGCTGCCCCCGATGGCCCCGCAGGGCGCGCCGCGCTCCCACCCGGTCGGCGCCGCGCTGCGCGAAGGGCTGCGCTTTGCCACCGCCGACCGGGTGGTGGGGCCGCTGCTGCTGCTCGGCTTCGTCCAGATCCTCTTCGCCACCCCCTACGTGCTCATCCCGGAGCTGACCGACCGGGTACTGGGCGGCGGCGAGGCCACCGCCGGACTGCTCTACTCCGCCCCGGCCGTGGGCGCGGTGGTCGCATCGCTGGGCAGCGGCTGGACCGGGCGGGCGCGGCGCGGCGGGGCCCTCCTGCTGGGCGCGGTCGCGCTGTGCGGGATCGCCTCGGCGGGGTTCGGCGCCGCGCCGGGCATCGCCGCCGCGCTGGCCTTCCTCGCCGTGCTCGGCTTCGCCGAGATCATCGAGGAGATCCTGCGCTTCTCCCTGCTGCAGTCGCACACCCCCGACGCGCTGCGCGGCCGGGTCAACAGCCTCTGGGCGGCGCAGAGCACGGTCGGCGGGTCGCTGGGCGCCCTCACGCTGGGCGCCGTGGCGCCCCTGATCGGCCCCGGGGCGGCGATCATCGTCGGCGGAGCGGTCACGGCCGCGGCCGTGGCGGCACTGGCCGCGCTCTTCCCGGGGCTGCGGCGCGCGGGAGCGGGACAGGCCGCGTCCCCCCGCCCACCAGTGGAAAGTTAGCTTAGGCTAAGCTAAAATTTGGGTACTGTCTTTCGCCGATGGAGGAGCACCGACCTATGACCGTTGCCAGCGACGCCCGGATCGAGTTCTACCCCTTGCGGGCGCGTATCCTCAGCGTGCGGTCGGCGCACCCGGTAACCCCCCGGATGATCCGCGTGGTGCTGGCGGGCGAGGACCTGGCGGGCTTTCGCACCGACAACTTCACCGACCACGTGAAGCTGTGCTTCCCCAACGATGAGACCGGCGAGCACGTGCTGCCCCGGATGTATGCGGACGGCCGGTGGAACATGCGCGAGCCCGGGATCATCTACCGCGACTACACGGTCCGGCGCTACGACGCCGACGCCGGCGAACTCACCATCGACTTCGTCGCCCACGACCACGGGCCCGGCGGCCGGTGGGCGATGCGCGCCCGCCCCGGCGACCGGCTCGGTGTGATGGGCCCCCGCGGCACCTACCACATGGACTACGGCTTCGACTACTTCCTGCTCGGAGCCGACGAGACCGCGCTTCCGGCCGCCGCCCGCCTGCTGGAGGAGCTGCCGCGCGACGCGCGCGTACGCGCCTTCTTCGAGGTCGCCGACGCCGGTGAGGAGCAGCGCATCGACGCGCCCGACGGCGCCGAGATCACCTGGCTGCACCGCGACGGGGCCGAGGCGGGCACCACCGCACTGCTGGAGCAGGCCCTGCGCACGGCCGAGCTCCCCGAGGGCGACGGCTTCGCCTGGTGCGCCGGTGAAGCCGGAACGCTCAAGCCGATCCGCCGCCACCTCAAGGAACGGGGGTTCGAGCGCGGGAGGAACCTGGACGTCGACGGGTACTGGCGGCGTGGGACCGCCAACCACGACCACCACGCCGACGAGGACTGAACCACCGCCGATCGTGACGCCGGCGGCCCCGGCCGCGCGCTCCGGTTCCGCCGGCGCCGAGACCGGCCGCCCGATCGGGAACAGGCGGGCGCTCTTCCGCGTTGCGTCGATGGGACCCCGGTGGCGCGGACGCGCCCCCGCGGGCGCCATGATGGGAGTCCACGGGACCCCTCCGGGGCCTGTAGGCATGTCGCATCACACGGATTGAGGATGAGGCTCGTGCGTCGCACCCTGTTCAACGGAAAGATCCACCGCGCCACGGTGACCCAGGCCGACCTGCACTACGTCGGTTCGATCACCATCGACGCCGACCTGCTGGAAGCGGCCGACATCGTCGAGGGCGAGCAGGTGCACGTGGTCGACATCGACAACGGAAACCGCCTGGTGACCTACACCATCGCCGGTGAGCGCGGCAGCGGCGTGGTCGGGATCAACGGAGCCGCGGCCCACCTGGTGAACCCGGGCGACCTGGTGATCATCATGTCCTACGTCGAGGTCGAGGAGGCCGAGCGGGCCCAGCACACCCCGCGTGTCGTGCACGTCGACCGCGGCAACCGGATCGTGCACCTGGGTACGGACGCCGCCGAGCCGGTGCCGGGCACTGAAACGGTCTCGGGCGCCCGCACACACACGCGCGCGGTGTCCAGCATTTCCGGCTGACCACATCCGGCCCTATCGGACCGGTCGCCGCCGGGTATGCACCCTTCGCAATGGATGGCGAAGACGAGGGGCAGCGCCAGGTCGCGGCGCACATCGCGTGGCAGAAACAGGACATGTGGCTGGTCCTGTGGGGATGCTATACCCGCCGCTACTGGGCGTTCGCACGCTGGCCGGTCCCGCCCGGCGGTGCGGTGGTCTCCGCTCCCGACCCTGACGGCCTGTACGCGGAGATGCGCCGCGTCGAGCGCGAGCACGGCTTCCTCCGCTGGCGCTACGGATAGCGCTGAGACCACCGATTCGGCTGTCGCCATAGTGCCCGGTGCGTCCAGCCGTCCGGTACTAGGATCACTGTGTTGGTCGAACACCAGTACAAGGGGATGTTCATGGGCGTACTCCGCGGTGTGCGATGACGACGGCCGACGACATCGGACTCGACGGCGGCGCCGTACCCGACCGGACGCGGACCCAGCGCCGGGCCGTCACCGCACTTGTCCTGTCCCAGATCGTGGGCGGAGTCGGGATGGGCGCCGCGCTGTCGGTGGGCGGCCTGGTCGCACGCGACCTCACCGGCTCCCAGACCTGGGCCGGAATGGCCACCACGATGGTCACCCTGGGCGCCGCGCTGTTCGCGCTGCCGCTGGCCGGAGCGGCCATGCGCCGGGGGCGCCGGGCCGGCCTGGGCCTGGGCTGGTTCCTGGCCGCCCTGGGCGGGCTGGTCGCCATCATCGGCGCCCAGATGGGCTCCTTCCCGGTGTTCCTCGCGGGGATGGTGCTGTTCGGCTCGGGCACCGCCGCCAACCTGCAGTCCCGCCACGCGGCGGCCGACCTGGCCCACGAGCGCACACGGGGCCGCGACCTCTCCATCGTCGTCTGGGCCACCACGATCGGATCGGTGGCCGGCCCCAACCTGATCAGCCCCGGCGCCGCCGTGGCCGGGCGCCTGTCCCTGGACCCGCTGCTCGGTCCGTTCGTTTTTTCCACCGCGTCCTTTGCCATCGCCGGGGTGCTCACCGCGGCGCTGCTGCGCCCCGACCCGCTGCTGCTCGCCCGCCGCCTGGCCGGGGGCGAAGCCGGAGGCGGGAACCGGCGCCCGCCCCTCACCGAGTCGATCGCGGCCATCGGCGCCTCGCCCACGGCGATGCTGGCCGTGGTCGGGATCGTCGCCGGCCACGCCGTCATGGTGATGGTCATGACCATGACCCCGGTGCATATGGAGCACGGCGGCGCCGAACTCACCATCATCGGGCTCACCATCAGCCTGCACATCGCCGGGATGTACGCCCTTTCGCCCGTGGTGGGCTGGCTCGCCGACAGGTACGGCCGGATCCCCGTGCTCCTCGCCGGACAGGCGATCCTGCTCTGCTCGGCGCTGGTCTCCGGGCTGGCGGGGCACGATTCCGCGTGGATGATCACCGGGCTCGTCCTGCTCGGGCTGGGCTGGTCCTTCGGCCTGGTGTCGGCCTCGACACTGCTGGCCGAGTCGCTGCCCGCGGACCGGCGCACCGGCGCCCAGGGAGCGGCCGACCTGCTGATGAACCTGGGCGGCGCGGTCAGCGGAGCGCTCTCCGGAGTAGTGCTGGCCGCCATGGGCTTCGGCCTGCTCAACGCCGTCGCCGCGTTGCTGGTGCTGCCGGTGCTGCTGCTGGCGGGACGGGTACTGCTCGCGCGCCGCACCCGGAAAGGCTGACCCCGCCACCGTGGCCGGTACGGACATCAGCCCACTGCTCACGGGTGGGTGTTGTGGCCCGGCCTGCCGGTGAAGGGTGCGGTGGTCTCCTGGTGCCGGGTGTCCGGTGTGTCGGGCGGCAAGCCGGCATCGGCTCGCCGGCGCTCGCCCGTGGCCCCATTGCCGCAGCTTGTGGGGGTGGGCCGGGCCCACGACGAGTGGCATGGACTCCGGGCCAAGAACACGCTCCCTGGACAGTGAGCTGCTACCGCGCCGATCCCTCAGCCCCTAGGGAGTGTTTGACGAAGGCTTTCGGACCAGCGAGCGGCCGTCCAGGCAATCTCTCGCAAGACGATTCGCGCAGATCATCCTGGTTGGCTGGGCAAGCGACATCGGCGCAGCGAGAGGCAGCCTGGCGGCCGCGAGCCCGAAATGATTCGGCAAACACGACCTAACCCAGGCGCCGCAGGGCTCCGGCGGCCTGCATCGCCAAGGGGTGGTCCGGGCCCAGCACCCGGCGGACGTCGTCGCAGAGCTCACCGAGGCGATCGCGTGCGCCCGCGCGGTCACCCGCGGCCGCCTGGCTGCGGGCGATGCCGTAGCGCAGCTCCAAAGCATCTTCCTCGTCCTCGCGGCCCAGCGCACGGTAGTCGTCGAGCAGGTCGAGCATGACCTCGACGGCCTCGCCGTGCCGGTCCAGGTCGATCAGGCATCCGGCAAGTCCGTCCCGGCAGTCCAGGACGTCCTCGGACCCCTCGCCGTAGTATTCGATCACAAGGGGCAGGAGACGCCGGTACTCCTGCTCCGCCTCATCCACGCGCCGGGCATTGAACCAGGCGTCGGCGCGCATGTGCGCGAACCGCAGCCGGACCTCGCCGGGGAACCCGTCGGCGTGCCGGAGAGCATCGGAGAGCACATCGCCGGCCTGGGTGAACCGCTGCTCCTGCACCAGTCGGGCCACCTCCTCGCGCACCTCCTCAGGGTCGGGCCGCGCCGTGTTCTCGCCCGTGCCGCCGGGGCCGCCGGGGGCAGCGGGGACCTCGGCAGGTCCGGGGGGTGCGCCCCTGTGCCGAGCAGACGCGAACGGGTGGCGGTAGGGGCGGGTGGGGTCATGGCCGCTGCCGTTGTCGCCGCCATCGTCGTCGGTGGCGCCCGGCGGCCGCGGCGTCGGCAGATACGGGGCCAGGCGGGACAAGACATCATCGGCGCTTGCGGGGCGGTCGGCCGGGGATTTGGCGAGCAGGTCGGCGATGAGCGCGGTGAGCGGCCCCGGCACCTGCCCCCCGACCTCGCTCGGCGCGGGCGGGGCGGCGGTGAGGTGCTGGTGCATGCACGCCGCGGGATGGTCGGCGGTGAACGGGGGCCGCCCGGTGAGCAGCTCGAACAACAGGCAGCCCAGCGCATACAGGTCCGTGCGGGCGGTGACGTCCTCACCCCGCCACTGCTCGGGGGCCATGTACCAGGTAGTGCCCAGCGCCGTGTGGTCGCGGGTGAGCCGCGGGATGCTCGGGTCGAGCAGGACGGCGATACCGAAATCCAGCAGGGTGACCGTGCCGTCAGGCCTGATCATGACGTTGGCGGGTTTGAGGTCGCGGTGCACCAGAAAACACGCGTGGGCGGCGGCCAGAACCGAGGCGAGCTGGGCCCCGATGGCCGCGGCGTCGATGACGGGCAGCGAGCCGCGTTCGGCAAGGTAGCCGCCGAGTTCCCGGCCGTCCACAAGCTGCAAGACGAGGAACAGGTCGTCGCCGTCGGTTCCGGCGTCATACACGGCCGGGACACCGGGGTGCTCGACCCGCGCGGTCATCCGGGTTTCGCGCAGGAACCGCTCCACCAGGATATCGGCGTCGGTGTCGCCGGCGTTCAGCGCCCTTTTGCTCATGAGCTTGACCGCGATCCGGCGGTCCAACCGCCGGTCGTAGCCGCGAAAGACCATCCCCATGCCGCCGCGGCCGATGGGGGCGGTGAGCTCGTAGCGGTCGGCGATGACGCGGTGTCTGACCATCAGGCTCGCTTTCTGCGCAACAGCCGTGTACGGGCGGACCGACCCGGGCACTTCAGGCGGCGCCGCGCTGCAGCCTACGGTAGGCGCGTCGGCGCGCCCCGCGCACAAAGTCGTCGCGGAACTCGTCGTTGTCGCTGAACATCTGGATGAACGTGGTGCGGTCCTCGGCGATCGCATAGACCTGGTCCTCGAACGGGGTGTCGAAGACCATGCCGAACTCCTCCTCGGTGTTGTTGCCGGCGGCGTCGACCAGCGCCGGGTCGGCCTCCACCAGGGCGGCCAGCGGCTCATCCACAACGGTCGGGGTGAGGTTCAGCCCGTACTTGTGGTTCAGCTCCTCGATCAGCTCGTGCAGCGACCCCTTCTCCGGTTCCCGGGCGCCACCGTCGCCGCCTTCGGCGAACCCGGGCAGCACCTGCTCCCCCTGGGCTTCCAGCCGTTGGTCGTGCACCCCGCTACGGGTGAGCCGGAACTGCTCCACATAGGCGCCCGACAGGTCCACATCGGACTCCTCCGTGCGGCTGGGCAGCCGGTTCAGCAGCAGTTTGCCGTACTGGAACAGCCGTTCCAGCCCGGTGTCGGTGAACGGCACGATCTGGGCGAGGAAGGCATAGAGCCGGACGAAGTCCCGCAGGTCGGACCTGAACGATTCGGCGGCCTCGGCATCCTCCTCCTGCAACCGGACGAAGCGGTCCCGGGCGGGCTCGGTGTGCCGGTTCAGCTCGGCGTGCAGCCGCTGCCACCCCCTCCCTTCGGCGCGGGAGCGGTCGGCGGCGGCAAAGGCCGCGGCGAACGCCTCCAGTTCGGATTCCACCAGCAACTGGTGGTCCATGACCTCGCGTTCGGCGGTGTAGAGCAGGTTGGGATCGGTGGGCGCGGCCACCGTGGTCTCGTAGTAGGGCTGAAAGCACGTGCGGATCTGCTCGGCGTCGTTGGCGAAATCCAGCACGAACAGGTCGTCCTGGCTCTTGGCCGGGTGGGTGCGGTTGAGCCGGGACAGGGTCTGCACGGCCTGCACACCGGTGAGCCTGCGGTCGACGAACATGGTGGTCAGCAGCGGCTGGTCGAAACCGGTCTGGTACTTGTCGGCGACCACCAGGATCCGGTACTCGGGTTTGGGATTTCCGGCCCGTCCGTTTCGGGCGTGGGGGTCGTCGGCCCGGGTGTAGCCGAACCGATCGGGAAGCTCCTTCTCCCCGAACCCGTTGATCCCGGCCTCGGTCACCCTGTCGTCGGCGTTGCCGTCGACCTCCAGCTCCCCGGAGAACGCGACCAGCGCCGCGCAGTCGGCATAGCCCAGCGTCGCCGCGTACTCGGTGATCGCGCGGTACAGCTTCACCGCGTGGTTGCGCGATCCGGTCACCACCATCGCTTTGGCGCGCCCGCCCATCCGGTGCCGGGTGTCGCGGTGGACGTGCTCAACGATCACCTCGGCGCGCTGCTGCATGCTTTCGGGGCTGAGCATCGCGAACCGCACCAGCGCCGACCGGGCCTTCTTGGTGTCGACCTCGTGATCGCCCGCGTCGGTGTTGGCCAGCCGGAAGTAGTTCGCATACGTGATGTAGTTGCCCAGCACATCGAGGATGAAGCCCTCGTCGATGGCCTGGCGCATGGAGTAGACGTGGAAGGCCCGCGGGTTGCCGGTGACCGGGTCGGGGGTGCCGAACAGCTCCAGGGTCTTGGGTTTGGGGGTGGCGGTGAACGCGAAGAACGACAGCTCGGGGTGGCGGCCACGGGCCAGCGCCGACGCGGTCAGCGGGTCGCCGTCGGCATCGCTGTCGTCGCCGCCGAGCTTGCTCAGCACCCGCTTCATCGCAGAAGCGGAGTCGCCGGACTGCGACGAATGCGCCTCATCGGCGATGATCGCGAAGCGCCGCCCGCGCAATGTCGTGACCTGGTCCAGCACATAAGGGAACGTTTGCAGGGTGACGATGATGATCTTGGAGGTGGCATCGGCCAGCGCCGCCGCGAGCCGACCGGACTTGCTGCCTTCGGTCGCGGTGATCTTGGTGACCACGCCCGGGGTGTGGTCGAACTGGTAGATGGTGTCGCCGAGCTGCTTGTCCAGCACCGACCGGTCGGTGACCACGATGATCTTGTCGAACACCAACTGGTCGGGCCCCAGCCCGACCTCGGCCGCGCCAGGGTCGAGCGCGGCGGGGTCGGCGGTGGTGTGCAGGGTCGACAGGCGGTGCGCCAGCCAGGCGATGGAGTTGGACTTGCCCGACCCGGCCGAGTGCTGGACCAGGTAGTTGTGCCCGCTGCCGTGGCGGGCGACGTGGGCGGCGAGCTCGGTGACCGCGTGCCACTGGTGGAACCGGGGAAAGATCAGCTTCCGCTCGTGCGCGGCGGTTCTGCCCTTGGTCGCCTCCAGGTGCGCGAAGCGGCGCAGCAGGTCCAGCCAGGTGTCGCGCTGCCAGATCTGTTCCCACAGGTAGGCGGTGGCATAGCCCGCGCTCCCGGCCGGGGGGTTGCCGCTGCCGCCGGCCGCGCCCGGCCCCGCAGACCCGGTGTTGAACGGCAGGAAGGAAGTGCTGTCCCCGGCCAACCGGGTGGTCAGGTGCACCTCGTCGGGGTCGACGGCGAAGTGCACCAGGGCGCGGCGCTGGAACAGCACCTCGCGGGGGTCGCGGTCGGTGCGGTACTGCCGCTTGGCGTGCTCCACCGTCTGCCCGGTGAACGGGTTCTTCAATTCGGCGGTGGCCACCGGGACGCCGTTGCAGAACAGCGCCAGGTCGACGGATTTCTCCGGGGTTGTGGGGGAGTAGTGGAGCTGCCGGATGACGCTGAGGATGTTCGCGTCGTAGTCGGCCAGGGCGTCGGCGGCGTGGGCGCTCGCGGGTTTGAAGAACGCGAGCCGCACCTGCACCCCCCGGTCCTTGACCGGGTGGCGGAGCACGTCGAGGGCTCCGCGCCGGTCGATCTCCCGGGCGACGTGCTCGGCGAAGCGCCGCTGGAACTCCGCGGTGTCGCCGCCGTAGAGCTCGGTGAGCCGGGCGCACTCCTTGGGCTGGGTATGGCCCAGGAAGCGGAACAGGCGGGCGGTGTCCAGCCCCAGACGCCGGTCGTAGTCCTGCTGGTGCCCCTCGATCCACCCGCCCGATCCGGTCATTGCTGCGGTGATGACCGTCTCGAACGCCGCTTCGTGGTGCGCGGGCTTCGGCGATGGCATGGCGGCTCCCGGGGGCGTGGGCGATTGGTCGCCTTCCAGTATGCGCAGAGCCACCGACACCGGGGGAGAAAACGACCGAACCGGGCGAGGGGGTCGGCTATGGTCCTGGCCGGACCCGCTTCCGTTGCAGACCGCATCGAATGGCGGTACGCGACCGCGGTCTCGGGTTCTCCTGCTCCGCGTACCCGTACCGTGGCCGGATGCGGTCACCACCGAGACGGGGCGACTACACCAAACCCCCCTATTCCGCGGTCGAATAGTGAGAGTATCCGGTGGTCCGTCGCGTCGTTGTAGGTGAGAAGCAGAGGTGATTATGCCGGTACTCGATTTCCACAGGGGTGGCCTCATAAGGCCGGCAGGCTCTGCTGGCTACGGTGGTGGCATGAACACGACCACTGCGCTGGAGATCCGCATCGTGCCCGACGCAGAGATGGCGGAATTTCAGCGTGTACAGCAAGTGTTCACTGATCTGCGGAGCGCTTTGGACGAGATCGACCGCGTCTACCTGCCCGTACGCAGTCCGCGCCCGGTGTGGCGGCTTCTCTCGTTAAACAGTGGAGACGGGGAGTTCCGGGTTCGGCTGACGGCGACCGGGACGAAGCGCCGCCCGGCTGCGGACCTGCTACGGCCGGTCAAAGCGCTCGTCGACGGTGTTGCACACCTGCACGACGTCCCCGAAGTGCCGCGCTTCTACATGGCGAACACGGTCGCGCGTATCGCTCACGCGGGCCGCGTCGGCCGGGGCGTGCGAGAGGTTTCCGTGGCAGAGGTGAACGGGCGAGTGGGGCCGCATGTGGCGATCTCACGGCCGGTCGTGACCAACGCCAGGCAGGCGGTGCAGGAGCGCCAGCAGTCCTACGGGTCGGTATCGGGCATTCTGGAGACCCTCAGTTCAGGCCGAGAACGGCGCCAAGGCAAGGGCGGAAGCATCCACGTCGGTATTTTCGACCCGGATGCGCGCAGTGCCGTGCGCGGGGAGGTCCCCCCCGATCTCGAAGTCCAGCTACGCGACCTGTGGGCGCATCGGGTGCTTGCCGGAGGTGTGGTGACGAGAAACCAACGAGGGCAGGTCATCAGTATCCGGGTCGACCGCTTGGAGCAGATGCCGGAAGACGACAGCGCGCGCGCCTCGGTGGCTGAACTGCTCGGCGCGGACCCCGACTGGCTCGGTGGGCAGCGCGTCGACGACTACATCAGGGAGATCCGGCGTGGCTGAGCCTCCCCTTGTCTTCGTTGATGCCTGTGTCTATCTGGACCTGATCACGCGCAACTCCATTGACGTGCATCGCGAAACGGGCGAACCGCGGTGGAAGAGCGCAGCCCAGGTCTTCACCTCTATTGAGAGCGGTGATGCGCGCCTGGCGGCGTCGAGTCTTGTCGCAGCCGAAGTACTGGTGAACGGGGAGACACGTCGCCGTAGGAAGAGATCCGCCGCGGTCGAAAGGAACGTGCAAAGCTGGTTCTCCTCGCCGAACACCGTCTGGAGCGACATTGACCGGCTGCTCGCTCAAGACGCCGAAAAACTCACGGAGGACTACGGGCACCTCCGAGCCGACCGGAACAACAAGCTGCGCAGCGCCGACGCGCTCCATCTCGCAGCGGCTGTGCGGATGGACTGCGATTTCCTGATGACCCATGATGGCGGATTTCCCATCGGACACCAGATCAACAAGACGCGGATCGTGCGCCCTGGGGCGTTCTGGCAGCAGTCACTGACGGGGCTGTGAGCGTCTACCGCCTCCGCGGCCAAACGCCGCACCCCCGGCGCTGGCCTCAAGGGCGGGGGATGAGCCCCTGGCGCTCCCCAGACCAGCGCGGGGCAGGAGAGGGCCTCACTCCTTCGGGACGGCCCAAAAACCCTGGGCACCGAACTCGTGGGTGCCCTTGGGCATGATGACGTAGGTGCCGTGGTCGTCCTCTGTGGCCCACACGCAGGTGGCCCACTCCTCCTCGGGGGTTTCGAGGTCCACGAGGACCACCTCGTCCATGTCGCAGCGCACGGCCTCGGCGCCGGTGTCGGCGCGCACCACGTCCTCGGCGACATCGCGGGCGATGTGCTTACCCTGTGCCGGCTCCATCTCATAGGAGGCGACGAACCCGTGCTCGGAGATGGAGACGTCCCACTCGGCCTCCACCCCGTGATAGACGACGGTGCAGGTGATCTCTGTGTCCTGGGTGCCGTCAGCGTCCGGGCAGTCCGCCTTGGACTCGGGGTCGAACGCCCGCGCGTAGGTGTTAACTTCCTTGACCAGGTTCCATTCAATGGAGTGGGAAAGCGGAGCGTCGTCGGCCGGTTCCCTGGGGAGTTCGCTCTCGTCCAGCTCTGGCGCCTCATCGGGGACGGGGCCGGTACGGAGCTCTTCCATGTCGGGGCCGCCACAGGCGCTCAGGGCGAGCGTTGCGCCGACGGCGGTCGTACCGGCGGCGACCCGCCAGAGAGATATCCGGTTCAGGGGAGCCATGCTTTCCTCTCACAGCGCGCGAAAGCACGCGAATCCATTGATATGGGCGAATATCGCCGCAGATGAGATTACACCGGATACCCCTTTGCGCCGATCTCGGGAGGACTTCCCTCTCACGGCGTGCTGAGAGGGAAGTTCTCCCGAGATCGGCGGGGATTGAGGTCACTCATTTAGTGGGGAAGAGGGCGCGCATCTGGCGCACGATGGTGGGGTCGCCCGGGCGCAGGTCGCGCGACGTGTAGACGTAAACCTGCCAGCCGGCCTCGCGCATGCGGTTGCGGCGGGCGGCATCGTGCACGCGCTGACTGTCGTGCCAGGCGCCGTCGTACTCGATCACGACGCGCAGCTCGGGGTATGCGAGATCGGCCCGCCCGATGAAGGCCCCGCCCGGGGTGCGGATGTCGACCTGGGCCTGCGGCCGGGGGAGCCCGGCCAACACGATGCGCATCCGTACCCGGGTCTCTCCCGGCGACTCGGTCAGCGGCTCGGTGTGGGCGGCGACCTGGTCGACCTGGCGTATCCCGCGCCAGCCCCGGAAGCGCTCGCGGCAGGCATAGGCGGCGAGGTCCCCGGGGGTGAAGAGCCCCTTGCAGGTGAGGGCGTCGGCGGCCACGACGTGCTCGGTGAGGTTCCCGCGGACGGCGGTGCGGCGGGCGATATCGAAGGCGGTTCTGATCGGTGTCGTCACGGGGATTCCGGCGACGGTTTCGCTGTCCTCGGGCAGGAGTTCGGCGTGCCGGATCGTCAGGCCCGCGCGCGGGTGGAATGGGAGGTCGCGTGGAACGGTGACGGTGACATCGAGGCCTTCATTGCGGCGGCGGATGTCGGCGCCGTGCACGAAGGCGGCGGCGGTTTCGCTGATCACAGCCCCGGCGGGGAGGAGGAGTTGGGCGGCGCGGATGCGTAGCTCAAGGGAGTCGGGGATGGTGGCGCTGGCGTAGACGTCGGCGAAGAGCCGCCGCCAAGCTCGACTGCGGAGCTGCTTTTGTGTCAGGAGGCCGTTGTGGCGCGCGACCGAACCGAGGAATGGTCCGCGGCGGAGTTCATCAGGGGTGTGTGGGGAGGTCGGCATACCTCAGCGTCACCGAAAACCCCCCGGTCGTGCGTTGGCTGTCCACAGCCCACATTTGCGCCGATCTCGGGAAAACTTCCCCCTCAACGCGCTTTGAGGGGGAAGTTCTCCCGAGATCGGCGGGGATTGAGGGGCCGCCGGCGCGTTCGCCGAGACACACCCGGCTGCATACGAGGCTTGCCACCCGCCCTTAATTACACTCCGAAGTGACGCGGTTGCAATCCGCGTTGGGGTGCGTCGGCGACGGGCAGTGCCTTGGGTTACGAGGATATTCAGGACTTTCGTCGGCAAACGGAGGGCGCCATGGCCATATACCAGTTCATGTGCGACGAACACGGCGGTATTGAACGCGAAGCGGTGATCGGGACAGCGCCGCCAACCCTGTCGTGTCCCGACTGTGGCCAACAGGCACGCCGGGTGTTCTCCGCCCCGATGCTCAGTCGCCTGTCTCGTGCTATGACAACCGCATTCGAAAACGCGGAACGCAGCGGAGACGAACCGGACGTGGTCACGTCAGTACCGTCCCGTACGGGGCGGCCCGCTCAACAACGGTACACGCACAATCCGACACACCGACGACTTCCCAAGCTCTGAGGTCGTTCGCCCAGAAGGGATTTTCTGATGCCTGAACTCGTGTTTCCTCTTGACTCGGATAAGCCATTCACTGATCAGGAAATCCTCGGACACAATCGGTATCACCCTGACATCCCTGCTGCCGTCCGGGTAAATCCTGGAGACACCTTCCGAATGCACTGCCGTGAATGGTTCGACGGTGCGATCAAAAATGATGACTCGGCAGAAGACATCCGTGATGCTCCGATGTCCAAGGTGCATGCCCTGTCGGGCCCGGTCAGGGTCGAAGGAGCCGAGCCAGGGGACCTTCTCATCGTCGATGTACTGGACGTGGGGCCGATACCCCAGGAAGACTCCGGTCCACTGGCCGGTCAGGGCTGGGGATACACGGGTATCTTCGCAAAGCGTAACGGTGGTTCTTTCCTCGTCGACCAGTTCCCGGACGCCTACAAGGCCGTGTGGGACTTCTGTGGCGAGGTGGCCACCTCGCGACATGTCCCGGGAGTCTCGTTCACCGGTATCACCCACCCGGGATTGATGGCCACGGCTCCTTCCGCGGATCTGCTTTCCCGATGGAACAGCAGAGAAGCCGATCTGATCGCGACCGATCCCGACCGGCTACCGCCACTGGCACTGCCGCCCGAACCGCAAAACGCGATCCTGGGGACACTGAGCGGCGAAGAGTTCGACCGGGTAGCGGGAGAGGCGGCCAGGACGGCCCCGCCCAGAGAGAATGGCGGAAACCAGGACATCAAGAACCTCACCCGAGGAACTCGCGTATTCTATCCGGTGTTCGTTCCGGGGGCGAATTTCTCGGTCGGTGACCTACACTTCTCCCAGGGCGATGGGGAAATCACGTTCTGCGGCGGGATCGAGATGGGCGGATTCATTGATCTGCACCTCGACCTGATCAAAGGAGGTATGGCGACGTATGGGGTGAGCGAGAACGCCATATTTATGCCGGGGAACACTCCGCCCCAGTATTCCGAGTGGCTGGCTTTCTCCGGAATATCGGTAACCCTGGATGGCCAGCAGCGCTACCTGGATTCGCAGCTTGCCTATCAGCGAGCCTGCCTGCACGCGATCAGTTACCTGACCAAGTTCGGTTACAGTCCCGAACAGGCTTACCTGCTCCTCGGAGCGGCACCGATCGAGGGTCGATTCTCTAGTGTGGTGGATATTCCGAACTCGTGTGCCACAGTCTATCTCCCGACCGCGATCTTCGAATTCGACGTACGGCCGTCCAAGGCAGGACCCGTACAGATCGATCCGGGGATCGGTGCACCGATGGCCGAAGGGGCATGAGTTCGGGCGGCGCTTCGCCGCTGCGACCTGTCCAGGGACCACAGGTCAGGAGCACGTTCCAGAGCCCGGGCGGGGTTTGCGCCGATCTCGGGAGAACTTCCCTCTCAAAGCGTGCTGAGAGGGAAGTTCTCCCGAGATCGGCGGGGATTGAGGGGCTTAGAGGGGGCTGAGTGCTGGACGGGGGTTCAAGTACCGCAACCTGGAGGGGTGCGGGATGCCGGGCTTTTTGCGTGTCCGCTCCCGGACACC
>JAJYTD010000100.1 GCA_021793235.1 Actinomycetes bacterium | reverse complement strand
CATGACCGCCATCTGGGCCTTCTCCTCACTGCGCGCGGGGGAGTGGAAGCACTACTGGCCCGCGATCCCGCTGGCCGTCTGGGCCGCCATCCTCATCTCCTACGCGATCTGGCCCGCCCGCGACGATGACTGAAAACGAGGGCTGACAACGGCGGCTGACCACGGCGACGCGGGTGCGCATGTCCGGCGGGAGACCCGACCTGGCCACCGCCTGCGCCCGCCGGGAAAACAAGTCGCGCCCTGTGCCGCCCGCCCGCCACACTTCAGGACCCGTGGGACACCTGCACATCTTCGACATGGACGGCACCCTCCTGACCGGCACCACCGCCGCCCTGGAGATCGCACGCCACCACGGCACCCTCGCCGAACTCCGCGAACTCGAGACCCGCTTCAGCGGCCGGACCCTCGACACCCGCGGCTTCTCCACCGAGATCCACCGGCTCTGGCGCGACCTCACCCCCGACATCGTCGCCGCCGCCTACACCGCCGCGACCTGGATGACCGGCATCACCGACGTCTGCGCCGACATCCGCGCCCGCGGCGAGCACTCCGCCGTCATCACCATGTCGCCCGACTTCTTCGCCCGCCGCCTCCTCGACCTCGGCTTCGACGACGTCATCGCCTCCCGCTTCCCCCCGATGCCGTTCACCGGCGCCTTCGACACCGCCGGAATCCTCATCCCCGAGGACAAGGTCCGCATCGCCGAGGAACTGCGCACCCGCCACGGCCTCACCACCGCCCAATGCACCGCCTACGGCGACTCCATGTCCGACGCGCCCCTGTTCCGGCACCTCACCAACACCGTCGCCGTCAACGCCGACCACCACCTCGCCGACATCGCCGCCGTCGACTACCGCGGCACCGACCTCACCGAGGCGTACGCCCTCGCCCGCACCCTCCAACCCGCCTGACCACCCGAACCGCAGCCGCACACCGACATCCCCGTCCGGGCGCCGGACCCGAAGGCGTCGCCCCCCGGGGGACCCCTGCGGAGAACGAGCCCGCCGCAGAACGGCGATTCACCCTGTGCGGTGGAGATACCGACCCGCCAGACCGAGCCCCCGGCCGCGCCTGTCCGGCGACCCCGCCGCCTGGCCGGACGATCCGCTGCGCGAACGGCGGCGCAGCCACGTCCCCGGCGGGGCCGACGTCGCGGCCGTGGCCCCGGGCGAACTGCTCACCGATCCCGTCGGCGTCCCGCCCGCGTAAGCCAGGTGAGCGCAGGGTGGCGCGGCGGCGACCATGCCGGTCGACCAGGCGGCGACCACGTCAAGCAGCGCCCCAGCCGGACCAGGCACCCTCGGCGGCCGACAGGACGGCTCCCGCGCCCCACTCCCACAATCCGGCGGCGTCGGGGCCGGCGCCGTTCAGGTAGGCGCAGGGCGCGGCCGGCGTCGGACGGCGGGAAGCACAGGTCGTCGGGGTCGGGGAGCGGCGGGGGGACGCGGCGCAGGTCCAGCGCCGGGTAGAGCAGCACCTGCAGGGCGGGCCGCGCGGGCCCGGGGCCGCGCAGCCGGCCCGGGACACCGCCGACCGCAGGTGGTGGGGCAGAGCCCGCTCCTCGGCACCGGCCTCGTGCCCGCGTCGGCGACTCCCCGGACGCGCCCACCGCCCTCAGGCGCCCACCGGGGGAGCAGGCCGCCAGGTCCGCCTCACCTGCGGTGCGCGCACCGCTCAACCGTCCCGGCCGCCCTCGAACCGGCCCAGAAGCGGATGCACCCGCATCGCCGCCTCCAGCTCACCCGGCAACTCGTCCCGGTAACGCCCCAGCGTCGCCAGATCCGCATGCCCCAGCACCCGCCGCACCGCGTCCATGTCCGTCGCCGCCGCCAGCAGATGCGTCGCCGTCGTGTGCCGCAGCCCATGAGGCGTCACACCCCGCCGCCGCACCGGCTCCACCCGCGCCAGCACCCGGTCGATCACCGCCTGCACGTCACCCCGCGCCAGACGGCGCCCCCGCCACGACAGCAACAGCGCCTCCGGCTCCCGGCCCCGGTCCAGCAACGCCCGCCCCTCCGCCAGATACGCGTCCAGCACCTCCACCACCGCACCCGGCAACGGCACGTCCCGCGTCCGGCCGCCCTTGCCGAAGATCCGCCAGTACCGCGTCCCGTCGTTGACGAAGAAGTCCTCCACGTTCGCCGCCGTCAGCTCCGACACCCGCGGCCCCACCGCCGCCAGCAGCAGCACGATCAGCCCGTCCCGCAGCTCCGTCCGCTGATCCGACCGCTTGCCCGGCACCTCCGCAGGCCGCTCCGCCAGCTCCCGCGCCGCCCCCAGCAGCCCCTCCGCCTGCTCCACCGTCAAAGCCCGCCGCCGCGGCCGCAGCCCGCCCCGCTGCCGGGGACGCACCGTCACCGCCTGCATCGGGTTCAGCTGCACCCACCCCGCCACCACCGCGTACTTGAAGAACGCCGACACCGAACGCCGGAACCGGGCCTGCGACGCCGCACTCTGCACCGCCCCGCCCCGGACCGCCCCGCCCGGCGACCCGGCCTCACCCGCCCCCGGCCGCCGCCGCCCGTCCGGCTTGCGCGCGAAACCCAGCAGCACCTCATCGACGTCCTCGCCCGTCAAGTCGTCCAGCACCCGATCGGCGCCCGCCAGCTCCGCGAACGTCACCACGTCGCGCACATAGACCTCCGCCGTCCGCGGCGCCAGCGCACCCGTCGAGGCCTTCGCACGCACCATCCCCGCATACCGGTCGACGCACTCGGCAACGGTCAAACGCTGAACATCGGAGGGACGCACGCGCCGGACGCTACCCCCCGCCACCGACAAACCAGCCGACACCCCCGCCCCGTAAGATCGGACCCCGTGACCGGCAGGGCGCTCTTCGAGCAGATCGGCGAGATCATCCGCGGATCGACGCCGACCGCCCTCGGACGCCCCCACGTCCACGTCCGCTCCAACGGCGTCAAAGCATGGTTCGGCGACCCCGCACCCCAGCGCGAACACTACGAAGCCCAGATCATCTCCGCCGACATCGCCCCCGGAACCCGCACCTGCGCCATCGAGATCGGCTTCCACGCCGAACACCGCGACGAACCCGACAACCAGGCCGCCCTCGCCCACCTCCTCACCACCGAGACGGCCTGGCGCGCCGAACTCGGCGACGACCCCGTCACCGGCGTCTTCCTCGGCCGCGACACCTGGCGCCGCATCTCCGAAACCTGGCCCGACCCCGACCTCGACGACCCCGACGTCCCCTTCGACATCGGCGTGCGCCTCGTCGACTACATCCGCGCCCTCGAACCCCACCGCCGCCGGGTATAAGCCACCGCAGCGACCACCGGACAGGGGAGAGGCCGATGCTCATCGGCACGTCGGGATGGCAGTACTCCGACTGGCGCGACGTCCTCTACCCGCCGGGCCTCCCACAACGAAGCTGGCTCGGCCGCTACGCCGAAGTCTTCCGCACCGTCGAGAACAACAACGCCTTCTACCGCCTGCCCGACCGCCGCACCTTCCGGCAATGGCACGACGCCACCCCGCCCGGCTTCGTCATGGCCGTCAAGGCCAGCCGCTACCTCACCCACATGAAACGCCTCAAAGACCCCGCCGAACCCGTCGCCCGCCTCATGAACGCCGCCGACGGCCTCGGCCCCAAGCTCGGCCCCGTCCTGCTGCAGCTCCCGCCCACCCTCCAGGCCGACCCCGACCGCCTCGCCGACTGCCTGCGCCGTTTCCCCCGCCACGTCCGCGTCGCCGTCGAACCCCGCCACCCCACCTGGTGGACCGACCAGACCCGCCGCGTCCTGGAACACCACGACGCCGCCCTCAGCTGGACCGACCGGCTGGGACACCCCCAGACACCCCTCTGGCGCACCACCGACTGGCTCTACCTGCGCCTCCACGAAGGCCCGGCACAACCCTGGCCCGACTACGACGACACGACCCTGCGCACCTGGGCCGACACCCTCGGCTCCACCGCCGACGCCTACGTCTACTTCAACAACGACCCCGGCGGAGCCGCCGTCCGCAACGCCCTCCGCTTCATCGAGCTCACCACCCCACCGTGAAAGCGGGAGAGACGCCCGCAACCCCGCCCACCACAAGCCGGCCTCCGGCCGGCCGCTACTGGGGGAGGCCACCACAAGGCCACGGCCCTGTGCGCCCGAGGCGCCGACATACCGCGCCGCGATGCGTTAGCCCCGCTGGCCCTGACGCCGAAACCCTTCCGCGCTGGTCGTCCGGCAGACCATCAGCCCTGCCTGACGGCGCGCACGACGACGTCCTGAAGCTCCACCCGCCGACCATCGTGGCCGGTCAGCGCGCGGTGCCGCTCCTCGGCGACGGCGACCCGCCACTCGGCGGCGTCCAGCCGCGCCGCGACAGCCTCCGCGGTCACCGACGCCTCGGCGGCGGGCCGATGCCCGTGGCCCTCGCCGCCGGGGGAGTGCAGATGCCCGACGATCAGCAGCGTCCCGCCCGGAGCCACCCACCCGGCGATGCGGTCGTAGAAGTCCAGCTGCGGCATCGCAGGGTGCGCATAGTGGGTCGTGACCAGCTCGAACCGCCCTTCCGGCTCCCACACGCCGAGGTCCGCCTCGACCCACCGCACACGCTCGGCGACCCCGCCCGCCTCAGCCCGTCCGGCCGCCCGGGCCAGTGCCTCGGCCGAGATGTCGACCGCGGTGACCTGCCAGCCCTGGGAGGCCAGCCAGATCGCCTCGGCCCCCGCGCCGCACCCCGCGTCCAGCGCCGTGCCCGGAGCCAGCCCGCCGACCTCGCGGACCAGATGAGGATTCGGCGGGTTGCTCCCCATGGAGCCGGGTGCCTCGGCCTGGTCCTTGTGCCAGTGCCGCTCCCAGTACTCCTTGTCGAACGTGTGGCCGGACTCGTGCGTCATCGGTCGTCCTCTCTCGTCCGCGACGATGCCTGTGCCGCGCGCGCCATGGTGCCGACCGGGGGAGCGGACGAGCAAACTTTGTTGCACAATCGGCAAAGAACCTGCTTCGTGCTGGGGGAGCGGGGCCCACATCCCCGAGCCGGGGGGGACCGCGAACCGCCACATGCATCCCAGAGCCGGTAGATCGAAGCGACCAATGCCAGGCCGCTCCGAATCTGCATTCCCAGTTCGCCGACGGGTAGGGGACACCCACAGACAGCGGCATGGAGCAGAGCCAACCGTCCAGAAATTACCTGTATGCGAACTTCATGGGTAAACCATACAGAAGATGAATTCTGTCTGGTTTGGGCCGCTTTCAGTGCGAACCGCAGGGGAGGGTGCGCACCAGCAGCCGACAGCTCCGCACTCCTCGAAGCCCCGCGCTGCGGACCACACGGCGTCGGTCTGGACAACCCGCACGCGGTCTGTGGCGTCGTGGCCGCCTTCGAGCTGCGTTTGGAACTGCGTCTTCGCGGATCGGCCGTTGTGCGAATGATCTTGGCTGGACGACGTGCATGCTGCGCGGTGCCCGACATGCGGGTTCCGACGCTCGCGCTCGCGTGGAAGCCGGCTGTGGCGCGCTCGGCGGGCGGCTCGGGCGCGCAGAAGGCTGCGCAATGGCGTGCCGAGGCGGTACGTGGGTCTCGGTTGCCCCGCTCCTCGGGGCTTTGATCGATGGTCGATAATGTACATTATGTCAAGTTGAGCCTTTATCGGGCCTGTGCCGGGGGGGTTCTCGGTCGTTACAGTGAGCGGGTCTCCTGCCGACGACCTCGTCCGGGCGGTGGTTCCGTGATTCCCGAGGGTTTCGTCCGCGCGCTGGACCGGTTCGAAGCGGTGCTCGAGG
>JAJYTD010000002.1 GCA_021793235.1 Actinomycetes bacterium | reverse complement strand
GCTCGCCGGGTCGCCTCGTTACTTTCTTCGGGGGGGCGACCCCCCGCACCCCCCGGTGCGGGGCTTCGCCCCGCATGGGCGGCCGTGGGGCGATCCTGCTTCTCGGGGCGATCCTGGCGGGTTCGAGTAGCGTTCCCTAAACTTCACACCGCCGAAAGGCCGCTCTCACCTGGGGAGCGGTCCTTTCGGCGCCTCCTTTTCCCGGATCCCGGCCCCCTAACGCGCGTTCTGCGGTAAATTTGTGGTGCTGGGCGAATTCTCTTACCAGTACAGTCGAATTCCGCTCTTCCCGGTGACGGTTCCTGCCTGGATGCATGCCTCGGAGAGTGCTATGCGAGACGGGAGAGGTGCTTGCCGCAATGCGGAAGAAGATCGCCACTTCCCTGGACTGCGTCTCCAGAGACCAGATTAGTGCAGGTCAAAGCGTATCGGGAGGAGCTGCCGCGTCGCTGCTTAACTGCACACGAGATTCTTTATGTGGATTTCGGCACTATAGAGAGATAAGCCGGTGAAGAGCGGTAAGATTTTTGTTCAGGGCTTGTGCGAAGAGTATCCGATAGGCCATCGTGTAAGACGGGGATGGATGCAGTAACCACGGAAGGTGCACTGTGCTCAAGAGAATCTGCGCGGTAGTGGCCATTGCGATCGCCGCGGTCACCGGGGCGACCATACCCGCTGCCGCGGACGACGCTACTTTCACTACCCAGCACTGGACCTGGCAGTAGACAGTCCAATGCGGTCGCTGAGCCGACCTGGCGTGCGCTCCCGCCCTTAGCCGGGTTCGCACGGTATGTCACTGCGGTGACCAGTGGAAACAGATTGCCACCATAGATGGCAGCACGATAGTGAGGCCGGGTTCTGGACCGTGCACGGTCCAGAACCCGGCCTCACCGCCTCAGGATTCTGGCTACGGGTGAACGGGTAGAGCTCGGTGTAAACCCTGCCAAGATGAGAGGGGCGCCGTGCACCGTGCCCGATCTCCCCGAGGAACCACGTCCCCAAGATCCACCGGCCCCGGAAGGCCGGGAATATCCCGTGGGCGAGCAGGCACCCGGCGGGTACCACTACCCCGAGCCGGCACATCCCCCGGCTGAAGCGCGACCAACGGAGGACCCCGCCCCCGCGGCCGGGGAGCCGTTCCGCAGGGAGGTCCCGGCGCGGCGCAAATCCATCCCGGCACCGCGGGACCGCGGCCACTGGCGGCTGATCACTGTCACAGTGATGTGCACCATGGTCATCGGCGGATCGGCCGACTACGTTTCGCCGGGTACCCGCGCATCAGCCCAC
This sequence comes from Actinomycetes bacterium, assembly GCA_021793235.1. Classification (GTDB taxonomy): domain Bacteria; phylum Actinomycetota; class Actinomycetes; order Streptosporangiales; family Streptosporangiaceae; genus JAJYTD01. The sequence continues at coordinate 232,368 of JAJYTD010000002.1, read as the reverse complement.
GTGGTGTTCTGGGCGGTGATCGCTCTCGCCGCGCTAGTGGCGCTCTACCGGGAGCAGCGCAACTCCTGGGAGCCCTCTCCGCGGTGGCCGTGGCCTGCGGCGGCCGTGGCCGGAACACTCACGGCCGAATTTCTCATCGCGACCGTCGGTTCCCCAGCGATCATCGTGGGATCGGTGGTACTCCTGGTCCTGGGCCTGTTCCTGGTACTGATGTTCGGCTGAAGGCATTCCGCGCCACCCGCTCGGGCGCTCGGGTCAGGTCGCTTCGCTGTCGAAGGGCGGACGCTTGCCGTTGAGCTGGGAGCCCGGCCGACGCTTGGCGGTCCGGTCCTCCTCGTCATCCCAGAAGTGCTTCTGTACAAAGCGCCTCGGGTTGAGGTCCTGTACGTCGAAGTCCTTGAACTCCGGCCCCAGGCCCTGCCGGATGTCGTTCTTCGCGCTGTCGGCCATGGTTCTGAGCTGCCGGAGCACCCGACCGGCCTGGGCAGCCGCCTTCGGCAACTGATCCGGGCCGAAGATCAGGAGTGCGAGCACACCGAGAATGACGAACTCGGCCCCCCCAATGTTGAACATGCCCGGTCCTTTCGACGGTCCGCCGTGCTCGTTCGGACTTATAGCAGGTTAACCCGCTCCTACCCGGTGCGCCGACAGAGGTGGTCGCCTCGATGCCGCTCACGGTGCAGAGGTTAGGGTATGGAACCGGTTCACGAAACGCTGGCTACGGCAGTCGTGCAGCAAGGGGGTTCGGTGACGAAAGGCACGCTGCGCGCTCGGATTGCACGGGCCGTTGAGGCGAAGTGGTTCCAGAACACGATCATCCTGGTGATCGTGCTCAACGGCATCTCCCTAGGTCTGGAGACCTACGATGACCGGTTTTCCTGGGCCGCGCCCTACTTCCAGATGGCCGAGCACGCGTTCGTCACTTTCTTCGTCATCGAACTGGCACTCAAGATCTATGCCCACGGCTGGGCCTTCTTCCGCCGACCATGGAACTGGTTCGACCTGGTGGTGGTCGGCACCGCCGTCATCCCCACCTCCGAAAGCTTCTCCGTACTGCGACTGCTGCGCGTCCTGCGGCTGCTCCGGCTCATCAGCGTCATCCCCCAGATGCGGCAGATCGTCTCGGCGCTGTTCCGCTCGGTTCCCGGCCTTGGAACGGTCATCCTGCTGCTGTTCGTGATCATGTACACGTCGGCAGTGATGGGGGAGAAGCTGTTCGAGGACATCGCTCCGGAGTACTTCGGCGATCTCGGGATCACGCTCTACACCCTGTTCATGCTGCTGACCACGGAGAACTGGCCGGACATCTCCGATGCGGTCATCGCCGACGCGCCCTACGCCTGGATCTTCTTCGTCGTCTTCATCGTGGTCAGCGCCTTTATCGTGCTCAACCTGATCATCGGTGTCATCGTCGCCACGATGGAGCAGGAAGTCAGCGAGGAGCGCTGGGAAGAGGACCAAGAACTCGAACTGCGTCAGCACGAGGCCGTGATGACACAGCTCAACGCCCTCACCGACCAGGTGGCCGCGCTCAGTAAGCAGGTCAGGGAGCTCGGCGGAACCGTGCGGCAAAGCGAGAGCCAGCCGAGCCGGGCTGGAGCAGAGGACTGATCCGCGCCGAAACCGACCGGGAAAAGAACAGCCCTTCGCCCGGAGACGAGCGAAGGGCCGAGAAACGAATCAGGTGTCGTCAGAGCGCACGCACGTTGGACGCCTGAGGGCCCTTGGGGCCCTGGGTGATCTCGAACTCGACCGACTGGTCCTCTTCCAGGTTCCGGAAGCCGGTACCCGCGATCGCCGAGTAGTGAACGAACACGTCCGGGCCGCCGCCTTCAACAGCGATGAACCCGAAACCCTTCTCAGAGTTGAACCACTTCACGGTGCCCTGAGCCATCTGCTCTCCCTTTGGGGACTACAACGGGACCGCACCCTGCTGGTCCCGGGTTGCTGAGCGCTCATCCCCCGGGAGTTGTGCCCAAACGGCGAGCGCCCACGTGAAGTTCCGCGAGGCGCCCCAGGCATCCATTGGAAACTACAGCCGCAACCGATGCATGACACTACCAGCCGTATACGGACGTTGCCGAGACTTCCCAGGATGAAAAACAACGCTAAGGAACAGTCATTCCGACGTGGTGTTCCGGTTGATTTTTCGGTACGGGAGGACTAGCGGCCGCCCATTGGGAAGGGTGAGGGTCCCGGGCAGGCTCACTCCGGCCCGCCGTTGCCATAGATCCAGGTCCGGAACCACATGCGGTCGGCCCACGACTCATAGGGGATCGTCTCGGCGCTCAGAATCGGATAGATGTAGGTGAAGTTCGCGACGATCAGCAGCACCACCACTCCGTAGACCATGCCGCCCAGGACCCTGCGCCAGGGAGAATAGCCGGGGCCGCCTCCCGCAGGGCCCATGGCCAGCCCCAGGGCCAGAACGATCGCCAGTACCAGGAACGGCAGCATCGGCAGCGCGTAGAAGACGAACATCGTCCGCTCGGGAAAGGCGAACCAGGGCAGCAACCCGGCCGAAAAGCCCAGCAGCACAGCGCCCGCACGCCAATCCCGGTAGGTCACCCACCAGCCGAACATCACCAGCAGCGCGAGAATGCTGAGCCACCACACGGCCGGAGTGCCGAGGTTCAGAATTGTGCTGGAGCATTTCGCGGCACCGCAGGTGGTCTCTTCGCCCTCGTAGTAGAACGCCACCGGCGTCCGCATGATGAGCCACTCCCACGGCCGGGACGCGTAGTCGTGCGGCTTGGAAAGGCCGTTGTGGAACGTCAGCATCTGCACGTGATAGTGCGCCAGGCTGAACAGCGCGTTCAGCGGGCCGAGGATCCATCCGGGGAGCCCGGTCGACGCGCCGAACCCCTGCTCGGCCGCCCACTGCCGGCCATAGCCGCCCGAGGTCACCAACCAGCCGCTCCACGTCGCCAGGTAGGCAACCGCGGCCACCACCACGGTCTGCACGAACGCCGGCACCGCGTCGAACAGGAACCAGCGGCCCACCGCGCGCTGCTGCCCGGCGCTGCGGCGGGCACCGTAGTCCCAGGCCACCGTCATCAGCCCGAACGCGGCGAGGTAGAAGAGGGCCGACCACTTGGTCCCCACCGCCAGCCCCAGGCAGAGCCCGGCGGCAATGCGCCACCAGCGCATTCCGAGCCACCCGGCCGCCGCGGCTCCATCATCGGTCAGCGCGGACAATCGCGCCCGTGCCCGGTCCCGGTCGATCACCAGGCAGCCGAATCCCGCCAGGATCCAAAACGCCAAGAACATGTCCACCATGGCGATCCGGCTCAGCGTGAAGTGCAGCCCGTCCAGCGCCAGGATCAGCCCCGCTGTGCAGCCGAGCAGCCACGACCGTGTCATCCGCAGCGCGATCCGCACCATGATCAGCACGGACAGGGCGCCGAACACCGCCGCGGCCACCCGCCACCCCGTGGGGGACACGGAGGCGCCGAAGGGCAGCAGCCCCCACACCCAGTCGCCGAGCGCGATCACCCATTTGGCGAGGGGCGGGTGCACGACGAAATCGGCGCCCCCGCTCCAGATGGCCTGGTCGCCCCGGGCCAGCAGAGTGTCGGCGTTCTCCAGGGTCTGGTGCTCGTAGCCGAACTCCCACAGAGAGAACGCGTTCTTCGCGTAGTAGGTCTCGTCGAAATAGATGCCCGGCGGGTGCCCGAGCCGGATGAACCGCAGGACCCCGGCGAAAAGCGCCACCAGCACCGCACCGACCCACCCCGCCCACGCGGGCCGAGGCATCGGCGGCACCAGCCGCGAACGAGCGGACGCCACGGAGGCAGAGAACGGTCCAGTGGCGTTGGGCGCTGCTGTGGTAGTCATCTCGGCTCTTAGAGTTGGGTCGAAGATGGATGGTGGCACCCACCGGGGCGGGCGAGGGTACAGCCAACCGTAGCGCCTAAAGAACGGGTGGAATTTGACTCCAGAAGCCGGAAACACCGGAACGCTGACGCTGGCCGGACTCCCCATCGGGCACCGCGACGACGCGCCGCCCCGGCTGCTGCGGGCACTGGAGGGCGCCGCGATCATCGCGGCAGAGGATACCCGCCGATTGCGGCGGTTCGCGGCCCGAGCGGGAATCCGACTCGGCGGGCAGACCGGCGCACGTATCGTCTCCTACTACGACGCCAATGAGAGCCGCCGAGCCGAGGAGCTCCTCAGCGACCTGCGCGCGGGCCACGACGTTCTCGTGGTCACCGACGCCGGAATGCCCGGAGTGTCCGATCCTGGCTACCGGCTGGTGACAGCCTGCGTCGAGGCCGGTGTGCGCGTCACCGCCGTCCCCGGCCCCTCTGCGGTCACCACGGCACTGGTGCTCTCCGGGCTGCCGACCGACCGGTTCTGCTTCGAGGGGTTCCCACCGCGCAAGGGGACCGCCGGGCGCCTGGCCGAACTGGCCGCAGAGCGCCGCACCATGGTGTTCTTCGAGAGCCCGCACCGGCTCGCCGCGACCCTGGCCGCCATGGCCGAGGCGTTCGGGCCGAAGCGGCGGGCCGCGGTCTGCCGGGAACTCACCAAGACACACGAGGAAGTGCGGCGCGCGCCCCTGGCCGAACTCGCCGAATGGGCGCGCGGAGAAGTACGCGGCGAGATCACCGTCGTCGTCGCCGGAGCCGACCCGGCGCCGGTCAGCCGCGACCCCGCGGACCTGGCCGCCGCCGTCGCCGACCGCGAAGCCGAAGGGGTCGCCCGCAAGCAGGCGATCCACCAGATCGCCAAAGAACGCGGACTGCCCAAGCGGGAGGTCTACGACGCCGTCCACCGGTGAGCACACCTCGCGACGAAACGGGCGCCTTCGATGGGCATCCCATCGAAGGCGCCCGTTTCCCGGCCGCTCCCGGAGTGCGGCGCGGCCCCGGTCAGACGACGGCGCCGTCGCTCTGCTCCCGGGCGGTGCGCATCTCCTTGCGCTGCTTGGTCTTCTGCTCCTTGATCACGTGCGGCGGCGCGGTCTTGTCCCACTTCTGCAGCCAGATCGCCAGCGGCGAACCCACAAAGACCGTGGAGAACACGCCGGAGACCAAGCCCACCAGCATCGCGATGGAGAAGTCCGTCAGTGACGACCCACCGAAGATCGCGAGTGTCGCCAGGATGAAGACACCGCCGATAGTGGTGTTCACCGTACGCGGCAGCGTGTGCAGGATCGCCCGGTTGGTGATTTCGGAGAACGTCGACTCGGTGTCGCGCGCCCACTCATCACGGACCCGGTCGAACACCACGACCGAGTCGTTCACCGAGAACCCGATGACACTGAGGATCGCCGCCAGGAACACCCCGTCGATCGGTTTGCCCAGCCAGCAGAACAAACCGATCACCAAGACGATGTCGAACGCCAGGGCAAGCATCGTCGACAGGCCGAACGACCAGCGGAACCGCCACGCGAGATAGACCATCTGCAGGATCAGCGCCGCCATCAGCGCCATCAGCGCCTTGTTCCGCAGCTCGTCGCCCATGCTCGGGCCGATCTTCTCGTCGGCTATCCGCTCGGCGCCGTCGGCCTGCGAACTGAGCGTGTCCTGGATCTCCTGGGCCTCGGCGTCGGTGATCGGGCCCGTACGGACCGAGATGTCGCCGTCACCGGACTCCTGCACCACAGCGCTGGGGAAACCGGCGTCGGCGATCACCTGTCGGGCATCGGTGACACTGATGCTCTCCTCGGTGGCGAAGTCCATGACCCGGCCGCCGGTGAACTCCACGCCGAAGTCCGGCGGACGCACCACTATGCCGACGATCGCGGCCACGGCGACCGCGCCGGCGATGCCCAGCCACAGGCCGCCCCGCTTCATCAGGCCGGGGTTGCGCTTGATCAGCCAGGCGCGGACCCCGCTGATCTTGGAGATACCGGTGACCGCCGGGTGCTTGCGGATCACCTTGCGGCGGACCGCCCACTCCACGAACACGCGGGCGATGACCAGCGCCGACACCATCGACGCGATCGTGCCCAGGCCCAGGGTCACACCGAAGCCCTGCACATTGCCCGAGGCCAGGAAGAACAGCAGCGCCGCCGCGATGAGCGTCGTGATGTTGGTGTCGAGGACGGCGCTCCACGCCTTCTGCGACCCCGAAACGAACGACTTCTGCAGGTTCGGCGGGATCGCGCGGCGCCGCCGGCGCGACAGCACGCCGGCCTCGGCCTGCTCGGTCTCGGCCTCGGTCGCGTCGATCATCCCGGCCGACTTGTTGGCCGCATAGACCCGCTCCTGCTGCTGGTACTCCTCTCGTGCCCGCTCGAATATCAGCACGTTCGCGTCGATCGCCATGCCGATCGCGAGCACGAAGCCGGCCAGGCCCGGCAGCGTCAGCGTCGCGCCGAGCGCCACCAGCGCCGCGTAGGCGATCAGCGTGTAGCAGGCCAGGGCCACCGCGGCGAGGAAGCCGACAAGGCGGTAGGCCACGCAGATGTAGAGCCCGGTGAGCAGGATGCCGATGCCCCCGGCGAGGAAGCTCGCCTTGATCGCGTCCTCGCCCAGGGTGGGGCCCACGGTGTTCCGCTGGATCTCCTGGACCGGCAGCGGAAGCGAGCCGCCCTCGATCAGCACGGCCAGTTCGCTCGCGGTCTCCTTGGTGATCGTCTGGCCGGAGATGGCGGTCGAGCCGTCACTCTGCCCGACGTCGCACACGGTGTCCTCGGAGACCTGCGGCGATGAGATGATCTGGTTGTCCAGGACGATAGCGACGCGCCGCTTGGGATCGCCCGGCTGGTGGCAGGCGGCCTGGCCGGTCAACTCGGCCCACTGGTCCTTGCCCTCACCGCGGAAGGAGACGCTGACCTGCCACTGGGTGTTGGTGGTCTGATCCAGCACCGCCTCGGCGCTGGACACCTTGTCGCCCTTGATCGCGGGCGCGCCGAGCTGCAACTGGCTGCCGTCCGCATCGGGAAGAGTCAGCTCGACCTCGTCGGGGTTCTCCGCGGGCTGGCCGGCCGGTGCCTGCTGTCCCTGGAGCATCTCCTGCAGCTCCTCCTCGGACAGATCCGGCATGTCCTCGGAGCCGTCGCCGGAGCCCTTTTCCTCGGAGTCCTCGCCGTCGGCAGGGGCACGGGCCTCGTCGGCCGGCGCGTTGGCGCTGTCGCCCGGAGGCAACTGGACGCCGCTGCCCTGGGCCTGCTCCACCCCCAGGACCGGGTGGAACGTCAACTGCGCGGTCTGGCCGAGGATGCCGGCGGCCTCGGTGGGATCCTGCACTCCCGGAAGTTCGACGATGATCCGGTCAGAGCCCGACCGCGACATCGTCGCCTCACTGACACCGAGGGTGTCGATACGCTGCCGGAGCACCTCGATGACCTTGTCGGTGTTCTCGGCGTTGGCTTTTGTGCCGTCTTCGCTGTCCTGGGCCTCCAGGACGATCTGCGTCCCGCCGCTGAGGTCGAGCCCCAGCTTCGGCGGGATGAACCATGCGGCGCCGAATGCGGCGACCACGATGACCAGGGAGACGATGCCGCGCAACCAGCGCGCCCCGGCTCCCGATTGACTGGACAATGGAAAAACCTCTCACGGACCGTTGACGGTTCCGGCACAGCGGTGCCGGCAAAGGGGGATCACACACGCGCGGTGAGAGGCGGCGCACGTCCCAGCGGAAGCGCGAACGTCTCCGGAACATCCGGCGGCGACGCCGACTCCGGAAGCAGCACGTATCCCCACGGGGAGCCGAAGTCAGGCAGCAGTGGGCGGGCCGGGCTGTACCCGTCGGGCAGGTCTCGCAGAGACAGGCGGTGATCGCCGCCCCAGGCCGACAGGGCCAGTGCCGCGGTGTGCATGTCGCGCCTGGGATGGGCCACGGCATAGGGGCGCGGAGAGGGCCCGGATTCGGCGATCACGGGCGAGCGGTCCTGTGCCGACAGCGCGGCGGCCGCCGGGGCCAGGGGAGCGCCGAGCACCATCAGCGCCGTCACGAGCAGGACGGCCAGAGCACGGGGGACCGTGGTGACCACCCCCTTCGTGGAGTACCGGCCGCGTCGGGGCCTCGCGCGTATGAGCGTGCGGATCGATGGGTGCAAAACCACTCAGTGTCTCGGGGGACACCCTACCGATCCGGGCAGCAGGCCGTTCCGGCCGTTCGGTCCGCCGGCACCGCGCAACGAGCGGCGGCGAAAACCCGTGCCAATTCCTCCGCCGCTCCCTTTAGGCTTGAGCCATGTCGTCGAAACGCCACATCCTGACTGCGGTGGCCTGGCCCTACACCAACGGGCCGCGCCACATTGGGCACGTATCCGGGTTCGGAGTCCCCTCCGACGTCTTCGCTCGCTTCCAGCGAATGTCCGGCCACGACGTGCTCATGGTCAGCGGTACCGACGAACACGGGACACCCATCCAGGTGCTCGCCGACCAGGAAGGCGTGACGGCGCGCGAACTGGCCGACCGCTACAACAGGGTGATCGTCGAGGACCTCGTCGCCCTCGGCCTGTCATACGACCTGTTCACCCGCACCACCACCGGCAACCACTACTCCGTGGTGCAGGAACTGTTCACCGGCCTCTACGAGAACGGCTACATCTTCGCGCGCACCACCAAGGGCGCCGTGTCCCCCTCCACCGGGCGCACCCTTCCGGACCGCTACATCGAGGGCACCTGCCCCATCTGCGGCTACGACGGCGCGCGCGGCGACCAGTGCGACAACTGCGGCAACCAGCTCGACCCCGTCGACCTGATCGAGCCCCGGTCCAAGGCCAACGGCGAGGCGCCCGAGTTCGTCGACACCGAGCACTTCATGCTCGACCTGCCGGCGTTCACCCAGGTGCTCGGCGAATGGCTGAAGTCCCAGGCCGGCCAATGGCGGCCGAACGTGCTGAAGTTCTCGCTGAACCTGCTCGACGACCTCCAGCCGCGCGCGATCAGCCGCGACCTCGACTGGGGCGTGCCGATCCCGCTGGAGGGCTGGAGCGACCAGGCGAACAAGCGCCTCTACGTGTGGTTCGACGCGGTCATCGGCTACCTGTCCGCGGCGATCGAGTGGGCCCGGCGCACCGGAGACCCCGAGGCGTGGCGCCGCTGGTGGCAGAACGACGAAGCCGAGTCCTACTACTTCATGGGCAAGGACAACATCGTCTTCCACGCCGAGATCTGGCCGGCCATGCTCATGGGCTACAACGGCACCGGCGACCGCGGCGGCGACCCCGGCTCGCTGGGTCGGCTGAACCTGCCCACCGAGGTCGTCTCCAGTGAATTCCTGACCATGGAGGGGCGCAAGTTCTCCTCGTCGCGGCGCGTGGTCATCTACGTCCGCGACTTCCTGGAGCGCTACTCCGCCGACGCGCTGCGGTACTTCATCATCGCGGCCGGGCCCGAGACCCAGGACACCGACTTCACCTGGGCCGAATTCGTCCGGCGCAACAACGACGAACTCGTCGCCGCCTGGGGCAACCTGGTCAACCGTTCCATCTCGATGGCGGCCAAGAACATCGGCGAGATCCCCGAGGCGGGCGAACTCACCGACGAGGACCGCCGGGTGCTGCGGAATTCCGCCGCCGCCTTCGACACCGTCGGCGCCCACCTGGACCGGTCGAGGTTCAAGGCGGCACTGCAGGAAGCCATGCGCACCGTGGCCGAGGCCAACAAGTACATCTCCGACCAGGCGCCATGGGCGCTGAAGAAGACCGATCCCCAACGCATGCGGACCGTCCTGCACGTCGCCCTGCAACTCGTCGACGACGCCAAGACGCTCCTCACCCCGTTCCTGCCGGATTCGGCCAACAAGGTGCATGCGATGCTGGGCGGCACCGGAGTGTGGACGGGCATGCCGCGGATCGACGAAGGCACCGACACGATCGGCGGCAAGGACGAGCCGACCACCTACCCCGTCATCACCGGTGACTACGCCGACAACACGGCGGTCTGGACGTCCGTCCCCATCCGTCCCGGGACGCCGCTGTCCCGGCCCGAACCCCTCTTCGCCAAACTCGACCCGAGCATCGTGGACGAGGAACTGGCCCGCCTGGAGAACAAGGCCGAGGGGTAGAACGGTTTCCCTGCGCCGATCTCGGGGCGAATTCCCTCTTACCGGCGTGTGAGAGGGAAGTTTTCCCGAGATCGGCGCGGGTTTATGGGAGTAGGAGGGCGGTGGCGGCTATGGGTGCGGTGGCGGTGGTGAGGATGCCGATGGTGCAGAAGACGTGTTGGGCTGTGCGACGGAGGGTGGGGAAGACACGGCGGCCCAGGGGGACGCGCAGCTTCTTGGCGCGGAATGCGTCGTCGGCGTGGGCGGGCCAGTGGTCGTCGGGTTTGTGGGTACCCAGTTTCAGGGCGCACAGGCGGGTGATGGTGTCGAGGACGTCGCGGTCGACGGGGTAGTCCTCGCGGGTGGGCCGGTGTGCTGGGGCGGGAACGGGCCGGGGCGGCGGGATGGGAGCCGGTGGGGGCGCGGGTGCCGGTGGAGCGGGGGCAAGTGTGGGCGTGGGATGCGGGGGTTCGGGGATGAGGATGTCGGGGCGCACGGCGGCGAGTCGGCGGATGAGAGAGCCGAGTTCGGCGTTGAGGTCGGTGTCGGCCTGCTGTCGTTCGGTGGCGGGGTAATCGCTGCTCGTGGTGGCGTTGGGCATGGGCGGACTCCTTGATATATGGGTGTGTGCTGGATCGGTCGTGTTGGTTTTTCCGTGGAAAGGGGCGCTGGTGGCAATACAGGCACGGCCGGTGCGGGCGGCGTGGTGCTTCAGGCGGTGTGGACGAAGCGGGGCAGGCCGGTAGGGGCCTGGCCGGGGGCAAGGGCGAAGTCGGCCCAGACCACCAGCCCAAGGTTGAGCGTGGGGTGGGCCAGGACCGGATAGAAGCCCCAGTCCAGGGCCAGGGCGGCGACCATCAGCAGGCCGCGGTGGCGTTCACAGGTGAACCAGTCGGTACCGGTGAGATCGGGGATCGTGGGCCGGGTGTCGGTGAACCCGCCGTCGGTGACCTCCAGCCGCAGCCGGTCCTCCCCGGGCAGGCGCAGAGTGCGGACCACCTCCCCGTCCTGACCGCCTGAGGCCGTGTACTCACAGGCATTGGCGAAGAGTTCCGAGGCGCACAGTTCAACGTCGCAGGCCAGCTCATCAGGGAAGGCGGCCAGGTCGGCGCGCACATGCGACCGCACCCGCCCGGCCAGCTCCAGCGACCCGCGATAGACCCGCGGCTCCCACCGCACCGGCGAGAACGATGACAGAAGAGACATCACAAATACCACCTTGAGGCAAGCCCAGGATGCGGCATTCAACTAGGGAAGTAGCCAGAGTCAATTGACTGGTGTGCCGATTCTCCTGCGGCAATAGGGTTTCTGGGCGATGATGTCATCGTCACCCAGACGATCAACCAAGTCAAGCGACCTAGTCAAATTGACTGAGTTGATTTTACAGGGACTGTGGGATGACACTGGAGCCACCGAAGCGATGCCAAGGGGAGCAATCAATGCCCAACACGCGCCCGAACCCGACTCTGCGAAACCTCAAGCTGCGCGAAAAACTCCGGTCGCTCCGTCTGGAGCAGGGAAAACGCATCGAGGACATCGCGGAGTCCGTCGGCTTGTCGGTTTCGGCGCTCAGTCGGATGGAAAACGGCGACCGCAAGATCCTTCCGCGTACCGTGCGACTGCTGGCGGAGCCTCTCAACCTGACCAACGCCCAGAAGAACGAGCTCATCACCCTCGCCAAGGAGGCCGAACAGCATGGTTGGTGGACCGAGTACGGTCAAGCGGTTCCGAAGTGGTTCGACTCCTATGTCGGGCTTGAGGCAGCGGCAGACTCGATCCGCACCTATGAGAACGAACTCGTTCACGGGCTACTGCAGACCCCCGAATACGCACGCGCGGTCTACCTCGCCGCACAACCACACCTCTCAGAGGAAGAACGCGAGCGTTACATCGAACTCCGGATGGCCCGTCAGGAAGTCCTGACCAGCACCGAGTGCCCCGACCTCTGGTTCATCCTCAACGAAGCCGTAATCCGCCGTGTAGTCGGCGGTCCTGCAGTCATGCGCGACCAGTTGACGCGCATTCTGCAGACCGCAGAGGCACCCAACGTCCGGATCCAGGTATTGCCCTACAGCATCGGTGCACATGCCGCGATGGACGGCCGCTTCGTACTACTCACCCTGCCCGAGCACACCGCACCGGACCTTGTATACATCGAATACAGCTACGGTAGCCTCTACCTCGATCGAAAAGACGACCTCAAGCGCTATTCCTGGATGTTCGAGCAGCTTCGCGCCGACGCATTGGCCCCCAGTACGTCCTCCTCGCTCATCCGGCAGGTGATGAAGGAATTCACATGACCAACGCCGAGGCCCCTAGACCTCTCCACTACGCGGTCTCCTCCCACCTCTTGTGGCGGAAGAGTTCCTACAGCGGCGGAACCGGCGGTTCCTGCGTCGAAGTCGCCGACACCCCCGAGGCCTCCGCCGTGCGCGATACCCAGAACCGGGACAAGGCCACCCTCCTCTTTCCCGCCGCCGAGTGGCGGGCGTTCCTCACCGCCGCCAAGCACGACACCCTCTGACATGAATCCGCGCCGATCTCGGGGCGAATTCCCTCTCACCGGCGTGTGAGAGGGAAGTTTTCCCGAGATCGGCGCGGATCAGCAGTGCTCCACGCGGTCGCCTGGCGGGGGAGCACCGGCTCCGGGTGGGTGTGGGCGGTCCGAGCGCTCCCTAGACTTGCGTTCTGTGAGTAAGAGCAAGCGCAGTGGCGAGGCCGTGCGCAACCGCAACGCCCAGACCCCGCCGCCGGCGCCTGAGCCGCTGCGGGTGGCGGTGGCCGACAGCCATACCCACATGGACATGCAGACGCCCGATGTTCCCGACATCATCGCCGCCGCCGCGGCCGTCGGAGTCTCCCCGCTGATCCAGGTCGGCGTCGACGTGGCGTCCTCGCAATGGGCCACGCAGGTCGCCGCGGAACACCCCGCCGTGTGGGCGGCGGTGGCGCTGCACCCCAACGAGGCGCCGCGGATCGTGCACGGCGACGGCGCCCGGGGGGTCGAGGTCGACGACACCGAATGGGCCGGCACGGTCCGCCCCGCGGCAGGCAGGCAAGGGCTGGAGGAGGCGCTGGCCGAGATCGACCGGCTGGCGGCGCTGCCGCAGGTGCGGGCGGTGGGGGAGACCGGCCTGGACTACTTCCGCACCGGTGAGGAGGGTGTGGCGGCCCAGCAGGAGTCTTTCCGCGCCCACATCGCCATCGCCAAGCGGCACGGCCTGGCCGTGATGATCCACGACCGCGAGGCCCACGACAACGTCCTGCGCATTCTGCAAGAGGAGGGCGCCCCGGAGACAGTGATCTTCCACTGCTTCTCCGGTGACGCCGCCATGGCCAAAGTCTGCGCCGAGCACGGGTACTTCATGAGCTTCGCCGGCAACGTCACCTTCGCCAGCGCCCACCAGCTGCGCGAGGCCGCCGAGGCGGCCCCGGCCGAACTGGTCCTGGTGGAGACCGACGCGCCGTTCCTCACCCCCAAGCCCTACCGGGGCCGCCCCAACGCCCCCTACCTGATTCCGCACACCCTGCGCGCTCTCGCCGAGGCCAAGAGGATGAGCGAGGACTCCCTGGCCGAAGCGGTCGCCGCCAACGCCCGCCGGGCCTTCGCCCTGGACTGACAGCCCCGCCAGGGCGGGAGCCGCGGCCGGTTCAGCCGCTTTGGGGGAGGTCCACTCCCCATCGCTTCAGGGCGTCCCCCAGAGCGGGCTCGGGAAAGTCGGGGGCGCGGGTGGCGGCTCCCGGGGTGCGGCTGAAGCGGGGGGCCGGGCCCGGGTAGAGGCGGCCGCCCTTGCGCACCACCGAACCGCGGGCCTTGACGTGCGGGTGCTCCGGGGCTTCGGGCATGGACAGGATCGGCTGCACGCAGGCGTCGGTGCCGTCGAAGACCGCGGCCCATTCGTCGCGGGTCCGGGTGGCCAGTACCTCGGCGAAGCGCTCCCGCAGCAGCGGCCAGGCGCCGCGGTCCCACTGGTCGGGCAGGTCGGCATCAGCCAGGCCGATCCCGTCCAGGAAAGCCGCGTAGAACTGGGGTTCGAGGCAGCCGACAGAGACGTGGCGGCCGTCGGCGCACTCGTAGACGTCGTAGAAGGGCGCACCGGTGTCGAGGTAGTTGGTGCCGCGTTCATCGCTCCACGCGCCGCGTTCGCGGTCCTCGAAGATCATCGACGCCAGGAACGCGCTGCCGTCGACCATCGCCGCGTCCACCACCTGTCCCACGCCGGAGGACTGGCGTTCCACCAGGGCGCTGAGAATCCCCGTGACGACGAACATGGCGCCGCCGCCGAAGTCGCCGAGCAGGTTCACCGGCGGAATGGGCGCCTGCCCCCGCCGCCCGATTCCGTGCAGGGAGCCGTTGAGGGAGATGTAGTTCATATCGTGCCCGGCAGCGTGCGCGAGCGGGCCGTCCTGGCCCCACCCCGTCATCCGGGCGTACACCAGGCGGGGGTTGAGGCCGGAGCAGATGTCGGGGCCCAGGCCCAACCGTTCCATGACGCCGGGGCGGAACCCTTCGAGCAGCACATCGGCGGCCGTGATCAGCTCGCGTGCGGTGGCGGCCCCGTCCTCGGACTTGAGGTCGACGCCGAGGACGGGCCGCCCTGCGCTCATATGGGGGCGGTGGCCCGCACGGGCTGCCTCCGCGGCCTGCGGGCGGTCCAACCGGATGACGTCGGCGCCGAGGTCGGCCAGGAGCATGGCGGCCATCGGCCCCGGGCCGATACCGGCGAATTCCACGATCCGGATGCCGTTGAGGGGACCCATCAGCGAACCTCCAGTGGACTTGATTCGAATCTGATTCGGTTTCTTATTGTGGCGAACGGTGGCGCCGGGAGCGGAGGGCGGGGCCCGGACCGGGAACCAGACCGGGATTCGGTCGGTACAAAGCGGCCCAAAGGCCTCTGTGATATTTTCCGGAACACCGCCGAGGCCGACCGGCCCCTCTGCTACCCGTCCGGCCCACCCGGCACCACCACAGATCCGCGCCCGGGCGCCCGCGTCCGGCCGTCTTCCCACCCTCCCGCCCGCTCAGCGATCACGAAGGCCGAACCATCGTGCGTAGCCTCTTGCCACGTTTCCGTAAACCCCGCCGCGGAGCCGATGAAACCCGCAGCGCACCGAAGAGCACGGCACTGCGGCTCCCCAGCCCCCTGCGCTCGCGCGGTGCCGTGATCGGCGCGACCGCCACCGCAGTCCTGCTCGCCGCCGGAGGCGGAACCGCGTTCGCGATGGACCAGCGCATCACCCTCAAGGTCGACGGCGAAGAACAGACAGTGCACACCTTCGGCGGAGGGACCGTCCAAGACGTCCTCGATTCCGCCGGCATCCGCCTCGACGACCACGACGCCGTCGCGCCCGCCCCCGACACCGAACTGGACAGAGGCGGCACCGTCCTGGTCCGCAGCAGCCGCGAACTCACCCTCGACATCGACGGCGAACCCCAAACCCACCAGGTCACCGCGCTGACCGTCGGCGAGGCCCTCGACCAGCTCGGCATGGGAACCGACACGCTGAAACTGTCGGTCGAGGCCGACAAACCCATCCCCGAATCCGGGCTGAAGGTCGAGGCCGCCAGCGCACGCCACGTCGTCATCCTCCGCGACCTCGTCCGGATAGAGACCGACACCACCGCCGGCACCGTCGAAGAGGTGCTCAAGAACAACGGAATCACCCCGGGCGAACACGACGACGTCGAACCCGCACTGGACACCGAGCCCACCGACGGCATGGTCATCGACATTATGGAGCTGCTCACCGAGCCCAAGACAGAAGAAGTCCCGATCGAGGCCGAAACCGAGAAACGGGAGAACGACGAACTCGACAAGGGCGAGGAGAAAGTCGTCCAAGAGCCGAAAGACGGCGTGAAAAAGGTCACCACCGCCATGATCATGAAGAACGGCAAGGAGACCGAACACGTCATCAAGGAGAAGGTCGTCAAGAAACCGGTCGACGGCATCGTGGAGATCGGCACCAAGGAACCCGAGACCGACACGAACGTAGGCGGCGACGCCGACAGCCTCAACTGGTCCGCGCTCGCCCAGTGCGAATCGGGCGGAGACCCCACAGCCGTCAACTCCGCGGGCGGCTACTACGGCCTCTACCAGTTCTCCATGGCCACCTGGCAGTCCGTGGGCGGCACCGGCAACCCCGCCGAAGCCAGCCCTGACGAGCAGACCATGCGCGCCAAGCAGCTCTACAATTCGGTCGGCGGCAACTGGCAGAGCCAGTGGCCCGAATGCGGCAAGCACCTGCTCGACTGAGACACCCCCGGCCAGCCGGGCCGACCGGCGAAAACGCGCGGTCGGCCTGGCAGGATATGTGGGTGAACCACGATCAGCCCGCCACCGAAGCCCGCCTGCTCACCCCCTCCGACGTGCGACGGATCGCCGAACACGCCGGCATCCGGCCGACCAAGGCACGCGGCCAGAACTTCGTCATCGACAGCGGAACCGTGCGCCGGATCGTGCGCGTGTCAGATGTAGGCCCCGACGACGTCGTCGTGGAAGTCGGTCCCGGACTCGGCTCCCTGACACTGGCGCTGCTCCCGCACGTGCACCGGGTCACCGCGATCGAGATCGATCGCACACTCGCCGAGATACTGCCCGGAACGGTCGCCGAACACGCCCCCGGCCTCGCCGACCGGCTCGAGGTCGTCACCGCCGACGCGCTGCACATCACCGAGATCCCCGGCCCCCCGCCGACAGCGCTGGTCGCCAACCTGCCCTACAACGTCGCCGTCCCAGTAGTACTGCACCTGCTGGAACTCCTGCCGTCACTACAGAAAGGCCTGGTCATGGTGCAGGCCGAGGTCGCCGACCGGCTCGCGGCCGAGCCCGGAAGCCGCACCTACGGCGCACCCTCGGCCAAAGCCGCCTGGTACGCCGATGTGCGCCGCGCCGGGGCGGTAGGACGCAGCGTCTTCTGGCCCGCACCCAACGTCGACTCCGGTCTGGTGGAACTGCGCCGCCGCTCCGCCCCCAGCGTGACGGCCCCGCGTGAGGCCGTGTTCGCGGTCATCGACGCCGCCTTCGCGCAGCGCCGCAAAACCCTGCGCGCCGCCCTGGCGGATTGGGCGGGCTCGGCACCGGCCGCCGAGCGCATCCTGCGCGCCGCCGGCGTGGACCCCTCCGCGCGCGGAGAGTCCCTCGGCGTAGCCGGGTTCGCCCGCATCGCCGAGCACGCCCACAGCGCCCTACAGCAGCCAGGAACCCGCCAGTGAGAGGAAAGCTCAGTCCCCCCCGCGCGTGATCTCGCTGACGCTGATCTCGGCGACCTCGCCGTTCTCCCGGCTGCTGAGCAGCAGATCGCCGTTTGCCACGACCTCCTCGTCCTCGACAAGGAAAGTCAGCTTCCCCTCGGCCTGGGCACCCGGGTCGATGGGCTGCCACAGCGGGGCATCGGACTCCGCCAGAGACGGCGCCCGGGCGGCCTGCCTGTCGTGGTCCGCCCCCTGGAGCAGCTGCCACTCCGGCTGCAGCGTGATCTGATCATTCGACGTGTTCTGCACATCGAGAGCGAACACGCAGTACAGCCCCCCGGTGGGATCGGAGCGGCCGTCGATCTCAGGCGTGCACTCGTACTCGCGCGCCTTGAACACCATGCGGCCATCAGTGGCGCTGTCCGGGGCGGACTCGCCCGCGCGGGAGTCGGCGTCCTCCGTCTCGTTCTGCTGCGCCGCCGCGCTCGGCTCCGGCTGTCCGGTGCCGCCGGACTGACCGGGCCAGCTCAGGTTGTTCAACCCCAGCAGGGTGAGGGCGGTGAACAGCAGCAGCACCAGGACGATAGCGACCACCGCGGTGATCGCGACCCACTTCATCCGCCGCTTGGTCGGCTGAACCGGCTGGTGCGGCGGCGGCGGAGCCGGCGGGACGTAGGGCTGGGCGTGCGGGGGAGAGGCCGCCGGACCCGGCCGCTCCTGCGGCGCTGCGGCGACCTGAGGGATCGGCCCCGACTGGTGCGGTGAAGCGGTCGGGAACTGCCCGGTCTGGTGCCCCGAAGGCTGAGCCAGGCCGGCCGCGGGCCGCTGCATCCGCTGCCCGTGGGGCACCGACTGCGCCGGCATGGGCGCCTGCTGCGGCTGGTGCGGAAACGGTGGCGGCGGCACAGGACCGGGCGGCGGCCCCGGACGGCTCATACCAGGGCTCGTCTGGTGCGGCGAGTGCGGTGGACCGGGCGGCGGCATGGGGCCGGGCGGCGGCATCGGAGGCAGATTGGGCCGCCACGACTGGTGCAGCGCATGGCTCACCATGTCGTCGGCCCTGCTGGACTCGTCCTCGCCGCCCGCCAACTCCAACAGGAGATCCTGGGCTTTGGGGCGCCGGTCCGGCTCCTTGGCCAGAGCCTGGGCCACCAGCCGGTCCAGCGGGCTGTCGAGCCCACCCAACTGCGGCTCAGCGAACAACACGCGCTTGCCCAGCGTCATCGCGTCGCCGTTGCCGAACGGGTGCGTGCCGTTGCCCGCGAACGCCACCAGACATCCCCACGCGAAGATGTCGGCCGCCGTGGTGACCTTCTCCTCCAGCAACTGCTCGGGCGCCATCCAGCCGGGACTGCCCATGACGATGCCGGTCTGGGTGTGGTTGGTCATCGTGTTCATCGCCCGGGCGATGCCGAAGTCGATGACCCGCGGACCCGACAACGACAGCAGCACGTTCGCCGGTTTGAGATCCCGGTGCACCAGCCCGGCACGGTGGATGGCCGCCAGAGCCGCCGCCACGCCCAGCGCGAACCCGTGCAGCGTGCTGGAATCGAGCGGACCGTGCTCGGCCACATGCTCGGCCAGTGCGGTCCCCGCGATGTACTCGGTGACCATGTACGGGCGGTTCTCGAACGTGCCGTGGTCGAGGACCTTGGCGGTACAGAAAGAGGCGACCCTGCGGGCGTTCTCCATCTCATCGTGGAACCGCGCCCGGGTGGCCTCGTCGAAGGCGAGCTCCGGCCGGATCACCTTGATCGCGACTTGGGCACCCTTCTCAGGGGTACGGCCCAAATAGACCGTTCCCATCCCACCGCTGCCCAGTCGCCCGGCCAGCACATAAGGACCGATGGTGGCCGGATCTCCGGCGGCCAGCGGTTCCAGGTTCTTCGGGAGCCCATCCGACGGCAAGCGACCCTCCCCGGCGGTGTCCAAACTCGCCTGGCCCCCAAGGTAGCGGGGAATGTGTCCTGATACCCACCCGTGCAGGCCATCGTGCCCTGATCCGGACATTCGGAGACGGCGTGAAGGCGAGCGGAATCGTCACCGGACCGCCCGCCATCATGCGGGAGGCGCGCGGACCGCACAAGAGTCCCATCGCGGGGGTGTCGATTCACTGGGGTGGGAATTCCTTTACGATCTAGGACTCATGACCGCTGTGACCGCCGTAACCGTACGGGTACCCGCGAAGGTGAACCTCCAGTTGGCGGTTGGGCCGGTGCGCGAAGATGGATACCACGATCTGGTCAATGTCTTCCACGCTGTTGCGCTGTTCGACGAGGTTACCGTTACCGCGCCGCCGGCGCGCGCGGGGAGGCGGGCCATCCGGCTCACCATCGACGGAAATTCCGGCGTCGACACCGCCGCAGTCCCCCTCGACGACAGCAACCTGGCAGCCAAAGCAGCACACCTCGTGGCACGTGAGACCGGGGCCACCAGCCCCATCGACATCCATCTGCGCAAGACGATCCCCGTGGCCGGCGGAATGGCGGGCGGCAGCGCCGACGCCGCCGCGACCCTTGTGGCGTGCAACACATTCTGGGAGGCAGGGCTGTCACAGAACGACCTGCACACCCTCGCCGCCGAACTCGGCAGCGACGTCGCCTTCCCCCTCCTCGGCGCCACCGCGGTCGGCACCGGCCGCGGCGAGCAGCTCACCCCGATCCCCAGCCCCGGCCGCTACCACTGGGTCTTCGCCCTGTCCGACACCGGGCTGTCCACCGCCGACGTCTTCGCCGAGTACGACCGGCTGCGCCCCCAGGCACCACAACCCCAAAGCGACCCCGACCTGATGGCCGCCCTCGCAGCAGGAGACGCCCCACGGCTCGGCGCCGCACTCGGCAACGACCTGCAACGCGCGGCACTGTCACTGCGCCCGGACCTGGGCGCGACCCTCGACGCCGGCCGGACCGCCGGAGCCCTCGGCGCGATCGTCTCCGGATCCGGCCCCACTTGCGCCTTCCTGGCCGCCTCCGAAGCAAAGGCCACAGCCATCGCCACCGCCCTGGAGAAGACGCCCCACTGCGCGCGCACCATCCGCACCCACGGCGACGTACCGGGAGCAACAGTCATCGAACGCACTCCCGCGAGTTGACCGGCCGACCACATCACACGGCCGCGGAGGCGAACACCCGGCCGGTCGGCCGCCGCCCGCCCGTAAACGTAAAGCCGCGGCCCGCCGACAACCCGCGGCCACCGGCGGCATGGCCGATGCACGGCGGCACGCACCCCACAATGGATACACGATGAATCTCGTCAACCTTCAGGACGTCTCCCTGGCCTACGGGCCGCTCGTGCTTCTCGACAACGTGTCGCTGGGTGTGGAGGAGGGCGACCGCATCGGCGTGGTCGGCCGCAACGGCGGCGGCAAGACCACCCTCGTCTCGGTCCTCTCCGGCCGCACCCCACCCGACTCCGGGCGGGTCATCCACAACCGCGGGCTGCGGGTCGGCTTCCTGCACCAGCGCGACAGCTACCCCGACACCACCGTCGCCGGCTTCGTCCTCGGCGACCGCGCCGAACACGAATGGGCCGGCGACCCGCGTGTGCGCGACGTGCTGCGCGGACTCCTCAGCGGATGGGACCTCGACGCCCCCATGGCCGCCCTCTCCGGCGGCGAACGACGCCGGGCCACCCTCGCACGCCTGCTCACCGAGACACACGACCTGATCGTCCTCGACGAACCCACCAACCACCTCGACATCGAGGCCATCGCCTGGCTCGCCCAGCACATGCGAAGCCGCAAGGAAGCCCTTGCGGTCGTCACCCACGACCGGTGGTTCCTGGACGCCGTCACCACCCGCACCTGGGAGGTCGTCGACGGCCGCGTCGAACGCTACGAAGGCGGATACGCCGCCTACGTGCTCGCCAAGGCCGAACGCCAGCGGCTCGCCGCCGCAGCGGAGGAACGCCGACAGAACCTCATGCGCAAAGAACTCGCCTGGCTGCGCCGCGGCCCACCCGCACGCACCTCCAAGCCCAAGTTCCGCATCGAGGCCGCCAACACGCTCATCGCCAACGAGCCCCCACCCCGCGACACCGTCGAACTCGTGCGGTTCGCCGGCTCACGCCTTGGCAAGACCGTCATCGACGTGCACGACCTCCGGCTCGACGCGGGCGAGCGCACCCTCATCGACCACCTCACCTGGCAGCTCGGCCCCGGCGATCGCATCGGACTCGTCGGAGTCAACGGCTCCGGAAAGACGACACTGCTGCGCGCGCTGGCCAAGGAACGCGCCCCCGACGGGGGCACCGTCCGCCACGGCACGACGGTCAACCTCGCCCACCTGTCGCAGAACCTCACCGAACTCGCCCCCGACCGGCGCCCGCTGGAAGCCGTCGAAGAGATCCGCAAGCACGTCACCATCGGCAAGAAGGAATTCTCCGCCAGCCAGATGCTGGAACGCTTCGGCTTCCGGGGCGAACGCCAGTGGACCCCCATCGGCGACCTCTCCGGCGGCGAACGGCGGCGCCTCCAACTGCTCCGGCTGCTGATGAACGAACCCAACGTCATCCTGCTGGACGAGCCCACCAACGACCTCGACATCGAGACGCTCACCGAACTGGAGGACCTCCTGGACGACTGGCCCGGATCCCTGGTCCTGGTCAGCCACGACCGGTACTTCCTGGAACGGGTCACCGACCGGATCCTCGCCCTGATGGGCGACCAGAACCTGTCCTTCCTGCCCGGAGGCGTCGACGAATACCTCGACCGGCGGGCCGCCCAGACCGACAGCGGAGAAGTACCCGCGCTCCGGGCGGAAGGGGAAGCGGCCGAGCCCGCGGCCACCCCCGGCCTCTCCGCCGCCGAACAGCGCGCCATCAGGAAGGAACTGCAACGGATCGAGCGGCGCATCGACCGCATCGACACGCGCGAGACCGAACTGCACGACCTGATGGCCCGCGCCGCCGACGACTACACCCGCCTCGCCGAACTCGACCCCGAACTCAAAACCCTCCAGGCGGAAAAAGAAGAGCTGGAGGAACGCTGGCTCACCGAAGCCGAGAAACTGGGCGAATAGACCGCCCCCGGGACGGCACGGGGACCGGCCGGGATCTCCGGGACGCGCAGCGAGTACGCCGACGTGCTCGCTGCGCCCCGTCGCCGCAGCGCTGAGACGCTTCCGCCTACCGGAGGGCGCCGGCCTCCTCGAACGCCTCGGCGATCACGACCGCCCCCTCCTGGTTGGTGTGGATGTCTGGACCCACCGACGTGTTGCACATCCAGGTGTAGTCGCACACCTTCTGCACGTTGGCCGGCATGCCCGTCTCACTGTCCGCGGGAACCTCGAAATCCGCCGAGTCGAACGCCGCGGCGACATCCGCCACATCGATGTCGGCCTCGGCGAACGACGACTCCAGGACATCGTTCATCTCCGCCAGGACATCGGCCGAATACTCGGCAAGCTGCGCATTGCTCTGCCCGCCGCTGTCACCGCTGTCGGCGGGGTCCTCGCCCCCCTCCAGCAGCAGCGCCGCCACGAACGGGTTGTAGTAGGTCATCCCGACGATCTGCACATCAGGGCCTGCCGCCGTCCGCAGCCGCTCGGCGATGAGCGAGGCCTCCTCCTCGATACGCTGCAACCCGTCATCGACGCATCCGGTGTCGATATCGATATCGGTCCCGCCGCCACCGGACACGCACCCGGTGAAGTTGTTGCCCCCGATCCCCACCGTCACCAGGGCCACCTGATCCCGGTTGCGTGCCAAGAACGCCTCGGCCGCAGCCAGTTGCGAGCCCTCGTCGTAGAGCGCGTCGCACTCCTCGATTCCGCCCTCTATGAACGTCGTGGTGTCCTCACCGCCGCACCCCATGCGCTCGTGCTCCAGCGTGGAATCGCGGTCATAGAGCATGCGGTACAGCTCGTCGGTGTAGGCTTCGGACGTCTCAACGGGCGTGCCGTCCTCGTCCGGCTGGATCCCCACGGAAAGGGAATCACCGAGCGAAACGTAGTAGCGCTTGACCGGCTCCTCCCCGCCATCACCGGCAGAACAGGCCGACACCGACACCACCGCCGCCACCGCGACCGCGGCGGCACCCCAACCAGTCCTCACCGGCCACTCCACTCACCCGGTACCGAAGAATCCTGCGCGTGGACGGGGCCCGCCGAACCGGCGAGGGCCACCGAACAGTCAGACTCGCGGAGGGGCAGGCGGTTCGTCGAGGGGAGAAAGCACCGATCTCAATAACGATGCGAGCCTCTGGCGCTCCCCGCGGGACAGCGACCCCAGAATCGACTCCTCATAGCTGAGCAGAGCGGCCAGCGCGGCGTCCACGCGCTCACGTCCCTTGGCGGAGAGGCGGACCAGCACCCCCCGCTTATCCGCGGGGTCGGGACGCCGACGCACCATTCCGGCGGCGGCCAGGCGGTCGATCCGGTTCGTCATGGTCCCCGAGGTCACCAAGGTGGCGCGGAGCAGCCGGCCGGGGCTCAGTTCATAGGGCGGCCCTGAGCGGCGGAGTTCGGCAAGCACGTCGAACTCCCACGGTTCCAACTCGTGCTCGGTGAACACCGTGCGCCGCGCGCGATCCAGGTGCCGCGCCAGCCGCGATACGCGGCTGAGCACCTGCAGCGGTTCGACGTCGAGATCCGGGCGCTCCGTGCGCCAGGCCTCGACCAGACCATCAACCTCATCGCGCATGCGTCCAGCATATCTCTTGATATCAAGATAGTGTCCGGTGCGCGTCGAAACGCCCCAAGGCGCCTACCCGTCATCCCCGAGCTGCAATATGTCCAACCGCGGCCGGGAATCGAGATGGGACAGGCCGTTCCAGGCCAGATTCACCAGATGCGCCGCCACCACCTCGCGCTTGGGCCTGCGCACCTCCAGCCACCACTGGCCGGTCAACGCCACCATCCCCACCAGCGACTGCGCATACAACGGAGCCAACTTCGGATCGTATCCACGCTCCCTGAACTCCTCGGCCAGAATATGCTCGACCTGCGTCGCGATATCACTGATCAGACTGGCGAAACTGCCGGTCCCCGACGCGGCGTGGGAATCGCGGGCCAGAATGCGAAACCCCTCGCTGTTCTCCTCCACATACTGCAGCAGTGCCAGCGCAGCCCGCTCGATCTTGGCGCGGGCATGGTCAGCGGACAGCGACTCACCGACCATACCCAGCAGCTTCTGCATCTCACGGTCCACAACGACGGCGTAGACGCCTTCCTTACCACCGAAGTGCTCATAGACCACAGGCTTGGAAACCCCCGCCCGAGCGGCGATCTCCTCCACCGAAGTGCCATCGAAGCCGCGCTCCGCGAACAGCTCACGCCCGATGTCAAGAAGCTGCTCCCGGCGCTGCTTGCCGGTCATGCGCTTGCGACGCGGCCGAGACTTCTGCTCGCTCACGACTCCCATGATGGCCATCCACCCTAGCTCTAGGCGTTGACGCGTTTGGCGGCGAGACGATCTGCGTTGGGCCAGCGGACCTTACTCGCCCACCCCAGTTTCTCAAACGCCCAGATGACCCGGGCGGAAATGTCAACCTGGCCCTTGAGTACACCGTGGCGCGCGCACGTGGGATCGGCGTGGTGCAGATTGTGCCAGGATTCACCGAACGACGGAATGGCCAGCCACCACACATTGCGCGACCGGTCGCGCACCTCGAAGTTCTCCTCGCCGATCGTGTGGCAGATCGAATTGACCGACCAGGTGACGTGGTGCAGCACCGCCACCCGTACCAGACCGCCCCAGAAGAACGCGGTGAGCGCGCCCCACCAGGACATCGTCACCAGACCGCCGATAAGAGCGGGCGCGCCGAGGCTGACCACCACCAACGGGATGAACAACTTGTCCACCCGGACGATGTCCTTGTCCTTGAGTAGATCCGGGGCGAACCGCTTGGGAGAGGTTTTCTGCTCGTCAAGGTAGAGCCAGGCCATGTGCGCGTAGTACAGCCCCTTGGCGACCGAGCGCCAGTCGTCGCCGAAGCGCCACGGCGAGTGCGGGTCGCCCTCGGCGTCGGCGTACTTGTGGTGCCGGCGGTGGTCGGCCACCCACTTGATGACGCTGCCCTCGATGGCCAGGCTCCCGGCGATCGCCAGCGCGATGCGCAGCGGGCGCTTGGCCTTGAACGAGCCGTGCGTGAAGTGCCGGTGGAAGCCGACCGTGATCCCCAGCCCGCTGATGACGTAGAAGACCGCGCCGATGGCGACGTCGGTCAGGGTCAGGCCCCACCCCCATGCGAAGGGCACCGCGGCCGCGAGGGCCAGCAGGGGGATGAAGACGAAAGCGAAGACGGTGTAGCGCTCGGCCCTGCCCCGCCCCTCAGGATCCAGCTCAGGCTCAGGAGCGCGTTTTTTCGCGGAGTCGAGCGCGACCTCGGGTGTTGCGGTCATGTTCCCACCTAGCTCAGGACTGCCTTCCGGCCCAAGAAGCGCGCACGAAGGACCGCGCTCGCTCCCCGGCCGTCCGGCGGCCGCCGTAACTTATACCTACGTAACCGTAACCTACGTCGCCGTAGGTTTGGCAAGGCCGGCCCCCGATCCTTTGCCGGAAAGTGGGAATCCCGGAAGCGGGGACAAGGGCGACAGCCAAGCCCGCGCCTGTGGACTACCCGGAAAAGCCTGCGAGGCGACGGGCGGATCCCGGATACTTCCGGACATGAACAAGAACACACGTTCGAACGACAGCGTCCTGCGTGCCCGTGCGATCGCCCTCCGCGAGGCAGGCGTGAGCAACCCGAAGATCCGCGAAGATCTGGGGATCAGCGGCTGGAAACTGACCCAGGTGCTCCAGGGCCACGTGGAACCGGTGCACAGAAACCTGGCCAACCGCGCCAAGCCAGAGCTCCGTGCGCAGGCGCGCGACCTGAGAGAGCAGGGGTGGAGCTATCCGGCCATCGCCCGCAAGCTCAAGGTGTCCAAGAGCAGCCTGTCCCTGTGGCTGCGCGATCTGCCCAAGCCGGAGAAGACGTATCCCGGCCCGCCACCGGGAAATACCTCGATGACTCAGTCCGAGTGGGAGGAGTACTGTGCGTGGCCGCTGGCCGACTATTGGCGACAGGAGCGTCTTGAGAAGGAGCGCCAGCGAGACGAGATCAAGGCCACAGCGGCGGCGGAGGTCGGGGAGCTGTCCGAGCGGGAGCTCATTCTCATCGGTGCCGCGATCTACTGGTGCGAAGGAAGTAAGAGCAAGCCGTGGCGAACCGATCACCGGGTCATCTTCATCAACAGCGACCCGGACATGATCAAGCTCTATCTGCGCTTCCTGAGGGCCGTCGGTGTGGCGGAGGACCAACTGCGCTTCTGTCTCAGCATCCATGAGTCCGCTGACATCGAGGTTGCGATGCAATATTGGTCCAGCGTCGTCGATGCGCCTCGCGACAGGTTTCTCAAGCCGACTATCAAGCGGCACAATCCGAAGACCGTACGTAAGAAGGTGGGCGAGAGTTACCAGGGGTGTCTGGTGGTGAAGGCGCACCGAAGCGCGAACCTGTACCACCGCATCGAGGGGTGGGTGCGTGCCATCATGCTGGGCTCGGAAAGTGCGGTCGTCGCTCTCCAAGCGGGGGAGGAGGCACCTCTGTAGGTGGTCCGGAGATTCTCCGTGGGCCCCCGGCGTGGACGCTTGGTCAGGCTCCGGGGTCTTTGGGTGCGAGGCGCAACGCTTCGGCAGGATGCCTACCGCGCCGAGAGCCGCTATCGTTGCCCGTGGCAGGATATGAGGTGCGGCAGGCACATACACTGTTTGAGTCGTCGCAGAATGTCCGGTTTGTTCCCGGGTGATGTAATTGGCAGCATCTAGGGTTTTGGTCCCTATCGTCCAGGTTCGAGTCCTGGCCCGGGAGCGCATGCTCTGACCAGCGCAAACGCTGGAATCTAGTAAATCTCACACAACAGACTCAGGGGTTCGAGCCCTTCGGCTCGGGCCCCTGACCTGCTCCCGGGGCCGCTGCTCCGGCTCCGCGACGTCGGACCGGCTCCCCTCTGCCGGTCGGGTCGCATGTATCCTTCCCATGTCGGCCCCCAAGCCGTGTCTGTCCGCGTGCCCGCCGACAGGCGCTGCCGGCCTCGCCGACACATCACGTCGACTCCGCGGGAATGCCCGTCGCGCGCCGACGCGAGTTCCAGTTCATCCGCCAGCGATATGAGGAGTCTCCGCTCGTGAGCGTGAGCCGCCCGGCTGCCGTCATCGTCCTCGCGGCGGGCGAGGGCACCCGTATGAAATCCAGGCTTCCCAAGGTCCTCCACGAGATCTGCGGCCGCAGCATGCTGGGACACGTCCTGGCCGCGGCAGGGGAGCTCGAGCCCGAGCGGACCGTCGTGGTCGTCGGGCACGGTCGCGACCAGGTGACCCGGCATCTCAAGGACACCGCCCCCGAGGTGGACACCGCGCTGCAGGATCAGCAGAACGGAACCGGCCACGCGGTGCGCATGGCCGTCGAGGAGCTGCGGGCCCAGGGGGTGGACCTGTCGGGAACGGTGGTGCTGGCCTACGGCGACACGCCGCTGCTGCGCGGGCAGACCCTTGCCGACCTCGTGGCCGCGCACGAGTCCGCGGGCAACGCGGTGACCGTGCTCTCGGCCAAGGTGCCCGACCCCGCCGGGTACGGCAGGGTCGTCCGGGACGCTTCGGGGGCTTTCGCCGCGATCGTCGAGCACGCCGACGCGACCGAGGAGCAGCGGGCGGTCGACGAGATCAATTCCGGTATGTACGCCTTCGACGGCGCGCTGCTGGCCGATGTCGTCAATCGGCTCTCCACGGACAACGCCAAGGGCGAGGAGTACATCACCGACGCCGTGGCGATCCTGCGCGGCGACGGCCACCGGGTCGATGCCGCGGTCGCGCGCGATTGGGTGGAGATCCAGGGGGTCAACGACCGGGTTCAGCTCGCCGAGGCCCGTCGGCTGCTCAACGACCGGTTGCTCACCGGGCACATGCGTGAGGGCGTCACCGTTGTCGATCCGGCTACCACGTGGGTGGACGCTGATGTTCGGGTCGGTCGTGACGCGGTGATCGAGCCGCAGACGCAGTTGCAGGGCCGCACCTTTGTCGGTGAGGGCGCGCGGATCGGTCCGGCGACGCTGCTGTCGGATACGCGTGTGGGTGAGGACGCGGTGGTCTGTGTCGCGGTGGCCTATGAGGCCGATATCGGCGCGGGTGTCAGGGTCGGTCCCTATGCCTATCTGCGACCGGGCTCGGTGTTGGAGGGCGATGCGAAGGTCGGCACGTTCGTTGAGGTGAAGAACTCCACTGTGGGTTCGGGGTCCAAGGTTCCCCATCTGACCTATGTCGGTGACGCCGACATCGGGGTGGGTGTCAATGTCGGCGCCTCTTCGGTGTTCGTCAACTATGACGGGGTGAGTAAGAACCGCACCACTATCGGAGACCACGCTCGCACGGGCAGCGACAACATGTTCGTCGCGCCGGTGCATGTCGGTGAGGGCGCCTATACCGGCGCTGGGACCGTGGTCCGTGAAGACGTCCCGCCCGGTGCGCTGGCGGTTTCGGTTGGAGGCCAGCGCAACATCGAGGGGTGGGTGCGGCGGAAGCGTCCGGGGACGCCCGCGGCCGAGGCCGCTGAGCGGGCGGCCAG
This sequence comes from Actinomycetes bacterium, assembly GCA_021793235.1. Taxonomy (GTDB): domain Bacteria; phylum Actinomycetota; class Actinomycetes; order Streptosporangiales; family Streptosporangiaceae; genus JAJYTD01. Next base: position 203,686 of record JAJYTD010000002.1, on the reverse strand, counting down.
TGGCGAACAGCGCCGGCAAGGCGAATGAATCTGTGTCTGTGGGGGATTTTGAAGTGACCGGCATGAAGGCCGCGGGGCAGAAGAAGCTCATGCTGTTCTCCGGGCGTACCCATCCGGAGCTGGCTGAGCAGGTGGCCGAGCAGCTGGGTATCGAGGTGGCGCCGACGAAGTTCCAGGACTTCGCCAACGGTGAGATGTATGTGCGCTATCTGGAGTCGGTGCGCGGATGCGACGCGTTCGTGCTGCAGAGCCACTCCGAACCGATCAACGAGTCCATCATGGAGCAGCTGATCATGGTCGATGCGCTGAAGCGGGCTTCGGCCAAGCGCATCACCGTGGTGACGCCGTTTCTGGGGTATGCGCGCCAGGATAAGAAGCACTTGGGCCGTGAGCCGATTTCGGCGCGGTTGATGACGGACCTGTTCCGTACCGCGGGTGCGAACCGGTTGATGGCGGTGGATCTGCACACCGATCAGATCCAGGGGTTCTTCGATGGTCCGGTGGACCACTTGTTCGCGTTGCCGTTGCTGGCCGATTACATCAAGTCGCGGGTGAGCGATGTGGACGCCACGGTGGTCTCGCCGGATGCCGGCCGGGTGCGTACGGCGGATCGCTGGGCGGATCGGCTGGGGCTGCCGTTGGCGATCATCCACAAGCGGCGCGATCCGGATGTGGCCAATGAGGTCAGGGTGCATGAGGTCGTGGGCGAGGTGGAGAATCGCACGTGCATCCTGGTGGATGACATGATCGATACCGCGGGCACGATCGTGAAGGCGGCGGACGCGCTGGTGGAGCAGGGGGCGAGCAATGTGATCGCCGCGGCGACGCACGGGGTGCTGTCGGGGCCGGCGGCGGAGCGGTTGCAGAATTCGCGTATCTCCGAGGTGGTGATCACTAATTCGCTGCCGGTGCCCAAGGAGCGCATGTTCGATCAGTTGACACAGTTGTCGATCGCTCCTCTGCTGGCCCGTGCGGTGCGTGAGGTGTTCAGTGATGGCTCGGTGACGAGTCTGTTCGAGAGCTGAGGCCGTTGGGGCGGGGAGGGGCCTGCCCGGGGTTTCGGGTCGGTGTTCGGAGTTGTCGGCGAAGCCATTAGACTGGATCGAGTATCCCCGTGTCCGCAGGGTTTCGTCGTGATCGCGAGGTCAAGGCCTTGTGGTTGTGCGTCCCGGACGCGGCCCGGTCGTTTTCCCGCGTAAGCGGGGAGGGTTTCGCACCCGTGTGTCTTCCCGTCTGTGCGGGAGTCGTTTCAGAGAAGTCGTGTTCCCCGTCTGTGCGGGGATGATCCCGAGGAGTTTTGTCGTGTCCGAGGTACGCATCGCTGCCGAGCCGCGCACGGAATTCGGCAAGGGCGCCGCGCGCCGCGCCCGCCGCGCGGGTAAGGTGCCGGCCGTCCTCTACGGCCACGGCACCGAGCCTCGCCACATCACCTTGCCGGGGCATGACCTGATGTTGGCGTTGAAGACGCCGAACGTGCTGCTGCGTGTCGACGGTGTCGAGGGCAACAACCTCGTGCTGCCCAAGAGCGTGCAGCGCGACTCGATCAAGGGTTTTCTTGAGCATGTCGATCTGCTGGTGGTGAAGAAGGGCGAGAAGGTCGCGGTGGAGATCCCCGTGACGCTCGTCGGTGAGATCGCGCCGGGTGGGGTGCTCACCCAGGAATTGGTCACGGTCGAGGTGGAGGCCGAGGCGACGCGCATCCCCGAGGGCGTCGAGTTCGACGTTTCGGGTCTTGAGGCGGGGGCGCACGCTACTGCCGCTGATCTGGTGCTGCCGCCGGGGACGGCGCTGGTGAGCGATCCGGAGACCATCGTGCTGATTGTCTCGGCGCCGCGCGTCGAGGAGGAGGTCGAGGGCGGCGAGGCTGCGGAGGAGTCAGCCGAGGCGCCGGCCGAGGCCGCCGAGTAGCGGTCGCACGGATCTGCAGACGACGATGCGCGGTCTTCTGAGGCGATGGCTGGGAGGCCGCGCGTCTGCGTTTGCGGGGGGATCATCGGGTGATCCGGTGCCGCGGGGTTCGGACGGGAGCGTTGAGGTGGCGGACGCGGATCGGTGGCTGGTGGTGGGGCTGGGCAATCCGGGCCCGAAGTATGCGGATAACCGACACAATGTCGGTTTCATGGTGGTCGATGCTTTGGCGCAGCGGCGGGGTGAGCGCTGGAAGGCGCACAAGGCGCATGCTGAGGTCGCGGAGACACGGTTGGGCGGGGCGCCGGTGGTGTTGGCCAAGCCCCGGTCGTTCATGAATCTGTCGGGTGGCCCGGTGGTGGGGTTGAGCCGGTTCTACAAGGTGCCGGTGGAGCGGGTCCTTGTCGTCCATGATGAGTTGGATATCGCCTTCGGTGCGCTGAAGCTGAAGCGCGGTGGGGGAGCGGGCGGCCATAACGGCTTGCGGTCGGTGACGTCGTCGTTGTCGGGGCCGGATTACCTGCGGGTGCGGGTGGGGATTGGGCGGCCGCCGGGGCGTATGGACGCCGCGACTTATGTGTTGCGGGATTTCTCTGCGGCGGAGCGCAGGGAGCTCGGTGTCGTCGTCGAGCGTGCGGCGGATGCTGTGGAGACCGTGGTGGCCGAGGGGTTGGAGAAGGCACAGAACGTTTACCATTCTTCGGCTTAGTTCTTTGACCTAGTTCTCCGGCTTGGTGCTGTGCCGGTGCTCGCTCGGTGGGTTCCCGCGGTCGGTCGGTGTCGTGCGGGGGAGAGGTCGCTGGTGGGGCCGAGGCCGCCGCTGTCGGGTGAGGTGGGGCGGTACGGTCACGAGTGTGCCGCCGGCCGGTGGTGAAACCCGGTCTGGGCACGTGAGCGGGGATTCCGCCCTATCGTGGGAGGATTCGGTTCGCTGGATTTGCGTTACGTGGAAAACTGGTCGTTGACTCTGGATGTCCGGCTTTTGTGGCGGACGTGGTCAGCGGTGATTCGCGGGGCGGGAGCGTACTGAGATCGGTGAGCAGTATCCGAAACGATCATGAGGTGGCGCGGGACCTGGCGACGGAGGCGGGTCAGCAGTTGCTGCGGTTGCGGGCGCGGCACGGTTTTGACGAGCCCGAGGTGCTGCGCACGCTCGGAGACCGTATTTCGCACGAGTTCCTGTTCTCGGCGCTGGGTCGGCTGCGGCCCAGTGATGCGGTCCTTTCTGAGGAGGGGGTCGACGACAGGGCGCGGTTGGGCGCCCGTCGGGTGTGGATCATCGATCCGCTTGACGGGACCCGTGAGTTCGCTGAGGCGGGCCGCACGGATTGGGCGGTGCATGTGGCGCTCTGGGAGAACGGCGAGCTCGCTGCGGGGGCGGTCGCGCTGCCCGCGCAGGGCAGTACGTTGTCGACGGTGGATCCGCCGTGGCTTCCGGAGGAGCGTCCGTCGGATCAGCGGCTGCGGATCACCACGAGCCGGACCCGGCCACCGGAGTTCGTGCGGCGGCTGGCCACGCAGCTCGGTGCCGAGGTGGTCCCGATGGGGTCGGCCGGGGCGAAGGTCTGTGCGGTGCTGCTCGGGATCGCCGATATCTATGTGCACGCGGGCGGCCAGTTCGAGTGGGACAGTGCGGCTCCGGTGGCTGTCGCGCGTTCTGCGGGTCTGCATACTTCCCGGGTGAACGGCGCGAAGCTGACCTACAACGAGGTCGATCCATCCTTGCCAGATATCCTTGTATGTCGACCGGAATTGTCGAGTATGTTGTTGGCAAGTATCCGCGGTGTCGCGGATCGGGACGGCGCGGGCCCGCACGCGGGTGGCTGATCGCAGCCATCGCCTGTGCGGCCCAGGAGCGTGGGGATGGATTCATGAGTCAGGCCGATACGGCGGTGCTCGGACGATACCAGCTCTCCCAGCTGGACTATCTGGAGTCCGAGGCGATCTTCATCATGCGTGAGGTGGCCGCGGAGTTCGAGCGGCCAGTGCTGCTCTTCTCGGGCGGCAAGGATTCCCTCGTGATGCTGCGCCTCGCGGAGAAGGCGTTCTGGCCGGGGGCGATCCCCTTCCCGGTGATGCACGTGGATACCGGGCACAATTTCCCCGAGGTGATGGAGTTCCGCGACCGCCGCCTGGCGCAGGCGGGGGTGGAGTTGGTGGTCGCCTCGGTGCAGGAGCAGATCGACGCGGGGAAGGTCACCGAGCCCACCGGCCGTTGGGCCAGCCGCAACCGGCTGCAGACAGCGGCCCTGCTGGAGGCCATCGAGGAGCACCGGTTCGACGCGGCTTTCGGTGGTGCCCGCCGCGATGAGGAGAAGGCGCGGGCAAAGGAGCGCGTGTTCTCCTTCCGCGACGAGTTCGGCCAGTGGGATCCCAAAGCGCAGCGTCCGGAGCTGTGGAACATTTACAACACGCGCACCAACATGGGCGAGCACATCCGCGTATTCCCGATCTCCAACTGGACCGAGCTGGATGTGTGGGGTTACATCGCCCGTGAGGGCCTGGAGCTGCCCTCCATCTATTTCTCGCACCGGCGGCGTGTCTTCGAGCGCGACGGCATTCTGCTTGCCGACAGCGATTTCATCACGCGCGCGGACGGGGAGGACGTGTTCGAGGCGACCGTGCGCTATCGCACTGTGGGCGACATGACCTGCACCGGAGCAGTGCGCTCCACCGCTGTGGAGCTGGACGACATCGTCGCCGAGATCGCGGCCACCAGGATCACCGAGCGCGGCCAGACCCGCGCCGACGACCGCACGAGTGAGGCGGCGATGGAGGATCGCAAGCGCGAGGGCTACTTCTGACCCGGCCACCCCCTGACCACTTTGGAACGTGCACATGAGTACTGACATCCTGCGGTTCGCCACGGCCGGCTCCGTCGACGACGGGAAGAGCACCCTGATCGGTCGGCTGCTTTATGACTCCAAGTCCATCTTCGAGGACCAGCTCGACGCGGTGGAGCGGACCAGCCGCGGCCGCGGCGAGGAGCAGACCAACCTGGCCCTGCTCACCGACGGCCTGCGCGCCGAGCGTGAGCAGGGAATCACCATCGACGTGGCCTACCGCTACTTCGCCACGCCGCGCCGGACGTTCATCATCGCCGACACTCCCGGCCACATCCAGTACACCCGCAACATGGTCACTGGGGCGTCGACCTCGGATCTGGCGATCATTCTGGTCGATGCCCGCAAGGGGCTGCAGGAGCAGAGCCGTCGGCATGCCTTCCTCACCACGCTGCTGCAGGTGCCGCACCTGGTGCTGGCGGTGAACAAGATGGATCTCGTCGACTATTCGCAGGAGCGTTTCGAGGAGATCAAGAAGGAGTTCTCGGCGTTCGCCACCAAGCTGGACGTCGGGGACCTGACCTTCATTCCGTTGTCGGCGCTGCACGGCGACAACGTGGTGGAGCGTTCGCTCAACATGCCGTGGTATGACGGGCCGTCACTGCTGCACCATCTGGAGAACGTGCACATCGCTTCTGACCGCAATCTGATCGATGTACGGTTCCCGGTGCAGTACGTGGTCCGCCCGCACCGGGCCGATGATCCACAGCTGCACGACTACCGCGGCTACGCCGGTCAGGTCGCCGGGGGCGTGCTCAAGCCCGGCGATGAGGTGATGCACCTTCCTTCGGGGCTGACCAGCCGGATCTCCAGGATCGTGACGGCCGACGGCGACGTGGACGAGGCCTACCCGCCGAGGTCGGTGACCCTGCTTCTTGAGGACGACATCGACATCTCGCGTGGTGACATGATCTGCCGGCCCAACAATAAGCCGTGCGTGTCCCAGGATATCGACGCGATGGTGTGCTGGATGTCGGAGAGCCGTAATCTGACTCCCCGTTCCAAGCTGATCATCAAGCACACCACGCGTACCGCCAAGGTGCTGGTTCGCGACCTGCTGTACCGGCTGGACATCAACACGCTGCACCGTGACGAGGGTGCCGCTGAGTTGTCGCTGAACGAGATCGGTCGGGTGAACCTGCGTGCGACCCAGCCGCTGTTCGCCGACGAGTACAAGCGCAATCGGCTGACCGGTGGATTCATTCTGATCGACGAGGGGACCAACGCGACGGTCGGCGCGGGCATGGTCGTCAGCGCCGACTGAGGCCGGGCGCCTTCGGTGTTCTCCGCGCCCACGGGACATCCGGGTATCACCTGGTGACCGTGGACAGGGCCGGGGTTCATACCCGCCACGCGGGCGGGCGGCCCAGCCAGTCGGCGAGCCGCTGGTCGTGGTCGGTGAAATGGGCGTTCAGGCGTGCGCGCAGATCCGGGGACAGGTCCGCGCGGTGCTGCGTGTTGTGGCGGCCGAACCGGATCTCCTTGTGGTGGGCGATTCCCAGGAAGCTCTCGATATCGGAGAACACCGCGGCCGGGTCGGTGCAGAAGTCCTCGCTTTCGACGATGTGCAGGCGGTCGCGGCCCAGGTGCTTTTCCAGGCGCTGCAGTTGGTCCACGTAGCGGCCGCGGGCGAGGTAGGCGTGGTGCTGGTGGGCGTAGGAATGGGCGTCGGGGTCTGTGCGCAGCCGCTCCTCTTCGCCGCGCAGCCGCTCCTCCTCCAGTTCCAGCGCGCGTTCGAACGGTTCGGTCTCATAGCCTTGGGCGTATTCGTGGCTGTGCGCGGAATGCGCCCGGTCCACGGGGTCGCGGAGCATCACGATGACCTTGATCTCGGGCAGGTCGTGCGCGATGCGCTGGGCGCACAGCGGATGGAATAGGTAGTACGGACTGGATTCGCATACTTCGATGCGCGGCCGGCCGTCCCGGGGCCGGGTGGCCGAGCGGACGGGGAAGTGTCCGCGGTACCAGTCCAGGCCGTGTGCGTATCCGGTATCGAAGTAGTGCACCCCCTTGTGCAGGGTGGGGCCCGTGATCTGCGGGTGCTGTGTCAAGGCCGTGAACAGAGAGGTCGTTCCGCAGCGCTGCCCGCCCGCGATGAGGAAGGTGGGAAGGGAGCGGAGTTCGCGTGTGGCCTGCCCGAACGCCTCCGATGCCGAGCAGATCGCCTGCTTCAGTGATCCGGGCAGTGGTCGCCTGCCGGGGCCGGTGGACATGGGACGTGCTCCTTGGGTGTCGGTGGCGGGTGGGTCGGGCGGGAGGAGCTCCGGTGCAGGAGCGGTACTCCCTGCGGGTCAGGCGTTGCGGTGTGCTTCTCGTGAAGCGCGGTCCTCAAGCGTGGCGAGGGCCGGCATCAGCCAGTCGCCGATCGCCGCCGCGCGCTCTCCGGCCTCTGCCTGCCGGTCGTGCAGGTAGCGGGTCGCCAGGTCGATGAGGTAAAGCGCCATCACTGTGGAAGCGGTATCGGGGCGCAGCCCGGCGCCGCTGATGAGGGGGTCTTGGAGGAGGCGGGGCCCGGTGTCGAGCCACCGGTGCACGCCGGGGTGGACACCGTCCTGCACGCACTCGGTGAGCTCGTAGTGCAAGGCGTCGAAGCCGATCGGTGCGCCGAAGGCCAGCCGCTCCCAGTCCCAGATGAACGCGCGGCGCGGTGTACCGGCGATGTTCCACCGGGTGAGGTCGCCGTGCCAGGCGCCGAACGGTATTCGTACGTCGGGGAGCCGGTCGAGCGATGAGCGCAGGAAGGAGGCTTCGGGGCGGGTACTGAGCGCGATGATCCGGTGGGCCAGTTGCCGCCGGTACGGGCTGGTGGACAGCGAGAGTTCCTGGATCGGTTCCAGCGCGCAGATCTGCAGTATGCAGCGCAGGAGTTGGCGCCGTGTGGGCCGGTCGGTCTGGTGGCCGACGGGTAGCGCCTCCTGGACCAGGAGTGGGCGCCCGTTCCATTCACCGGTGTGCAGCAGCCGCGGGACGGTGACGTCGCGCAGCCGGGCGCCGGCCAGTCGCCGCAGGGCCCGGATCTCTGCTTTGACCAGGCGGGAGGTCAGGTCGTTGACGCCGACTTTGGCGTAGCCGATGGTCCGCCCGGTGGGTGTGAGCAGCAGCATGACGGGTTTCCGGTTGGCGCGCGGCGGGCCGACATGGACGGCGATGACGACCTCGCGGCCCAGGGCTGAGGAGAGCGCGTGCTCGATGGCCGGGCCGGAGCCGACGTGTAGTCGGTCCCGCAGCAGCAGTGGAGCCACTCCGCTGGCGAAGGCCGCGGTCAGAGCGGCGGTTCGGAGGCGTTCACGCAGGGAGTGGCGCTGGGCGAATGCTGAGATCGCGCGTGTCGCGGCGGAGCGGTTGGTGACCGGAAGGATCACGCGGGGGCTGTGTGCCGACGGGACCGGGAGGTAGGCGCGTACCTGCTCGTCGGGAGGATCGGGTGCGGGGCCGTGGTCGGGGTGAGCTGTTTCTCCGCCTCGTCCCAGCAGTCCGCCGCAGGGCCACAGGATCTCGGCGAGGCCGGTCAGGTAGGTGGTTTCACCGTTCAACGTGCCACACTCCGCACCATCGTCACGACGCGGCCGTTCTCCGCGGCGCGCTGCCGCAGGAGTGCGGCGGCAGCGGCGCCGGCGGCCGCGGTGCGATGAGCAGCGCGAGTCCGGTGAGCAGCAGGCCGACGAGCACGCTTGTGCTGTTCCACTGGCGGTGCGGTAGTGCGGCGTAGCCGCTGAGATCGGGTCCGGAGGTAGCGGTGCCCATCCACTCTGATCCTCCTTGAGCTGTTGGTAAAGATATAGATACTTAGAGTAGTTGCTTTGGGGTGGCCGGGGGCTCACCGTGATCGGCATTTCCGCGGAACCGGAGCTCAGTCGGACGGTGACCGCGAAGCCGGTACCGGATTCACCCGGTATCGAAAGCGGCGGGGGCGCGCCGGGATCTGTCCCGGCGCGCCCCCGCCTGGATCAGGCGCTCGCCTTCGATGGCGCGAAAAGCGCCTCCACCAGATCGGTGCACCACTTCAGCAGTTCCAGGTCGCGTAGTTGCCTGCCGCCGATACCACCCGATTTGGGGATCGGCACCAGCAGCGTCCGCGACGGCTCCTTGTAGACCGCTTTGGGGTAGAGGCGGCGCAGCCGCAACTGCTGGGACTCGCGCAGCTCCACAGGGGCGAAGCGGATCTGGGAGCCCTGCAGCACGACATCGGTCAATCCCGCCGCCTTCGCCAGCACCCGGAACCGGGCCACAGCGAGCAGGTTGTCCACCGGCTGCGGAGGCGCGCCGAACCGGTCGGTCAGTTCGGCGTGGACCGCGGCGATGTCGGCGTCGCTGGTGACGCTCGCGACGCGTTTGTAGGACTGCAGCCGCAGCCGCTCGCCCGGTACGTAGTCGTGCGGAATGTGGGCGTCGATGGGCAGCTCGACCTTTGTCTCGACCTCTTCCGCGGCGCTCGGGTCGCCTTTCAGTTCGCGGACGGCCTCGCCAACCATGCGTACGTACAGGTCGAACCCGACACCGGCGATGCTGCCGGACTGCTCCGCGCCGAGGATGTTGCCGGCGCCGCGGATCTCCAGGTCCTTCATTGCCACATACATGCCCGCACCGGTCTCGGTGTGCTGGGCGACCGTGGACAGCCGTTCGTAGGCGGTCTCGGTCAGCGGTTTCTCCGGCGGATACAGGAAGTAGGCATAAGCCCGCTCCCGGCCCCGCCCCACCCGGCCGCGCAACTGGTGCAGCTGCGAAAGCCCGTAGGTGTCGGCGCGGTCCACGATGAGCGTGTTGGCGTTGGGCACATCGAGTCCCGACTCCACGATCGTGGTCGAGACCAGGACATCGAAGTTCTTCTCCCAGAAGTCGACCATGACCCGCTCGAGCTGCTGCTCGTTCATCTGCCCGTGGGCGTAGGCGACCCGTGCCTCGGGCACGAGCCGGTCCAGTGTCGCTGCGACCTTTTCGATCGAGGCCACCCGGTTGTGCACGAAGAACACCTGCCCCTCGCGCATGAGCTCACGCCGGATCGCCGCGGCGATCTGCTTCTCCTCGTAGGGGCCGACGAATGTCAGGACCGGGTGGCGCTCCTCGGGCGGGGTGAGGATGGTGGTCATCTCCCGGATACCGGTGAGCCCCATCTCCAGCGTCCGCGGGATCGGGGTCGCCGACATCGCGAGCACGTCGACCTGGGTTCGCAGCCGCTTCAGGGACTCCTTGTGCTCGACACCGAAGCGCTGCTCCTCGTCGATGATCACCAGGCCCAGGTTCTTGAACTTGGTCTCGCCCGACAGCAGCCGGTGCGTACCGATCACGACATCGATCTCACCGGAACGCAGCCCTTCGCGGGTCGCCTCCACCTCGCTGTCGGTCTGGAACCGCGACATCGCCTTCACCGTTACCGGGAAGGACGCGTAGCGCTCGGTGAACGTGGACATGTGCTGCTGCACCAGCAGTGTGGTGGGCACCAGCACCGCCGCCTGCTTGCCGTCCTGCACGGCCTTGAAAGCCGCCCGCACCGCGACCTCGGTCTTGCCATAGCCGACATCGCCGCAGATCAGCCGGTCCATGGGGACCGGCTTCTCCATATCGCGCTTGACCTCTTCGATCGCGGCCATCTGGTCGGGCGTCTCCACGTAGGGGAAGGCGTCCTCCAATTCCCGCTGCCACGGGGTGTCCGGCGCGAATGCGTGGCCGGGGGAGGCCTGGCGGGCCGAGTACAGCCGGATCAGGTCGCCGGCGATCTCCCGGACGACCTTGCGGGCCCTGCTCTTGGTCTTGGACCAGTCGGCGCCGCCCATCTTGGACAGGGTCGGGGCTTCGCCGCCGACATAGCGGGTGACCTCGTCGAGCTGGTCGGTGGGAACGAACAACCGGTCGCCGGGCTGGCCGCGTTTGGTGGCGGCGTATTCGATGACCAGGTACTCGCGGGTGGCCCCCTGGATGTTGCGGCTCACCATCTCGATGTAGCGGCCGATACCGTGCTGCTCGTGCACCACGTAGTCGCCCGCCTTGAGCTGCAGCGGGTCGACCGTGCCGCGGCGGCGGCTGGGCATCCTGCGCATGTCGCGCGTTGACGACCGCTGACCGGCCAGGTCGGTCTCGGTGAGCACGACCAGGCGCACCGACCGCCACACGAAGCCGTGGTCGATCAGCCCGGTGGCCACCGTGGCCACCGCGCGGTCGGGCGGGTCGTGCACCGCCGAGCGCAGTTGTGCCCCGAGGCCGGCGTCGCGCAGCATGGCGACCAGGCGCTCGGCCGGCCCTTGGCCGGGGGTCAGGAGGACGACGCGCCACTCATCATGCAGCCACGACTTGACGTCGGCCAGCGCGCGCTCGGTGTCGCCGCGGTAGGCGTCGGCGGCCGCGGCGCCGATCTCCACGGAGCCCGCGTCCCCCGCATCGGGGGCGCTACCGGATCCGAACGGGGTGATGGTCCACCACGGCAGTCCCAGTTCATCGGCTGTGGAACGGACCTCGCCGATGGAGGTGTAGGCGGAGCCGCCCAAGTCGATGGGGGCCTCGCCGCCGGCGGCGGCGTTGATCCAGGAGGCGTCCAGGAACTCCTTGCTGGTCGCCTGGAGTTCGATGGCTCGGGCGCGGATGCGCTCGGGGTCGCAGCCGATGATGTGGGTGCCGTCGGGAAGATGGCCGAGCAGGGGTTCCATCCGGTCGGCGAGCACGGGCGCGAACGCCTCCATGCCCTCGACGGTGACCCCGTCGGCGAGCTTGTGCAGCACATCGGCGAGTGCGGGGTGCTGGTGGGCGAGCTCCTTGGCGCGTTCCCGCACCTCAGGGGTGAGCAGCAGCTCCCGGCAGGGCGGGGCGAACAGTCCGGACTCGGCCTGCTCGTTCTCGCCCGCGCTGATCGAGCGCTGGTCGGCGACCTGGAAGTATCGGATCTCCTCGACCTGGTCGCCCCAGAATTCCAGCCGCAGCGGATGTTCCTCGGTTGGCGGGAACACGTCCAAGATGCCGCCGCGGACCGCGATGTCGCCGCGTTTCTCCACGAGGTCGACACGGGCGTACCCGGCCTCGATGAGGGAGCGCACCGCGTCTTCCAGCGCGATCTCGTCGCCGGGGCGGATACGTACCGGCGTGAGGTCGCCGAGCCCGGCGACCAGCGGCTGCAGCACGCTGCGCACCGGGGCTACGACGACGCGCAGTGGCGCGGCCAGCGGGTCCGCAGGGTCGGGGTGGGCCAGGCGGCGCAGGACGGCCAGCCGTTGCCCCACCGTGTCGGACCGCGGCGAGAGCCGCTCGTGCGGCAGTGTCTCCCATGCGGGAAAAAGCGCGACCGAGTTGTCCGGCAGCAGGGACTGCAGGGAGTCGCTCAGATCCGCCGCCTCGCGTTCTGTCGCGGTGATAGCCAGAACCGGACGGCCGGCGCCCACAGGGACGTCGGCGGCCAGCGCCGCGATCAGGAAAGGCCGCAGCGACGGCGGCGCAACCAGGTCAAGACGGGGATCGTGGCCGCTGCGAGCGGTCTCGATCGCTTGCTTGAGCGCCGGGTCGTCGATGACGGCGGCGAGAAGTCCAGAAAGGCTCATATCACCAGGTAAAAGGGGTGTGTGACAGTGGTACCGACGGTCCAGCGGTATCCAGCGCGCGGGACGGGCGTTGCTCGGCGGATTCCCCCTTGACCAAGACTACGCCGCGCAGCGTTTCCCGGTCACCTGGATTGCCTGTGACGCATGTCCGCGTGGTGGAGCCCGGCGCCCGCGGACACCGTTTCGCGTGCGGGCGCTGCGTGCGTTGCTCGTCTTCCGGTCAACTCTGGTAACGCCCCCCGTCCCTGCTCTGTTCCCGGATTCCCCTGTGTTTTCCGTTCACGTGCTTCGGCTTCAGGTTGTGCGTTCGGGTACCGCGCCGGGCCGTGGGGCGTGCGCCATACGCTGGTTCGCAGGAGAAAGCAGGGAAAGGTGGAGATCGGGTTGAGCCTCAGCAGGGACCACGGCGAGAACGGTGCGGTGGCGGTGTTCACACCCGGCCCCGTGAGCCTGGCCCACCTCGAACTGATCCTCAACGGCGGCTACCCGCTGCCCGGATTCATGACGGCAGAGGAAGCCGCATCGGTCGCCGAATACGGCCGGCTTCCCGACGGGACTTTGTGGCCGGTTCCGGTCACCCTGCCCGTGCCGGATGAGCTCGCCGACGCCGAGCGGCTCACCCTGGCCGATCCCGAAGGCGCACCCTTGGCCGAGCTGACCGTGAGTCGGCGCTGGCGGGCGGACACGGGCGGCCAGAGCGAGCACCGGCTTGCGGGGGAGGTGCGGTTCGTCCGCCCACCGATGTACGGCGCCCTCCGTCACCTGCGGCTGCCGCCCGGGGAGGCCCGCGGCCAGTGGGAGATCAGCGGGTTCTCCCACCGTCCTCTGCTGGCCGTCGTCACCCGCCGACCGCTGCACCACCGGTCCCTGCACGAGATCCGTGCCGCCGCTGAGGAGGCCGGCGGCGACGGCCGGGCCGAGGTGCTGGTGATCATCGACGTGCCGTTGGACGACGAGGGGATGGCGCCGGCGGTCTTGGCGGCTGAGCCGCTGCTGCCCGCGCGTACGCGCTTCGTGGTGACCACGCTGCCTCCGGTCGGGGCTGCTCAGACCGGCGGTGAGGGCTGCGGAGGGGGCGCGGCGTCGCTCCCGCCGGGAAGGGGCGACCTGCTCGCCGCGCACGTCGCCCGCTCCTACGGGGCGACGCACGTACTCATCGACCGGGCGCCGGAAGACGACGGTGCCCCGCACCCCGAGAACGCGCCGATCCCGATCCTGCGGGCGCGGAAGTGGCACTATGACAGGGCTGCGGAGCTGTGGCGCCCCGCCGACCAGGTCGCCCCGGAAAACGCCGAGACCGAGCCGACCGACGCCGAGGTCGAGGAGATGCTCGCGCTCGGGCGGGACCTGCCGACCTGGTTCACCCCGGCCCGGGTCGCGACCGAACTCGCCCGGATCCGCCCGGCGCGCACCCGGCGCGGCCTCACCGTGTTCTTCACCGGGCTCTCCGGATCGGGCAAGTCCACGGTGGCGCGCGGTGTCGCTGAGGGGGTGCGCCATGCCGGCCGCACCCTCACTCTGCTCGACGGCGATGTCGTCCGCCGGATGCTGTCGTCGGGCCTCACGTTCTCGCGGGCGGACCGCGACCTCAACATCCGGCGAATCGGTTATGTGGCGGCGGAGATCACCCGCCACGGCGGCGTGGCGATCTGCGCTCCTATAGCCCCCTACGCCGCCACGCGCGCGGAGGTGCGGGCGATGGTCGAGGAGGTGGGCGACTTCTTCCTGGTGCACGTCGCCACCCCGTTGGAGGTATGCGAGGCCCGCGACCGCAAGGGCCTCTACGCGAAGGCGCGGGCCGGGGAGATCACCGAGTTCACCGGTATCTCCGATCCCTACGAAGAGCCCACCGACGCCGATCTCGTACTGCACACCGAGGGCAGGTCCGTTGCGGAGTCGGTGGCGGAGGTGCTCACGGCGCTGCACGCCGGTGGCTGGCTGCCGGCCGACCGCCCATAGCCGCGGTGCCGGGCCCGAACGCGCAACCCGAAGAGAGGATCAGAACGTGAATGAAGAAGGCCACGCCCCGGGGCAGCGGGTGCTCGCCCTGGTCGAGGTGATGGACGTGTTGCGGCGCACCTGCCCATGGGACGCGGAGCAGACCCACGACTCCCTGGCCAAGTACCTGATCGAAGAGGCCTACGAGACGCTGGAGACCATCGAGCAGGGGGACTACGCCACGCTGCGCGAGGAGCTCGGCGATGTCCTCCTGCAGGTGGTCTTCCATGCCCGCGTCGCTGAGGAGCGCGGCGCCGACGGTTTCACCATCGACGATGTGGCCGACGCGATCATCGACAAGCTCACCCGCCGCCACCCGCATGTCTTCGCGGATACCGAGGTCGATGGTGCGGATGAGGTGCGCGCCAATTGGGAGACCATCAAGGCCGCCGAACGTGCGCGGAAAGGGCAGAGCGAGGCGTCGATCCTGGAGGGCGTGCCGTTCGGCCAGCCTGCCGCCCTGCTGGCCTATGAGTTGCAGAAGCGCGCCGTACGCAACGGCCTGCCGGAGGACCTGGTCGCTGATGACGGAGGCGCCGGAGGGGGACTGTTCGCCGCGGTCGGCGCTGAGCGCCGCCGCGGCGCAGATCCGGAGCTGGACCTGCGCGCTGCGGCGCGCAGGTTCGACCGCCGGATGCGCGAAGCGGAGGCCAGAGCGCGGGCTGACGGCCGCGACCCGCGTTCGCTCACCCCTGAGCAGTGGCGCGGCTACTGGGGGTGACGTTGCTGTCGTCGCGCCGGATCACCTGGGTGGCGTCCTCGGCCGGCTGCCGCGCGCGGTCGGGGCGCCGCGTGTCATTGCTCATCCGCAGCCACAGGCCGACCATGATCCAGCTCGATATGAGCGAGGATCCTCCCGCGGCAAGGAACGGCGTGGTCATACCGGTGAGCGGGATGATCCGGGTGACACCGCCGAGCACGACGAACACTTGGTAGGCGAAGAGGAAGGCGAAGCCGGTCGCCATCAGTTTCACGAAGACGTCGCGGGAGTCCAGCGCGATCCGGAAGCCCCGCTCAGCGAGGAGCAGAAGCAGCAGGAGGACCGCCACCAGACCGGTGAGTCCGAATTTCTCGCCGATGCTGATGAGGATCAGGTCGCTGTCAGAGGCGAAGATCAGCGCGCTCCGGCCGGTGCCGAATCCGGTGCCGGACAGGCCTCCGTCGGCCAGAGCGAACAGCCCCTGGACGAGCTGGTAGCTGCCGCCGTTCTCCTCGCGGTAGACCTCGGGATCGAAGGCGTGGAGCCAGATGGTGACCCGCTGCCGCACGTGCCAGAACGCGGCCCAGGCCACCCATGCGCCGGCGGTGAACATCACCAGCCCGATCGCCACCCATGATTTGCGGCGGGTAGCGGTGTAGAGGATCGCCAGGAAGACGCTGAACAGCAGCAGCGAGGTCCCCAGATCCCTGGTTCCGACCAGGAGCAGGATCGCGATACCCCAGCCTGCGGTGATCGGGCCGAGATCGCGCATGCGCGGCTGGCTGAAGACCTTGACCGGGCCGATCCGCAGTTGGCGGGCTGCCAGTGATAGTACGTCGCGTTTTGTGCCGAGGTATCCGGCGAGGAAGATGATCAGCAGGATTTTGGCGAATTCCGACGGCTGTACGGTGAAGCGGCCGATGCCGACCCACCTGCGGGCGCCGAACACCTCGATGCCGATGACCGGGAGCATGGGCAGCAGGAGCAGTGTCAGTCCGGCGGTCGCCATCAGGTAGGGGTAGCGCTGCAGTCTCCGGGGCTGCCGGACAGCGATGAGCACGGCCGAGCACAATGCCATCCCGGCCGCAGTCCACACCAGTTGTTTCTCGGGCTCGGCGGAGCCGGTGTCCTGTACTCGGTGCAGGCCCCAGATCACGGTCAGCCCCACCCCATTGAGCGCCACCGCGACCGGCATGACCACCGGGTCGGCCGCTGGTGCGAGGAAGCGCAGTGCGAAATGGAGGGCGAGTGCACAGCCGGTGAAGGTTCCGGCGAAGAGGGGGAGGTCGTCCGGGAGGCGGCCGTCGATCTGCAGCCCGGCCATGCTCAGACCCAGCACGAAGCCGCCCAGGGCGATGAGGAGCAGCAGCAGTTCGGCGCTGCGCGGCCGTGCCGACCGGGATGCGCCGTCGCCGTGTGCGGGCCTTGCCATTCCGCCTCGCCTGGAGATGTTCTGGGCCTCCCGCTTCTGTCTCTGGTTCCCTGAGCGGGAGCCGGTCTCAGATAAGAGCGGGGTGAGCTGCGCGAACGGGGCACCGGCCACAGGCAACTATAAACGAGCGGTTTCGGTATCCCCTATCAGTACGGGGGCAAACACGTGCTCGGCCGGTGGTTGCGGGGGAGCCGGCGGGCCTGGCGGCCGCTGTCCGGAACAGGCGGCGGCTGCCCAATGTGGACTAGACCAATATTCGGTCCGGGATGCAGACTGTGCCGCAGCCGGGTCGCTAGGCTCGGGTGTGGTTCGCTCGGCGGTTGCGGCGGGCGGTGCCATGGCGTGGCGCTGTGCGTGCCCGCACCCGTCCGCCGAACGCGCGGACCGGGACCGGAAACGAAAGAAGGAGTACAACGTTGTCGTCGATCGAGGCAGTGCAGGCGCGGGAGATCCTCGACTCCCGCGGTAACCCGACGGTCGAGGTCGAGGTCCTGCTCGACGACGGGACGACCGCCCGTGCGGCGGTTCCCAGCGGGGCCTCCACCGGGCGGTTCGAGGCGGTCGAACTGCGTGACGGCGGGGACCGCTACGGCGGTAAGGGCGTCGAGAAGGCGGTGACCGCCGTCAACGACGAGGTCGCCGACGAACTCCTCGGTTTCGACCCCCAAGAGCAGCGGCTCATCGACCGGGCCCTGATCGACTTGGACGGGACCCCCGACAAGTCCCGGATCGGCGCCAACGCCATCCTGGGCTCCTCTCTCGCGGTGGCCCAGGCCGCGGCTGAGGCCGCCGGACTTCCGCTGTTCCGCTACATCGGCGGCCCCAACGCCCATGTGCTTCCCGTGCCGATGATGAACATCCTCAACGGTGGTGCCCACGCCGACACCAACGTCGACATCCAGGAGTTCATGATCGCCCCGATCGGGGCGGCGAGCTTCCGCGAGGCGGTCCGATGGGGCACTGAGGTGTACCACGCGCTCAAGGCGGTGCTGAAGGCGCACGGTCTGGGCACCGGTGTCGGCGACGAAGGCGGATTCGCGCCGGACCTGGAGAGCAACCGGGCCGCGCTGGACCTCATCATCGAGGCGATCGAAAAGGCCGGCTACACCCCCGGACGCGACATCGCGCTCGCGCTGGACGTCGCCGCCAGCGAGTTCTACACGGACGGTGCCTACACGTTCGAGGGCAGGACCCGCACCGCCGACGAGATGGCCGCCTACTACGGCGAGCTGGTCGACGCCTACCCGCTCGTCTCGATCGAGGACCCTCTGGACGAAGAGGACTGGGCGGGCTGGCAGAAGCTCACGAGCGCGCTCGGCGCGCGTGTGCAGATCGTCGGTGACGACCTCTTCGTCACCAACCCCGAACGGCTGCAGCGCGGGATCACCGAAGGCGCCGGCAACTCGCTCCTGGTCAAGGTGAACCAGATCGGCACACTCACCGAAACACTGGACGCCGTCTCCCTGGCCCAGCGCAGCGGCTACACAGCGATGATCTCGCACCGCTCCGGCGAGACCGAGGACACCACGATCGCCGACATCGCGGTGGCGACCAATTCCGGCCAGATCAAGACCGGCGCCCCGGCCCGCAGTGAGCGCGTGGCCAAGTACAACGAGCTGCTGCGTATCGAGGAGGAACTGGACGACGCGGCGATTTACGCCGGTGTGTCGGCCTTCCCGCGGTTCACCCCGCGGGACTAGGCTGTACGGCCGTGTCCAAGGTGCCAGAGCAGCCCAAAGGGTCCCCTGCCCGGCGTGAACCCCGCCTGCGCGGGGGCGGACGGGCGGGGCCATCCGCTTCCGGCACCTCGGGCCCGAAGGCGAGGAGCGGCGGATCCGCCACGGGGAGAAGCAGGAAGAGCGCGGCTTCAGGGCCGTCGGCAGCTGCGCCCTCCGGGCGGACCCGCCCCGCACTGACCAGCCGTGCGGCGATTCTCGCCCTGGTGATCTGCGTGATCGCGCTCAGTCTCGCCTACCCGCTGCGCGAGTATGTCGCCCAGCGCGCCGAGATCGCCGGACTCCAGGATCAGCGGGCGCAGACCCGGGAGAACGTGAGCGATCTCGAGGAGCGCCGCGAGCAGATGCAGGACCCGGCCTATATCGAACGTGAGGCCCGCACTCGGCTGCACTACCAGTACCCCGGGGAGCAGGCCTATGTCGTCATCTCCGGCGACGACGAGGAGAGCGGCCACGAGGACTCCTCGGCAAAGCCCGAACCCTGGTTCACGCGGCTGTGGAAGTCGGTCCAGGGCGCCGACGCCGCGGATACGGAGCAGGAGGAGATCCCCGAGGCGCGGCCGCCCGAACGGGGGTAGGCCCGCTTCCCCTGCTGCGCACGCCGCCGCGAATGTGCCTACTGTGCGCGCATGCGCCGCCTACCGGCGTTCAGAGCAGGCCGCGCCGCCCCGCGGCCGAGTCGATCCAGGTGTGCAGCCGCCCGGCCCAGTCCTCAGTCTTGGCCGTGCCGTGCTCCACCCGGAACCGCTGGTAGGTGTCGCGCCCTTCGCCCAGCAGCAGTCCCGGCTTCTTGTCCATCTCCAGCAGCACATCGCAGCCCCGTTCATCGGTGATGAACGTCAGCTCCAGCTCGTTGAGGCCCCGGTACCGGCGCGGCGACCGGTACTCGATCTCCTGGTAGAACGGCAGCCGCTGCCGGACACCGCGGATCCGCCCACGCTCGGCATCGGCCTTGACGAAGGAGAACCCGAGCTTGTCCAGCGCGTCCATGATGGCCGTCTGCGTGTCCAGCGCGTGTACCGCCACCGGGTCCAGATCCCCGGGGTCCACGCCGGCGGCCACGTGCAACCGGGTGTTCACCCCCACCCGCATGCCCCGCAGGTACCGGCCCCGATACATGCTGATCGGGGCCTCCCACGGCACTTTCAGCTCGAACGGCACACTCAGCCGCGCACCCGGCCGCAGGTGCAGTTCGCCGCCGACCTGGATCCGGGCGAACTCGAGGTCCTGCTGGTACTCGGAGTCGCCCCGCTCGACCTCGGCCCGCACCTGCATGCCCACCGTCAACCGCTGCACGTGCTGGTCCACCGACCCGCCCTCGATGTGCACGTGGCCGCGCACCACACCCCCGGGGAACATGTTCTCCTCGGCCAGGACGGTCTCCACCGTCGCTCCGCCGAAGCCCAACCCCGCCAGTATCCGTTTGAAAGCCATGGGCATCCTTCCGCTCTGTGATCGACCCGCGGGCGCTGCGTATGCGCCCGCACGGCCGGTGCGTGTTCTTCCCGGCCGTACCGATCCAGCGAGGTTACATGTCCGTATATGGGTGCGGACCTGCGGGTTAGCCGCAGTTAAGGACCCATGTTCGGCGTCCGCCCGCCGATGGGCGCGGGGATGATCTCCGAGCGGCTAGGCTGAAGTCGCCATGGCCAACACCGATCATGCCGGAGAACGCGTCTCAGCCGAGGACGCCGCTGCTGTCGAACTCCAGTTGGGCCGCGCGCCGCGCGCGCTGCGCGCGGTGGCGCACCGCTGTCCCTGCGGCCTTCCTGACGTAGTGCGCACCGCTCCGCGGCTGGAGGATGAAACGCCGTTCCCGACGCTCTACTACCTCACCTGCCCGCGCGCCGCTTCTGCCATTGGCACGCTGGAAGCCGGCGGCCTGATGCGGGAGATGCAGGAGCGCCTGGCGGGCGACCCGGAGCTGCGCGCGGCCTACCAGCAGGCGCATGACTCCTATGTCGCCGAGCGTGCAGAGCAGGCGCGGGCCGACGGCGTGGAGCCGCTGCCCGAGGGGATGCAGAGTGCGGGGGGCATGCCCGCCCGGGTGAAGTGCCTGCATGCTCTGGTCGCTCACGAACTCGCGAGGCCGGGCGGCAACCCCTTCGGCCGGGAGGCGCTGGACGCGCTCCCCGACTGGTGGGCGAAGGGGCCGTGCGTGTGCGCGGGCGAAAGCGCGGCAGGCGGCGAGCGCAGCGGACAGGACAGTGCAGGAGGAGCCGAGTGACCACCGTGGCTGCCGTGGACTGCGGCACGAACTCCATCCGGCTGCTGGTCTCCAGGGTCGTCTCGCTGGACGAGGACGAGGTGCAGCTGGTCGACCTCGAACGGCGTATGGAAGTGGTCCGGCTCGGCCAGGGAGTGGACCGTACCGGGGCGTTCGCGCCTGAGGCCTTGGAGCGTACATTCGCCGCGCTGCGCGGATACGCCGATCTGATGCGCAAGCACGGGGTCGAACCGGGGCCCGAGGCCGTGCGGATGGTGGCGACGAGCGCCACCCGGGACGCGGCCAACCGCCAGGAGTTCATCGACGGCGTCCGCGCGATCATCGGTGTCGATCCCGAAGTGGTCAGTGGGGACGAGGAGGCGGAGCTCTCCTTCATCGGCGCCACCGCCGAACTGGAGGGGGCCGAGGGCTTCGAGCGCCCGTTCCTCGTGGTGGACATCGGTGGCGGCTCCACCGAGTTCGTTCTGGGTCACGCCGGGGCCGAGGAGGCCGGTGCGGTACGTGCGGCGCGTTCGGTGGACATCGGCTGTGTCCGGATGACCGAACGTCATCTCACCGGTGATCCGCCCACGGCCGCGCAGGTCGCCGCGGCCACCGCCGACATCGACGCCGCGCTGGACGAGGCCGCCTCGGTGGTTCCGTTGGCGGAGGCGTCCACGGTCGTCTGCGTGGCGGGGACCGCCACAACGGTGGCGGGGATCGCGCTGGACCTTCCCGGATACGACTCCGAGCGCATCCACCACACGCGGGTTCCGGCGGGGCGCGTGCACGTCATCGCCGACGAACTGCTGGCGATGCCGCACGGGCAGCGGGCCGCGATCGGCGTGATGCATCCGGGGCGCGTGGATGTGATCGGCGCCGGTGCGCTGATCCTGGACCGGGTGCTCGCCCGGACCGGGGGGCGGGAGTTCATCGCGAGCGAGCACGACATCCTCGACGGCATCGCCTGGAGCCTGTGCCTGGAGGCCGCCCGCTGATCCGGTGCGGTGGCCGCTTGATTCAGGTCTTCGGCCTGCTGCGGTTTCGTTGGGTCTTCCCGGCTGCGCAACACCGGTGGGCCCGTGAGACGCATCACCGGCCATCGACCGTGTGAAAGCCTTCACAAGCCCCCTGAACTGGGGAAATGTCCCTTGATCCGGCTCTATGGTGGGGGGAACTGATCGTTGCTCTTCCTTCCTCGACGGCGGGGGCTTGTGAAAGAATGCACAAGCGGGGGAGGAGAAGGCGAGCTCCGACCCGCCGGCAAGAAAGTGTGTTCTTTCGATGAAAAACCAGGCTGAACATGCTGAACAAAAAATACTTGCCGACCTTTGCTGCTCTTACTCAGGGCTCGGAACAGGAACCAAGGGCGGATATGCGATGACCGAGAGCAGGAACTACCGACTGGTCTACGGCGGTGG
This sequence comes from Actinomycetes bacterium, assembly GCA_021793235.1. GTDB lineage: Bacteria > Actinomycetota > Actinomycetes > Streptosporangiales > Streptosporangiaceae > JAJYTD01. Next base: position 181,922 of record JAJYTD010000002.1, on the reverse strand, counting down.
TGACGAATCGGAGATCCCGCACGTACTCATCGTCGGCGGCGGCTACCTGGGCATGTACACCGCGAGGCGGCTGGAGAAGAAGCTCGGGCCGGGCGAGGCGCGGATCACGGTCGTTGACCCGAACTCCTACATGACCTACCAGCCGTTTCTTCCTGAGACCGCGGCGGGCAGCATCTCCCCGCGCAATGTCGTCGTCCCGCTGCGCAAAGTTCTCAAGCGCACACGCGTCCTCAACGGGCGCGTCATCCGCATCGATCACGCCGGCCGCACGGTCGACTTCGAGCCCAACCTCGGCGAGCCGCGCACGATCTCCTACGACTACATCGTCATGGCGGCCGGTGCGGTGTCCCGCACACTGCCCATCCCCGGACTGGCCGAGTGGGGCATCGGCATCAAGACCGTCGAGGAGGCCGCCTATCTGCGCAACCACGTCCTCGAACAGCTCAACATCGCCGACTCCACCGACGACCCGGACCTCCGCCGCAAGGCGCTGAACTTCGTGTTCGTGGGCGGCGGGTTCGCCGGTGCCGAAGCGATCGCCGAATTGGAGGACCTGGCGCGCGACGCCACCCGGATCTATCCGTCGATCAGCGTCGACGACCTGCACTTCTACCTCATCGAAGCCGCGGACAGGATTCTTCCGGAGGTCGGACCGCAGGTGGGGAGCAAGGCGCTGAACCAGCTCAAGCTGCGCGGTATTGATGTGCGCCTGTCCACCTTCCTGGAATCGGCCGTTGACCAGCGCATCAAGCTCAGCGACGGTGCCGAGTTCGACGCGGGTACGCTCGTATGGACCGCCGGCGTCAAGCCCAACCCGGTCGTGCAGGCCAGTGATCTGCCGCTGGGTCCGAAGGGCCACATCGACACCACCGAGTTCCTCGCGGTCAACGGAGTGGACGGCGCGTTCGCCGGCGGCGACAACGCTCAGGTGCCTGACGGCAACGGCGGCTTCTACCCGCCGAACGCGCAGAACGCCGTGCGTCAGGCCCCGGTCCTGGCCGACAACGTCATCGCGGCCCTGCGCGGTACGAAGCCGACCGCCTACAAGCACGAGAACCTGGGGGCGGTCGCCGGCCTGGGAATGCACAAGGGCGCGGCGCAGCTGTTCGGCAAGGTCAAGCTGACCGGGCGGCCCGCCTGGTACGCACACCGCTCCTACCACCTGTACGCGGTGCCGACCCTCAACCGCAAGTTGCGGGTACTGGCCGACTGGACGCTTGCTTTCCTCCTCCGGCGCGACTTCGCAGGGCTCCCGGAGATGGGCGAGCCGCGCCAGGCGTTCGAGGATGCCAGCAGGCCGCAGGTGGAGAACGGGCAGCTGCTCCGGCGCGTCAGTTGACCCACCGCGTCGGCGGAGGCGGCCGGTCCTGCAGGTCAGGACCGGCCGCCTCGTATGTTTGGGAATGCGTGGAACGCGAGGCCCGCTGATTTTACGGTAGTCGGTATGATGGTCAGGCCCTCGTAGCCCAATGGAAGAGGCAGGCCCCCTAAAAGGGTCACAAGTGTCGGTTCGAGTCCGACCGGGGGTACCCGTGCCTACACCACTGTTGACCGTGGCACCAGCGGCCCCGACCGCGCTTCCCCGCTGGTGCCAGGATCAGCGCTCCCCGTCTTCCATCAGCAGCTGCAGGTGGGTGAACAGCCGCTGGTTGGGGTCTGACAGGTCGATCCCGGCCACTGACTCCGCGCGGCGCACCCGGTAGCGCAGCGTGTTGGGGTGGATATGCAGCCGCGCCGCGGCCGCGCGGACATCGCCGAACTCCTCCAGATACACCAGCAGGGAGTGCACCAGCTCGGACCCGGCGGTGGCGTCGTGCCGGGCCAGGAGTGTGACGCGCGGGTCGCGCAGCGCGGGAGTGCCGCGCAGGTGTGCGAGCGTCTCGCTGATCAGCACTTGGGTGCGCACCTCGGATATGGTCGCCACATTCCACGCCAGGTCGCGTCCCATCGCGTCGAGGACGCGGTCGGCCTCGACCCGGGAATGGGGAATGTCGGCGAGTGTCTCCACCAGCGACCCGATCGCGCCCTGAACGGCCATGCCGAGCATCCCCCGCGCGGCCTCGACGGTTTTTCGGGTCAGGGCGAGGATCGACGCTTCGGCGGCCGGCACACCGGAGCGGTGCGCCAGTTCCGGCAGCAGCGCATACACCCGGCCGCCCAGCGCCGTCACCAGAGCGGTGCGCCGGTAGGCGGCGGTGTGTACCGAGACAAGGTCGATCATCTGGCCCCGTTTCAGCTCCCGGCCGGATCGATCGTGCTCCTCGGCGGTGGCCGCACGCCCCTCGCTCAGCGCGAACGCCACGACCAGGGCCGGCCGGTCGGCGTCCACTTCGATGGTGTCGGCCAGCGCAGCGGCCTCGATCCTGCCTTCGAGCAGGCTCGCCAACAGGTCCTCACGCAGCCGCAGGCCGACGCTCATTTCCGTGCGGCGCCGAAGCATGTGCAGGGCGGTCATCCGCGCCGCACCCAGCAGGGCCTCCTCGGAGCTCGCGGTCAACGGCTGCGCCCCCTCCTGCACCCAGATCGCCCCGAGCGGCTGCGATCCCGCATGGACGCCCACCGCGATGCGGCGCCGGATGCCGAGTTCCGGGTGCTCGTCGATGCGCACGATCTCCTCTCCGGAGCGCAGGCGGGAGAATACGCCCCACTCGCGCAGCAGAGACAGGTACTGCTCGGGGCCCTGGCGGCCCAGTACGGACAGTCGGCGCAGCTCATCGGCGTCCGCACCGCTGGAGTGGGCGAGCACTCGGCTGGCGGAGTCCTCGATGGTGACCAGGCCGCCGGTGAGCGTCGCGATGGTCTGCGCCAGGGAGAACAGATCGCCTGAGGTGTCACCGAGGTCGGTTCCGATGGTCAGCCGGGCGTCGTCCACAATGGTGCGGCACAGGGACTGCAACTGGTCCCAGCGCACATCGGGGCGGACGAGGAGCAGCGCCACCCCGGATTCGCCGGCGGCGGCGCGCAGCAGTCCGAGTTCGTCGTCCACCAGCCGTGTCGCGGGCCGTGCCGCGCTCCAGCCCTGCGGAGGCGGGTAGGAGGGTTCATCGGCGCGGGCCGCGGCGCTCGCCTTGACCGCGACCGCCGCCGCACCGCGGCGTGCGGCCGACCGCACCAGATGCCGGGCCGCCGCGCCGCGCGCCCCGATCAGCAGCACAAGATCGTTGGCGCTCACCTCGATGTCGTCCTCGGGATCGACGATCACGATGCCGTCCACCCGCACATCCAGTCCGGCGGGTGCGGCCAGGACGTCGACCATCGGATCCCCGACCGCGAGCAGCAGCCGACGCAGAGGAACACCGGCGTCCTCGGCGGAACCGGGATCGGTGTCAGGCATGAAGTCCATGATTGTTCCAGTTTGTCGCATAGACCAAGGCGGCGCACCGAAGAATGGTGCACGCTACAAGGACCACAGTCGCCCACCTCTCCTACGTTTGGCCATGACAACCACATTGGAGGCAGGTGGGCGGGCGCCGTCGCCCCAGCGGTGCCGTCCGCCTCCTCCGGCTCAAGGGAGGTGCCCATGGACGCCCTGACGAACGTTCCCGCGCCGGTGAACGAGCCCGTCCTCACCTACGAACCCGGCAGCCCCGAGCGGGCCGAACTGGCGGAGCGGCTCGGCGTGCTCGCCAGCGGACAGGCAGAGCTGGCGATGACGATCGGCGGCGAACGGCGGATGGGCCAAGGGCCGCGGATCGACGTGGTCCAACCGCACAAGCACGCTTCCGTTCTGGGCACCATGGCCAACGCCACGCACGACGACGCGCGTGCCGCTGTCGCCGCGGCGAAGAGCGCGGCCCCCGCCTGGCGTGCGATGCCGTTCGACGAACGCGCCGCGATCCTGCTGCGCGCCGCCGACCTGCTCGCCGGGCCCTGGCGCCAGACGCTGAACGCGGCGACGATGCTCGGCCAGTCCAAGACCGCGATCCAAGCCGAGATCGACGCGGTCTGCGAACTGGCCGACTTCTGGCGCTTCAACGTCTCCTACGGGCACCGCCTCATGCAGGAACAGCCCTACAGCCCCGCTGGCCAGTGGAACCGTCTGGAGCAGCGGCCGCTGGAGGGCTTCGTCTACGCGATCACCCCCTTCAACTTCACCGCGATCGCGGGCAACCTGCCGACCGCCCCGGCGCTGATGGGCAATGTCGTGGTGTGGAAGCCCTCGCCCACACAGCAGTTCGCGGCGGATCTGACCATGCGGCTGCTCGAAGAGGCCGGGATGCCGCCCGGCGTCATCAACATGGTCACCGGCGACGGCCTGGCCGTCTCCGATGTGGCGATGGCCGACCCTGACCTGGCCGGTGTGCATTTCACCGGATCGACCCGCACCTTCCGGCACCTGTGGCGCACGATCGGTGAGAACATCGAGGGCTACCGGTCCTACCCGCGCATCGTGGGGGAGACCGGCGGCAAGGACTTCATCGTCGCGCACGCCTCCGCTGACCCCGACGTGGTGCGCACCGCCATCGTCCGCGGCGCGTTCGAATACCAGGGGCAGAAGTGCTCCGCCGCCTCGCGTGCGTTCATCGCGCGTTCGGTATGGGAGCGCATGCGCGACGACCTCGTCTCCGAGGTGGAGGCGCTGCCCATGGGCGACGTCACCGACTTCGGCAATTTCATGGGTGCCGTCATCGACCGCCGCTCCTTCGACCGGCTCTCAGGCGTCCTGGACCGGGCGCGTTCGGACACGTCGCTGGAGGTCCTGGCCGGCGGTACCGCAGACGACTCCCAGGGCTACTTCGTGCGTCCGACCGTCCTGCTCGGCTCTGATCCGGCCAACGACGTCTTCCGCACCGAGTACTTCGGACCGGTCATCGCCGTGCACGTCTACGAGGACGGCGACTATGAGCGCATCCTCAAGGCCGTCGACGAGGGGTCGGCCTATGCCCTCACCGGCGCGGTGATCGCCAACGACCGTGCGGCCGTCAGCGCGGCACACGAGGCGCTGCGCTTTGCCGCGGGCAACTTCTACGTCAACGACAAGCCGACCGGGTCCGTCGTCGGGCAGCAGCCCTTCGGCGGCGCCCGGGCCTCCGGCACCAACGACAAAGCCGGAAGCGCGCAGAACCTGGCACGCTGGGCCAGCCCGCGTTCGATCAAGGAGACCTTCGTTGCTCCGAAGGTCTCGTCCTACCCCCACCAGGGCTGAGCCCCGGGGAGAAGGGCCCCGGTCCCGTCCTGGCCGGGGCTCGTACCGGCACAGGACGCCGCGCCGCCCCCTTCCGGGGGGCAGGCTCCCGTGCCGTCAGTACGTACCACAGAACACGAGGTCAACCATGCTTCGTACGCCTCTTCTGGCCGCGGCGCGGTCCACTGCCTGCCGCACTCTTGTCGAACGCGCCCCGGTGACCCGGGGACTCGTGTCGAGGTTTGTCGCCGGATCCACCCTGGAGCAGGCGCTGCCCACGATCGAGGAGCTCACCCGGACACGCCTGGTCACGCTGGACCACCTGGGCGAGGACGTCACCGACGCAGTTCAGGCCGAGGCGGCGGTCACCGCCTATACGCGGTTACTGAAGGAGCTGGGCCGGGCCGGGCTGGCCGACCGGACCGAGGTGTCAGTGAAGCTGTCGGCGTTGGGGCGGCTGCTCCCTGCGGACGGGGACAAGATCGCCCTGGACCACGCCTTGCGCATCTGCGAGGCGGCCGCGGCGGTCGGCACCACGGTCACCCTCGACATGGAGGATCACACGACCACCGATTCCACCCTGTCCATCCTGCGTGAACTGCGCGTGGACTTTCCGTGGGTCGGCGCCGTGCTGCAGGCCTACCTGCGCCGGACCGAAGCCGACTGCCGTGATCTCCAGTACGAGGGTTCGCGCGTGCGGCTGTGCAAGGGCGCCTACGACGAGCCCGCCTCCGTCGCCTACCGGAACAAGGCCGAGGTGGATCGGGCCTATGTGCGGTGCATGAGGATCCTCATGGCCGGCAGCGGTTATCCGATGATCGCCTCACACGATCCGCGCATGGTGGCCATCGCGGGGCGGCTGGCCGAGGAGAACAGAAGACCGGTCGAGAGCTACGAGTACCAGATGCTCTACGGCATCCGCGATGGCGAACAGGTGCGGATCGCCGAGCAGGGCGACCGGATGCGGGTCTATGTTCCCTACGGCGACGAATGGTACGGCTATTTCATGCGCCGACTGGCCGAGCGCCCGGCCAACATCGCGTTCTTCGTCCGGTCGCTGGCCGGCCGGCGCTGACGCGGCGCCCGGCCCCGCCGCTCTCCGCGGGGCCGGGCGCGGTGGGCGGGGTCAGAACGGCCGGTCGCCGACGATCGCGACGCGTTCGGCCACACGCCGGTGCGGGTAGTAGTCGTTCACGGCGTAGTGCTGGGTCGCACGGTTGTCCCAGAAAGCGATGGAATCGCGCTCCCAGTGGAACCGCACCTGGTATTCCGGCACGTGCGCCTGCTGGAACAGGTAACGCAGCAGGTCATCGCTTTCGCCGCGGTCCATGCCCAGGATGCGGGTGGTGAAGGAGACGTTGACGAACAGCGTCCGGCGGCCGGTCTCGGGGTGGGTCCGTACGACAGGGTGGCGCACCGGCGGGAACCGGTCCTGCCACTCCCGCAGTTTCTCCTCGGAGAGGAACCGGGCGAAGCCCGGGATCACGTCGTGCTCGGCGACGGCCCCGTCGATACGCTCCTTGACCTCGGTCGGCAGGTTGTCGTAGGCGGCGGCCATGTCGGCCCACATCGTGTCGCCGCCATACGGCGGTACCTCCACCAGACGCAGGATCGCACCGAGCGCGGGCTTTTCCCGCCAGGTGACATCGGTGTGCCAGACGTTCTCATAGCTCGGCGGCATCCCGCCCTTGGCGAAGCGGGCGATATGGGCGTCCTCGCCCTGCTCGATGAACGGGTTGGTCTCCAGGTCACCCCACATCCGGGCGATCTCTTGCTGGCGCTGGGAAGTGATGGGCTGGTCGCGGAAGAAGATGACCTTGAACTCCAGCAGGGCCCGGTGCAGTTCCTGCCGCAGTTCCTCGCTGATGGGAGCGCGCAGATCCACGCCGTGGATCTCGGCGCCGATGAGCGGTCCCAGAGGACGGACCTCGAAGCGCGTATAGGGGCGCGCCTCGGCGGATTCCGCCAGTCGGCGGAGATGGCGGGGGCCTTCGACGACGGCCTCGTCGACACAGCGGGCCTCTCGCAGCCCTTCCGCGGCAGGTGTGGACGTGAGGACGGACATGCTTCCCTACCTTCCTGTAGGAGCGATAGCGGACAGACGGAAGTGTGAGCGGACGGCAGCGTGAGCGGATGCGGTCCGCGGGCGGAATATGTGGGTGTGGGCACGGCTCGACAGGCAGACGTATGCGCGGGATTCGCGCGGTGCCGAGACGGCGAAAGAGAAACGACTTAACAGTCAGGCGCGGGGCGGAGACCCCAGGCGCCCGCGCAGGCAGAGAATGCCTGTGGTGGTGCGGCGCATCCCGAAGACGAATTCACTCCGGCGGATCGCCGGGAGGAGCAGGGGCCGCGTAGTCATGATTTGAGCATGGGCATGCCCGCCCCCGATTGTCAAGGGACACGGGGCGGGAACTCGGGGCCAGGGCGGTGCGTCGAACCCGCGATTGACCGCGGGAACCTGCGCATCCTGCGGTGCGTTACGTTGAGGGCAGGTAATTCATGCCCTGGAAAGGCTTGCGAAGACATGCAGATGAGGAGTTCCAACCCCGTTCTCAAACGGGCGATGCGGTCCGGCCAGGCCGGGTACGGTCACCCGTATCAGGCACCGTACGGTCAGGGCGCGCCCTACGGACAGCCGTACCAGCAGGGTTATCAGCAGCAGGGATACCCGGGATACCCCCAGCCCGGCATGCCCCCCTACGCGCAGCAGCCCGCTGGCGGGGCGATGACCATCGACGACGTCGTCATGCGCAGCGGCATGACGATCGGCACGGTCATCCTGGCCGCCATTGTGACGTTCTTCCTGTTCAACCCGGCCGCCCCCGGCCTCGGCATGCTGCTGACGTTCGCCGGCATGATCGGCGGCCTGATCCTCGGGCTGGTCATCGCTTTCAAGCAGTCGACCAACCCCGCGCTGATCCTCACCTACGCGGCCTTCGAGGGCCTGTTCGTCGGTGGCATCAGCCGCTTCTTCGAGACGATGGCCGGTGCCGCCCCGGGCCAACTGGTGACCCAGGCGGTCTTCGGCACGATCTTCGCGTTCGCCACGATGCTGGCGCTCTACCGGCTGCGCATCATCCGAGTGACCAACACCTTCGTCAAGGTCGTGTCGGTTGCCCTGGTCGCCGCACTCGTGATGATCCTCGCCAACTTCGTGCTCAGCATCTTCATCCCCGGCGGACTGGGCCTGCGCGAGGCCGGGCCGCTGGGCATCGCCGTCTGCCTGGTGATGATCGTCATCGCCTGCGCCACACTGGCCATCGAGTTCAAGGGAATCGAGGACGGCATCGCCGCCGGTGTTCCCAATAAGCTCGCCTGGCAGTTCGCCTTCGGTCTGACCGTGTCGCTGATCTGGCTCTACATCGAGATGCTGCGCCTGGTCTGGATGATCTACGCGATATTCAGCGAGTGACGGGGCGACCATCCCCGCGGCCCAGGAGCGCCCCGCCCGGTTTACCGGGCGGGGCGCTCCTTCTTGTGTGTGCTCACACGAGGCGGGCGGGCCGACCAAGCGTCAAAGACGCTGCTGCGGAACGAACGAGCGGTTGCGGCGGCGGCGGTCGTACTCATGGACGATGGCCTGAGCGTAGCCATGACTGAGGTTGTACTCGTCCGCGAGCCAGTTTGTGCGCTCCAAGCAGCGCGTGAGCCCTGGACCCATCTCTAGCGTGTCGAACCACTCGTGGAGTTCGCGGCCTGTGACGGTTGGGATGCGGGCGATAAGCAGCGCGTGAGTCTCCGGCGAGTGGGTAACCGGCATAGGCACCTCCGAATGTGTACGGCACTTACCTGCGACCCTGCAATAGGATTACGGTTCGGACAAGCCTTTGGGCCAAGCTTTTACGTCGCGCCATGTAGATCAATATTTACGTTCGCGTCGTCTGCTGTTCAACGTCCCGTTGCGCGCAGGGCCCGGCCCGGCCCGTCGCCGGTGCGCTACCGCGTTTCGGGGGTGCCTGCCGCGCAGCAGACACCCCCGAAACGGAGGCGGGAAGCGTGTGGTTGTGCGGTCGGCTTCCCACCCTTCACTGCAGCTCAGCTCAGCCGCTCGAAGATAGCGGCCATTCCTTGGCCGCCTCCCACGCACATGGTCTCCAGACCGAACGTCTTGTCGTGGAAGTCCAGACCGTTGAGGAGCGTCGTTGTGATGCGAGCACCGGTCATGCCGAACGGGTGGCCCACCGCGATCGCGCCGCCGTTGACGTTGAGCTGGCGGTCGATGTCGATGCCGAGGTCATCGGCCGACGGCAGCACCTGGGCGGCGAACGCCTCATTGATCTCGACAAGGTCGATGTCGCTGATGGTCATGTTGGCGCGAGCCAGCGCCTGCCGGGACGCCTCCACCGGCCCCAGCCCCATGATCTCCGGAGAAAGGGCGCTGACACCCGTGGACACGATGCGGGCGATCGGGGTGAGGCCCAACTGCGCGGCTTTGGTGTCGCTCATGATGACCACTGCTGCGGCACCGTCGTTGAGCGGGCAGCAGTTGCCGGCGGTGACCGTGCCGTCGGGGCGGAACACCGGCTGGAGCCGCGACACCTTCTCGTAGGTGGTACCGCGGCGGGGACCGTCGTCGGCGCTGACCACAGTGCCGTCCGGCAGCGTGACCGGGGTGATCTCGCGTTCCCAGAAGCCGTTGTCGATGGACTTCTCGGCGAGGTTCTGCGAACGGACACCGAATTCATCCTGGCGTTCCCGGGAGAGGCCGCGGATCTGCGCGACGTTCTCAGCGGTTTGGCCCATCGCGATGTAGACGTCGGGGACCTGCCCGTCCTCGCGCGGGTCGTGCCAGGTGACGGCCCCGCCCTCGGCGCGCTTGGCGGTGCGCTCCTCAGCGGAGGCGAACAGGGGGTTCTTGGTGTCGGGCAGCGAGTCGCTGTTCCCCTTGACGAAGCGGCTGACCATCTCCACGCCGGCGGAGATGAAGACATCGCCTTCACCGGCCTTGATCGCGTGGTAGGCCATGCGCGTGGTCTGCAGTGACGAGGAGCAGTAGCGGGTGGCGGTCGTTCCGGGGACGGTGTCCAAGCCGAGCTGGACGGCGACCGTGCGGGCCATGTTGTACCCCTGCTCGCCGCCAGGCAGGCCGCAGCCCAGCAGCACGTCCTCGACACTGGCCGGATCCAGTTCGGGGACCTTGGCAAGGGCGGCGGAGATGATCTGCGCGGTTAGGTCGTCGGGGCGGATGTCCTTCAGCGACCCCTTGAATGCGCGCCCGATGGGCGAACGCGCGGTCGCGACGATGACGGCTTCAGGCATACTCGCGCCTTTCTGTGCGGACGATCTGGCAGACCGGTTGGTCGGTCCGCGGTTACCCGAACGTTAACCTGTCGCGGTCCGGGCGCTCACCTCTGGGGCGGGATTCCCGGGATCCGTGTCGTTCCGGCTTCCGGTGAGCGCCTCGTCCGTGTTCTCGGGAACGGTAGGACGAGCGCCGAAGCGGCGCCGGATGAGCGTGGCCCAGCGGCCGCGCGGGCCGCGTTCGCGGCCATCGACCTCTGCCCCGCTGACCTCGGTTCCCGCCTTTTCAGCGGCTTCGACAGCGGCGCGGTCGACGGGCAGCACACCGTCACCGCGGGCGGTGACGGGCTGGGTCTCCAGCTCGGGCAGCAGGCCCAGCGCCGCGCACGCCGACGGCAGTACGGCCGCGGCAGCGTGTGCGTACCCCCGTGCGGAAGGGTGGAACCGGTCCGGTCCGAACAACTCTTCCGGGTATGCCTGAAAGTCGTCAGCAAGCAGGTTGCTCATCGATACGGTGCGTCCGCCGCTCTCCACCACGGCTATGGTCTGGGCGGCGGCGAGCTGCCGGGATGCGCGTCGCGCGATGGAGCGCAGAGGCTGGCCGATGGGCTGCACCGTCCCCAGGTCCGGGCAGGTCCCCACGACGACGGCGGTGCCCGCGCTGACCAGTTCGCGCACGATGTTCTGCAGGTGCCGCACGGAATCGGCAGGGCGGACGCGGCGGATCACATCGTTGGCGCCGATGAAAATGACGGCGAGGTCCACGTGTTGGCCGCGGATCTTCTCCATCTGGTCCACCAGGTCTTTGGAGGTGGCGCCCACGCGCGCTGTCCTCCGCAGCCGTACGGGTCTCTCGGCCACCGCGGAGATGCCCGAGGCGAGAAGGCTTCCGGGGGTCTGCAAGCCGTCGGTTACGGCGAAGCCGGCCGCGGTGGAGTCGCCCATCATCACGAACGAGATCGGCGAGCCCGACCCGTGCCCGTACACCCCATTGACCTGGGGCGGCTGCCAATGCGTGAATCCCACGGCTTTGTGGGCCAGTCGAGCCTGCAGGTAGAGGAGCCCGACCGTACTGGCTCCCAGCAGGGTCACACCGCCTCCGCCGAACGCCGTCGCGGTGGCGATTCTCCGGGCGCTCGCGGCGCGCAGTACCATCTTCCACCTCCTGACCTGGGGGCTGGCCGCTCGCCGCCGGGCAGCGTGCTCCTCCGTTCGGGACCGGCGCCCCTTCTCCTGTCCAGGGCTTTTTACCCTCTTGTCCTACCCATCGGTAACTGCTCTATGAACGCTCTTCGAAAGGCCGTGGTTCCCGTGCCCGCGACCGGCCGGGCCGGCCGCCTCCCCATGCCTCTTCGCCGGTCTTATCCACCGCTCTTACCTGTCGGAATATCCTCCGCGTTAAAGTCGGGGAACACGGGCCTGACCGGTCCGTATGCGGCGCGCGCAGCCCGCGTCCGCCGGAGGCATTGGTAAAGGGGGGGGGCTCCGCTGATGCGGGTGCACAACTCATTGATCGAACTTGTCGGCGACACTCCGCTGGTGCGGTTGAACAAGGTGACCGAAGGCCTTGCGCCGACCGTGGTCGCCAAGGTCGAGTACTTCAATCCGGGAGGTTCGGTCAAGGACCGGATCGCGCTGCGCATGGTCGAGGACGCGGAAAAGAACGGCCTCCTCCAGCCGGGCGGGACCATCGTCGAGCCGACATCGGGCAACACCGGTGTCGGGCTGGCCATCGTCGCGGCGGAGAAGGGCTACCGTTGCGTGTTCGTATGCCCGGACAAGGTCGGCACCGACAAGCTCTCCGTCCTGCGGGCGTACGGGGCCGAGGTCGTGGTCTGTCCGACGACCGTGGCGCCGGACCACCCCGACTCCTACTACTCGGTCTCCGACCGGCTGGCGGCGACCATCCCCGGAGCGTGGAAACCGGACCAGTACGCCAACCAGAACAACCCCGAGTCGCACTACCACAGCACCGGGCCGGAGATCTGGGAGCAGACCGAGGGCCGTATCACCCACTTCGTGGCCGGTATCGGTACCGGAGGGACGATCACCGGCACCGGCCGCTACCTCAAAGAGGTCTCCAACGGCGCGGTGAAAGTCATCGGCGCCGACCCCGAGGGGTCGGTCTACTCCGGCGGCTCCGGGCGCCCCTACCTGGTCGAGGGCGTGGGCGAGGACATCTGGCCACAGACCTATGACACCTCCATCTGCGACGAGATCATCGCGGTCAGCGACAAGGATTCGTTCCTGATGACACGGCGGCTCGCCAAGGAGGAGACGCTGCTGGTCGGCGGCTCCTGCGGCCTTGCCGTGGTGGCGGCGCTGAGGGTGGCGGCCACCGCCTCCCCCGACGACGTCATCGTCGTGCTGCTTCCCGATGGCGGGCGCGGCTACCTCACCAAGATCTTCAACGACGAGTGGATGGCGGACTACGGCTTTCTCTCCGCTGAGACCACGGAGGCGACCGCCGGGCAGGTGCTCGCGGCCAAGGGGGAGGAGCTGCCGGCATTCGTGCACATCCACCCGCACGAGACCGTGGGTACGGCGGTGGCGATCATGCGCGAGTACGGGGTCTCGCAGCTTCCGGTCATGAAAGAGGAGCCCCCCGTCATGGCGGCCGAGGTGGTCGGGGCGATCGCCGAGCGCGATGTGCTCGATGAGCTCTTCAACTCCCGGGCACAGCTTGACGACCCGGTGGAGGCGCACATGAGCAGGCCGCTCCCGGTGGTGGGCTCCGGCGAGCCGGTGAGTCGCTGCGTACAGCTCCTGCAGAAGTCGGGAGCCGTTGTGGTGCTGATGGACGGCAAGCCCGCGGGAGTCCTCACCCGCCAGGACCTACTGGCGCACATGTCGGGCTGAGCCGAGGCGGCTACGAGGCGGAGCAGCGGAGCGTACTACCCTTCACCCCGTCATTACCGGCCGGTAAATGTGGGAGTGCGGGTGTCACGGCTGCTGTCCTGGATGGTGCGTGGCGTGTGGGCGTGGGCCCGCCGCCACGCCGATGTCCGCGCGGGGTCCCGAGCCGCTCGGCGGTTCGCCGCCTACGGCACGGGCACCTCGATCGCGTTCCCGCCGGCCACCGTCTTCGGCGAGCCGTGGATCGAACTGGGCTCCCATACGCTGCTGGGGGCCGATATCACGCTCACCGCCGGTATGCTTCCCGGCCTCGATCTGGGCGCGGAGCCGATCATCCGGATCGGCGGCGGGTGCACGATCGGACGGGGCTCGCACATCGTCGCCCACCGGTCGATCGTGCTCGGTGACGACGTGTTCACCGGCCCCTATGTCTACATCACCGACCAGAACCACGTGTACAGCGACCTGAACGTGCCCGTCGGCCGCCAATGGCCGGCCGACGATCCGGTGCGCGTCGGGTCGGGAACCTGGATCGGCGCCCACGCCGTGGTCCTGCCCGGAGCGCGGCTCGGGCAAAACTGCGTGGTGGCCGCGAGTTCGGTGGTGCGCCCAGGGGAGTACCCCGACTACAGCGTCATCGCCGGAGTTCCCGGCCGGGTCGTGCGCCGCTACGACCCCCAGGTCGGCTGGGTGCCGCCCCTGCGGGGAGGCGCACACGAATCTGCGCCGGAGCGGTCTGCTCCCTCCACACCGGACAGAGGGAACGTGGCGCCGCCGGAGGCCTGACCGGTGTCCTCGCCGCTGCGCGGCCACCGAATCGCACGTATCAGCCCGCGTCCGGGGGCGCCATCGCGGACCGGGTCGTCAGCAGCGCGGTACCGGCCCACAGCACATCGCCGATGGTCATCACCAGGCGCGACAACGCAGCCACGATCAGGGCGGACCCCGGGTCGAGAACCGGGGCGAGGCCGACGACCAGAACCACCTCGCGCACACCGAGGCCGGCCGGGGCGAGTACGACAAGAACCCCCAGGGTCCAGGCGAGTGCGTAAGCGCCGGCCGAGACGGGAAGGGCCCGGAGGCCGCCGTCCCCCGCCACGGAGTCGACGAGCACCCACACGTGCAGGGACAGCGGCAGCCACGCGGCCACCGACCAGGCCACGGCGGCCGCCATGCCGCGGCCGGTGCTCCGCTCCAGCTCCTGATCAGGCACGTTCCGGGTGCGCCGCGCCAGGCGCAGAACGGTATGGATCACCGGCGTCACCACGCGCGGGTGCAGCGCTGCCAGGAGGAGGGGCGTACACGCCAGCACCCACCACCATCGGCGCGCGGCCTCTTCCGACGCGAACGGCAGGGTCGCGGCGGCGACCGCCAGATTCACGGTCAGGGTCACCGCGACCGCCAGCACGGTGGCCGTGGCCCCGCGCTGGCGCGCCACCTCATGGTCCCGGGCGAGTTCCACTTGGGCGACGAAGGCCCATACCGAACCCGGAAGGTACTTCCCGAGCTGGCCGACGAACATGATCCGGGCAGCGGTGCCGACGCTCAGGGGTGAGCCCAGGTCGGCCAGAATCGCCCGCCACGCCAGCATCTGCGCGCCAAGCCCCGCCAGTGCCGCCGCCACAGAGGCCGCGGCGGCCCAAGGCGACAGGGAGGCCAGCGCGTCGCGTGCCTCACCCCAACGGTTGTACAGCGCGTAACCTGCGCACACCAAGACGATCAGGATGATGGTCAGGCGCACCCATCGATTGGCGCGGAGGCGGCTCAGCACGGGGCATAGCGTAGTGCGAGCGGACTGGTCGCCCCGCCCCGACCGCAGAGGAGCCACTAGAGTGGCCCCGTGGGAATGCCCGATATCGTCGCCTTCGCCGGTCATCAGGTCCATGTCTGTCGCTATCGCGAGGCCGGGACCCTGCTGCGCTGGCTCGGCCGCGACCTTCGCGGCCAGGTCGTGCTCGATGTCGCCGGTGGTGACGGCTACTGGGCCAGCCAGGCCCGGCGCCGCGGAGCCCGCGCGATCTCGGTGGACCTGGCGCGGCACAAGATGCTCCGCGGTGCGCGGCTGCGCCATGCCCCTGCCCTCATCGAGGGGGACGCGCTGCGCCTGCCCATGCGCGACGCGTCGGTGGACAAGGTGCTGTCCATTTGCGCCATCGAGCATTTCGACGACGGCCCGGCCGCTCTGCGCGAGATGGCACGGGTGCTCAGACCCGGCGGTGAGCTGGTGATGTCGGCCGATTGCCTGTCACGTAGCGCGGACTGGCCGGAGCTGTTCGAGGTCCACCGCAGGCGTTACCACGTGCAGCGCACCTACACCCACGAGGCCCTCGCCGAACTGCTCGGCGACTGCGGACTGGACGTGGCCGAGTACGCCTACCAGTTCCGCGGGCGTTCGGCCGAGCATACGTACCTGTCCCTTTCCGCGTACGGGGGCCGGATCGGATTCAACGCGGCCGCTCCACTGATTCCGCTCATCGCCTTCAGCGATGCCCGCCGCCCCAACACCCGCGGCAGCATCGTCTTGATGCGGGCCCGCAAGCGGGACGCGGAAGCAGAGAACACGGCCGACCACCCCCGCTGATCGCGATATCAGCGGACCCGGCACCGTACTCCGGCCCCGCAGGTGTCACGGGCGACACAGTCACTTTGCGCTGCGAAGCGATGATTCGCATCGTTATTGGGTAGTCGGCCCCAGGTCGTGGCTTCCGCGGCTTCGGGACGGATTGCCTCGGGTTCATGGGGGTGTGGCCGATGGAGGTGGAGCTGAGTCGTATCGACTCCGCTGACGTGCTCGAACTCCGGTTTCAGGGAGTCGGCGCAGCAGGGCAGAGCAAAAGTGACGGCGCATCGCTTGCGTTGAGGTACCGGGGGGACGCGGACAGGATCGTGCGTGTCACCGGGGTTCAGGGCGCTGATGACCGGATCCGCGCAGACCTGCACGATGTGCCGCTGGACGACGGTACCTGGGACGTGCTGTGGGTCGACGGGGAGGGGCGGCGCAGCCACATCGCCACGTCGGACTCCGGCCTCAGTCTTGCCGACCGCATCACCTATCTCAGGCGGCCGCGGCGGCGCGAACTGCGCACGGTCCGTGATCCGCGGGGGCGGTTGCGGTTGCGTGCGGCGGCTGTCGTGCCCTACGCCGAAGTGGAATGGGTCGGGGTAGAAGCCGACACGGTCACGGTCTCGGGGCTGCTCGCGTACACGTCGTGCGGCGGTGGCACCACCGAAGGGTGTGTCGTCGCCCGGCAGCGTGAGCGCACCGGGAGCCTCACGGCCCCGGCCGGGCTCGCGGAGGGGCGCTTCTGCGCCGAGATCCCGCTGTCGCTCATGGCCGGGGCGCACGACTTCGGCCGTGCCCACAACGAGTGGGACCTGTGGCTGCGGCTCCCGTGCAGCGGTGACGAACTACGGCTCGGGGCGCACGCCGACGACATCACGGGCAAGAAGAAGAAGTTCGTCTACCCCGACGCGCTGCTGCCCGAGGGGGTGCGGATCCTGCCGTACTACACCGTCGACGACGAGTTCTCCCTCCTGGCTACAGCGGAGGTGGGCACATGAGGATCATGATCGTCATCGCCAACGCCTATGGGATGGGCGGGACCATCCGCACCGTCTTCAACCTCGCCGAAGGCCTCGCCGCCAGGCATCAAGTGGAAATCGTGAGCCTCGCCCAGCACCGGAGGACACCGTTCTTCACGCCGCCGAAAGACGTCACCCTCACCTCCCTCAGCCCCATGGACGCAGAAGAGACCGGCCCGCCAAAGCGCAGCCTGCTGGACCGGTGGCGGGAACGCCGCTACGGGGGGGTCATTCCGCTGACCGAGGCACGGCGCAGCCACGCCGTCTACGCCGGGGAGAAGGTGCATGCGCTCCGCGTCCACTTGGAGACCAGCGACGCCGATGTCGTCATGGGGACGCGGCCGGGCATCAACCTGCTGGTCGCCAGGTGGGCGCCGACGCGGATGCTCAGAATCGGCCAGGAGCACGTCCACCTGGACAACCACGCCCCGGACGTGCGATCGGCGATCCGCCGCCATTACCACGGCCTTGACGGGCTGTCGGTACTGACCCACGCCGACAAGCGGGCCTACCAGGATTTTCTGGAGATCCCGCCGGGATGGCTCGCTACCATGCCGAACGCGCTGCCGTCCGGGAACTATCCGCGTTCAACCCAGGACAACCCGATCATCGCCGCCGCGGGCCGGATGGCGCCTACCAAGCAGTACCCGAAACTGCTGGAGGCGTTCCGTGCGGTCGCCGCCGCGCACCCGCAGTGGCGGCTGCGGATCTACGGCGGCGGCAAGCGGGACGAGGCACTCCGCGAGAAGATCACCGAAGCGGGCCTGAGCAACCAGGTCGCCCTCATGGGCCGGGCCAAGGACCTTACCGGTGAACTCGCCAAGGCGTCGATCCTCGCGGTCAGTTCCCGTACCGAGGGGTTCGGGATGACGATCATCGAGGGCTTCTCCGTCGGTGTGCCCGTTGTCAGCTTCGACTGCCCACGAGGCCCCCGGGAGATCATCGACCACGAACGCAACGGCCTGCTGGTCCCGCACCAGGATGTCGATGCGCTCGCGGCCGGACTGCTGCGGCTCGCCGAGGACCGGGATGAGCGCCTGCGCATGGCAGAGGAGGCGGCCGCGTCGGCCGCCGACTACGACATCTCGGTCATCACCCGCCGCTGGGAGGAATTTCTGGAGGAGCGCCGTACGGCGAAGGGACGCGGCCGGGCAGCGGCCGCCTGACCGCCTCCGCGCGTTCGCACGGGCGGACCCGGCCCTGCGCCGCTGATCACAGGTGCCAGAGCGTATTGTTCGTCCTATGAGTGGTGCCGGAGAAGCGAACACGGAACGCGCGGCGGGGCCAACGCCCTCAGCTATGCGCCGCGCGCTCGCACGGGCGCGCGACGGTAAGGCGCTGGACGCCGCCGAGGCCGAAGTGCTGCTGCACGCACGCGGCGACGACCTCGACACGCTGCTGGAACATGCGGGGCGGGTGCGCGATGCAGGCTTGGCGGCGGCCGGACGCCCCGGCGTCATCACCTACAGCCGCAAGGTCTTCATCCCGCTGACCCGCCTGTGCCGCGACCGCTGCCACTACTGCACCTTCGCGACGGTTCCCGGCAGGCTGGAATCCCCCTTCCTCTCACCTGATGAGGTCCTGGACATCGCGCGGCAGGGCGCCGAGCTGGGCTGCAAGGAAGCTCTGTTCACCCTCGGCGACCGACCCGAGGACCGCTGGCAGTCGGCCGCGCGGTGGCTGCACGAGCACGGCTACGACGACACCCTGTCCTACGTCCGCGCCATGGCGATTCTGGTACTGGAGGAGACCGGCCTGCTCCCGCACCTCAACCCGGGAGTGCTGAGCTGGTCGGACCTCCAGCGGCTGAAGCCGGTGGCGGCGTCGATGGGCATGATGCTGGAGACCACGTCGGAGCGGCTGTTCACCGAACGCGGCCAGGCCCACTACAAAAGCCCCGACAAGGACCCGGCGGTGCGGTTGCGCGTCCTGGAGGACGCCGGGCGGTGCAGCGTCCCGTTCACCACGGGAATCCTCATCGGCATCGGTGAGACGGTCACCGAGCGTGCCGAATCGATCTTCGCGATGCGCGCGGTCGCACGCGAATACGGGGCCGTCCAAGAGGTCATCGTGCAGAATTTTCGGGCCAAGCCCGGCACCGCGATGATGCACCGGCCCGACGCCGAACTCGCCGAACTGGCCGCCACCATCGCGGTGACCCGCCTGGTCATGGGGGCCAAGATGCGGGTGCAGGCACCTCCCAACCTGGTCGGGGACGAGTACGCCCTCATGGTGCGGGCCGGGATCGACGACTGGGGCGGGGTCTCCCCGCTCACCCCCGACCACGTCAACCCCGAGCGGCCGTGGCCGCAGATCGACGATCTGGCCGAACGCACCGCGGCCGCTGGTTTCGAACTGCGTGAGCGGCTCACCGTCTACCCCGACTACGTACTGCAGGGCGAGCCGTGGCTCGATCCGCGCATCGCCGGCCACGTCCGGGCGCTCGCCGACCCGAGAACCGGGCTGGCCCGGGAGGACGCGGTCCTCCAGGGACGACCCTGGCAGGAACCGGAACCGCAGTTGACCGCCTCAGGCCGGACGGATCTGCACACCGGCATCGACACCGACGGGCGCACCGACGAGCGCCGCGGCGATTTCGACGCCGTCTACGGCGATTGGGAACTGCTGCGCGAACGTGTCCCCGCCCCCTTGACCGCCGCCGCGCCCCGCCGGTCCGCCCCAGAGGTCCGTGACGCGCTGCGACGCGCCGAAACAGACCCCGCCGGGCTCACCGATGCGCAGGCCCGTGCGCTGCTCGACGCGGAAGGCGCGGAACTGGAGGAGCTGACACGGCTCGCCGACGCCCTCCGGCGCGATGCCGTCGGAGACGACGTGACCTTCGTTGTCACCCGGAACATCAACTTCACCAATGTCTGCTACACCGGATGCCGCTTCTGCGCGTTTGCGCAGCGCCGCACGGACGCCGACGCCTACACGCTGTCCTTGGACCAGGTCGCCGACCGCGCTGCTGAGGCATGGGAGGCGGGCGCGAGCGAGGTGTGCATGCAGGGCGGGATCCATCCCGATCTGCCCGGCACGGCCTATTTCGACATCGCCCGGGCGGTCAAGGAGCGCGTACCGGGAATGCACGTCCATGCTTTCAGCCCGATGGAGATCGTCAACGGCGCGTCGCGGACCGGCCTTCCGGTCGGTGAGTGGCTGGTGCGGGCGCGCGAGGCGGGGCTGGACTCGATCCCCGGGACCGCGGCGGAGATCCTGGACGACGACATCCGCTGGGTGCTGACCAAGGGCAAGCTGCCCGCCGCTGAGTGGATCGACGTCATCACCACGGCTCACGACCTGGGCATCCCCACGACATCGACGATGATGTACGGCCATGTCGATACGCCGGAGCACTGGGTGGCGCACATCAAGCTGCTGCGCTCACTGCAGGAGCGCTCCATGGAGCGCAACGGGCGCCCGGGGTTCACTGAGTTCGTGCTGCTGCCGTTCGTGCACACCAGCGCGCCGATCTACCTGGCCGGCCTGGCCCGGACGGGGCCGACCGTACGGGAGAACCGCGCGGTGCACGCGCTGGCCCGGCTGCTGCTGCACGGCTCCATCGACAACATCCAGTGCTCGTGGGTGAAGCTCGCCGAGGACACCTGCAGGCAGTTGTTGGAAGGCGGGGTCAACGACGTCGGCGGGACACTGATGGAGGAGACCATCAGCAGGATGGCGGGATCGGGCAACGGGTCCTTCAAGACGATCAGTGACATCCGCGCCCTGGTCGAGCCCACCGGCCGCCCGCTGCGCCTGCGCACCACCCTCTACGGCGAGGTCCCCGAGGAGCGGCGCGCGGTCGCCGAGGCCCATGACGGAGTGGCCGCCAGCGTCCGCCGGCCCCGGCTGCCCGTGGTCTGAGCGGCTCCGTGCGGGCAGCCGGGCACTATGGCCGGGGCGAACGCCGGCCCGGTCAGCGCACCTCGATGAAGGCCTCGGGTTTGCGCGGAGGGCGGTCCTTCGGCGGCACCGCCGCGTGGCCCACCGCGACCGCTCCCATCGGCTGCCAGTCCTCTGGCAGCTCCAGCACCCGCCGGACGACATCGGGGCAGAACATCGTGGACGACACCCAGGCCGACCCCAACCCCTCCATCGCGAGCCCGACCAGGAAGTTCTGCACTCCCGCACCCATCGCGACCAGGAACATGGACCGTTCGGCATCGGCCCGGCGCTCGTCGGGATAGGGGTGCGCGCCATCGGTGACCAGGCACGGTACCACCAGGTAGGGGGCGTTGCGCAGCACGTCGCCGCGGCGGGTGCGCTTGGCGATGGACTCCTCGCTGAAGCCGTCCCGGCGCAGGTCGGTGATCCAGGCCGCGCGCATCTCGTCCAGCAGCCGGGTCCGTGTCCGTTCCGATTCCACCAGGACGAAGCGCCACGGTGTGGTGTGGTGCGGGGCCGGTGCCGTGATCGCGGCGGCCACCGCCCGGTGGACCGCGGCCGGATCCACCGGTTCGGCGGTGAACTCGCGGATGGTCCGGCGAGCCGGAACGACATCGCGGGACCCGTAGCGGAACAGGTCCTCGTCGGCCGGGCGGATCAGCGCCGCGGCACCGTCGCCGTCCCCGTCGGTCACCAGGTTCGCCAGGCCGCGTACGACCGCCACCGGTGTGCCCGTCGCCTTGCCCTTGACCAGTTCGCCCGCTGCGGCGATCTCATCGGCGACCGCATTGAGCGTCACATCGAGCACGTTGCCGTGCGTATCGGTGCTTCCGCGCAGGTCCTGCAGCGCGTCGATGCCGGCCGCGCCGATCGCGATATCGGTCTGCCCTGATCTCCACGGTCGGCCGAACGTGTCGCTGATGATGACGGCGAGACGCACACCGAGCCGTTCACGCAGCCCCGCCCGCAGTCGGCGGGCTGAGGCATCGGGATCCTCGGGAAGCAGGAGTATGCGGCCGGGTTCGACGTTGGAGGCGTCCACACCGGCCGCGGCCATGACCAGGCCGGTGCGTGTCTGCACGATGCGGGTGGCGCCCTTGCGGGCCACCACCCGGACCGTTTCGGCGTCGATGGCATCCTCGCGATCCATCCGCCGCATGCGCCCTTCAGCCTTGCTGACGATCTTGGACGTGACGACGAGGATGTCGCCGTCCCGCAATCCGGTTCCGCACGCGGCCGCGATCAGTTCCACCAGGTCGTCGCCTGCACCCACCTCCGGCAGTCCCCGGACGCCGTGGACATTCAATGCGGTCGTCATTTCAGCTCCAGCGCAAAGTCCAAAGCGGCGCGTGCGATCGCGGCGGTCGACTCGGTGTCTTTCATGTAGAGCGGGCGAGAGCGGATCTCGATCCCGGCGACATGGGCGCCGTCGTCGGCCTCGTCGACCAGCCACCCGTCGAGCAGTTCGGGGCCGTAGTGCTCGGCCACCGCGCGAGCGCTGGTCTCCACACCGATCGCCGACAGGCAGGCATCGGCCATGCCCCGGACCGGTGCGCCGCCGATGATGGGGGAGACCCCGACCACGGTTGTAGCGGTGAGGGCTTCGCGGATTCCCGGAACGCTCAGGATCGAA
This sequence comes from Actinomycetes bacterium, assembly GCA_021793235.1. GTDB lineage: Bacteria > Actinomycetota > Actinomycetes > Streptosporangiales > Streptosporangiaceae > JAJYTD01. The sequence goes on along the minus strand of JAJYTD010000002.1, from coordinate 159,597 downwards.
CCGATGCTGACCACGGGGTTCGACGGCGGCAGCAGTACCGCGTCGGCCTCGTGGATCGCCTCCAGCACGCCGGGGGCCGGCTCGGCGTCTGCTGCTCCGACACCGATGATGCGCACAGCGGGAATCGCGGCACGGTGCCGCACCCACCACTCCTGGAAGTGGATGGCGCGGCGGCCGTTCTCATCATCGATGAGAACGTGGGTCTCGACGCGGTCATCGGTCATGGGCAGCAGCCGCACCCCCGGCCGCCACCGGTCGCACAGTGCCTCGGTGACCGCCGACAGCGGATAGCCGGCCGCCATCATCTGCGCGCGCACAATGTGCGTGGCGACATCGCGGTCGCCCAACCCGAACCAGGTGGGCTGCATGCCATAGGCCGCGAGTTCCTCCTTGACGACGAAGGTCTCATCGGTTCGGCCCCACCCTTGGGATTCGTTGATCCCGCCACCCAAGGTGTACATCACAGTGTCCAGATCCGGACAGATCCGCAGTCCGAACAAGGTGATGTCGTCGCCGGTATTGCCGATGACCGTTATGGTCGTCTTGCCGTCATCGTGGTCAGCTCCGATCCCGAGTGTCGTTTTGAGGCCGCGTAGGAACCGCGCCCCGCCAATTCCGCCAGCCGGTACGACTATCCGCATGTGTCCAAGTCTGGCAGGCTGTTGTGGTGTGTGTGCCGAGCGCCCCACACCTCCTCGGGGCGGTGGGCTTGGACGGTGGGCGGACCGGCGCGCGATGCGGGCCGCCCCGATCAACACGGCCTGGCTCCCGCTGGAACGCCGCACGCAGAGCATCGTGTTCTGTCCGGGATCCGTCACGGATGTACCGCCCGGCTCTGCGCGTCCTGACCGATTCACCTGATAGACCGACGATATGCAAAGCTTCCACCGACGCGACGGCGAAGCAGCGGAGGGGAACCTCTCTTGAACAACGAAGCAATTCAACGCCTGCGGGTACCCGCGGCCTGGGCGCTGCTCGGTGCGGTGGGCGCGCATGTGCTCGGGGGACTGATCTACGTATTCGGGGCCGGCGGATTCCAGGGTTCGGTCGCCTCGAACTTCTACTACGAGGGATCAGCCTTCTTCTTCAGCCCGGCTCTCATTGCGATGATCCTTGGAGCGGTCTTCTTGGTGATCACCGCGCCGCAGAGGTCATCTGCCAACTTCCCGATCGTGCTCATCGGGCTGATCTTCACCGGCATCGCAGCGTTCATGGCTCTGATCACTCTGGTCATGAGTTTCGTCTGGGCAAGTGAACAGGGTGCGATGGCCAACGGTTTCAGTGCGCTGTTCTCCATCGCCGGACGGATCGCGGTCATCGCCTTCGCCGGGCTGTTCCTGCTGAAGGTCTTCAGTGACCAGACGCTGGTGCCGCGTTCGGCTCCGCCGCAGATGCCTCCCATGGGGCAGCCGCAGTCTTTTGCGCCGCAGACGGGCGCGCAGCAGTCCTTTGCGCCCCAGATGGGGGCACAGCAGTCGCTCGCCGCGCAGGGGTATGCGGATCCGACCCAGTCGGCCTACCAGCAGCCGCAGCAGGGGTATGCGGATCCGACCCAGTCGGCCTACCAGCAGCCGCAGCAGGACTGGGGGACGCAGCAGCAGGGCTACGCCGACCTCGCACAGCAGGGCTATGGCCAGAGCTGGCAGCAAGGCCAGGATGCCTATCTCCAGCAGAGCGGCGCACAGGAGAGCTATCAGGCCGGGTACACGCAGAGCGGGAGCCAGCAGCCCTACGGGCAAGACTGGCAGGCGGGGCAGCCCGGCTACGATTCCGTCGGCGCCCAGCAGTCCCAGGCTTATGGCACGGGTGGCCAGCAGGCGTACGGGTCTGCCTATGATCCCGCGCAGTATGCACCGCAGGGCGGCGTCGGAGGGGAGCAGGCCTACGGGCAGGCTTATGGCACGGGCGGTCAGCAGGCGTACGGGTCTGCCTATGATCCCGCGCAGTATGCACCGCAGAGCGGCGTCGGAGGGGAGCAGGCCTACGGGCAGGCTTATGGCACGGGTGGCCAGCAGGCGTACGGGTCTGCCTATGATCCCGCGCAGTATGCACCGCAGAGCGGCACCGAAGGAGAGCAGGCCGCGCAGGACGCCGCCCAGTACGGCTGGTACCAGCAGCCCGCCGCCGATCCGGAGCAGCCGGCGCAGAACCAGAACGCGGAGCAGCGGCAGGACGCTCCACTGGAGTCGTTCTTCGCATCAGAGGAGCAGCAGAACGCGGCCGACCTGCCCCAGTCGCCCGACCCCGGATACGGGGGGCAGTACGGTACCGGTTCTTCCTATGACTCTGACCAGCTTGGACAGCCCGGGGCCGATTACGCCGACGGTCAGCAGAACTGGTATCGCGACGACGACCGCCGCTGATCCTCCGAACCCCCGCCGCTTTGGATACTCGGGATAATTGCGTGGTAATCCGCTGAACGGGCATGGGTGGACGGCCACTGGTCGTTTGTTACATGATATTCAGGGGATTACCACGCAACGCGCTTGACGCAACGCAAGCCGCGCGCGTGTAATTTCAAGGTGTGATTCCACCCTCCCGGGGGTCGAATGGGAGGGTACATCTAGGGGGGCAATAGGAGGTGCGCATGAGCGAGGTCATCCCGCTGGCGCACGGCGCAGACGAAGATCTGGGCTGGCAAGAACGAGCTCTGTGTGCGCAGACCGATCCCGAGGCGTTCTTCCCCGAGAAGGGCGGCTCGACCCGGGAAGCGAAGAAGGTCTGCCACTCGTGTGAGGTTCGGGCGGAGTGCCTGGAATACGCGCTGGAGCACGACGAACGCTTCGGCATCTGGGGAGGACTCTCCGAACGTGAGCGCCGACGGTTGAAGAAAGCCGTTGGCCAGGATTTCGATTTCCTGGCCGACATGCTGTAACCGCGCTACTGACACACAGTGTGTGCCCTGGGGTTTCACCTCGGGGCACACGCTTTTTATCCCTTTTTTACTGATGATTGTGCTCGGTCGGCCGAGACGCCTCGCTGGCTCCTGCCGTGGTCGGGGAGCCGGGGATTCCACTCGGTCCGGCCGCGAAGTGGCGTAGGGTGAACTGCCGATAGTGTCCGACCGCAATGGTCGATTCGACTCCACACCTAGAACATCCGAGAGCGAACCCCCAGCCGTGCTACCTCTGGACCCCGCTCGCCACATCGTCACGGCCGTCGTCGTCACCCATGATGGCGCTCGCTGGCTGCCGGAGACACTGGAAGCCGTCCGTGAGCAGTCACGACCGGTGCAGCGTGTTATCGGTGTCGATACCGGAAGCCACGATCGCAGCGGCCGTATACTCGCCGATTTCATCGCCGCCGACGCGATCACCACACTGCCCCGCGACACCGGATACGGCGACGCCATCCGGGCCGCCCTGGACATGCCGCGTGCCCGCGCCGAATTCCCCGGCGCAGCCCCGGACGCCATCGAGTGGATCTGGCTGATCCACGACGACTGCACGCCTGATCCCGACGCCCTGCAGCACCTGCTGCTGGCCGCCAACGACGACTCCCGCGCGGCTGTCCTCGGCCCCAAGCTCCGCGACTGGTTCGACCGGCGCCTGCTGGTCGAGGCCGGTGTGACCATCGACGGCGCGGGCCGCCGGGAGACCGGTCTGGAGAGCCGCGAATTCGACCACGGCCAGCACGACGGAACCCGCCAGGTCCTCGCGGTCTCCAGCGCGGGGATGCTCGTGCGCCGGGACGTCTGGGACCAACTCGGCGGCTTTGACCCGAGCCTGCCGATCTTCCGTGACGACATCGACTTCTGCTGGCGTGTCGGCGGCGCAGGGCACCGCGTCCTCATCGTGACCGAAGCCGTCGCCTACCACGCCGAAGCGGCCGCGCGCCGTCGGCGGCGCATCAGCTCCGCGAGCGACCACCCGCGCCGCCTCGACCGCCGCAACGCCCTGTTCGTCCTGTTGGCGAACCTGCCCTTCGGCGGGATGGTCGGCGCGTTCATACGCAACTCCTTGGCGTCGCTGCTGCGTGTGCTCATGTACGTCGTGGCCAAGCAACCTGCGAACGCCTACGACGAAGCCGTGGCGATCACCTCGGTGTGGGTGACACCGGTGCGGCTGATCCGGGCGCGGTTCCGGCGCCGCGAAAACCGGCGCCGCACCTACAGCGCGATCCGGCCGTTCCTGGCTCGCGGTGTGGCGATGCGGCAGTTCACCGACATGGTCGCCAACATGCTGTCCGGGTCGCCCGCGTTGGACACTCCTGGTCGGCACCAGGCGGTCCTCGCCGCTCCGCAGGCCGAGGACGACGAGGATCCGCTGCGTGACGACCAGAGCCTGCTGCGCCGTGTCATGGCCCGGCCCGGCGTGCTGCTCGTCCTCGCCCTGACCGTGGTCACCCTGATCGCTGAGCGTTCCCTGTTCGTCGGCGCCGGCCTGGCCGGCGGCGCCCTGCCGCCGGTGTGGGGCGGAGCGTCGGACCTGTGGGACCTCTACCTGGCCGAACGCCCCGAAGTGGGGATCGGAGCCGGTGCGCCCGCGCCGCCCTACGTAGGGATCCTCGCGCTGCTGTCCACCCTGACACTGGGCAAACCCTGGCTGGCCGTCACCATCATCCTGCTGGGCTGCGTGCCGCTCGCCGGATTCACCGCCTATCTGCTGGCCCGGCGGGTACTGAACTTCCGCCCCGCGCAGCTGTGGATGGCGGGCTCCTATGCGCTGCTGCCAATGGCGACGGGCGCGGTCGCCCAGGGGCGGCTGGGGACAGCGCTCGTGCACGCGCTGCTGCCGGTACTCGGCATCCTGCTCACCCGGATGCTGACCCTGACACCTCGGCAATCCCGCCGTACGGCCTGGGCACTGGCGCTATTCCTCGCGATCGCCACGGCGTTCGTGCCGCTCGTCTGGCTGCTCGCGCTGGTCATCGGCGTTCTCGTGGCGGCGGCGTTCGGGCACATCGGCCGCAGGCTCTATGTCAGCGTCGGAATCGCCCTGGCCGTGCCGCTGGTACTGCTGCTTCCGTGGTCGCTGGAGCTGTTCCTGCATCCGTCGATGTGGCTCCTGGAAGCGGGACTGCATCGGCCCGATCTCTCCGCGCCGCCCGCCACCCCCGAGGCGCTGCTGATGCTGTCCCCCGGCGGTCCGGGCAACCCGCCGATCTGGGTGACCGGCGGATTCCTCGCGGCCGCCCTCTGCGCGCTGGTGCTGCTGCGCAGGCGGATGCAGGTAGCGGTGGGCTGGTGCATCGCGCTGTTCGGGATGCTGGTCGCCATTATCGTCAGCCGGGTGGTCGTCGAGCCGTACTACGGAGGGACGGCCGCGCCGGCCTGGCCCGGCGTGGCACTGGCGTTCGCGGCGACGGCGATGCTGCTGTCGGTGGCCACCACAGCGCAGTCCTTCGGTCTGATGTGGAGGCTGGGCGGTAAACGGCGCGTGTTCGTCACCGGCGCCGCGGTCCTGGCCCTGACCACCCCTCTGTCCGCGGCGGGCGTGTGGATGTGGAACGGGGTGCAGGGGCCCCTGACCGGCGACGCCGACCCGGCGATCCCCGGCTTCCTGGAAGCCGTCGGCGACGACGGCACCCAGGCCCGGACACTCGTCCTGTCCCCCGACGGCACCGGTACCGTCCGCTATAGCGTGTTGCGGGGGCACGAGCCCCGGGTCGGTGAGGCCCAGGTGCGCTCCGGAGAGGAGCCGGGCGCCATCCTGGACGAGACCGTGGCCGGGCTCGCCGCGGGGCGCGGCGGCGACGAAGCCGACACGCTCGCCGACTTCGGTATCGGCTATGTCCTCGTACCGCGGCCCGAGGTGGGCACCGACGCCGACGTCACCATGGTCGACACCATGGACGGCACACCGGGGCTGTCCAGGATCCTGTTGACCCCGGAGTTCGCTCTGTGGCGGCTGGACGAGGAGACCGGTCGGCTGCGTATCGCCTCCGACGGTTCCGCCCCCGCCGTGCTGAAATCATCCGCGGGGGAGTTCACCGTGGACATCCCCGCAGGGAGCGGAGAACGCGTCCTTGCTCTGGCCGAACCCGCCGACAGCGGTTGGCGCGCCACACTCGACGGGGCCGAACTGCGATCCGCGCAGCCGAACTCCGGTATGCAGACATTCCGGCTGCCGTCCTCGGGCGGACAGGTGGAGATCACCAGGAGTGAAACGGCGCGTCGGACCTGGCTCGCGGGGCAAGGCGCACTGCTCGGCCTCGTCGTGGTGATGGCCCTGCCGGGTGTCCGTACCGAGGAGGAGATCCGCGAACAGGAAGCCCAGCCCGTGCCGCGTCCTCGCCGGCCGCTCCGCACGCGCGGCCGCGGTGCGGGCGGCACACACTCGACCAGGCACGGCCGCCGAGGGCGCGGCGCCCGCAGGAAAAGGAACTGAGCAGTGAAGCTGATCGTCGAGAGCCGCTTCGCCCTCTTGGGTTTGGTCATGGTCGCGCTGACCGCGCTGTTCGGCGTGGCCTTTGCCACGCGCTCCGCGGGTACCGACGCGGGCGCGCTGGAGCGCGACCCAGTGGCGGCGCAGGTGGAGTCCGCGCTGCGGGTCTGTCCTCCGCCGCAGGGCGATGACCGGGTGAGCGACATCGGTGCCTTCACCCTGAGTGCCAAGGAGGACGAAGGGACACTGATCGCAGAGGAGAACACCGCTGCAGCGGCGCCCGTGGGCGGTAAGGGCGAGAAGACCGGGCGGCTGTGGAGCACCGATGTGGGCGAGGCCGAACGGCACACGGTGGTGCGGGCCGATGGGACGCTGGCCGCCGGGCTCGACGTCACACAGACCACCATTGGCGCGGATGACCCCTATGCCACGATGGTGCGCTGCACCGAGCCGGGGGTCAGCACCTGGTTCGCCGCGCCGGGGGGCGACGACCTGGAGGAGCTGCGGCTGCTGCTGGCCAATGTCGACGATGCCGCCGCCACCGTCAACGTCGACCTCTACGCGACCGACGGGCCCGCGTTCTCCTCGGACACACGGGGAATCTCCGTGGACGCGCACGGCGAGGCCGAGGTCGACCTGACCGAACTGATCGAGTCGACCGGAGCCGTCGCGGTCCACGTACGGACGAACGCCGGAAGGGTCGCTTCGTCGCTGTTCGCGGAGCGGACGGGGGCCGGATCCGACTGGGTGCCGCCTACGGACCGTCCCGCGAAAAAGCAGGTCATTGCCGGTGTTCCGAAGGGGAAGGGCGTGCGGAGGCTCATCGTCGCTACTCCCGGAGACGAGCCGGCGACGGCTGATGTGAAGGTGTACACCCCTGACGGCGAGGCCGAGCTCGACGGACTCGAGGGGCTGAGTGTGCCCCCGGCCGCCTCGGCCACTCTCAGCCTGGAGGGGGCGTTGGGCAAGGAGCCGGGAACCGTGGTGGTGGAGGCGGACCGGCCGGTGGTCGTGGGGGTGGCGATGGACCGCTCCTCAGGAGAAGACACCGCCTACGCGGCTACCGCACCCTCCCTGGGGAGCTCGGCGCACAACACCGCGGTGCTGCCCGGCAATCCCGCCGACACTGCGACCGAACTGGTCTTCGGCGCGCTGGACGGTGACGCTACAGCGGTCATCACCCCCGTTTTCGCCGATGGGGAGAACGGTGACCCGGTCAAAGTGGAGGTCCCTGCGGGCACGACCGCAACACAGGAGATGGAAAACCCTGGCGAGCCCTATGCCCTCCTGGTCGAGGTTCCCGACGACTCCGATCCTGTATACGCCGGCCAGGTTCTCACCCAGGGGTCCGGCGGAGGACGGGCGACAGCGGCCCATCCGGTCATGCCTGCCCTGGACCAGGTCGCCCTGCCCCCGGTAAGCGACACCCTGACGAGTGTCGTGCCCTGAAAACGCCGGTCTCAGGTCTCGGGGTCGATGGTCTCCGGTTCCAGGCCGAGGAGGTTGGCCACCTCTTCGACGACGGTGTCATAGACCAGGAACGCCATCTCCTCCGGTTCCTTGGTGCGGATCTCCACCGGCCTGCGGTAGACGATGATCCGCGCCTGTCCGGCTCCGGCGGACTCCAGGCGGGAGAACGGGATACCGTCGTCTGCTGTCACGCCTTTCGGGACGTGGGGGACATCTTCGACCAGGAACTCCACGTTGGCGAGTTCGCGGGCCCAGACCCGCTCCAGGCGCTCGACGGCGTCGAGAACGAGATCGTCGAAGATCTGTGCCCGGCTGCGGGCAATGGGGAGCTGTGGCGGCGCCAGGGGGCCGCGGATCCCACGTCCGCGGCGGTCTCGGCGCCGTACTCGGTCGGCTTGCGCCCTAGAATGGTGCACTCGTCGCACGATTCGAGACTATGCCATCCGCCGGTTTCATGCAGCCCGGCGCGGCCACTTGTCGGCGTTGCCGGGCGTGGGGAGTGGAATCCGGGGCGGCGATGCGGATACAGCGCGGATACAGCGGGGCGATGCTGGCGCCGCGCCGAGGAAGGGCATAAGGTCTGTGCTCGTGAGCGTTGTCCGACGCTGCTCGCGTACCGCGTGCAGGCAGCCAGCAGTCTTTACGCTCACCTATGTCTACGCTGACTCCACGGCCGTGCTGGGGCCGCTGGCGGCCTACGTCGAACCGCACTGCTACGACCTGTGTGCCATGCACGCCGAGCGCCTCACCGCTCCCCGTGGCTGGGAGGTCGTCCGGTTGCCGGCCGACAACACCGGCGGCCCGGGCAGTGACGACCTGGAGGCGCTGGCCAACGCCGTCCGCGAGGCGGCTCGGCCCCCGGCCGCGAACAACCCTGTCGGGCAGGGCGTGGAGACCCACCGGCGCGGCCATCTGCGTGTGGTCAAATCCGAACCGCAGCGCCGTGACCCCGCATCGCCTCCGGTCCACCGTCCTCCGCGTGACGCTTGAGGGCGTACCCGGAGGCGTATAGGCAGGGTTTCGGGCACGCTGCCCGGTGTCCGCTTCCTCCTGTCCGTCTTGGCCGCCGCGTCGGCGAAGCGGCCGGTCCTCAGGGGCACAGCGAGGTCTTGTACGTTGATAGGACGCGAGCCGTGCAACGCGGGTTCGTCGCAGCCTCCGCAGATTTCACCTCGACCCGCTCGGAGCAGACAATGGGTGACCTCGGCCAGATCTTCAAGGCCTACGACATCCGGGGCGTTGTCCCCAAGACATTCGACGCCGATGTCGCACGTGCGGTCGGCGCCGGCTTCGCGCGTGTGGCGGGAGAACCAGCCGTCGTGGTGGCCCACGACATGCGCCCCTCTTCGCCGGAGCTCGCCGCGGCCTTCTCGGAAGGGGTCACCGGCCAGGGCGTTGACGTGATCTCCGCGGGGCTGGGCTCTACCGACCTCCTCTATTTCGCCTCCGGATACCTCGGCATGCCCGGGGCGATGTTCACCGCGAGCCACAACCCGGCCCAGTACAACGGCATCAAGCTGTGCCGTAGCGGCGCCGCACCCATGAGCTCCGACACCGGGCTGCGGGAAGTCCGAAGGCTTGCCGAGCAAGGGGTGAGCGAGCACGAGGGCCCCCGCGGAAGCGTGACCGAACGTGATCTGCTCGCCGACTACGCGGCCTATCTGCGCTCCTTGGTGGACCTTTCGGGATCCCGGCCGCTGACGGTCGTCGTCGACGCGGGCAACGGCATGGGCGGCTACACGGTTCCGGCCGTGCTCGGCGACCGGTTGCTGGACGCCCTCCCGCTGCGGATCGAACCGCTCTATTTCGAACTCGACGGAACCTTCCCCAACCACCCCGCCAACCCGCTCGATCCGGCGAACCTGGTGGACCTACAGGCCAAAGTGCGCGAGGTCGGCGCCGACATCGGTCTGGCCTTCGATGGCGACGCCGACCGCTGCTTCGTGGTCGACGAGCGCGGCGAGCCTGTTCCGCCGTCGGCCATCACCGCGCTGGTCGCGGTCCAGGAACTGGCCAAGGAACCGGGCGCGACGATCATTCACAACCTGATCGCCTCGGCCGCTGTCCCAGAGATCGTGCGCGAGCACGGCGGCGTCCCCGTGCGGACCCGTGTCGGCCACTCCTTCATCAAGGCCACCATGGCCGAGACCGAGGCGATCTTCGGCGGTGAGCACTCGGCGCACTACTACTTCCGCGACTTCTGGCGCGCCGACACCGGTATGCTCGCGGCGATGCACGTGCTGGCGGTGCTCGGCGCCGACTCCCGTCCGTTGTCCGAGATCACCGCGGAGTACTCGCGCTACGCTGCCTCAGGCGAGATCAATTCCGAGGTCCGGAGCCAAGAGGAGCGCATGGCGGCGGTGGCGGCCGCCTACTCCGGCCGCGAGGACGCCCGGACCGACCATCTCGACGGGTTGACCGTGTCCTTCGCGGACGGCAGTTGGTTCAACCTGAGGGCTTCCAACACCGAGCCGCTGCTCCGGCTCAATGTGGAGGCGCCGGACACCGCGACCATGGCGAAACTGCGCGACGACGTACTCGGCATCGTCCGCGCCTGAGCCGACGGCCGAGGCCCCTGCACCCATTCGAGACACGAAGAGACGGTAATGAGCGCGAAGATCGACGACTGGCTGCTGGAGATCCTGGCCTGCCCGAAGAGTAAGGCCCCATTGCGATTCGACGCGGAAAACGATGAGCTGGTCTGCGACGAGAGCGGGCTGGCCTACCCGATCCGCGACGGTATTCCGGTGCTCCTCGTCGACGAGGCGCGCAGGATCGGCTGATCGCACGGTCGGTACCGGCCGCGAATGAAGGGGGCGTCCATGCCGCTGGTGTTCGATGAGACCCGGATCGACGACCCTGCTGCGGGCGTCGACCCGCTCCGCGGGGTCGCTTCGGCGGCGGCCCAGGTCCGGTCAGCGCGCTGGGCCGCGCTGGAGGCGGAACTGGACCGTCTGGGCGAGGAGGGGCGGCCGCGTTTCATCGTGGTCGTGGGTTCCGGAACCGGTGCCTTCGCCGGCGACCTGCTGAACGCGGTCCTCGGCGTCGGGTGCCCCATCCCGGTCGTCACCGTGCGCGGCTATCGGCTTCCCGGATGGGTGGCGGGCCATGACCTCGTCGTCGCAATCGCGTCCACATCCGGTCACGACGAAGACGGACGGACACGAGTCGCGGCCGAAGCGGTGCGCCGGGGCTGCCGCTTCCTGGCGATCGGTCCCTCCGGCAGCGAGATCACGCCACTCGCCGAGCAGGCCCGCGCGCCGTACATCACGCTGCCGGCATCCACCGATCCGCTGGGCTCCCCATGGGGCCCGACCGTTGCACTGCTTACTGCCGTGGAGAAGGCGGGGCTGCGGCCACTGTCCGATGAGGTGTACGAGGCCGCCGCGACCCGGCTGGAATCGATGGCGCAGCGCTGTCGGCCGGCCGCCGAGACATGGGATAATCCCGCCAAGTCGATGGTGCTGGACCTCGCGGGAGCACTGCCCGCGGTATGGGGCACGACACCGGTGTCGGGTACCGCGGCGGAGTACTGGGTCTCCCGAATGGCGGCGGTCGCCGGTTACCCTGCTCTTTGCGGTCGACTCCCCGATGTTCTGTACGACCAGGCCGCCACCGCCGGTGGGCCGTTCGGCGGAGCCGGTCAACGCTCCATCTTCGACGACCCCGTCGAGGACGGGGATACCCGGATCCGGCTGGTTCTACTGCGCGATGCGGAGGAGCCTCCGGAGACGGCACGCGATGTGGAGGCGGTCGCAGAGGCCGCCCGTACCCGCGGTGTGGCGGTGAACGAGATCGTTGCGGATCCGGGACACTCGATGGAACGTTTGGCCGGTTTGATCGCTCTAACCGATTACGTCACTGTATATCTAGCCGTTGCGTACGGCTTGGATCCGCTAACTCATAACCTGGTCGTGCGCTAGCGCGAATACGACCACTCTGGAGGAGATCGATGCCCGGTCCCGAGTCGCTGTCGCCGAGCGATCCCACCGCATTCGGCGACTACAGCGTGGTCGGACGCCTGGGAAAGGGCGGCCAGGGTGTGGTCTATCTCGGCCGCGATGGTGAAGGCGAAGAGTACGCGATCAAAGTCCTCAACGATCAGTGGTCGCAGGACGACGATCTCCGCAAACGCTTCGAGAAAGAGGTCCGGGCCGCGCAGAAGGTCGCCTCCTTCTGCACTTCGGCCATTCACGAGGCCAACCTCGACCAGGATCCCCCCTACGTCGTCAGCGAGTACGTGCCGGGGCCGTCGCTGCAGGAGTCCGTCGTCGAGAAAGGGCCGCACAAAGGCGCGTCCCTGCAGCGTCTCGCCGTGTCGACCGCGACCGCTCTCGTCGCGATCCACCAGGCGGGCATCGTGCACCGGGATTTCAAGCCCGGTAACGTCCTCCTCGGCCCGGACGGGCCGCGCGTGATCGACTTCGGCATCGCCCGTGTGGCCGACGGCACCGCCACCATGACCAACTCGATCGTCGGTACGCCGTCCTACATGGCACCGGAGCAGATCGAGGGCCAGGGGATCACCGACAAGGTCGACATCTTCGCCTGGGGCTGTGTGATCGCGTTCGCCTCCACCGGCAACGCTCCCTTCGGCACCGACAGTGTTCCGGCGGTCGTGCACCGTGTGGTGAGCGCGCCGCCGAATCTCGATGGGGTGCCCCCCTCGCTGCTTCCCATCGTCCAGTCCTGCCTGGACAAGGATCCCGCCAAGCGGCCCACGGCCCAGGCCCTGCTGATGCGCCTGCTCGGTCATGACACCGCCGACTCCGCCTCGACCGACGATGTCGTCCGGGAGGGCGAGCGGATCGCTGAGGCGGGAGCGCCCAGCGGTCCGCAGACACCGCCTCCGGTAGTGCCCGGTCCGATGACGCCGAGCGGCCCGCAGACGCCGTTCCCGCCGTACCAGCAGGGTGGCGGCCATCCCATGACCGGCCCGCAACAGGGGGGATTCCCGCCGCGGCCTGCGCCGGTGAGTCCGCAGATGCCCGGGCCGAACCCCGTCGGCGGGCGTCCCGGCATGGCCGGACTGCCAACGAGCGGGCCCAATACCATGTACGGGGGGATGCCAGCCCCGCACCAGCCGTCGATGCCGCCCCAGCAGGTGCCCCATCAGGAGGACCCGCTCCTTTCCCAGGGCTGGGTCATTCCCGCGGTGCTCATCGCCATCATCATCCTGGTCCTGCTGCTGGTCCTGGTCTCCCTGGGCGGTTGACGGCCGCGGTGGTCTTGACGACCGAGGTCCCCGCACTCCGCGGCCCCGGTCGGCGCCATGGCCAGGCTCAAGTGGTTGCTAGTGCAGTGCCCGGGTCAGGTGGCCGACGGCGCGGGCCACGATGTCGTCCACGAACGTCTCCACTCGGGGCCAGCGCTCTCCCACGGAATCTGTGGGGGCCAGGGTCACCGAGTCGGTGCAGGCGAGGTCGAGGACGTCCGCGGCGCCTTCCGCGGTCGTCAGCCACGCGTCAGCGGTCACGGCGAGCACGCCGGTGGGCGGTGAGCCCACGTCCTGCACGAGGATGAGCAGCCGCAGCGCCCCTCCGCTGAAGTCGAGATCGACGGAGGACCACCAGCACCCGGGGCCGGCGGTGAACAGGGCGCGGGCGGCCGCGGTCTCGCACCGATCGCGTGAAGGGCTGTCGTCGGAGCTTCCCGTGCCGACCTCCGCCCGGGCGTCCGGGTCCAGTTCGCGCAGGACCAGACTGAGCGGTCCACGCCGTTCGCGAAGGTATCCCAGGATCCGCCGGTGCAGTGAGGCCGCCAAGGGAGCGGAGCGGGGCGGAGGCGCTCCGCTTCCGTGGGCGGGGCGGCTCAGGTCCGCGCGTAGCGAGACGGTCACCAGGTCAGCGAGAAGCAGCACGGAAGCGGTCAGGCGGTCCTTTGGCTCCCCCAGCGCCGTGGCATGGGCCGACACGTCCAGCCGCCGGTCCAGGGCCGGCGGCGGATAGCAGGAACGCATCAGCGAGAGTGACGCGAGGGCCCAAGGCAGTGGGCGCAGGAACGGAGGCGGGCCGGCAGTAGGGGCACCGGCCCGGTGCAGTGCGTCCGCGCAGGTGAGCAGTAGGTGAGCGGCGCGGACAACGGGATGCGCCTCCACGGCCGCGGCGGCGAGAACCCCCGCCATATCGTCGGGTAGGGCCATGGGCGGGTCGAAATCCGGGAGGCGCCGGGCCAGCTCGCCGAGGTACTCCGCCGTGATCGGCTGCCCCGACCGGTATTCGGCCGCCATGGCGACGAGCGCTTCGACCTCTGCTTCCTGTCGCTTCGCGGTGGCCTGGCTCTGCCCGGCCAATGCCCGTAATTCGTTGACGTGTCGCCGGAAGACGGCCCGCTGGGCGTCTTCTGCGAGGGTACCGAACCGGTATCCCCGCCGTTCGGCCAGCACCTCCCGGAGTCGGTCCAACTCCGCCAGCCTGCGGTGTACAGAGCCGGACAAGCGTGCCAGGTCGGGATCGTGACCACGTCGGAAGTCCACGACTGTGACAGTAGCCAGCCAGGAGGTCGGCAAAACCCGTCCCGGGGGATAGGTCCGAATTCCTCGGAAAACACTCCAGGAGTCATGCCTTTGTGGCTTCTGGTTCAACCGCGGTATCCCCACGCGCCACGGCGATGGAAGAACATGGTCCGTCAGTGGCTCGGCGCCGGGCACCGATCTCTGTAGCCATGTGCGCTCCGCCCACTGCGGCGGGCGGTTCCTCCCGCACCGACCAGTGGGAACCCTGTCGTCGCTCTTGAGGTAGTCGTCCCCGTGCCGTCTCCGTTGTCCACCGAGTCCCCAACGGCGGCCGGCGCCATTGCGGGTGCCGGTACCCGCACAACCGCCGCGCAGGGCAGGTACCGTCCCGAGATCCAAGGACTGCGGGCCGTCGCCATCCTTCTCGTGGCCGTCTACCACATCTGGTTCGGCCGCGTATCCGGCGGCGTGGACGTATTCCTGCTGCTCACAGGTTTCCTGATCACCGGTTCGCTGGTGCGGATGGCGGAGCGGCGCGGCAGAGTGGACGCCGCCGCGTTCGGGGCCCGACTGGCCAGGCGCCTCCTCCCCGCGGCGGCCGTGGTACTGGGCGGAGTGCTCGCCTGTACCTACCTGTTCCTGCCGGAGGACCGCTGGAAGGACACGATCGGTGATGTGGCCGCCGCCGCGCTCTACTACGGGAACTGGCGGCTGGCCGTCAACTCCGTCGACTACCTCGCGCAGAGCACCGCGGCGAGCCCAGTGCAGCACTTCTGGTCACTGTCCATCCAGGGCCAGTTCTACGTGCTGTGGGTGCTGTTGGTGGCTTTTGCCGCCTGGATCGCGGCGCGGCGGCGGTGGAGGGTTCGCACAGTGGTGGCGGGGGCGCTCGCCGCAGTGCTCGCGGCCTCCTTCTGCTACTCGGTGGTGACGACGGCGACTCAGCAGCAGTGGGCGTACTTCGACACCGGGACCCGGCTGTGGGAGCTGGCGTTGGGTGGGATTGTGGCACTGCTGCCGCAGCATCTGCGGATTCCCCGGCCCGTGCGGATCGCCTTGGGGTGGCTCGGTCTGGCAGCGCTGGTCTCCTGCGGCATGCTGCTCCAGGTGTCGACCATGTTCCCGGGGTATGTGGCGCTGTGGCCGACGCTTTCCGCCGTGGCGGTCATCATCGCGGGCACGACCGGTTCCGCCGTGGGTGCCGACCGGTTGCTCACCTGGAAGCCGCTGCACTACATCGGGGATATCTCCTACGCCCTGTACTTGTGGCACTGGCCAGTGCTGATCTGCTACCTCGCGGTCACTGGACGTACGGTGCCCAGCCTGCTCGGAGGGGGCTACATCCTGGCTTTGTCGCTGGTGCTGGCCGCCGCGACGAAATGGCTCACCGAGGACGGTGTCGACCGGTTCACCCGCGCCAGCGCCACTCGACTGCGGTCCGTGGCACTGGGGATGGCCTTTCTGTTACCGGTGCTCACCGCGGCCGGAGGCTGGTCGGTCTACTTGACCGTGCAGCAGCAGCAGCGCGAGGCGTTCGTCTCCGACCCGGCCAACTACCCTGGGGCGGCGTCGCTCGCCGACGGTGGGACGGGCGAGGCCGATCGGGAACTTCCGGTGTACCCGCCTCCGTCTGAGGCCGCCGACGACATTCCCGTCACCTACGAGGACGGCTGCAATCAAGGCACCCGATCATCGGAGGTGCTCACCTGCGTCTACGGATCCGACGAACCCGAGCGCACCATCGCGCTGGTGGGCGGGTCCCACGCGGCCCATTGGTTCCCAGCGCTGGAACGCGTCGCCGAGGACAACGACTGGCGCATCATCAACATCATCAAAGGTGCGTGTCTGTTCACCGACCTTCCGCAGAGATACAAGGGTGAGGCTTACCCCTCCTGCTCGGAGTGGAATGCGGGGGTGCTCGCGGAACTCGCCGAATCGCCTCCCGATGCCGTGTTCACAACCGCGACCAGCAGCAGTATCGACCCCGACGCGGGCTTCGGTGGAGAGGTCGTGGTGGAAGGCTATGTCGAACGGTGGCGTGAGCTGGAGGAGCTCGGTATCGACGTCATAGCGGTTCGGGACACCCCTCGGCTGGGCTTCGACTCCGCGGAATGCGTGGCCACGGAGACCGCGGATGAGTGCACCGGCGACCGATCCGACTCCCTGGCCGAGGCCTCACCGCTGGAGAATCTGGGCACAGTGGAGGAAGTGCCGGGCAACGTATCGTTTTTGGATTTCACCGACTACGTGTGCAGGGGTGAGGAGTGTCCGTCGGTCATCGGCAACGTTCTCGTTTATTGGGACGGCAGTCATTTCACCACCACCTATATGCGCACCCTCGCACCGGTACTGGAACAGCGGCTGAAGGCGGCCACTGGCTGGTAACCGCTGCTCACCGAGCATGAGTCGCGTGCGGTCCGTGGGCGAAAGGCTTCCTATGCCGGGAGAAGCGGTACTGGCGGACGCAATTCCGGAAGATGGGGATAACACTGGATCCGCGGTGAAAATATAAGCAAAGAGATGTTGATTTTGGGCCGCGCTGTCCTGCTGCTGTAACGATACATGCTTGACTGTCCCTGAATTCGGTGGCCTCCCGACATTGCCTCTGGTCCTTGGTTTCGGAGGCGCCGATCTGTCTGTTTAGGGGGGATTGTCATGCCACGCTATAAAGCGGGAGTCACTGTCACGGGGGTCACGGCGGCGCTGATCCTGATCTGCGCGTCGCCCGCGCTGGCCAATGAGGAGGGGGCCGCGCTGGACGCGCCCGAAGCGGCGGTGCAGACGGAGACCGCTCCGCAGGCGCCAGCGGAGCTCGAAGGACCGGATAGCACGCAGGTGCGGGTGCCCAATACCCATGGTCACGACGACGGGGACGGGTCGTGGAAGTCCGGCGGCCACGATGACGACAGTGACGAGGACGGGCACGGCAAGCACGGCAAGGACGAGGAGAACGGCAAGGAGGACAAGGACTGCGACGGCCATGGCCACGGCCACGGCCACAAAGACTGCAAGGGCGGTCACGGTAAGCACGACAAGGACTGCGACGACGACGGCCACGGCCACGGCCACGGCAAACACGACAAGGACTGCGACGGCCACGGCCACGGTAAGCACGGCAAGGGCGGTCACGGTGAGCACGGCAAGGACTGCGACGGCCACGGCCACGGTAAGCACGGCAAGGGCGGTCACGGTGAGCACGGCAAGGACTGCGATGGCCACGGCCACGGTCACGGTAAGCACGGCAAGGACTGCGACGGCCACGGCCACGGCCACGGCAAGCACGGCAAGGACTGCGACGGCCACGGCAAGGACTGCAAGGGCGACGACAACGGGAACGGTGACAACGGGAACGGCGACAACGGGAACGGCGACAACGGTGACAACGGAAACGACGATGCCGACGAGAACGGCGACAACGGTGACAACAGCGGCACCAGCGACGATCAGGTGACGCCGGAAGCACCGAACGAGGCGGGCATGCTTCCTGTCACCGGTGGACCTGTGGCGCTGCTGGGTATGGTCGGCGGAGCGGCGACCGCTGCGGGAGCGGGCCTCATGCGGCTGATGCGGCGGCGGTGAAACCCGCGCTGACGGGATGAGCCTCCACACATCGAGGGCGGGGACGGATGGTGCCGTCCCCGCCCTTCGTGGTCAACGCCCTCGCCCCCGCTGTTGAAGGAGGCGGAGGGCTTTCTGCTTCTCGAAATCCAAAGCTCGTGCCGGAGGCGGGGCGAGGCGTCCGAGGCGCTCACCATAGGCCCGGACCCGGGCCAGGACGGCCGGCTCGGCGAGCATGCGCAGGGCGAACGACAGTGCCGCAGGCGTGATGTCGTAGAGGCGCTCCAATTCCAGTCCGGCCGCCACCACCCGCAGGTCCGCCTCAGAGAATCTGCGGTGCCGATGCCCGCGGCCCGTGGGCTGCTCCTTGGTTACGGGCAGCAGGCCCAGACTCTCCCGATAGCGCAGCATGCGCGGGCTGGTGTCGAGCCGCTCGGCAGCGGCCGAGATAGGGATGCGCCCGTTGTCGGAATCGTCGGCGGAACCCGGGGCGGGAAAGGGTGCGGGACGCTCGCCATCGGCCATGGAACCGACCCTAGCTGATGATCTGCCGTCCTTTAGTAAATCTGACAAATCAGTGTCAATTTAACCTTGCTTGCGGTTCCCCCGCCGCTGAAGCGGCCGTAGACTCGGCCTGCATCCACCAGGAGGAGTAGACACGCATGTCCATCGACTTCAAAGTCGCAGACCTGTCACTGGCCGAGTTCGGACGCAAGGAGATCCAGCTCGCCGAGCACGAGATGCCGGGCCTCATGGCCACCCGCGCCGAGTTCGGCGCCTCTCAGCCCCTCAAGGGCGCGAAGATCATGGGCTCGCTGCACATGACCGTGCAGACCGCTGTCCTCATCGAGACTCTCGTCGCGCTGGGCGCCGAGGTCCGCTGGGTCAGCTGCAACATCTTCTCCACCCAGGACCACGCAGCGGCCGCGGTCGTAGTCGGTCCCAACGGCACCCCCGAGGACCCGCAGGGCGTCCCCGTCTACGCCTGGAAGGGCGAGACGCTGGAGGAGTACTGGTGGTGCACTGAGCAGGCGCTCACCTGGCCCGGCGGCGAGGGGCCCAACATGATCCTCGACGACGGCGGCGACGCCACCATGCTCGTGCACAAGGGGGCGGAGTACGAGAAGGCCGGTGCGGTCCCCGAGCCGACCGACGACGACCCCGAAGAGTACAAGGTCGTACTGAGGCTGCTGAAGGCCAGCCTGGCCGCCAACCCGAAGAAGTGGACCGAGATCGCCGCCCGCATCAAGGGCGTGACGGAGGAGACCACTACCGGGGTGCTCCGCCTCTACGAGATGCACCGCGAGGGCAAGCTGGCCTTCCCGGCCATCAACGTCAACGACTCGGTGACCAAGAGCAAGTTCGACAACAAGTACGGTATCCGGCACTCGCTGCCCGACGGCATCATGCGCGCCACCGACGTCCTCATCGGTGGCAAGGTCGCGGTGATCTGCGGTTACGGCGACGTCGGCAAGGGCTCAGCCGACGCGATGCGCGGCCAGGGCGCTCGCGTGGTCGTCACCGAGATCGACCCGATCAACGCCCTGCAGGCGGCCATGGACGGTTACCAGGTGACCACGCTCGAAGAGGTCGTCGAGACCGCCGACATCTTCATCACCACCACCGGCAACTTCAACATCATCACCGCCGACCACATGGCCCGGATGAAGCACCAGGCCATCGTCGGCAACGTCGGCCACTTCGACAACGAGATCGACATGGCCGGGCTGGAAAAGACCCCGGGCATCGTCAAGACCGAGATCAAGCCGCAAGTACACGAGTACCGCTTCTCTGACGGCCACACGATCCTGGTGCTGTCCGAGGGCCGCCTGCTCAACCTGGGCAACGCCACAGGCCACCCGAGCTTCGTGATGTCCAACAGCTTCACCAACCAGGTGATCGCCCAGATCGAGCTGTTCACCAAGACCAGCGAGTACCCCATCGGCGTCTACGTGCTGCCCAAGATCCTCGACGAGAAGGTCGCGCGGCTGCACCTCGACGCGCTCGGGGTCAAGCTCACCGAGCTCACCAAGGAGCAGGCCGCCTACATCGGCGTGGACGTCGCCGGGCCCTACAAGCCCGACCACTACCGGTACTAGATCCGCGGGCACCGTCTCGTATGGCAGTACCACAGCATGACGTCGCGGACCTCGGCCTGGCCCAGGCCGGGGTCCGCCGCGTGGAATGGGCCGAACGCGCGATGCCGGTACTGCGCCGGGTCCGCGACCGGTTCGCCGAAGAAAGGCCTCTGGAAGGCCTCCGTATCGCGGCGTGCATGCACGTGACGGCCGAGACCGCCAATATCCTGCGCGCGCTGCGCGCCGGCGGTGCCGAGATCGCGTTGGCCGCCTCCAACCCGCTGTCCACCCAGGACGACACGGCGGCCGCGCTCGTGGCCGAGTACGGCATAGCCGTGTACGCGCGGGCCGGGATAGACGCCGCCGCCTACGACCGCAACCTCGCCACCGTCTTGGAGCATCGGCCGCACATGCTCC
The DNA here is from genome assembly GCA_021793235.1 of Actinomycetes bacterium. Classification (GTDB taxonomy): domain Bacteria; phylum Actinomycetota; class Actinomycetes; order Streptosporangiales; family Streptosporangiaceae; genus JAJYTD01. The sequence goes on along the minus strand of JAJYTD010000002.1, from coordinate 139,294 downwards.
TCGATGACGGCTGCGACCTGGTCAACATCGCCCACCTGGAGCGTCCGGAACTGCTCGATGAGACCATCGGCGGCTGCGAGCAGACCACCACGGGGGTGATCCGGTTGCACCGGATGAGCGCCGAAGGCGCTCTGAAGCTGCCGATGGTCGCGGTCAACGACACCGCCACCAAGCGGATGTTCGACAACCGCTACGGGACCGGGCAGTCCACGATCGACGGCATCATGCGCGCCACCAACGCCATGCTGGCAGGGCGTACGGTCGTCGTCGCCGGATTCGGCTACTGCGGGCGCGGCCTGGCCGAACGGGCCCGCGGCATGGGCGCCAGGGTCATCGTCACCGAGGTCGATCCCGTCAAGGCCCTGGACGCGGCGATGCAGGGGTACACGGTGCTCCCCATGGACGAAGCCGCCCAGGTGGGCGACGTGCTGGTAACGGCCACCGGTAACCGCGACGTGATCCGCCTCGAACACATCGCCTCCCTCAAAGACGGTGCGGTACTGGCGAACTCCGGCCACTTCGACGTCGAGATCGACCTTCCCGCCCTGGAATCGCTCGCCGTGGAGATCCGCCGCGAGGTACGGCCCCAGGCCGACGAGTACGTTCTCGCTGACGGCCGCCGCATCGTACTCCTCGCCGAGGGGCGCCTGGTCAACCTGGGAGCCGCGGAGGGACACCCAGCGGCCGTCATGGACATGTCCTTCTCCGTTCAGGCGCTCACGGTCGCCTGGCTGGCCGAGCACCACGCCACCCTCGTGCCCGATGTCCTGGACGTCCCTGTCGGCATCGACACCGAGGTCGCCCGGCTGGAACTCGAAGCCCTCGGTATCGACATCGACCGCCTCACCCCGGACCAGGAGGACTACCTCAATTCCTGGCGGGCCTGAAAGCGCCCGGACGGCGCTTGGGGGTCAGTTCCAGGACTGTCCGCTCGCCCTGCGCTCAGCGAGTCTCCGCTCTTCGCGGTTGCGGCGCTCGGCGAGGACGGCGGAGAGGTAGGCCGGTGGTGTGGTGCCGGGGGGAGGGGGCGGACTGACCGACTCCGCGACCAGGTTGGCGAGTCGGGTGCCCATACGGTGGTGGGCTTCCTCGGTCAGTTCGTTGCGGCGCAGCAGGTACTGGCGGGCCATGGCGGCCGTTTCGGGAGCGAGCCCGGACAGTTCCGCGACCGAGGCCCATTGGGCGAGATGGGGAGGCATCGGGATGGCCTCGTCGCGGTTGCGGCCGGCGCGTTCCTGCACCACCAGGGTTCCCGCGACGAAATCGCCGATCCGTCGGCCGTCGCGGTTGAGCAGCGAGGAGATCAGGGCGATGACCGAGAACGACCATATTTCAACGGCACCGCACAGGGCCCGCGCGAGCGCTTGGCGGAAGCGTTCGGGGGAACCGTCCGTGCCCACCACCCGCAGCCCCAGAGCCATCTTGCCCAGGGACCGGCCGCGCGTGAGGGTCTCGAACGCGGTGGGGTAGCCGACCAGGACCAGAACGGTCGCGCCGAGGTAGACAGCGGCCGCGGCGGCGGGATCGATCCCCGCCCAGACCTGCATGGCCAGGATGATCAACCCGGCCAGGACGAGCCCCTGCACGAGCCCGTCCACGATCAGCGCGACCATGCGCGTGGCGAATCCCGCCGGACGGAGATCGAGCACTACGGCGTCGCCAGTGACCAGAGAGGACCGCTCGAAACCGCCTCCACTGTCCGGATAAGCCATCGTTGCCTCACTCCCTGGCCGCCCGCGTCTCAACACCGCCTCTGCACAGTTTGGCAGGAGTAGAGGAGAGGCCGGGCCGGTGGCGCTGCGTGAAGCGAGCCGTGGGGAGGAGAGCAACAACCGGAAGTCGACAACCGGCCGTGCCGATAGCATCCGAGGCGTGGAACTCGATGTCTTCGCCTCCGTGCACCGGCCCGACTGGGAACGCCTGGAACAGTTGGTGCGCAGGCGCCGCAAGCTCACCGGCCCGGAAATCGATGAACTCGTCGAGCTCTACCAGCGGGTCTCCACGCACCTGTCCGTTGTCCGCTCTTCCGGGCAGGATCCGGCTCTGACGGGCTGGCTGTCGGGCGTGGTGGCGCGGGCCCGCTCCGCGGTCACCGGGGCGCACGAGCCGGCGTGGCAGGACATGGCCTCCTTTTTCATCCGGACCTTTCCTGCCGTTGTCTACCGGTTGCGGTGGTGGTGGATCGCGGCGTCGCTGGGCACCCTCGCGTTCTCGGCCGGCCTGGCGGTGTGGGTGGTCGTTGATCCCGCCGTGCAGACCGCCATAGGGACCCCTGATGAGATCCGCGCCTATGTGGAGAACGACTTCGCCAACTACTACGTGGAGCACCCCGGTGCATCGTTTGCCGCGCAAGTCTGGACGAACAACGCCTGGGCCGCGGCGCAGGCGCTGATCTTCGGAGTCTTCCTCTGCCTGCCTACCGTCTATGTCCTTGCGCTGAACGGAGCGAACCTGGGTGTGGCCGCCGGGTTGATGTTCGCCCACGGTAAGGGGGATATCTTCTTCGGCCTGATCATCCCGCACGGTCTACTCGAACTGACCGCCGTGTTCGTGGCGGCCGGTGTCGGCCTCAAACTCGGGTGGACCGTCATTGCCCCGGGCACCCGGCCCCGGCTCCAGGCCCTGGGTGAGGAGGCCCGGCCGGCCATCGCGGTCGCCCTGGGGCTGGTGCTGGTCCTCTTCGTCTCCGGCCTCATCGAGGGACTGGTAACAGGGTGGGTGCACACCACCTGGCTGCGCGTAGGCATCGGCGTGCTCGCGGAACTGGTCTTCCTCGCCTATGTCTACACTCTCGGCCGCAAGGCCCACCGGGAAGGCGAGACCGGCGACATCGCCGGCCGCCCCGCCGCCGCCCCCGTGGCAGGCTGACACACACCGCCACAGGGCGACGGATCGCCGTATCGGGCCGTTTAGCGGGTGTACTGGGCCACGGCGACCACCAGAGCGAGAACGACAAGGGCGGCCACGACCGCGGAGATGATCTTAACGGCGCTGTAGGGACGGTCGCCCTGGACCTCGCCGGTGCATCCGTTGATCAGGACCTGCCAGGGCTTCCCGTTGTACAGGTAGCTGCCGATCCACACCGGCAGCAGCATGAGCTTGCCGGTGATATCAGAGTAACTGGTGTTGATCGAGTGGACTCTCTGCGTGTCACCCCCGATGTCCCTCCGGCAGTCCTTTTCGATGGCGGCGGCCATTTCCTTTTTGGCTTCGGCGAGCCCGCTCCCGGGTTCTACGTCATAGCGCAGCGTCTCGTGGCCGGCCAGGTAGTCCGGCCGGTAGGGCCGCGCTCTGGCCAGGGGCCACGGTTCCAATTTGTCGAGCTGGTCCGGGGTGACCCTGGTGGTCGCGGCGACCAGGACGTCATCGAAGCTGCGGGTGACCTTGCCACGGGCGGGATACCAGCGGGTCTTGCGCACCCGACGGGTACGCTGCTCCCGTTTGCCGTTCACCGTGGCCGTGTAGGTCTCGGTCACGTAGTAGTACTCCCCGCGCTGACCGGTGTACTTCGAGGCGGTCTTCGCGTCGAAGGTCCAGTGCGGCAGGTAGGTGCTCTTCATTGATTCCGCCGTGGTGACCTGCTTCAGGCGATTCGGGGCGAACCAGCGGCTCTTCACCCATTCACGCAGCGCTTCACTAGTGGCCTTGCGGTCGAGCTCGAATGGCAGCACCGCCTCCGGCTCGATCTGGTGATCGGCGGCGGTGTCGGCGACCAGGGGAGAAGCGCAGAACTGGCAGGTGCTCGACAGCTCGTTATCGCCCTGGACGTGGGCTCCGCAGCCATTGCAGGTGAAGCGGTAGGCGGCGATCTCCCCGGCCGGTTTGGCCTGCTTGGTGAGCAGCGATTCATAGGAGTGCTCCCGAACCGCGCGGGTTGGTGCGGCGATCTTCTGCTGCTGTCCGCAGTACGGGCAGCTCAGATTGTGGGTCCCGGGCGCGTAGTGCAGGCGGGCTCCGCAGCCGGTGCAGGGGAGGGAGTTCTGGGCGGAGGGATCAGCGGCGGAGAATGAGTGATCGGACATGGCTGCCCTTACAGGATCGAAGGGAGGAAGGGAGCGGCGGGCGGATCACTGGGGCGGCAGCGGCGGAGGAGTGCCGTCGAAGAGGCGGGCCAGTTCGGGTACCTGCTGTGCCGGGGTCCACTGGTCCATGCCGGCCTTCCATACGAGCGTGGTGCGGGTGAGCGTGCCGTTGCCGATCTGGGCGGAAATCCCGGTCTGATCGAACGGGCCGAGCTGCTGACCGTTGACGCCCAGGTACCACTGCTCCTGGGGCGGCAGCGGCGGCGGCCCGGCCGGGCCGCCCGCGTGCGGTCCCGGGGGCGCGGACTGCTGGGGCTGCTGGGGTTGCTGTGCTCCGACCCCAAAGCCCGCGGCCATCTGCTGGCCGGCCGCGATCCCCATCCCCAGCCCGAGTCCTTCGCCCGCACCTCCCCCGGGGTTGCGGGCCGCGTCCTCGATCGCGTTGGCTGCCTGGAACCGGCTGTACTGGCCCATGTCGCCCACGATGCCCATCTGCGAGCGCTTGTCGATGGCCTTTTCCACCTCGGGGGGCAGCGAGATGTTCTCGATGATGAAGCGCGGAATGTGGATGCCGACGTCGGCGAGGTCACTGCTGAGGACATTGGCCAGGCGCTCGCCGATGATGTGCTGGTTCGCCGCCAGGTCGATCACCGGAATGTCAGCGGCGGCCGTGCCCAGCGCGCTGCCCAGCCGGCCCACGATCATCTGCCGCAGGTACTCCTCCACCTCCTCAGTGCGGAACTGCGGGTCGGTTCCAGCAAGCTCCCTGATCAGACTGGCAGCGTCGACGACCCGGGCGGCGTAGCCGCCGAACGCGCGCAACCGCACCATGCCGAATTCGGAGTCCCGGACGATGACCGGGTTCTGCGTGCCCCACTTCATGTCGGTGAACTGCCGGGTGCTGACGAAGTACACCTCAGCCTTGAAGGGGGAGTCGAAGCCGTACTTCCACCCCTTCAGGGTCGACAGGACCGGCATGTTCCGGGTAACGAGCGTGTGGGTTCCGGGAGGGTAGACATCGGCGATGTTGCCCTCGTTGACGAAGACGGCGACCTGTGACTCGCGCACGATGAGCTTGGCGCCCATCTTGATCTCGTTGTCGTGGCGCGGGAAGCGCCAGACGATGGTGTCGCGGCTGTCGTCTAGCCACTCGATGATGTCGATGAGTTCATTTCGGATGGCGTCGAACAGTCCCACACCGGCTCCTTGTCTTTTCAGTGAGCAGACCCGGCCCGCACCGCATCCACCCGGTTTCCGGGGTGCATCGCTTCGAACACATGCCGTGAGCAGTGACAATGCGCCCATACAGACGATTAGAGCATGCTAGCGACCAGAAGGTTCCATCGGTCCTCGCGCCGATCTTGACGCTGTGCACGTGTGAGCCGCGACTCACACGTGCACAGCGTCAAGATCGATTGGTGATTAGCGCGTTCAGAGCCGTCCTTGGGCCTTGAGGGCGATGTAGGCGTCGGCGAGGGCGGGGGCGATGTGGTCGGGGTCGGCGTCGACGACCTCGACGCCGTGGCGGCGGAGTTCGGCGGTGATACGGCGGCGGTCGGTGAGGGCGCGTTCGGCCGCGGCCGCGGTGTAGACGGCGCGGGCGGTGCCGCGTCCGGCGGCCATTTCGGTGATGCGCGGATCGTTGACGGCCGCGACCATGACGAGGTGGCGGGAGGTCAGAGCAGGCAGGAGAGGCAGGAGCCCTTCCTCCATGGCCGGCGCGTTGAGGTCGGTCAGCAGCACCACGAGTTGGCGGGTGCGGCTGTGGCCGCCGAGGATCGTCGCGACAAGGCCGGTGGGGTCGGACTCCACCAGTTCGGCCTCCAGAGGGGCCATGGCCTGTACGATCGCCGGGATACGGCTACCGCGGCCGTGCGTGCGGACCTGAGCGCGCACACGCCGGTCGTAGGCGAGTAGATCAACACGGTCGCCGGCTTTCGCGGCGAGCGCCGCGAGCAGCAGCCCGGCGTCCATCGCATGGTCCAGTCGCGGGGTGTCGCCGACGCGGCCGGCCGAAGTACGGCTCGTGTCGAGTACCAGCAGGATTCTGCGGTCCCGTTCCGGGCGCCAGGTACGCACTACCACGCCGTCGCGGCGGGCGGTGGCGCGCCAGTCGATCGACCGGACATCGTCACCGGGTACGTATTCGCGCAGCGAGTCGAACTCACTGCCCTGACCACGCACCAGCGCGCTGTGCCGGCCGTCGAGTTCGCGTAGCCGCGCGAGTTTGCCGGGCAGGTGCCGACGGCTGTGGAACGGGGGCAGTGCCCGGACGCTCCACGGCACGGCGTGCGTGCACTGGCGGGCCGCCAAGCCGAGCGGGCCGACGCTGCGCACCGTCACTCCGGCGGCCCGCTGGTCGCCCCGGCGCTGCGGGGTGAGGGTGGTGGTGAACCGTCGGCGTTCGCCCGCCGGGATGCGGACGGTGTGAGCGCGCGGGGCGGCACCTGCGCTGGGCGCCCATGCGTCGCGGACCCGGCCGCGTAGGGTCCGCCGGCTCGGATTGGCGACCAGAAGCGTGACGGACGCGGTCTCGCCCAGCCGGATCGAACTGTCGCCGTCGCGCTCGAAGACGACCTTGCGTGCGCTGGGCGCGAGCACCAGGTCCAGCACAATGGCTGCGGCGAGCGCGATCAGCACGGTCCACAGCAGCCACGTGCCGACCGAACCGGCGATGAGTACGACGAGTGTGCCGGTGAAGGCGGCGAGGACCGCCTTGCCTGTGATCGCCATCCGTTGACCCCGTCTCGACTATGCCCCGGTACGGGGCCGGCAACTGTATCCGGGCGGCTCCGCGTGGGCGAAGCGCGCTGCCGCCGCGTCCGTCAACGCGGGACTTCCACCGAGGCGAGCACACCGTCCAGGACGCCATCGGTGGTCGCGCCTTCCAGCTCGGCCTCGGGGCGGAGGGCGATCCGGTGCCGCAAAGTGGCCTTGGCCAGTGCTTTCACATCGTCCGGGGTAACGTAGTCACGCCCGGTCAGCCACGCCCACGCCCTGCTCGTGCGCAGTAGGGCCGTCGCACCGCGCGGGGAGGCGCCCAATTGCAGCGACGGCGACCGGCGGGTCGCCCGGCACACGTCCACGATGTAGCCCAGCACCTCGGGGGAGATCTGAGTAGTGCGCACGGCCTCCCGGGCGGTCCGCAGCTCCTCTGAGCCGGCCACCGGGCGAATCCCCGCTGCTTCCAGATCGCCCGGGTCGAACCCGGCGGCATGCCGGGTGAGCATGCCGACCTCGTCGTCGCGCTCGGGCAGCGGAACGACCAGCTTGAGCAGGAACCGGTCGAGCTGGGCTTCGGGCAGCGGATAGGTGCCCTCGTACTCGACGGGGTTCTGAGTCGCGGCCACCACGAACGGGTCGGGCAGGCGCGCGGGTTCGCCCTCCACCGTCACCTGCCGCTCCTCCATGGCTTCCAGCAGCGCGGCCTGGGTCTTGGGCGGTGTCCGGTTGATCTCGTCGGCCAGGAGCAGGTTGGTGAAGATCGGCCCCTCGCGGAACTCGAACTTCGCGGTGCGCGCGTCATAGACCAGAGAGCCGGTGACGTCGCCGGGCATGAGGTCGGGAGTGAACTGCACGCGTTTGTGGTCCAGCGAGAGCGCGGCGGAAACGGCTCGGACCAGCAGGGTCTTGGCGACACCCGGCACACCCTCCAGCAATACGTGGCCGCGGCACAGCAGCGCGACGACCAGACCGGTCACGGTCTCCTCTTGGCCGACAACGGCCTTGGCGACCTCGTTGCGCAGCGCGGTCAGCGCCGCTCGCGCCTGCTCGGCCGGCGATTCCTCGGGGGTGGAAGCGGTCACGTCAGAACTACCTCTTTCGAAGATCTTCGTTGGGCGAGGTCGCAGGTACCCCTGGTGCGTGTCTGGCCGGCGTCACCGGAGGTGCCCATCGAGCCGGTCGAGTTCGTCGGCGAGGCGGACCAGGCCTGCGTCATCCGCGCTGAACCGGTCGGCTCCTGTTGTGGAGTCGGGACCGTACAGCAGTGCGCGCACCGACACCGGGTCCTCGCCGGTGCGGGAGGCGACGGCCGCCACAACCGCCCCGGGCGTGGCGTCCGGCCCCAACCCCAGCAAGGGGCGGAGCCGACTGATCAGCCCGGCGCGGAGAGCCGCGGCGGCACGGTCGCGGGCGCGCCGTGAAGCGTACAGCCCGGCGCGGCCCTCCGCCGTCTCCGAGGCGCGCACAACGACGGGCAGGCGCTCGATCACCAACGGTCCCAGGCGGCGCCCCTGCCACAGGGCCAGCAGGACAAGAGCCACCGCCAGTGGTACCGCCGCCATGCGGACGGAACGCGGCAGCAGCTCCACCAGGCTCGCCTGACCGTTCTCCACGTGCGGGTCGGGCAGGAGCCACACGACGTCCCGGTCCCCGATGAGGTTGAGCGCCAGCGCCGCGTTTCCCTCATGCGCGAGCCGGGCGTTGGTCAGCGGTTCCCCGGTGCCCAGCACGGTGGTGGTTCCCGTGCCGCCGTCGAGCTGGACCAGGGCGTCTCCTGCCCCGCCTTGTCCCGGGTAGCAGCCGGCGGACTTCTCCGCGGGGTCGGCCGCCTGCCGCTCCGAGGCGAGCGTGTACAGTTCGCCTCCCATGTCCGCGGAGCCGGCCGCCTGTGCCGCGGGCAGGCCGCATTGTGGCTCCAGCGTGTCCGCGTCGGTGCGTCCGGTCATCTCCAAGCCGGGGGCCAGGGCCTGCAACGCCGGGCCCGTGGGTTGGATGAGCACCCGGTCGCCGGATGCCGCGGAGATACGGTCGAGTTCTTCGGGGCGGAGCCGGTGGGAGCCGGCCAGTACGAGCACGGATTTCCCCGACATCGCCGCCACCGCGTCGTCGGTGCCGCGTGCGACGGTGACGTTGCTCCCGCGCTGCTGTAGGACCTGCACCAGGGCACGTGTTCCCTCCGGGTTGGGGCCTTCGGGTTCGAGGAGCCCTTCCGGCGGGCGTTCGGCGCCCAGCGAGACCAGCACAGCAAGGGCGACGAGGGCGCTGACGAATCCGACCGGGCCGCGGATGCGGCGCCAGAGGTCGGCAGGGCCGACCGATGTCGGGGCCGTCTCACTGGGCGGGGCTGACGGGGCGGTGCCGATGGCGGTCATCCGGCGGACTCCGCTTTCTGTACGGGCCGGCTCGCCCGGAGCTGTTCGTCCAGTTCGCGCATCAGCCGGTAGCTGTCAGGAGTGGCGGTCCGCTCGCCGTAGACGATGCCGTTGAACAGGTGGGCGGCCTGGTGCAGCGCGTCGCGCAGATTCGGTAGCGCCGCTGAGGCCTCGGCCGCGAACTCGGTCGCGGTCCGTCCCGGCCGCGGGGTGATGATGGCGCGCTCCTCCAGATCACGGGTGATGGCCCGAAGGCGTTCTCGCACAGCGGCGGCGTAATCTCCCGCGGTGGCGCGGCGTTCCGATGCGGCGCGGTGGTCAGTGGCGCTCAATACCTCGCCCGGGTCGATGACGGCGCCGCGCCACCGGGTCTGGCGTCCCGGCCGCAGATAGACGATCAGCGCGGCCGCCGAAGCGGCGAGTACGGCGAGCAGCAGCAAGAGGACCCACCACCCGTTGGGAAACGCTGTGCCCGCACGTTCCGCGAGAGCATAGAACCACTCCGTGACCCGTGTGTAGATGATATCGAGCAGACTGGGCTCGGCCTCGTCGTAGATCGGTTCGGAGAGTTCGTCGCGGGCGATCCGCGCGCCCTCGTCCCGCCCGACTTCGGCGGAGGCGGCGAACGCGAGGGGCGCGGCGCCCGCGTGCGCCGCCGTCAAACCGGGGTCCCGGGCTGTCCGCCGGGGCGACCGGGCACGGGATACCCGGGTCCGGTCGCGGATCCGGTCGAAGATGACTCCGGCAGGTAGATATCGGAGTCGATCGCCTCTCCGGACTGCGCCGCCGCTTGGAGCTTCAGGTCCAGACCCTCGCGGCGCATGCGCAGATCGATATAGAGCAGGGTGGTGATGCCGGTGACGAAGGGCGCGGTGATGATCCCGCCGAGCACCGTTGCCAGGAAGAGCATGGCGGCGTAGACGACGTTGGCCACCGTCCGGTTCTCCAGCAGCAGGTCCGAGAAAGCACCGATCAGTGAGAACGGGCCGGAGAGCATGCTTGCCACCATGGAGCCGAGGAAGGAGGCGACCAGCAGGATGGCGAACACCCGCCACCAGCTTCCCTGGGTCAGCCGCCAGGAGCGGGCCAGGGAGCGTCCCGGCCCGGTGCGTTCCAGAACGGTGATCGGCATGGCCATGGAGATCCGGACATAGACCCACGCGGAGAGCGCGGCCCACCCGGCCAGGAGGGCGATGGTGAGCGCGGCGGTCACCCAGGCACCGGCCCCGGCGGCCGCTGCGGTGGCGATCAGCACCACGCCCACCCCGAAGGCCAGCACCACCGCTCCGCTGTACACCAGGTACAGGCCGGCGACTCCGAACACCCCGCCCAGCCGCGGTACCACGGCCGACCACGCGCCGCGCATGGACAGCTTCCTGCCGAGGACGGCGAGTCCTACGACGGCGGCCAGCAGCCCGGTCAGGATCGCCGAGCCGACGAAGTCGACGACCAGGCCGCCGAACTGGGCCAGCAGAGTGAAGGGGGAAAAGGGGAACTCCAGTTCGGCTCTGCTGCCCGGATCCTCCAGGCGTTCGCTCCACGCGGTTATGTCGTTGAGCATGGTGGTCGACCCGACGGCCGGAAGAAGGCTGACGACCGCCATGATGATCGCCGTCAGCCCGAGCGTCGCCTTGGGATTGTCGCGGACGTAGCCGAACGCGCCATTGAAGATGTCGCCAAGCGTCAGCGGGCGCAGCGAGACGACCCCGGGGCGCGGTGCCCAAGGGCGCCCGTATCCGGGCGGCGGCGGACCGTGTGCACCATGGGATGCGGGGCCGGCGGCGGGCACCCCGCTGCCGGGAGCCGACCACGCCGGAGCCGGTGGGCTCCCGCCGGGAGCGGCCCATGGCGTCTGCGGGACCGGCGGCGGGCCAGGGGCACCGCCCCCGCCCGGTTCCGGGGGGGTATCGGGCGCCCGCCAAGCCTGGCCGTCCTCGTGCGTCATCGGCCCTCCAATGCGGGGATCTGGTCCAAAGCGTGGTGTTCTCTACGCTATGCGAGATCAACGTAGTGGCGGGCGGTCCCGGACGCGCGCCATATTTGGTCTCCCATCAGGCAACCGATACCCTCCATTCCTTTTGTATGCTTTCCGTTATCTACCGGCCAAGTTGGAGGCGCCGAGTGAGCACCCGTTCTGAAAGGCGGCGGGTTGAGCGCGGGGCGTCCTTTCGGGGACGGCGGATGTGGGATGGGAGATGGGCCGCGCACCCCACCCTGGTCGCGGCCGGTGAACTCTGACCCGTCTTCCTGGAACATGGCAAGGTTGGGTGGGCAGGACGGCTCCCTTGAGGGGACCCGGCAGAAGAGATCGAAGTTTTGCCGCTTGAGTGTCCAGAAAGGAGAAGGCACCGGGCGCCGCATCCCGCCGGGGACGTGGTCCGGGTGCCGGAATCATCGATGAAGGGACGCGTACTGGTCGTCGATGACGACCTCGCTCTCGCCGAAATGTTGGGCATCGTCCTCAGAGGCGAAGGCTTCGAACCATCGTTCGTGCACGATGGGGACAAGGCACTGGAGGCGTTCCGCGAGACCAAACCTGATCTCGTGCTGCTGGACCTCATGCTGCCTGGTGCGGACGGTATCGACGTCTGCCGCCAGATCCGTGCTGAGTCCGGTGTGCCGATCGTGATGCTCACCGCGAAGAGCGACACGGTGGACGTCGTGCTCGGGCTGGAATCCGGCGCCGACGACTACATCGTCAAACCGTTCAAACCCAAGGAGCTCGTGGCGCGGGTCCGTGTGCGGCTGCGCCGCACCGAGGAGCCCGCGCCGGAAGTTCTGCAGATCGGCGACATCACCATCGACGTCGCGGGCCACTCCGTGCGCCGCGGCGGCGAACCGATCAGCCTCACCCCTCTGGAGTTCGATCTGCTGGTCGCGCTGGCTCGCAAGCCGCGTCAGGTCTTCACCCGTGAGGTGCTGCTGGAGCAGGTGTGGGGTTACCGTCACGCCGCGGACACACGGCTGGTCAACGTGCACGTGCAGCGGCTGCGCGCGAAGATCGAGAAGGACCCCGAGCACCCCGAGGTCGTCGTGACCGTGAGGGGGGTCGGATACAAGGCCGGCACCGCCTGATCGGCGCGGGAACGGCACACGTGGCGGCCAACGGAAACGGCGTGAGCGCGGCGAACCCTCCCGAGGGAGAGGGCGTCGCTTCGTCGCGTTGGCAGAAAGTGGTCGGCCTGCTGCTGCGCTGCTATCTGCTGGCTCAACGCTCGGCCAGGGGGCTGGTACGCGGTGTGCACACCCGCTGGCGCCGTTCGCTGCAGCTCCGGGTGGTCAGCACCACCTTGGTGATCTCTGCGGTGATCACTGCCGTTCTCGGATTCTTCCTGGTACAGCAGGTACTGACCGGTCTGATCGACGCCAAGCGGACAGCGGCGCTCAACGACCACAAGGCCGGGCTGTCCAAGGCCCTCAACATGATGCAGGACGGCGACCAGTCCACCGATCCGGACGGCCAACTGGCGCAGATCACCGAGGAGCTCGGCAAGAGCAGCGGCACCACCGGGCTGTACGAGGTGGTGATTCTGCCCGACATCCGCGGGCTCAGCGGCTACGCCACGGTGGACGCGGAGAGCGTGCCCAAGCGGTTGCGCGACGAGGTCGGCCAAAGCAGCGAGCTGGAGCAGCAGTACGTCACCTACACCGAGATCATCCGAGATGATGTCCGGGAGCCGGGACTGGCCGTGGGGGCGCGCATGACCCACGCCTACGAGCTGTACTACCTGTTCCCCCTGGACCATGAACAGCAGATGCTGGACCTGGTGCAGAACACCGTGTTCTTCGTGGGAACAGCGCTGATCATCCTGCTCGCCGTGCTCGCCTACCTGGTGACGCGCCAGGTGGTGAATCCGGTGCGGCTGGCCGCCGGTTCCGCCGAGCGGCTCGCGGCCGGCGACCTCTCCGAACGCATGAAGGTGCGCGGCGAGGATGATCTCGCCCGACTGGCCATGTCGTTCAACGACATGGCGGGCAACCTGCAGGAGAAGATCCACGAGCTGGAGGAGCTGTCAAAGGTGCAGCGCCAGTTCGTCTCGGACGTCTCCCACGAGCTGCGCACCCCGTTGACCACTATTCGCATGGCCGGCGACCTGCTCTACGAGGACCGCGGCGACCTCGATCCCACTATGAGCCGCTCTGTGGAACTGCTGCACAACCAACTGGAGCGGTTCGAGGAACTGCTCGCCGACCTGTTGGAGATCAGCAGGCACGACGCGGGAGCGGCCACGCTCTCGCTGGAGTCGGTGGACATCCGCGACGCGGTGATGAAGGCGGTCGGCGACTCGGAACAGATCGCTGAGAAGCGGGGGATCAAGGTGGTGATGCGGCTGCCGGCCGAGCCCTGTACCGCCGAGGTCGATGCCCGCCGGATCAACCGCATCCTGCGCAATCTGGTGGTCAACGCGATCGAGCACAGTGAAGGCAAGGACGTCACTGTGACCGCGGCGGGGGACCGCGACGCGGTGGCCGTGGCAGTACGGGATTTCGGCGTCGGCCTCAAGGAGGGGGAGGAGCACCTGTGTTTCGACCGCTTCTGGCGTGCCGATCCCGCACGGGCCCGCACCACCGGCGGGACGGGGCTCGGCCTGCCCATCGCCAAGGAGGATGCGCTTCTCCACGGCGGTTGGCTGCAGGCCTGGGGCAGGCCCGGTAAGGGATCGCAGTTCCGGTTGTCCCTGCCGCGCAAGGCAGGCAAGGAGCTGAGGGGCTCTCCGCTGCCGTTGGCCCCGCCGGAGATGGCGATCGGGCGGGCACGCCCCGGTCTCTCCGCAGCTGCTGGAGACCGGGACCCGGCCCACGCCGCAGGAACGGGGGAGGCATCATGACCGGCGGAATAGCGCGGGCCGGTGCGTCGGCGGCGGCCGCACTGCTGGCCGTCAGCCTGTCAGCGTGCGCGTCCGTCCCCAGCGGCGGCCCTGTGGTCCAGGGGGCCGGCGGGAACAACGCCAGCGACCTCTACGGCAGCTATGTCCGCATGCTGCCGGACGGCCCGCAGCCGGGAGTCGGCGAGGAAGGGCTGGTCAGGGGCTTCCTCAAGGGTGTGGGTAGCTTCGCGGAAGACCACGGCGTGGCACGGGAGTACCTCACGCCCGCGCGGCAGTCGGACTGGTCGCCCAACGGCACTGTCCTGGTCTATGAGGACATGGACGCCGTCGTCCTCGACACCCGGACGAACGAGGACGACACCGCTGCCACAGTGCGTATGCGCAGCAACCGGGTGGCCACGATCGACCAGAGCGGTCAGTACCTCCCCGCAAAGGAGGGGGAGCTGATCGACGCCACGTTCGAACTCGCCCGCGACGGGGAGGGCGAGTGGCGAATCGCCGAACTCCCTGACGAACTGATCCTCAGCCGCAGCGACGTGGATCTGGCCTACCGACCGCTGAACCTCTACTACTTCAACCACGATCACAGCACTCTGGTGCCCGACCCGGTGTTCCTGCCCGTCGGTACGGAGAACGTGGCCACCCGGCTGGTAACGATGCTGGTCAAAGGACCGACCGATTGGCTGGCGCCCGCCGTGGACACCTCCTTCTCCGCTGGTACGAGGGCCAACGTGGACTACGGCTCGGGCACGGTGACGGTCGAGCTGAACTCCGCGGGTAAAAGCGCCAAGGACCACTTCGGTATGGGCGCACAACTCGTCTGGACCCTCAAGCAGCTGCCCGAGGTCGAAGAGCTCGCCCTGCGCGTCGGCGGGGAGGAGGTCGACATCTCCGGTGACGCGGGCGAGAACCTGCTGAGCAACGGGGATTGGGAATCGGTCAATCCCGCCGGGGTGACCAGGGAACTGGACGCCTACTTCGTCCGCGACGGCCAGCTCTGGTCGCTGGACAGCAGTGACCAGGGTCAGCAGCCGAGTGAGTCACGCGTCCAAGGCGCCCCCGGTGCCGGAGCCACCCTGCTGGAGCAGCACGCGGTCTCCCTCGACGAGGACCGTGTCGCCGGGATCACGGCCGAGGGGAAGAAAATCGTCCACGCCGAAACGAACGAGGGCAGCCAGTACTCCACTGTGCTGTCCGGAGGCGATTACACCGCACTGTCCTGGGACGGTTACGGTAATCTCTGGGTCGCCGAGGACCTCTCCGAGGACGCCGAAACCGAGGGCGGCGATTCCGTCGACGACGACACCGAGCGAGGCAGCGACCCCCAGGACGGCGATTCCGACGGAGACGACTCCGATGAGAGCGAGGCCGAACAGGACCTCGGCACCCGCCTGTGGACGCTGCGCGAGGGTACCGATCCGGTCGAGGTGGACGTTCCGGAGCTGCGCGATACGCGGGTCACCCGGCTGCGCCTGTCCCGCGACGGCACCCGCCTGGCGGTGGTGACCGAGGACGGGGACGGCAGGGGGCGGCTGTCCGTGAGCCGGGTGGTCCACCGGGACGACGACGTTTCCGTTGCCGGATTCCTGCCGCTGGCACGCGAGCTGGAGGCCGTCTCCGACGTCTCCTGGCGGGGCGGTGACCAGCTTGCGGTCATCGGTCACAAGGAGAACGGTGCAGGCCAGGGGTATCTGGTGTCGCTGGACGGCAGCACCGAGACCACCAGCGCCGGCGCGCCGTCCGGCGCCGACATGGTGACCATCACCGCGGCTCCGGGACGGCCGCTGTTGTCCAGTGTCGAGGACGACCAGATCTGGATGACCGACGATCGCATCAGTTGGCAGCGCGCCGCCGACGGGACGAATCCGGTTTACCCGGGATAGCCCTCACCAGGAGCGGAGAGTAGGCCCTGTTCTTCCACAGGGGAAAGAGCGCGGTGGCGAAGACGGGCGCTTGCGGCCGAGCCTGGAGATGTGCCGAGTGTGCTTCCTTTCCTGTCATCACTGGCCGATCTGGTGCTGGGCGACCGGTGTCCCGGCTGCGCGCGGCCCGGTGCGCCGCTGTGCACCCGGTGTGCGCAGGCACTGGAGCGGCGACCCTGGCGGTGCCGGTCCCGGCCCGGCTGTCCGCCGGTGTGGGCGGCGGGCCCCTATGCCGGTGTCGAACAGGCGCTCCTGCTCGCCTTCAAGGAACGGCGCGTTCGCGGCCTTGCCCGACCACTGGGGCACCGCCTGGCCCGCGCCGTGGCCGCGTCGACCGCGAAAGACACCGTGCCCCTGCTGGTTCCCGTGCCGCCGCGGCCGGGATCAGTGCGCAGGCGCGGCTATGATCCCGTCCTCCTGCTGGCCCGGGTCGCCGCCCGGGAGCACGGTGCGGTCGGGCACATGGACGTGTACCCGGTCCTGCGCCACCGCCGCCGCGTCCGCGACCAGGCGGGCCTGGATCGGGAACACCGCCGGGCCAACCTCGCCGGAGCGCTCATCGTTCCGTGGAAGGCCCGCCCCCGAATCGATCAGCGTCCGGTCGTCATCGTCGACGACGTGCTGACCACGGGGGCGACCCTGGCCGAGGCATCCCGTGCGCTCCGTGCGGCCGGGGCGCGGGTCATGTGCGCCGCCGTGCTCGCCGAACACCATTGATCCGGCCCGAACCCGGAGGAGTCCTGTTCGGCGGCGAGACCGTAAAGAACTTTTTACCGCGTTGTCAGGTTTCTCTTCTTTTGGTGGTTCAAGGGGACAAAAACGCATCCTCGAGGGTGCGCGGTGAAATCCGGACCTGACATCTGATCGATATCGGGTTAGCGTCATGACATGGCACCCGTCCGGGTCCGTGGTTGCGCCGGATACGGCGTCCCGTCCAAGGGGCGCCTGTTCGGCAAGCCGATGCCAGCCGCAGGCGAAGCGGCCCACGTAAGGCGACTTTTCGTCGACCGATCACGGTGCGGCTTAGAGGTAAGTCCTGCCCCGCAGAGGGACCCGATGTCCCTTGTGACCGGGAGAAGGGCAGTAGTCGCACTCAAGCGCGGCGAGCCCCTCAGCAGGCGGATGTGGGGACGAAGACCAGGTCGGCCGGGCGGGTGGCCGTTTCTTTGCTCGGCGTGTCAGCGTGCAGCGTCGGCGGCCGAGCCGTGCGGTACACGGCTGGGCATGGGCAGGGCGATCGCCCCGTTGCCAAACCCGGCCCGTTCTCGCGGATAAATCCGGCCCCCTCGCCAAGCGGAGGCCGCTTCGGTGTGTTCCGCGCTTTGAACGAGTGAATTACCTGCTCTGGAGTGAGGGCGGTGGTCTTGTGGGTATACGGATTGCCAAGTGAGACCGCCGTCCGCAGCGGACGGAGCGGAGAGGAGGAACAGGGAGTCGAGCCCGGCACCGGCAGCGTGCGGGGCAGCAGAGCCGGGCCATCGCGCAGCGATGGCCGCGCGACGAAGGGGGTCTTGTGGACATCATCGTCAAGGGTCGGCGCACAGATGTCAGCGACAGGTTCCGGCAGCACGTCGAGAACAAGCTGAACAAGCTCTCCAAGTGGGAGAAGAAAGGCATGAGCGTCGATGTGGAGGTGTCCAAAGAGCGCAACCCCAAGCTCGCGGACCAGCGAGAGCGGGTTGAGCTGACCATCCACTCCAGCGGTCCGGTGGTCCGCAGTGAAGCATCCGCCGACGATCGCTACAGCGCTCTCGACCAGGCGCTGGACCGTATCGAAGCCCGGCTGCGCAAGCTCGCTGATCGCAGGAAAGTGCAGAAGGGGAACCGCGCTCCCGTTTCCGTGGCCGCGGCCACCGCGGACCTGGCGAACGGCGTGGAGATCGGCCGGGGCACTGCGGCCGTTCCTCCTTCGGCTCCCTCACCGGCGATCGAGTCCGAGGAGATCGACGGTCCCGCTCTGGACGCCCAGTTCTCGGACGAGATCCTCGAACTCGACACCCAGGGTGCGGCCCCGGTGATCGTTCGGGAGAAGTTCCACTCGGCAAAGCCGATGACCATCGACCAAGCCCTCATGGAGATGGAGCTCGTGGGCCACGATTTCTATCTCTTCCACGACGATGACCGCGATGCGCCAAGCGTCGTCTACCGCCGCAAGGGCTTCAACTACGGGGTCATCCGCCTGGTGGACTGAGAATCCCGGGCGTCTGCTGATGCCCGAAAGACCGTTGGCGGCCGCGGCCGGTGGTCCCACCGGCCGCGGCACAGTACTTGCCGTCTCTTCTGCTGCCTCTTCGCCGGATCCCTGACCGCCGGATCGGCGGTGGTCAGCGCTTGTGCGGCGAGACGTCACCCTTGGAGCTTCGGAGCCCCCGCTTGATCTTGGACAGCGGTGTCGTGTGCGGCTCCTCCGGCTCGTGGTGCGGGTCGTCGAGGACGACGTCGGTGAAGATGTCGGTGACCGCGCACAGGATCGCACCTATGAGCAGGGACAGACCCGCGATGCCCAACAGTACGAATGACGGGCCGAGCGGGATGGCGAGCCCGGCGAGGATGAAACCGACGAGCAGGAACGCGACGGCCACCCATGAACCGATCTTGCCGCGGTGGCTGTTGGTCGGCGCCCAATCTCCGCCTTCCGCCTGGTGTCCGCGGATCTCTCCGGGCTGCTGGCTGCGGTCATTGTGGGCCATGGCAATCCCCCCGATACCCGTACGTCTTTGACGAGTGCATGCCTGTCAGGCACATAACCCTGGAAGACGTGGCTAAACACGGCTGAGCGGGCTCCGGGGCCGCGCACGGGTTTTCGGGTTCGCACGATCCCTGCCGGTGTGGGGCCTCGTGGTTGCGTCTGAGTGATGAAGCGTGCTGGATCGGTGAGGCAATAGTCTCGCCTAGGATGGAATGCTGGGGGTCAAGGATCCGTCCCGCCTCCGGACGCGGGCCCACATCTGGCGAGGAGCGCATAGGAAGTGCCAGGCATACTCGACAAGGTCCTCCGCGCAGGAGAGGGAAAGATCCTGCGCAAGCTGAAGAAGCTCAAGGACCAGACGAACTCGATCGAGGACGACTTCGTTGATCTCACCGACGCGGAGCTTCGCGAACTCACCGATGAGTACCGCGAGCGCTACAAGGAGGGGGAGTCGCTTGAGGACCTGCTCCCCGAGGCGTTCGCCACGGTGCGCGAGGCGGCGAAGCGCACGCTGGGACAGCGGCACTTCGACGTCCAGCTGATGGGCGGTGCGGCGCTTCACTTCGGCAACATCGCCGAGATGAAGACCGGTGAAGGAAAGACCCTCACCGCCACCCTCGCCGTCTACCTCAACGCGCTCGCCGGCAAGGGCGTGCATGTGGTCACGGTCAACGACTACCTGGCCAAGCGCGACGCCGAGAACATGGGGCGTATCTACCAGTTCCTCGGCTTGGAAGTCGGGGTCGTCGCGCCTGACATGCCACGCGCTGACCGGCGCGCGGCCTACGCCGCCGACATCACCTACGGGACCAACAACGAGTTCGGGTTCGACTACCTGCGCGACAACATGGCTCTGTCGCTGGAGGAGACGGTCCAGCGCGGGCACTTCTACGCCATCGTCGACGAGGTCGACTCCATCCTGATCGATGAGGCGCGGACCCCGCTGATCATCAGCGGCCCCGCCGAGCAGAACTCCCGCTGGTATGCGGAGTTCGCCAAGATCGCCCCGCGCCTGCGCCGCGACGTCGACTACGAGGTCGAGGAGAAGAACCGCACGGTCGCCATCACTGAGAGCGGTGTCGCCAAGGTCGAGGACTGGCTCGGTATCGACAACCTCTACGAGTCGGTCAACACCCCCCTCATCAGCTTCCTGAACAACTCCCTCAAGGCCAAGGAGCTGTACCGGCGCGACAAGGAGTACATCGTCAAGGACGGCGAGGTGCTCATCGTCGACGAGTTCACCGGGCGTGTCCTGCGCGGCCGCCGTTACAACGAGGGCATGCACCAGGCCATCGAGGCCAAGGAGAAGGTGCGGATCAAGGACGAGAACCAGACCCTGGCCAAGGTCACTCTGCAGAACTACTTCCGGCTCTACGGGAAGCTGGCCGGGATGACCGGTACCGCCACCACCGAGGCGGCGGAGTTCAACCAGACCTACGGTATCGGCGTGGTCCCGATCGCCACGAACAAACCGATGATCCGCAGCGATGAGAAGGACATCGTCTACAAGGGCGAAGAGGCCAAGTTCGAGGCCGTCGTCGACGATATCGCCGAGCGGAACGAGGAGGGCCAACCCGTCCTCGTGGGCACGACCAGCGTGGAAAAGTCCGAGCTGCTGTCCAAGATGCTCAAGCGGCAGGGGATCCCGCACGAGGTACTGAACGCCAAGAACCACGCTCGTGAGGCGTCGATCATCGCGCGGGCGGGCAAGCTCGGCGCGGTCACGGTGGCCACCAACATGGCGGGCCGCGGTACCGACATCATGCTCGGCGGCAACCCCGAGATCATGGCCGACGAAGAGCTCCAAGAGCGCGGGCTGACCCCGCTGGAGACCCCCGAGGAGTACGAGGCGGCCTGGCCGGAGGCGTTGGAGAAGGCCAAGAAGGAGGTTGAGAGCGAGCACGAGCAGGTCGTCGAGGCGGGCGGCCTCTACGTCCTCGGCACCGAGCGCCACGAGTCCCGGCGCATCGACAACCAGCTTCGCGGCCGCTCCGGCCGCCAGGGCGACCCTGGCATGTCGCGCTTCTACCTTTCGCTTGAGGACGACCTGATGCGGCTGTTCAACAGCGCGCGCGTCGAACTCATCTACGACCGGTTGAACATCCCCGATGACCAGCCCATCGAATCGGGCGTGGTCAGCAAGGCGATCCAGTCGGCGCAGAGCCAGGTCGAGCAGCAGAACTTCGAGATCCGCAAGAACGTCCTGAAGTACGACGAGGTCCTCAACCGTCAGCGCACGGTGATCTACGCCGAGCGCCGCAAGGTCCTCGAAGGGGCCGACCTGCAGGAGCAGGTCCAGGCCATGATGGACGATGTCCTGGACGGCTACATCCGCCTGGCCACGGCCGAGGGCGACGCCGAGGATTGGGACCTCGACAAGCTGTGGAAGGCGTTCAAGCAGGTCTACCCGATCAGTTTCACCGTTGATGACCTGGTCGACGAGAACGGCAGCGACCTCGGTTCGCTCAGCGCCGACATCATCTCCCACCGGGTCCGCGAGGATGCCCAGGCCGCCTATGAGCGCCGGGAGGAGGAGCTCGGCGCCGAAACCATGCGCGAGGTTGAGCGTCGGGTGATCTTGCAGGTCATGGACCGCAAGTGGCGTGAGCACCTCTACGAGATGGACTACCTCCAGCAAGGCATCGGCCTGCGCGCCATGGCGCAGCGCAACCCGCTGATCGAGTACCAGCGGGAAGGCTATGACATGTTCCAGGAGATGCTGGAGGCCATCAAGGAGGAGTCGGTCAGCTACCTCTTCAACGTCGAGGTCCAGGTCAAAAGCAAGCCCGGGCAGACCGTCACCGCGGCCTCGGCCGCTGCGGCCGCAGCGGCCAACGGTGCCGTTGTGACGGCCGAACCCGTGGCGGGCGAGGTCGACAGCGCCGAAGAGGGCGCCGAGGCTGAGCAGAAGCCGGCCACCGAGGACGCTGAGGCGGAACCGGACGCGGCCGACGTCGTCGTCCCGGGCTTCGGTGAGAGCCGGCCCAGCCACCTGCAGTACTCCGCGCCCAGCGAAGGCGGTGGCGTGGAGAAGCACACCGAATCCGTGGCGGACGAGTTCGCGGGCACCTCCCGCAACGCCCCTTGCCCCTGCGGCTCAGGCAAAAAGTACAAGAAGTGCCACGGAGACCCGAAGAACAAGGCCTGACGGTACCGACCAGGGAGGGAGCCCGCGAAGAGTCAGCTCACCGCGGGCTCCCTCCCAGCCGCATGTCAGGCGGGCGGGGCGGTGCCTCCCTCGCCCGTGGACTTCGGAGCCGGCTCCCCAGTGGCGGTGGTCTCTGCTGAGGGGGTGCCGGGATTGGCCGCGGCCGCGGCATTCTCCTCGACCGGCTCACGCCCGGGAGTGGGCAGGTTCATCTTGGTGATCAGGAAGTAGAAGATCAGGTAGTACACGGCGAAGTACACAACGCCCAAGCCCAGGATCAGCCCCAGCCCGGTGGTATTCGACTTGAACGCGTTGAGCAGCAGGTCGATCAGCCCCGCGGAGAATCCGAAGCCGAGGTGGGCGTCCAGCGCGTTCAGGATCGCCATCGAGACACCGGTCAGCACCACGTGCACCACGAAGAGCACCGGGGCGATGAAGATGAACGCGAACTCGATCGGCTCGGTGATACCGGTGACGAACGCGGTGAGCGCACCGGAGATCATGATGCCGCCGACCGCCGCGCGCTGGCTCGGGTGCGCGGCGCGCCACATGGCCAGAGCGGCGGCGGGCAGGCCGAACATCAGCACCGGGAAGAAACCGGAGAGGAAACCGCCCGCGGTCGGGTCGCCCGCGAGGTAGCGGTTGATCTCGCCGTTGAAGACGTCGCCCGTGGCGGGGTCGGTGTAGGAGCCGAACACGAACCAGACCACCGAGTTGACGATGTGGTGCAGGCCGAATGGCAGCAGGAGCCGGTTGACGACACCGTAGACGCCGGCGCCGAGGGCGCCGGAGCCCACGATCCACTCGCCCAGGGAGTTGATCCAGCCGCCCACCGTGGGCCAGATGAAGCCGAACGCGACCGCCAGGATGAGGGCCGCGAAGGCGGTGATGATCGGGACGAAGCGCCGACCGCCGAAGAAGCCCAGCCAGGTGGGCAGTTTCGTGCGGTAATAGCGCTGCCACAGGATGGCCGCGAGGAGGCCGATGATGATGCCGCCCAGGACATCGGTGGGGTTCTTCGCGCCCCAGTTGATCGCGGCTTCGCCGTCCACAGTGACGGTGACGGCCTCACCGAGTTCGCCGCCTCGTTCGAAGAAGAGGGCTTTGGTCACCCGGTCGAAGACGACGTAGCCGACAACGGCCGCCAGAGCGGTGGAGCCGTCCGCCCGCTTCGCGAATCCGATGGCGACACCGACGGCGAACAGCAGGGGCAGCGCTTGGAAGATCGCGTCACCGGCGTTGCCGATGACAGGGGCTACCGAGGCCATCCATCCCATGCCGGCCACGTCGGCGAGGCCGCCCGGGTCGGGGCCGTTGGAACCCAGCATGTCGCCCTGGCCGA
This sequence comes from Actinomycetes bacterium, assembly GCA_021793235.1. GTDB lineage: Bacteria > Actinomycetota > Actinomycetes > Streptosporangiales > Streptosporangiaceae > JAJYTD01. The sequence goes on along the minus strand of JAJYTD010000002.1, from coordinate 116,246 downwards.
GGCGGAGCAGGATCGCCGCCGCCGGCAGGACGGCAATGGGCATCATCAGGCTGCGGCCGATGCGCTGCAGGATACCGAGGATGGCAGAGGAATTCTTCGGTGCGGCGGGAAGGCCGCTGTCTGTGGCGGATGAGGAACTCACCGCTGGTCCTCCCATTACGTGCAGTGGAGTGAGGTGGGTGCGGGTACACGGGTAGTGCGATGGATGCGGGGATCGGGGCGGCGGTTCACGTGCCGCCAGGTCGGCGTGGATCCAGCCGGGAGTGAAGCTGGTAGCGGTCGGCCCGGTAGGTCGACAGCGCCAGTTCGACACATTTCCCGTTGGCGAAACTGCGCCGCTGCATGGAGAGGACGGGACTGCCGTGCGCGAGGCCCAGCAGTTTGGCGTCCGCGGGGTCGCAGATGCCGGCTTCGATGGTCTGCTCACCGGAGTCGAGGAGAATCCCGAACTCCTCCTCCAGGATCGAGTAGAGCGAGCGTCCGGACAGCGGGTAAGTATCGAGGCCGGGGGTGACGGAGACGGGAATGTAGGAGCGTTCCACGGCCATCGGTTCACCATCGGCCGTGCGGAGCCGTTCGATGTGGTGGACAGGGGAGCCTGGTGGGAGACCCATCATCCGCGCCGTGTTCTTGCCGGCGGGGGCGATTCTCCGGGCGAGGTCGCGGGCTCCCGGTTCGTAGCCGCGGGCACGCATGTCCTCGGTGAAGGAGGTCAGAGCGAGCGGCATCTCGATCTTGGGTCGGGCGACAAAGGTACCCTTGCCCGGCACCCGGTAGAGCTTGCCTTCGGCGACCAGCAGGTCGATGGTCTGCCGCACCGTCATGCGCGACAGACCGTAGCGCGAGCCGAGTTCGCGTTCGGAGGGCACGGGATCGTCCACGGACAGGCCGGCCTCCACGATCCAATCGAGCAGGTGGTCCCGGAGCTGGGTGTACTTCGGGACGGGGCTCGTGGGGTCGATCGCCATGACGGATGCCTGTTCGGTCGTGGGCCATTCTGGTATGACTGGTATAGGCCGGACTAGACCACAGTACGGCGCTGTGTGTCAATATGTGGGATCGATACGCGGGTGACCACCGCAATGATGTGTTCTGCGCTGCGGGTTCGGTGACGCGACATAGGACCGAGGGGAAGAGGTCGGATGGCAACTACGACGAGCGTCATGCGCTCGGAGATCGCGGAACAGCCCGAGGCTCTCCGTGCCACACTGGACGGATTGATGCCGCTGGTGCCCGAAACCGCGGCACTCGGCCGGGAGGCCCGGCAGGTCCTGTTCATCGCCCGCGGATCCTCCGGTAACGCCGCGGTGTACGGCAGCTACCTGCTCCAGGCCTACGGCGGTCGGCTCGCGACTCTGGCCTCGCCCTCCATCGCCACCGCCTACGGCGCCAAGATCGACCTCTCCGGTGTGCTCGCGGTCGCCATCTCCCAGTCCGGACACACCGAGGAGATCGTCGACACGATGACCTGGGCGGCCGACTGCGGCGCCCGGACCCTCGCAATCACCAACGGAACCGGGTCCCCGCTGGCTCAGGCAGCCGACCTGGCGCTCGTGACGCGGGCCGGGAGCGAACTGGCCGTTCCCGCGACCAAGACCTACACCACCCAGCTCGCCGCCCTGGCCGTGCTCGCCCTGGGCCTGGGGAGCGACCTCGACCCCGGCGAGCTGGCCCGAGTGCCCGAGGCCATCGAGCAGGTACTGGCACAACCCGCCGAACAGGTGGAGGCGATCGTCGAGCGCCTCGCCGGCGTGCAGGGCGCGGTGATCTCCGGACGGGGTATGGCCTTCTCCACGGCACTGGAGGCCGCGCTGAAGCTCAAAGAGGCCTGCTACCTGCACGCGATGGGATTGTCCTACGCCGACCTGCTGCACGGCCCGATCGCCGTGGTCGACCGCGATACACCGGCGCTTTTCGTGGCCGCCGACTCCGGCCCGACCCTTCCGGGCACCGTTGCGCTCGCCGAGCGCGTCGTGGCCGCCGGCGCACCGGCCTATGCCATCGGCGGCGGAGCCGCCCTGGCCTCGGCATGCGATTTGGCGGTTCCCGCGCCCGAGGTACCCGAGTGGGTGGCGCCGATCAGCCTGATCGTTCCGGCCCAGCTCATCACAGAGAGGCTCGCCCGCAGGCTCGGCTACAACCCCGATTCCCCCCGGGGGTTGGGAAAAGTCACCCAAACCGCCTAGATGAGGTTTCCACGGGCATCTAAGCTCACAACCGCCGCTTCTTCCGTGCGCGGGCAGGTGCTGCCCGGCATCCGACTCTGGAGGTACACATGGCCGACAAGGCAGCAGCGATCGTCGCCGGACTGGGCGGCGCCGACAACATCGAGGACATCGAGGCCTGCATCACCCGGCTGCGCACCGAGGTCGGCGATCCCGCCAAGGTGGACGAGCCGGCTCTCAAAGCCGCCGGTGCCCACGGCGTGCTGGTCTCCGGAAAGGTGGTCCAGGTCGTGGTGGGACCCGAGGCCGACGCGCTCACCGACGACATCAACGACCTGCTCGACTGACACAGTCACCGGGCGCGGTCTCCAGCACCGTCGGCCGCGCCCCGACCGGGAGGCCCCCATGCTCCTTGTGCTCGCGCCCGTGACAGGCGCCGCCGTAGACCTGTCCGAGGTCCCCGACCCCGTGTTCGCGCAGAGCATGGTGGGTCCGGGAGTAGCGATCCGTCCGTTGGGCGAGGCCCAGGAGGCGGTCGCGCCGGTCCACGGCACGGTCGTCAAGCTGCACGCCCACGCATTCGTCGTGGTCGATCCCGAAGGACGGGGCGTACTCGTCCATCTCGGTATCGATACCGTCAAGCTCGGTGGTGACGGCTTTGCGAAGCTCGCCGCCGAAGGCGAACACGTCGCGGCCGGGACTCCGCTGGTCCGCTGGGACCCGGCCCGGGTCGAAGCCAAAGGGCTGTCGTCGATAGTGCCGGTGGTCGCCCTTGACGCGGACGGTGCGGCGATCTCCCCCACTACCGCAGCGGAAGTAGCACAGGGCGACCGTTTGTTCGATTGGGCATGATATTGACCGAAGAGACCCACCCCCGAGCGGCGCTGTTCGATCTGGACGGGACCCTGATCAACAGCGAACCGCGCTCCCTTGCCACGTGGTCCCGCCTGCTCGACGCGCACGGCATCCCGCACGACGAGGCCACACTGCACCGCTTTATGGGCCGCCGCGGCCCCGACGTGATCGCCGAGGACCCGAACCTGTTCCCTGGTGTGACCTGGGACGTCCTGCTCGCCGAACTTCAGCTCATCGGTACGGACCCGGACTTGCCGCCGGTGCAGGAGCTGCCGCGGTCGGTGGAGTTCGTACGTCGGCTGCACGCTGAAGGGGTGCCCTTTGCCCTGGTCACCTCCGCGGGACGGGAATGGGCGGAGCTCGCCCTGACCCGACTCGGCGTGCACGGAATGTTCAAAGGACTGGTGACGGCAGGAGACGTCGCAGAGGGCAAACCCCATCCGCAGGGTTACCTCGCCGGGGCCGAGATCCTCGGCTACGCCCCCGAGCACATCGTGGTGTTCGAGGACACTCCCGCTGGTGTGGAAGCGGGCAAACGCGCCGGAATGCGCGTGGTCGGGGTCACCACCACACACGGACGCGCGACGCTGACCGGCGCGGACCTCGTCGTCGACCACCTGACCGAGGTCGACTGGCCGCGGATCACCCCGTGAAGCCGAGCAACCGAGAGGAAGAGGTACGACCATGCCGGAACGCCGTATCACGGTCGAATCCGAAGTCGGACTGCACGCCCGCCCGGCGGCCCTGTTCGTGGAGGCCGCGTCCAAGGCCGAGGGGAACGTAACGGTTGCCAAAGGCGGCGGGGCCCCTGTGTCCGCCAAGAGCATCCTGGCGGTGATGGGGTTGGACGTGCGCAACGGCGACGAGATCGTGATCAGTGCCGATGGTGATGGCGCCGAAGAGCTGTTGGACACGCTGGCCGGGATCGCGAACGCCTGAAGCCCGGAACGACAATAGGAGAGAGCATGGCTGACAAGCTGAGCGGCGTCGGAGTCAGCACCGGCGTCGGGTACGGCCCGGCGCTGCGGCTCACGCGTGCGGTTCCCGAGCCGCCGGCGGATGCGCGCCACGACGGTGACGCCGATGCGGAGGCCCGGCGGGCCTTCGCCGCGGCAGAAGAGGTCGCCCGCGACCTCACAGACCGAGGCGAGCGCGCCGGAGGCGAGGCCCGGGAAGTGCTCGCCGCCCAGGCGCTCATGGCCCGCGACCCCGCGCTGGCCGACGACATCAAGCGCCGCATCGGCGAGGGCGCCGCTGCGGCGCGCGCTGTGTCCGATGCCATGGCCGTCTACCGTGAGATGCTGGCCGGTGCGGGCGACTACCTGTCCGGCCGCGTCGCCGACCTCGACGATGTGCGCGACCGGATCGTGGCGCGGCTGCTGGGCGTTCCGGTTCCGGGCATCCCCCAATCGACTTCCCCATTCGTTCTGGTGGCCGAGGACCTCGCCCCGGCGGACACCGCCATGCTCGACCCCGAACGGGTGCTCGCGTTCGTCACCCGCGAAGGCGGTCCCACCAGCCACACCGCCATCCTCGCCCGATCCCTTGGCCTGCCTGCTGTCGTGGCCTGTGCCGGGGCCGACCAGATCACCGACGGCACCATGCTGCTGGTCGACGGTGCAAGCGGGGATGTGCTGAGCGGACCCGACCCCACGCAGGCGGAAGCGGCGCGGGCCGCGGCCGCCGCCCGCGCCGCGGCAGCGGCCGAGAGCACCGGGCCGGGGCGCACCCGCGACGGCCACACCGTGCCGCTGCTCGCCAACATCGGTGGCCCCCAAGACCTCCCGGCCGCGCTTGAGAACGGGGCCGAGGGGGTCGGCCTGTACCGGACCGAGTTCCTGTTCCTGGACCGGGCGGACGCACCCGGCCACGAGGAGCAGGTCGCCGCCTACCGGGCTGTGCTGGAAGCGTTTCCCGGAGGCAAGGTGGTCGTGCGGACGCTGGACTCCGGTGCCGACAAGCCGCTGGCGTTCCTGCCGCCTGCCGCAGCCGAACCCAACCCGGCTCTTGGCGAGCGAGGGCTGCGGATGATGCGGCGCCACCCCGAAATGCTGAAATCGCAGTTGGCGGCATTGGCCGAGGCCCAGCGCGATACCGACGCCGATCTGTGGGTCATGGCCCCGATGGTGACCGACGTGGACGATGCCGCATGGTTCGCCGCCGCGGCGGGCGAGGCGGGCATCGAGCACGCGGGGATCATGATCGAGGTCCCGGCGGCGGCGCTGCGCGCCCGCCATCTCGCGGAGGCCGCGGACTTCTTCAGTATCGGTACCAACGACCTCACCCAGTACACGTGCGCGGCCGATCGCGAGGTAGGCGGGCTCGGCCGCTTCCAGGACCCCTGGCAGCCGGCCGTGCTGGAGCTGGTCGCCGCGGCAGCAAAGGCCGCGGCCGCGGCGGAGCGCTCATGCGGTGTGTGCGGTGAGGCGGCGGCCGACCCGGTCCTCGCCTGTGTGCTGACCGGACTCGGGGTGACGACGCTGTCAATGGGGGCGACCGCGCTGCCGCTGGTCCGTGCGGCGCTGGCCCGTACGACGCTGGCGCAGTGCCGCGAGGCGGCTCAGGGCGCCCTGGCAGCGCGCGGCAATGAGGATGCGAAGCGGATCGCCCGCCAGGCCCTTCCCGGACTCGCCGAACTCGGCCTCTGAGATCCGCCGCGCCGGCGGAGCGGGCGGCCCGGGGCGTTTCGCCGAAGCGGAACGCCCCGGTGCTTTCGTCGTTATCGTAGGCGGTGCGTGGGCCGGTGCGGCCCCGCCGCACACCAGCCCGCTTTTCGTCCGAGAGATCCTCATGTCCTTTCGCCGTTTCCTCGCGCCCTTGGGCGCGGTCCTGCTCCTGCCGTCGTTCGCCTGCAGCGGGGGAGGCGGGACCGGAGACACCCCGGGCGGCGCCGCCCCCGACACCGAGGATCCGGCGGCCGCCGCCGAGGAGCTCATGGCGGACATGGAGCCGGCGGAGAAGGTCGGTCAGCTTCTGGTCCTCACCGCCGTAGGCACCACCGCCGAAGAGAACGCCCGACTGATCGCGGACCACCGCCCGGGCGGATTCATCTACTTCCCGGAGAATCTGAACGGGACTGAGCAGATCGCAGAGCTCTCCAACGGACTACAGGAACTCGCCGCCGACAATGGGGCAGGCGTCCCCCTGTTCCTCGGCATCGACCAGGAACAGGGCATGGTGGCACGGCTGCCTGTCGGAGCGCACTTCCCCGATGCGATGGCGATCGGAGCCACCCGCGACCCCGAGGACGCGGCGACGCTCGCGAGCACCACGGCCGCCGAACTCACCGCCCTCGGTATCAACATGGACTACGCGCCGGTCGCCGATGTCAACGCCAACGCCGACAACCCCGTCATCGGTATCCGCTCCTTCGGTGCCGACCCGGAACTGGTCGGTGAGATGGTGATGGCCGAGGCAGAGGCGTTCGAAGAGGGCGGTGTGGTCCCGGTGGTCAAACACTTCCCCGGGCACGGCGACACCGACGTCGACAGCCACACGGGCCTGCCCGCCGTGGAGAAGGGCCGGGCGGAGTGGGAGAGCACCGACCTGCCCCCGTTCCAGCAGGCCGTCGAGGCCGATGTGGATGCCATCATGACCGCGCACGTGTTCATGTCCGAACTGGACGACTCCGCAGAGCCGGCCACGTTGTCAACAAACGTCATCCAGGGCATCCTCCGCGACGAACTGGGCTATGACGGCGTGGTCAGTACCGACGCGCTCAACATGGAAGGCGTCCGCCAGACCTACGACGACGGCGAGATCGCGGTGCGGGCGGTACTGGCCGGGGCCGACCAACTGCTGATGCCGCCGGACCCGAAAGCGGCGTCCGACGCGGTCGTGACGGCCGTGGAGGAGGGCAGGATCAGCGAGGAGCGGTTGGACGAATCGGTGCGGCGGATCCTGGAGCTCAAGGTCGAACGCGGTCTCTACGACGCCGAACCGGTGGATGCCGCAGCGGCCGAGGAGAGCGTGGGGAACAAGGAGCACGCGGCGGCTGTCCAGCAGGTGGCCGAGGCATCGATGACCCTGCTGCGCAACGAGGACGGTGTACTGCCGCTCCAGGAGGGGACAGCGGTCAGCGTCACCGGCTCCGGAGCCGAGGAGATCAGCGCCGAACTGAAGAAACTGGGCTACGACGTGGCGGGCTCACTGTCAGCGGCCGACGTCGCGGTGGTCGGCACCAACAATGCGAGGGGCGACGCGGAACAGCAGGCACTGGTCGAGGCAGCGGTGTCGGCAGGTACGCCCGTGGTAGTGGTGGCCCAGGGCAACCCCTACGACATCAGCGAGCTCAGCGGCGTCGACGGCTACCTGGCCACCTATTCCGCTGTCGACGCCTCCCGTACGGCCGCGGCCCGCACCCTGGCCGGAGAGGTGAACCCCTCCGGCAGGCTTCCGGTCGACATCCCAGGCACCGACCTGGAATTCGGTGCCGGACTGAGCTACTGAGCGGTCGGGGCGGGCCGCGCCTACCCGGAGCCCTCACTCCCGGTGGTGCCGTTCGCCGCCGTGCCAGAGGAACCGCTTCCGTTCGCATCCTCAGTGGGGCCGCCGATATTGGCCTTCCACGGTCCGTCCGCGACCAGCCACTCCGGCACCAACCGGATGGGGAAGGGCACGTCGGTGGCGAACACGTCCTTCCCGTAGACCTGGGCGACCTCCCGGTACCTCCCGTCCTGGAGCCACAGGACGGAAACGCCCGGCTTTTCGAGTGACGGGTTGACGATCCAGTAGGACTCGATTCCGAAATCCGCGTACTCCCGCCGCTTCTGCTCCGTGTCGCGGAAGACGCTTTCGGGCGACAGCACCTCCACCGCCAGGACCGGAGGACGGGTCTGGTAGGGCAGCTCGAAGTATTCGGTCCGGATAACGGCGATGTCGGGAACGCGGTGGGCCGTCCGGGTGTCGTTGAGGACGATACCCGGACCTCCATGGACCTCGAATATCTCCTCGGGGGCGGCATTGATCAGGTGCCAACCCAGCCGGAATTCGGCTCTGGTGTGCAGGCCGACGGGTGCTGCCGACACGTCAAGCCTCCCGTCGACCAGCTCGTAGCGCCGACCGTCGTCCGGCGTGTCCACCAGGTCGGCCACAGTCAGCGGCCGGTCCGTCGGCAGTTCCAACCGCTGCTCCAGCGGCGGCTCCATCGACAGGACCGTTGGTCGGTCCAGTGCTTCGTCGCGCTCGCACCTGCTCACCATGACAAGCATTCTGCCTCCTCACGTGCATGCAGGCCAGTGTGGTGCGAGGGGGCGCCATTCGGCTGGTTTTCCGGGAAAATGAGCACCATTCATATTCGCGGAATTCCGAAAATGCAGGCCAGAAAGCCGGTAACGGAAAAATGTCCTGGGGAACCTGGTATACCTGGTTCCCCAGGGCATTCGCTGCCCGGCTGGGAATTCAGGAATGGCGCTTGAGCTCCTGGCGGGCCAGGGAGCGCAGATGGACCTCATCGGGGCCGTCGAAGATGCGCATGGCACGGGCCTTGGCATACATCGCGGCGAGCGGAACGTCGTCGCTGACCCCGGCGCCGCCGTGCACCTGGATGGCGCGGTCGATGACCTCCACGGCCACGCGCGGAGCGGCCACCTTGATCGCGGAGATCTCGGTGCGGGCCTTCTTGGTGCCGTGGTTGTCGATCAGCCACGCGGTCTTGAGCACCAGCAGCCGGGCTTGCTCGATGGCCAGCCGGGACTCGGCGATCTGCTGCTGTACCACGCCCTGCTGGGCGAGGGGCTTGCCGAACGCGACCCGCCCGGTGGCGCGGCGCACCATCAGCTCCAGCGCCCGTTCGGCCATGCCCAGTGCGCGCATGCAGTGGTGGATGCGCCCCGGGCCGAGCCGGGCCTGGGCGATCATGAAGCCGTCGCCCTCGCCGGCGATGAGGTTGGCGGCCGGGACCCGGACGTCGGTGAACAGCAGTTCGCTGTGGCCCTCCTGGTCCTGGTAGCCGAATACGGGGAGCGAGCGTTTGATCTCCAGCCCTGGGGTGTCGCGGGGGACGAGGACCATCGACTGCTGCCGGTGGGTCGGCCCGTCGGGGTCGGTCTTGCCCATGACGATGAAGAACGCGCAGCGGGGGTCGGCGGCTCCGCTGATCCACCACTTGCGGCCGTTGATCACGTAGTCGTCGCCGTCGCGCACGATCGAGGTGCTGATGTTGGTGGCGTCGGAGGAGGCGACGTCGGGTTCGGTCATGGCGAAGCCCGAGCGGATACGGCCCTCCAGCAGCGGGTCGAGCCATTGCTTGCGCTGTTCGGGGCTGCCGAACATGTGCAGCACTTCCATGTTGCCCGTGTCGGGCGCCGAGCAGTTCAGGGCCTGGGGCGCGAGTTCAGGGGAGCGGCCGGTCACCTCGGCGAGGGAGGCGTAGTCGGTGACGCTCAGGCCGCTGACATCGGGCAGGAACAGGTTCCACAGGCCCCGGCGGCGCGCCTCGGCCTTGAGGTCCTCCATGATGGGGGGCAGGCCGTGGTCGCCGGGGCCGGCCTCGGCCCGCCACTGGCGGTAGACGGGCTCTGCCGGGTAGACGTGGCCGTCCATGAAATCGTGAAGGTTGGTCAGGTAATCGCGGGCCGTGGTGCTGAGCTCGAAGTCCATGAGCCGAGTATGCCATCAGACCGACTGGTCGGTACTGTGCCCCGGGTGTTACGCCGCTCCGTGCGGCGGCGCCGATGGTTGAGACCCAGTCCGGCCGGGAAAAATCCCGGCCCCGACCGGGTGCTCCCGACAGGACCCGACACGATCCCTGAGCGGATGGAGGCGATGGAATGTCCACCACGTGCCGCGGCATCATCACCGATTGGGGCGGTGTCCTCACCACGCCGCTCCGCGAGACGATCAGCGCTTGGCTGGAGGCCGACCGCATCGACGCTGAGCACTACCGCATCGTCATGCGGACCTGGGTCGAGGGCGCCTACGCTGACGGCGGCACAGCGGGCAACCCCATCCACGCGCTGGAGCGCGGTGAGGTGGCCGTCGCCGAGTTCGAGCGTGTACTCGCCGCCGAGCTGCGGCTGGTCGACGGCGGCGCGGTCCCCGCAGAAGGGCTGATCCAGCGGATGTTCTCCGGCTTCCATCCGGTGGAGGAGATGTATGAGACGCTGCACCGAGCCCGCGCCCAGGGCATGCTCACCTGTCTGCTGTCCAACTCCTGGGGCAACGGCTACCCCCGCGAGCGCTTTGCCGAGATCTTCGACGCCGTAGTGATCTCCGGCGAGGTGGGGATGCGCAAACCGGAGTCCGTGATCTTTCGGCACGCCCTCGAACTCGTCGGCCTGGACGCCGCCGAGTGCGTGTTCATCGACGACATCGAGCGCAATGTGCGGGCAGCCGTGGAACTCGGCATGACCGGCATCCTGCACCGCGACCCCTGGGAAACGCGGGCACGGCTCGCCGAGGCCTGCGGCATCGAACTCGATCCGGTGCCTCCGGAAACCGGGGCGGCGCGCATCGGCGCCCCGATCTTTGGCACACTCGACGATGACCCGCCGACGCCGCCCGTGTAGGCCTGAACCTGGATTGACGAGTCCGCATGCGCATCTACCTGCCGAGTACACTCCCCGCTCTCGCCGCTGTTCTGGAGGACGGGGAGGTGCGCGGTGCCCCCTTCACCGCCTATGCGGCGACTGATGAGCTGCGCTCCGCTCTCGGTGCGGACGACGAGGAACTCGAATACGAGGCCCTGCACCATGCCGCTGCCGCATCCCTGCGGCTGCTCGCCGCCGATGCCCAGGCCCCGCGGCGGCGCGTCGTCATCGCCGCCGACGTCCCAGGCACCATCGTCCAAGAGCCGGCCGATGACGACGGCCCCGCGGCGGTCACCGTCACCGGAACGGTTCCACTCAACCGGGTGGCCTCCGCCCACGTCGACGATGCGGGAGCCGTCGACGGCATCGCCGCGGCCCTGGCCGAGCCCGGAGCCGGCCACGAGGACGGCCATGAGCTCATGTGGTATGCCACCCAGGAGCTGAAGTACCTGGTCGATGAGGAGTAGCGCGCCGATGCGGTGAATGGCGCCGAAGCGCTGTTGGCTATGCCGGGTTCTGCGCATCCATCGTGTCTGTTCCGGCGCTCCTGGGCGCGAATCCGGCAAGAAGTTCACGATCGACGCGCCCCGGGCCGCGTCTCCCCGTCTCCGGAAGACCGTCCACGGCTGGAGGTGCGGGGGTGAGGCAAGATAGAAGGACGAACCTCCGTACCTCCGCACCTCAAGGAGCCTCCCATCAGCCGGCTGGTGTTGTGGAATATCGACCTCACCCTTGTTGACGTCGCCCAGGTGACGCGCGCGGCCTATGCCGAGGCGTTCGAAAGGGTCACCGGTGCGCCGCTGGTCTACCTGGCCTCAACGGGGGGACGTACCGATTCCGAGATCTTCTTCGAGTTCCTCGCGCGCAACGACGTGGAGCGGGGCTCCGGGGAGGAGCTGCTCCCCGAATTCATCGAGGCGCTGGCCGAGGGATTCGCCCGGCGCAGGGACCAGCTTCCCGCGCGCGGACGGGCCATGCCCGGCGCCCTGGCCGCCGTGGCCGCCGTGGCCGGGATGCCCGATACCGTGCAGACCGTGGTCACCGGGACGATCATGGCCAACGCGGTCGCCAAGCTCGCGGCGTTCGGCCTGGACGGCTATCTGGATCTGAGCATCGGCGGCTTCGGATCCGAGCACTATCCCAAGGCCAGCCTCATCCAGTTCACCCGGATGCGGGCGGCCGAGGCGCACAAGACCTCGTTCCCCGAGGAGCAGACGGTCTACATCACCGATTCCGTACGCGACGTCGAGGCCGCGACAATCGGCCACGCGGCGCCGATCGCGGTTGTCAGCGGATCGGCCACCGAGTCGCAGCTTCGTGCGGCCGGAGCCGTGCACGTGCTCGACGACCTCACCGATACGCAGCGCCTGACGAAGGCGATCATCGAGGCGTCGCGCATACCGCAGGCGGGATGACGGTTTTCGCGGGGCGGGAAGAGGCCGTCCGTGGGTGCCGTGTGCGCCCGAGCATTCACTCCCTGCCCGGGAGCATAGCCGGGACCCCGGCCGTTCGCCTACCGTGCACACCTGTCCGGCCCCGGAGCAATGTGCTCTTAACAGCAGAAACGTGCTGTTAGTGATGTTGGCCCTGTTGTGGGATGCGGAAAGCAGTAGCCTGGTGCACCAGGAGGGCCGGACAATGAAGTCCGCCCCCTGAACTGTGTGTAGGGGTTGCCGTTACCGGAAAGCAGGGCCTGTGTCTGAGTTGTCTTCTGTCGCTTCCCGTAATCCCGTCACAGAATTTCACGAGTCACATCATCCGATGTCCCGGTTCGGACTCCCAGCGATTCCGGCCGGCCCCCGACGACTCACAAGGGAGTGAGGTCGAATCATGTCCGGGCAGCCTGACGCCGTGCAGGACCAGTTGCTGCGTGACGCGGTCACCCAGTGGTCTAAGTCTCCTGGCGGAGAAACCGACGACAGCGGTCGGATCGAGCGGTTCCTGCGGTTCTACTACCGCCACTTCGCCTCCGAAGAGCTCAAAGAGCGCAGCCCCGCCGAGATCTGCGGACCGGCGATGTCCCATTTCGAGCTTGCTCGCCACCGTCCCCAAGGCCGCGCGAAGGTACGGGTGTACACCCCCTCTCGAGATACCGATGGCTGGGACGTGGGCCACACCGTGGTCGAGATCGTCACCGACGACGCCCCCTTCCTCGTCAGTTCGGTCACCATGGAGCTCGCCGCCAAGAACATCGGCGTCCAGTTGGTCATCCACCCCCAGCTGCGTGTCTCTCGCGACCTCAGCGGCGCCCTGCTGGAAATCGAGCCTGAGACCGACGACGACGGCCTTGCTCCGCTCTCCGAGTCCTGGATGCACATCGAGATCGACCGCCAGGGCGACTCCACCCTGCTCAAGCAGTTGGAGTCGGACCTGGAACGCGTGCTGACCGATGTCCGCTACGTGGACGAGGACGCCGCGAAGATGCGCAACCAGGCCACCGAACTCGCCGACAGGGCCGCCGCCTCCGCCGACGCGCTGATCGCCGGGGGCGTCGATCAGGCGGAGATAGACGAGAGCGTACAGTTCCTGCGCTGGGTCGCCGACCGCCACTTCACCTTCATGGGGTACCGCGAATACGCGCTGGTCACCGACGACGAAGGCAAGGACGCCCTGCGTCCGCAGGCCGGTACCGGCCTCGGCCTGCTCCGGATGGACGTGTCGGTATCGAAGAGCTTCGCCGCTTTGCCCGCCGAGGCGCGCGCCAAGGCACGCGAACCGCACCTCCTGGTGCTCACCAAGGCGAACTCCCGCGCTACTGTGCACCGCCCCAAGTACCTGGACTACATCGGCGTCAAGAGGTTCGACGAGCAGGGCCGAATCATCGGTGAGTGCCGCTTCCTCGGCCTGTTCACCCACGAAGCCACCACCACCAGCATCGGCCAGATCCCCATCCTGCAGCGCAAGCAGGCCGAGATCCTCGACCTCGCCGGATTCGACGCCGAAAGCTACGACGGCAAGGACCTCATCGAGATTCTCGAGGGCTTCCCGCGTGAAGAACTGCTGCAGGCGCCGGTGGAGGAGCTCTACGACATCGTCCTGGGCGTGCTCCGGCTGCGCGAGCGTCGCGAGACCAAGCTCTTCCTGCGCCGCGACCCTTACGGCCGGTACGTGTCCTGCCTGGTCTACCTGCCGCGCGACCGCTACAACACCCAGGTGCACCTCGATATCCAGCAGGTGCTGAGCACGGCGTTCCACGGCGCGGCCATGGACCACAGCGTCATGGTGGGATCGGCGTCGTTCGCCCAGTTGTACCTGGCCGTACGCGCCGAGGAGGGCACGGCGCTGGCCGATGCCGACCACGCCGCGCTGGAGGACGAGGTCGCCAAGGCCACCCGTTCCTGGGACGACGACCTGAACGCCGAACTGAGCGGGCGTTTCGGCGCCGAGCGGGCCGCCGAGCTCATGGAGACCTACGGCGAGGCCCTGCCCGAGGGGTACAAGGTCGACACCGACACGGTGACGGCCGTGGACGACATTTCCCGGCTCGACAGGATCGGCGATGACGAGATCGCCGTCAACCTGTACCAGTCGGTGTCGGAGAACCCCAACGAGTGGCGGCTCAAGGTGTACCGCAGGGGCGAACCGATCTCCTTGTCGCGGGTCCTGCCGCTGCTGGAGCACATGGGGATCGAGGTCGTCGACGAGCGCCCCTACGGGATCGCGAGCCGCGGAGCCGCGCGCGAAGGCGCCGGGCGCGCCTGGATCTACGACTTCGGCATGGCCCCGATCGAAGACGCCGTCGACGTGGCGCCGGACCGGCTCAAGTCCCTCTTCGAAGAGGCGTTCACCGCCCTCTGGAAGGGCCTCGGCGAATCGGACGGCTTCAACGCGCTCGTCGTGCGGGGCGGGCTGCACTGGCGGCAGCTGACCATCCTGCGCGCCTACGCCAAATACCTGCGCCAGACCGGCAGCGCGTTCAGCCCGGCCTACATCGCCGATGTCCTGGTCGCCAACGTGCACATCGCCAACCTGCTGGTCCAGCTCTTTGAAGCGCGGTTCGACCCGGACCACGCCGATGGTCGCGAGGAGCGCACCGCGGCCATCGCCGAGGAGATCCGCGGCGAACTCGAACAGGTCGCCAACCTGGACCAGGACCGGATACTGCGGTTCTTCCTCGCCGCGGTCGAGGCCACGCTGCGCACCAACTACTTCCAGACCGATTCCGCGGGCGTCCCCAAGCCCTACCTGGTCTACAAGCTCGACCCGCAGCACATCCCGGACCTTCCGGCCCCGCGCCCGAAGCTGGAGATGTACGTCTACTCCCCGCGCGTGGAGGGCGTGCACCTGCGCTTCGGATCTGTCGCGCGCGGCGGACTGCGCTGGTCGGACCGCTTCGAGGACTTCCGTACTGAAATCCTCGGCCTGGTCAAGGCGCAGATGGTGAAGAACTCGGTCATCGTGCCCAGCGGTGCCAAGGGCGGCTTCGTCTGCAAGCGGCTGCCGGCCGGCGGCGACCGAGACGCGGTCATGGCCGAAGTCGTGGCCTGCTACAAGCAGTTCATCAGCGGACTGCTCGACATCACCGACAACCTCGTCGGCGGCGAGATCGAGCACCCCGACAGCGTGGTTCGCTATGACGCCGACGACTCCTATCTGGTGGTCGCCGCCGACAAGGGCACCGCGACGTTCTCCGACATCGCCAACGGGATCTCCGCCGAGCGCGGCTTCTGGCTGGGCGACGCCTTCGCGTCGGGCGGTTCCGTGGGCTATGACCACAAGGGGATGGGCATCACCGCCCGCGGGGCCTGGGAGTCGGTCAAGTACCACTTCCGGGAGATGGGCGTGGACGTCCAGAACCAGGACTTCACGGCGGCCGGGATCGGCGACATGTCCGGGGACGTGTTCGGCAACGGCATGCTGCGTTCCCCGCACATCAGGCTCGTCGCCGCGTTCGACCACCGGCACATCTTCCTCGACCCGTCCCCCGACGCCGAGCAGGGATTCGCCGAGCGCCGCCGGCTGTTCGAGCTGCCCCGCAGCACGTGGGCCGACTACGACCAGACGCTGATCTCCGAGGGCGGCGGCGTGCACCCGCGCACCGCGAAGTCGATCCCGATCACTCCGCAGGTCCGCGAGGCGTTGGGGATCGACGACGGGATCACCGAGCTGACGCCGTTCGAGCTGATCCAGTGCATCCTGAAGGCGCCGGTGGACCTGCTGTGGAACGGCGGCATCGGAACCTACGTCAAGTCCTCGGCCGAGACCCACGCCGACGTCGGTGACAAGGCCAACGACCCGGTGCGCATCGACGCTGCGGGCCTGCGCTGCAAGGTCGTCGGCGAAGGCGGCAACCTGGGGTTCACCCAGGCGGCCCGCATCGAGTTCGCGCTCAAGGGCGGGCGGGTGAACTCCGACTTCATCGACAACTCCGCCGGGGTGGACACCTCCGACCACGAGGTGAACATCAAGATCATGCTGGACAGCGAGGTCCGCGCGGGGCGGCTGGCCAAGGAGGAGCGCGACGAGCTCTTCCTGAGCATGACCGACGAGGTCGCCGACCTGGTGCTGGCCACCAACTACGCGCAGAATACGGTTCTGGCGGCGGCGCGCAAGCAGGCCGGGTCCATGTTGCACGTCCATTCGCGCTACATGCGCAAACTGGAGCGGGAGGGGCGGCTCGAGCGGAAGCTGGAGGTCCTGCCCGACGACCAGGCCATTGCGGCCAGGCGCTCCAGCGGCCAGGGCCTGACCGGGCCGGAGTTCGCCACTCTGGTCGCCTACACCAAGATCGTCCTCAAGGAAGCGATCGCCGAATCCGATCTGCCGAACGACCCCTACCTGCGCGACGTCCTCACCGAATACTTCCCCACAGCGCTGCGGGAACGGTTCGCCGAGGCGATGCCGCAGCACCCGCTGGGCCGGGAGATCATCACCAACCAGGTGGTGAACGGCATGGTGAACCGCTGCGGATCGACGTTCGCGTTCCGGATCAATGAGGAGATCGGTGCCTCGCCCGACGACATCGCGCGGGCCTATCTGGTGGTGCAGGAGGTGTTCGGCCTCCGCGAGTTCTGGCGGGCCGTGGAGGACCTGGACTTCCGGATCGACGTCGACACCAAGTTGGCGATCCTGCTGGAGATGCGCAAGCTCATCGAGCGCGGTGCCCGGTGGCTGCTGCGCAACCGCCAGTCCCCGTTCGCGCTGAACGAGGAGATCGCCTTCTTCGCCGACGGAGTGGCCGCGATCGTGCCGCAGCTTCCCGAGCTGCTGCAGGGGAGCGACCTGGCGTCGTTCCTCGACCGCCGCGACCAGTTCGCCTCCCGCGGGGTCCCCGCGGAACTGGCCGAACGTGTGGCCGACATGGTCCCGGCCTACTCCACCTTCGACCTGGTCGATCTCGCCCATCGCACCGGTCGGCCGCTGCGGCAGGTCGCCGAAGTCTACTTCGATCTGGCCGACCAGTTGCAGATCAGCCGACTGCGTGAACGCATCATCGCGCTGCCGCGCGACGATCGGTGGTCCACGATGGCCCGCTCAGCCGTGCGCGACGACCTCTACGCCGCTCACGCGGATCTGGCGGGCACCGTGCTGGTGTCGGGCGCTCCTGGTGAGTCGCCCGGCGACCTGCGGTCCCACTGGGTCGCGCAGAACCGGGTCGCTGTGGAGCGCTCCAGGCAGACGATGTCGGAGATCTGGGAGACCGAGCGGTTCGATCTGGCCACCCTCTCGGTGGCCCTGCGCTCGATCCGCTCACTGGTGGCCGCCAATGGCTGATTCCTGAACCGGCCGTCCGGGGCCGTGTCGGAAAGGCACGGCCCCAGACGGCCCGGCCGCGCGGCGTGCCGCGCGTGAGGCCACAATGTGGGGTAGTCCCTCGCTGCCCCCTAGACTTGGGAACGTGGCAGACCAAGACCCCGCTGAAAAGATCAAGGAACTCTCGTCGACTCTGGCGAGTGTGGAAGCCGTGCTGGATCTCGAGGCCAAGCAGACAGAGATCGACCAATTGCGTGAGCAGTCTGCCGACCCCGAGTTGTGGGAGGACCCGGACAACGCGCAGAAGGTCACCCGCAGACTCGCCAACCTGGAATCCGTGGTCGACAAGCTCGGCAGCATCCGGCAGCGGCTCGACGACCTCGGGGTGCTCTACGAACTCGCCGCTTCCGAGGACGACGCGGACACCCTCGCAGAGGCCGACCAGGAACTGGAGTCGCTGCGCAAGGACATCGGCGAGCTGGAGATCCGGACGCTGCTGAGCGGCCCCTATGACGAGCGCGAAGCCCTGGTCACCATCAACTCCCAGGCCGGGGGCATCGACGCCGCGGACTGGGCGCAGATGCTGCAGCGGATGTACCTGCGCTGGGCCGAGCGTCGCGGCTATCCCACGGAGATCTATGAGACCTCCTATGCCGAGGAAGCCGGCATCAAGTCGACGAGCTTCGTTGTCAAAGCGGCGTTCGCCTACGGGACGCTCCGCGGCGAGCACGGGACCCACCGCCTGGTGCGGATCTCTCCCTTCGACAACCAGAGCCGCCGCCAGACCTCGTTCGCCGGTGTCGACGTCGTGCCCGTCGTGGAGCAGAGCGACCACATCGATATCGACGAGAACGATCTGCGGATCGACGTCTACCGTTCCAGTGGTCCAGGCGGACAGGGCGTCAACACCACGGACTCGGCGGTGCGGATCACCCATCTGCCGACCGGGATCGTCACCTCGTGTCAGAATGAGCGCTCCCAGCTGCAGAACCGCGCGACCGCGATGTCGATGCTGCAGGCCAAGCTGCTGGAGCGCAAGCGCAGGGAGGAGCAGGCGGAACTCGATGAGCTGCGCGGCGACAGTGTCAGCAGTTGGGGTACCCAGATGCGCAACTACGTGCTGCACCCTTATCAGAGTGTGAAGGACGTACGTACCGGTGTGGAGACCGGGAACACCGGGGGTGTGCTGGACGGCGACATCGACGACTTCATCGATGCCGAGATCCGGTGGTTGCGCAGTCAGGAACGCGGCGGGGAGTAGTTCCCCGACCGCCCGGTCCCCACGGGGGTAGGAGTCCCGGCATGCCGACCGCTTCCGGCGGCGGGGGTGCCGGGAAAATCGTATACGTTAACGTTACCAGTGGTTGACAGTTCCGATATGCTCATCTCTGTTGTCCCATGGACAACCGAGGCCGAAGAGCCGCGTGGGGGTGGAGACCACCCGAGTACCGCTCCGATTCCCGGCGAGGGACATGAGGATGCGGGTCGATCTGGACATTCCGGGTTGCGATCCCCTCTACACTGTCGATTGGCCCCGTGGCCGGTACTGCCCCGAGCGAACAGAGTGTCCGCTTGGGCCCAACCTCCGAGAACCTTGTGATGCACCTGTGATCCACTTCGAAAACGTCA
Source organism: Actinomycetes bacterium (assembly GCA_021793235.1). Taxonomy (GTDB): domain Bacteria; phylum Actinomycetota; class Actinomycetes; order Streptosporangiales; family Streptosporangiaceae; genus JAJYTD01. The sequence goes on along the minus strand of JAJYTD010000002.1, from coordinate 97,375 downwards.
CCAAGGTCTATCCGACCCAGAAGCGCCCCGCGCTGGAGGATGTTTCCATCGACGTCGGCAAGGGAGAGTTCGTCTTCCTCGTCGGTCCTTCAGGCTCGGGCAAATCCACATTCCTCAGGCTTGTCCTCAAGGAGGAGAAGCCCTCCAGGGGCCGGGTGCATGTCGCCGGCAAGGACCTCGCCCGCCTGTCCAACTGGAAGGTACCGCACCTCCGCCGCCGTATCGGCTGCGTGTTCCAGGACTTCCGGCTGCTGCCGAACAAGAACGTCTTCGAGAACGTGGCCTTCGCGCTGGAGGTCATCGGCAAGCCTCGGCGGTTCATCCGCAAGGTGGTGCCCGAGGTCGTCGAACTCGTCGGTCTCGAAGGCAAGGCCGACCGCATGCCCGACGAGCTGTCGGGTGGTGAGCAACAGCGGGTCGCCATCGCCCGGGCCTTCGTGAACCGGCCGCAGATCCTGTTGGCCGACGAGCCCACAGGCAACATCGACCCCGCCACATCGATCGGCATCATGAAGGTGCTCGACCGAATCAACCGGACCGGGACGACCGTCGTCATGGCGACCCACGATGCCGCCATCGTCGACTCGATGCGCAAACGCGTCATCGAGCTCGAAGAGGGCGAGGTCGTGCGCGACCAGACGCGGGGCGTCTACGGCCAGGCCTACTGACGCTCGACGTTCGGGCCTGCCGAGCGTGCCTGCACCGGTCATGGCAGCGCGCCGAAGCCCAAAGGATGGACCCTTAACACATCATGCGAGCACAATTCGTACTTTCCGAGACCTGGATCGGCCTGCGCCGGAACCTGACGATGACCATCGCGGTGATCACCACGGTGGCCATCTCGCTCGCCTTGTTCGGTGGCGGTCTGCTCATCAACCAGCAGGTCTCGCAGATGCGCACGTACTGGGACGAACGGGTCTCCCTGACGATCTACATGTGCACGGACAAGTCGCCGTCCAAGGCATGTGAGGAGAACGGCGCGGCCACCGAGGAGGAGCGGACCTCGATCCAGCAGGACCTGGAGGCCCTGCCCGAGGTGCAAAACGTCGAGTACGTAACGGCGAAAGAGGCGTGGGAGGACTTCCAGGACCGCTTCGCCAACAACAAGGCCCTGGTCGAAGCGGCGCAAGAGGGAGACATCCCCGACAACTTCCGCGTGCAGCTGGCGGATCCGACCCAGTACGACAAGGTGCAGAAGACGGTTGAGGGCCGGCCCGGAATCGACTCGATCTCCGACGACCAGCAGGTCCTGGAGCAGTTCTTCAGCCTGCTCGACGGTTTGAAGTGGGCCGCTCTGGTCGTGGCCTTCGTCCAGTTGGCCGCCGCGGCACTGCTGATCGGCAACACCATCCGGCTGTCGGCCTACAGCCGGCGTCGGGAGACCGGCATCATGCGGCTTGTCGGCGCGTCGAACTTCTACATCCAGCTGCCCTTCCTGCTGGAAGGGGCCGTCGCCGGGCTCGTCGGTGGGATCTTCGCCTCCGGGTTCATCGTCGCGGCCAAGTTCTTCCTGCTGGACAAGATCCAGGCATGGTTCAATTTCGACATCACCCTCACCGCGGGGTCGGTGTTGTCGGTGATCGGGGTCTCGCTGATCCTGGGTGTCCTGCTGTGCACCGTGACATCGTTCCTGACGCTGCGGCGCTACCTGCGGGTGTGAGCCGGAGGCCGGCCTGCGGCTGACCAGGCGGCAGAGAAAGGGGGCTCCTGTGCCACGGGACAAAGGACGCAAGCTTGTCGCGCAGAACCGGCGTGCCCGGTACGACTACCACATCGACGACACCTACGAGGCGGGCATCGTGCTCACCGGAACCGAGGTGAAGTCGCTGCGTGCCGGGCGCGCTTCGCTGGTGGACGGATTCGCCCACGTGAAGAACGGAGAAGTGTGGTTGGAGAACGTCCACATTCCCGAGTACGCACACGGGACGTGGACCAACCACGCCGCGCGCCGACCGCGTAAGCTGCTGTTGCACCGCGACGAGATCTCCCGGCTGATCGGCAAGACCCAGGAAGCGGGCCGCACGCTTGTGCCACTGTCGCTGTACTTCAGCGATGGCAAGGCCAAAGTGGAGATCGCATTGGCACGCGGTAAGCGTACCCACGACAAACGTCACGACATCGCCGCACGCGAGGCGCAGCGGGACATAGAACGCGCACTCCGCCGTCGGCGCTGAGGCGTTGCGAAAGGATCACCACGGTGTCCCCCCGTCCCCGTCGACTCCTAGCAGCAGGCACAGGTCTGGCGGCTCTCGCCGCCGTGGCCGCGTGCGCCCCTCAACCCAGCCCTGAAGTCGCCGTCCGCACATTCCTGCTCGACTGGCAGGCCGGAGTGTACGAGGGCGCAGCGAACCAGACCAACGGGGACGTGGACGAGGTGGCGGAGGCGCTCGAACAGGCGCATGCCCAGCTGGACCTGGCTTCCATCCGGTTCTCCCTCGGCGGGCTCGAACGCGAGGGCGACTCCGCCACCGCGAAGTTCGATGCGACGGCGGATCTCGGTATCGGCGACCCGGTGTGGACCTATACCGGTTCCATACCGTTGTCGCGCGATGACAGCGGATGGACGATCGACTGGTCGCCCGCAGTCATCCACCCCGAACTCGGTGCGGACGAACGGCTCGCGGTCAGCTACGACGTGCCCGACCGCGGCCAGATCTTCGATCGGAACGAGGAGCCTCTGGTCGGCCAGGACAAGGTCACCGCCTTCGGCGTGGTCCCCGCCGATATGGAGGACAAGGAGGAGGGGGTCGGCGCGCTCGCCGACCTACTGGAAGAGGACCCCGGTCCGCTACTCAACCGGGTGCGCTCAGCCCCGCCCGAGGAGTTCCAGCCGCTCGTCCTGATGCGGCAGGGCGACGTCAAGACCTCGGTGGAGAAGAAGGCGAAGCAGATCCCCGGTGTCGAGACCAGGCAACTGAAGATGCGGTTGAACCCCAAGATGGCGAAGGCCGTCATCGGGGAGGTCGCCGGCACCGCCGAGCACAACGTCTCCTCCCGCGTCACGACCGCTTACCAGGCCGGCGACACCGTCGGTCTGAACGGCTTGCAGAACGCCTTCCAGCAGCGGCTCGCCGGCACCGCGACAACCGAGATCGTGACCCTTGACGGCACGGGGAAGCAGACCGGGGTGCTGGAGACCTGGCCGGGGACGGAGAGCGGGTCGCTGACGACGACCCTGGACGCCGAGGTGCAGCAGGCGAGTGAGGCCGCGCTGGAGCTGCTGCCGGGCAAGGGTTACCTGGTCGCCCTGGATGCGCGCAGCGGGGAGATCCTCTCCGCGGCCGGCGCCCCCGGCAGCGTGGACAACGACGGAGCGCTCACCAGCGAGTACCAGCCCGGTGAGGCGTTCACCATCGTCTCGGCAGCGGCCTCATTGCAGTCCGGAGCGGTCAGCTCCGATGACACCGTCCCCTGTGACCAGCAGGTGAAGGTCGGCGACCAGACCTTCACCAACCCCAACAACAATGGGCTGTGGGGCACCCCCGATCTCGCCCTGGACTTCACCTACACCTGCACCACGGCCTTCGCCGGCCTCGGTGAAAAGGTGGGCGCCGACGCGCTCGAAACCGCTGCGGCCGACTTCGGGATCGGTGGAGACTGGCGGCTTTCGGTGCCGACCTTCAACGGAGAGTTCGCCTCGCCGGACTCCGCGGCCGAGACCGCCGCGGCCATGGTCGGCCAAGGCCAGGTGAAGGTCAGTCCTCTCTCAATGGCGCTGGTGGCCGGTAGTGTGGCCGAAGGTGCCTGGCATCCGCCGCGGATCATCGCAGAAGGTGAGGACCCCGGTACCGACGAGGGCGCCGAAGTCGAGGGGCCACGGGAACTCGATCCGAGTACCGTCAAGGAGCTGCGCGCGATGATGCGCTCCGCTGTCGAGGTGAGCGCCGCGAACGCGAACGTGGGCGTGATCCCGGTGCACGGCCAATCGGCGACCGCCGAGCAGAAGGTGGACGGGAAAAAGACCGCTGTGCAGTGGTTCGTCGGTTACCAGGGCGGCCTTGCCTTCGCTGTTGTGGCCGAGGTCGATCCGGCACAGCAGTGGGACCAGTACGCGACCACCGCGGCAGGCTCCTTCCTGCAGCAACTGCCGTTCGATTACGTCGAGAAGCTCGCCGGCGGCGAACAGCAGGGCGGCGACACCGACAGTGGTGCGGATTCCGCGGACTCTGCGGCGGATCCGGGCGAGGCGATCGGACAGTAGGGGCGCCCGGAGATCTCCCGCTGAATTTCTGCGGACCGGAAGCAACCCTGCGGGCCCCTCGTGGCGTCTTTACGGGTGACTGGGACCGCAAAGGGGGTTGCGGGACACAGTCACAGAGACAGGGCTTTGTCTCGGGGGAGGCCCTGTCGGTGAGAGGCCGGCCTGACCCTGCCGGCCGCCCTCGCGGGCAGCGTCGATGGTTCCCGTCCGCGCCCGCGGGGGATTCTCCACATCAAAGGGTCGGTCTCGGTGCCGTAACAGCATGCCGGAGGGTGGGAATGAGCTTGGCCTCGGCAGTGTTGTACCGGTAGCGTTGGATCATCGGGAACACCGAGTGGTCCCGCATGTCGGGCTTTCGGGCTCGTTGATAATTCCACAGGGGGTGATCGGTTTCGACTTCGGTCGCCGTTTCAGGGGAAGCGGGTCGAGGGTTGCGTATGTGACCTCGTTAATCCTGCATTCGCGCTAAATATCAAGTGCCAATTCCAAGCGCACTGAGTTCGCTCTCGCTGCCTAAGCGATAGCGTCTCTGTCGGCCTGAGTTCGTCCTCGGCTCAGGACCCGGCATCGTTGAGGGGACTTACCGCTCAGATCAGGCCACGGGGCCTGAGTGGGACATTTTCGTGGCTGGGCTCGTCAGCGACCTGTTCGTGGGAGTGCTGGAGCCAAGTAGAACGGCAGCACGAACTGCACCCGGAGAAGCCCTGATGCGTCACTGAAGGACGCGGGTTCGATTCCCGCCACCTCCACGAGTCGGCCCGTGCGGACGGTGAGCTCTGCTCATCTTCCGCACGGGCCGCTGCTTTTTCCGGGGAGCGACTCCCCGAACCCCCCGACGCCGGGTTTTGCCCCGTGCGGTCGGGTGCAGGCGGGCAAGGCCCCCGAGCCGGCCCGCGGTGGAGAAGCGGTCGCAGACCGCTTCTCCACCGCGGGCCGTTGTGCTTTCCATGGCTTCTCACGGTCGTGGGGATGGTCGCCGGCCCAGACCGGCCACCCTCATCGTGGAGACGGAAGGGGCGTAAAGGCGGTAAAGAGGTAAACGTGGGGCGTTGTAGACTTATCACTCCCACTGTGCCGTCGGTTCTCGGTCGGCGGTGGCTTCAGCGATGCCCCGTATTCCGGGCCTACCCCCCAGGAGTGGTCAGTTCGTGGACTCTTCGCGTGAGCAGCTCATCGCCAGTATCTCCGCGGCGGTCGAAGCCTCGCCGGGGGACCCGGTCCTGCGGCTGCACCTGGCGGAGCTGCTGCTCGCCTCCAGGGAGACGGACACGGCGATCCCGCACATCGCCACCGCGCTGCAGCAGGATCCGCAGTCGGACAAGGCCAAGGAACTGATGGGAAAGGCGCTCGGCCAGCCGGTGACACCGGCCGAGGCGGCCGCGGCGCAACCTCCGCAGAATGAGCCGCGACCCGAACCGCAACCCGAGCAGCCCGGGCCCGAGCCCGCTTCGGGAGTCGGGTTCGGATTCCTCGACCAGGGCGGCGGCGGTACGGCCACGCTCGTACGCGACGACGGCGCCGACCGCGGCGGGCAGGATACGGGTGCCTCCTCGTGGAACCTGGGCGAGCCCGAGCCGCTCATGTCCGACGACTTCCCGCCCGAGCAGGCGAAGGTCACGTTGGCCGACGTGGCCGGTATGGAGAAGGTCAAGGAGCGGATCAACGCCGCGTTCCTGATGCCGATGCGCAACGAGGAGCTGCGCAAGGCCTATGCGAAGAACCTGCGCGGCGGCCTGCTGCTGTACGGCCCGCCCGGTTGCGGTAAGACGTTCATGGCCAAAGCCGTCGCCGGCGAGATCGGAGCGCGGTTCCTCTCCGTCTCGGTCGCCGACATAACCGGCGGGCAGATGGGCAGCGGTGAGCGGAATCTACAGGCGCTGTTCCGGCAAGCGCGCCAGTACCGGCCGTCGGTGGTCTTCCTGGACGAGCTGGACGCGATGGGCGGACGGCGGGGGAGCACCGCGGCCATGCTGCGACCTCTGGTCACACAGCTGCTCACCGAGCTGGATTCGGTGGAGGATGACAACGAGGGCGTCTTCTTCCTCGCCGCCACCAACCACCCGTGGGAGATCGACAGCGCGCTCAAGCGGCCCGGACGGCTCGACCGCATGCTCTTCGTCCCGCCGCCGGACCTGCAGGCGCGCGCGGCGCTGGTGGAGGCCGGGCTGAAGGAGCGCCCCGCCGCCGGCATCGACGCGAAGAAGATCGCCAAGCACACCGAGGGGTTCTCCGGGGCAGACATCGCCCACCTCGTGGACAGCGCGGCCGAGCGCGCCATGCTGGACTCGGCCCGTACTGGGACCGTGCGTCCGATCAGCATGAAGGACTTCCAGTACGTCCTGGGCGAGGTACGGCCGTCCACCGGGCCGTGGTTGGAGACCGCGCGCAACGTCGTGGAGTTCTCCAACGACGGCGCCTACGACGACCTTGCCGAGTTCATCCGTTCGCGAGGCAAGTCCTGGCGGTAACCAGTGGCCGACGTTCAGGACATCCTCCAACGCGCCTCGGTGCGGTTGGGCATGGGCAGGTACTCCGAAGCGCTGGAGATCCTCGGCCACGGGCTTGCCGCCAACCCCGACGACCATCGCCTGTGGGTCGCGAAAGCCACCGCCCACGTCGAGCTGAAGCAGGGACCGGAAGCGATCGAAGCGGCCCAACGCGCCCTTGCCGCGGGGGGGCCGAGCGCCATCGCGTTCCGGCAGCTGGCCTTCGGCCTGATGTTCTCCGACCGGATGCCCGAAGCGCTGGAGCCGGCACGGGAGATGATCCAGCTCGCCCCCGAGGACGCCGACGGCCACATGCTCGCCGCCATGGCTTTCGCGGCCTACTACAAGAAGGGGTTCCCCGAACGGGAGCGCCTGGCGGCCGACGCCCGGGCCGCCGCTGCACGCGCCATCGAACTCGCCCCTGAAAGCGCGACGGTGCAGGGCAACATCGCGATCGCGTACAAGGCGCTGGGCGATCTGGACGCCGCCCTCCGGCATGTCCGCGAAGGAGTCCGCCTCAATCCGGAGTCGGCATGGCTGATGGGGCTGCTGGGCGGGGTACAGACCGCACGGAAGCGCAGGATCCAGGCCCTGGAACACCTGCTGGCCGCGATCGCCCTGGACCCGCGCGCCATAAACAGCCTGCGCGATGCGTATGTGATCTGCCGGACGTTCACCGCGCGGCTCATCACGGTGGCGATTCCGCTGGCGCTCATGCTGATGATCGTGTTCGCGGTGGGGCACGCGAGTCCCTCCGAGGACACATCCCCGAATGCGCCCGAGGCCGTCGAGCCGTCGCCGGAGTCCTGGAGCCCGGAGGGAAACGGGTTTCCCTCTCAAGATCCTATCGACCCTCCGTCCATCGAAGCCCCCGATATTCCTGATATCGACATCGACATCCCGGACTTCTCTTCTCCCTCTCCTCCGGCCGTTCCAGAGAACCGGAACTTCTCGCTCTTCGCACCCGCCGCCTACGTCTGGGCCGCAGACGCGAGCAGCGGCCAGGTGGGCTTCGCGGCCGGGGAAGGGATCCGGACCGCCACCGTGGTGCGCGCCGTCTTCGCCGCTCCGGTCACGGCCTGGGCGGCTTATACGCTGCTCTGCCTGTGGCGTGTCCCCGCCCGCATGCGCCGGTTCCTGCTCCAACTCCGCGGCGGGCGCCTCTGGGGCGCGACCCTGGTCGTGCTTCCGCTGATGGTGCTCGGCCTGGCGTGGGCACCGGGGGACTGGATCGTGTTCCCATTGCTGGGGATGCTGGTGTCGGCGCCCGCCTACTTCATCCTGACCGGCATGGTGGACCGGGCCGCGAAGGAACGCTTCGAACGCGGCGCCTGGACCCCGGAGGACGCCGAGCGCGAGGCCGAAGCCGAGCGGGCGATCCTGGCGTCGGCGGCCCCCGCACCGCTGGACAAGCGTTTCGGCGCGTTCGCGATCGACGCCGTGCTGTCCGGGGCGATGGCGTTCGTCATCTACCTCGGCGGGATGGGGCTGATGATGCTACTGATCCTGGGGCCGTTCCTGCCGATCGAGGACTCCGGCGAATCATTCGTCGCCTCCCTTCTGATCGTGCTGGCGCTGATGCTGACCACGGTCTTCTACTACCACTGGGCGCCCACCATGAACCGCGGGCAGACGGTCGGCAAGGCCGTCGTCGGGATCCGCGTCGTGAGCACCGGGGCCGGCACCCGCCTGTCCGGACGGTCCGCGGCTGTCCGCACCGTCCTCTTGTTCGTCTTGGCGGCGATCCCCCTTCTCGGCCTGCTCGCGGACTTCCTTGTCGCGCTCTCCGACCGAACCGGCCGGCGCGGTATCCGCGACCGCCTGTCCAAGACCCGGGTCATCGCCTGGAAGCAGACGCTGCGGTTCTGACCGCCGCGAAGCGCGGCCACGTCTCGGGCGCGGTCAGCGGCCAGTGGCGCCCACCAGCCAGGCGACCTTCTTCGCGGTGAGGTCGATGCTGTCGCTGCTGCCCAGGTAGATGCCGAACGACGCGAGGAACGCGTGGACATGGGACCGGCGCTCGCACACGACGTCTTCGACGGCGTATTCCGATTCGGGGTTGCTCACTCGGAGAAACGGTGGGCCGTCGTCGATGATCCTTGCCCACACTCCGTAGCGTGTCAGGGCGGATGCCAACTCGGAGAGCTGTCGGCGCTCCACCGAGTGGGGCACCGTGGCGGGAGGAGTGCGGGAGTGGGCGGGTCGCGGGTCGGTCATGACGGCCTCCTTGCGGTCGGCTGCTCTCACCCGCACTCGCTACCCTGTGTTGTTTGATAGATGCATAATGTATTCGCTGCATGCTGGCCGCCGGATCGGCGGCAGCAGCCCGGGCTTCGATGCGCGAAAACGGCGAAGCCGCGCAGTAGGAGAGGGAACCGGGGTACGACCTCGGCGGGAGCCCCCTGGGCACGAGGGGTGCCAGGGAGTGTTTGACGAAATGATTCGGCGAACACGACCTAAAGCCGGCGCACCCAGGACCCCCGGTGCATGACAGCGACCACGGTGAGATCCTCGTCCAACAGGAGCAGGTCGGCCCGACTGCCCACAGTGAGCGATCCCACGTCGTCCAGGCCGAGCGCCCGGGCCGGCACGGCCGTAGCCGAATGCGCCGCTGCTTCCAGATCCACGCCGTTGATGGTGCGCACCGCGCGGCGGATCGCATCGGGCAGCACAATGGTGCTGCTGGCGATCTGTCCGCTGTCCACCAGCCGGGCCTCGCCGTTGTGCACCCGAACGCGCAGTTCGCCCAGTGTGTATTCGCCGTCGCCCAGCCCTGTGGCGGCCATCGCGTCGGTGATGAGCGCGACGCGTCCGGCGCCGGCCGCATTGAACACCAACTCGGCGGCTCCCGGATGGACGTGCACGCCATCGTTGATCAGCTCCACGGTGACCCGCTCGTCATTGAGCGCCGCGGCGATCGGACCGGGCTCTCGGTGGTGCAGGGGACGCATCTGGTTGTAGATGTGGGTGGCGACGGTCGCCCCGGCGTCGAAGGCCGCCCGAGTCTGGTCGTACCCGGCCTCGGTATGGCCGACGGCGGAGACGACGCCTTCGGCGGCGGCGGCCCGGATCAGTTCCAGGGATCCGGGCAGCTCCGGAGCGATGGTGATCATCGCGACATGTCCCCGGCCGGCCTTCAGGATCGCGGTGAATTCCGCCAAGTCGGGATCGCGCAGCACAGCAGGGTCGTGTGCCCCGCACTTGGCCGCCGAAATGTAGGGGCCCTCCAGGTAGATACCGGCGATCTCCCCGGCTTCGGCGAGTTCGGCCAGTGCGGACACCTGGGCGAGGGTGTCGGCGGGGGTGGCGCTGACCAGGCCTGCCACAACCGTGGTGACGCCCTGGGAACGGTTGTACTCGACAACGGCCATGGCCTGGTCAGGGTCGGTGTGGGAGAAAGCGGCCCCGGCACCGCCGTGGATGTGGATGTCGACGGCTCCCGGAAGGAGCCACCGGCCGCCGACGTCGACGGCGCAGCCGTCTGCGGGCGGTGCGTCGTCGGCTGATCCCAGCGCGGCGATACGGCCCCCTTCAGTGCGCAGCCAGCCGCCGCGGACCCCTGCGGGCGTGATCAGCCGCGCATTCGTCAGAGTCGTACCGGTCGCGCCCTGGGCCATGTTCTGCTTCCTCCTGTGCCTGATGCCACACCGTGTGCGTCCAGGTGGAGGATATGCGGTTCCGCGCTGCCGAATCCCTGCGGAGCCGGGTGCTACGCGCGTTCGCCAGCCGCCTGGCGCGCCGCCGTGCTTCTGCGGGTGGCACGCCATACCCGGCACGCATTGACGATGGCGCCCGCCCCACTCATTATGGAAAGCATGTCCGCCGGTGAGCTGCTCGTCCAGCGCCTGCACGTCGATCTGCGCCAGCAGGCGAGCGCACTCTGTTGTAGCTAGCGCCCCATGGGGCCCCTGCCGCAGGGGCCGCCCCTTCGATATCGCCACCGGATGCGCCCCCGCGCCCGCGCACACCGGGCCGCGTGCCCCCCCCAGGGCCGCAGGTCCCAGCCTGTCAGGGGTGGCGCTCCGGGACCCGACGATTTCCGCCCGGCCGCCGTTGCGCACCGGGCCCCAAGCGCTCAGCGGCCCCCGGGCCGCACTCACCAGGAGATTCCCAATGACCCGTTTCACCGTGCTTATTGCCGCTCCCACCGCACACTCCGATGTCCGTACCGCCGCGGTGCAGGCCGCGGACACCATCGCCGCTCTGAGCACGCGCACCACCGCAGACGGCGCGGGCAACGCCGCGCACCAGACCATCGACCTCGCCGAACTGGGCCCGGCGCTGCTGGCCGCGGACACCGGCCGCGACGTCGCCGACGCGCTGGAGGCGGCGCGTACCAGCGACGTTCTGCTGGTCGCTTCCCCGCAGGTGCACGGCAGCTACACCGGCCTGCTCAAGGTCTTTTTGGACCGGCTGCCCGAACTCGGGCTGGGCCACACTGTAGCCGTGCCGATGGCTGTGGTGGAGGACCTGCGCAACGGCCGCAACATCGAGGACGACCTGCGTGTTCTGCTGTCGGAGCTCGGCGCGTGGGTAGCCGAGCCGGGTCTGCTGCTGGCCCGGTCCGAGCTGGCCGAACCCTCGGGCGTGATCGAGGCCTGGGCCGAGGTCGCCGCCCCGTCGCTGCGCCAGGCACTGGCGATCTCCGTCTGAGCCGGGCGGTCCCCGCGCTGATCTTGACGCTGTGCACCTCTCGCGCGCATTTTGGGGTGTATAAGGTCAAGATCATTGCCGCAACCCCCACGGCCGACCCCGCCGACATGGAAGCGTCGGCGTGGTCGGCACATCTAGCCCATGGAATGGGAGCGGGTCCGTTCGGTATCGGCTTCGGCCTGGGCGACGTTTCCGCGCACCAGCACCACGACTGCCAGGGTGAGCGCGAACCCGGCGGCGCGCAGAGTGAGCATCAGTGGGTCCGACGGGAGCTGCTCGCTGAAGATCAGCGTCCCGAGGACCACCATGAAGACATTGCCCATGACATTGGCGACCGGGGCCGTGACCGAGGCGCGGGAACGCTGCATCGATGTCTGGAACAGGACGATGCCCACCGCCCAGCCGAGCCCGTACAAATAAGGGTACGGGGAGGCCAGAACCGGGATGATCGCCTCGACCGGGCCGCGCTCGGCCAGTAGCCCGCCGACCGCCTTGCCTTGCAGCCCGGCCACTCCTTGGGCCAGCCCGGCGGCCGCGCCCATGGCGGCCGCCGACACGTAGCGGCCGCGCCCGCTCGCCAGCGCCATGGCCGCCACACAGGTGATGACCGTGCCCATGCTCACGATGAGCAGCAGGGGAAGGTGCGGTGTGGTGCCGGTCGTGCCGCCCTCGTTCAGGGACAGGCTGAGCAGGAGAAGAGCGACCGGCATCAGTCCGAGTGCCACGCGCTCTCCGCGAGTGATGGGGTCACCGAGGACGAGCGACATCAGCAGCAGCATCGTGGCGATTCCGCCGGCGAAGGCGGGCTGCACCACCGATACGGGGGCCAGCCCGAGGGAGACGATCAGGCCGACACTGCCGAGCGCGGCCATCGCGCACCCCGTCACCCACCGTGCGTTGCCCAGGAGTACCCGGGCCAGGCGCAGGGGGCGGTGCAGACTGATATTCGGGGCGCGGTGCAGCGCGCGCTGTTCGACGGCCAGCCCGATGGAGTAGACGGCGGCGGACAGCAGCGCGGCGATCAGACCCGTCACGTGGTTCCGCCTTTCTGTGCGGAGTCGGTGTGTAGAACCTGTTGCTTTGGAATTGTCTTGTCAAGGACAGGTCCGTTCAAAATGAGCAGCGTGGCAAGTGTCGGACTGCCCCTGGGTTGACCACCTGTATATAACGAGTTCTAGTCTGGGGGATCGCGACGACTGGATTGAGGGGTCGACGATGGCCATTGGACTCACCGGTGAACACGAGGAACTGGCCGCTGCGGTGCGCGGATGGGTCGAGCGGAATGTCTTCGATACCGACCGGCAGCCCGAGGAGGGCAAAGAAGCGGCGGAAACGACCCGTCCGCGGTTCTGGAGTGGCCTGGCCGACCAGGGCCTGCTCGGCCTGCACCTGCCCGAAGAGCACGGCGGGCAGGGTGGCGGCCTGCTGGAACTGTCCGTTGCCCTCGAAGAGTTCGGGCGCGGACTCGTCCCCGGGCCCTTCCTGCCCACGGTCCTGGCCAGCGCGGTGATCGCCCGCAGCAACAGCAAGAAGGCGCACGCGGAAATGCTGTCCGGGCTGGTCGACGGCTCCCGAACCGCAGCGCTGGCCCTCGGCCCCGCGCTGACCGCCCGTATCGGACCTGACGGAGCCCGTACCGCTGACGGCGTACTGCAGCCCGTCCTCAGCGGCGGACTCCCCGACGTGATCGTCGCCGCGGTGGAGGAGCCCGATACGGGCGAGATCTGGGTCGCCCTGGACGCCTCGGGCATGCAGGTCACCCTGTTGCCCAGCCTCGACACCGGGCGCCCCGTCGCCAAGGCTGAGGCCGCCGCCGTCCCCGTCCCCGACGAGGTCGTCCTCACCGGCCTGACGCGCGAAGACGTCCGTGGAATCGCCGCCGTGCTGCTGGGCGCCGAAGCCGCCGGGATCGCGTCCTGGTGCCTGGCGGCCGCCGCCGACTACGCCAAGGTCCGCGAACAGTTCGGCCGCCCCATCGGGCAGTTCCAAGGCATCAAGCACAAGTGCGCCCGCATGGCCATCACCGTCGAGCAGGCCCGCGCAGCCGTCTGGGACGCCGCCCGAGCCGCCGACGCCATGGCAGCGGAAGGGGAGGAGGGAGCAGGCGCACCCTCCGGCTTTGACACCGGGTCCGTCCGCTTCGCCGCCGCGGTGACCGGTCTGATCGCCCCCGACACCGCGCTGACCTGTGCCCGCGACTGCATCCAGGTCCACGGCGGAATCGGGTTCACCTGGGAACACGACGCCCACCTCTATCTGCGCCGCGCCTCTACCCTGCGGGTGCTGACCGGGTCCGCCTCCGACTGGGCGGTCACCGTCGCAGGGCTGGCGCTGGCCGGGCACCGCCGTCCCGCCGAGATCGAGCTTGACGATCCGCAGAGCCGGGCGCTGCGGGAACGCATCGGTTCCGAGGTCGCCGCCCTCGCCGCGATACCCGGCAAGCACGAGCGCTTCGCCGCGATGGCGGACGGCGGCTGGGTGGCCCCCCATCTGCCTCGCCCCTGGGGCCGCGGCGCCGACCCGCTGGAGCAGGTGCTCATCCAGCAGGAGCTACAGCGGGCCAAGATCACGGGGCCGTCCCTGGCCATCGGCGCGTGGGTGCTGCCGTCGATCGCCGGCTACGGAACCCCCGAGCAGCAGGAGCGTTTTCTCCGCCCCACGCTGCGCGGGGATATGAAGTGGTGCCAGTTGTTCAGCGAACCGGGCGCCGGGTCCGACCTCGCGTCGCTGTCCATGCGCGCCGAGCGGGTCGAGGGCGGTTACCGGCTCACCGGACAGAAGATCTGGACCTCCCTGGCTCAGGTGGCGCAGTGGGGCATCTGCCTGGCGCGCACCGATCCGGATGCGCCCGGTAAGCACGACGGCATCACCTACTTCGTGGTCGACATGTCCGCACCGGGCGTCGACGTGCGGCCCCTGCGTGAGCTCACCGGCGACACCATGTTCAACGAGGTCTTCCTCGACGGTGTGTTCGTTCCTGACGACTGCGTGATCGGGGAACCCGGGCAGGGCTGGAAGGTGGCCCGCAACACGCTCAGCAACGAACGCGTCGCGCTGTCGAGCGGCACCGGGATCGGCGCGGGCGTGCCCGAGCTGCTGGCCTTCTGCAGCGAGGACCCGACGCGTGTCGCCGATCGCGATGTCCGCGTCGAGGTCGGCCGCCTCGTCGCGCAGGGGCAGGCCATCGAACTGCTCGGTCTGCGCGTGACCCTGAAGCAACTGACGGGACTGGAACCCGGTGCGGAATCGAGCGTGCGCAAACTGCTCGGCGTGGAGTTCAATCAGAGGGCGGCCGACTTCATCTGGGAGCACCAGGGCAGCGTCGCGGTGTGCGAGGACATGTCCGAGTCCAGCGGCATCTGGGCCCGGTATATGCTGTTCGGTCGATCCATGACGATTTACGGGGGTACGACCGAGGTGCAGCTGAACATCATCGGTGAGCGCCTCCTCGGACTGCCTCGCGACCCCGAGGTCTAGGTCGTGTCGACCAGTAACGACGGCTCAGCAGAGCCCGCGTCCCCGCTCCGCCGATTGATGAGGCGGCTGCGGCACCGCACGGCACGGCTGCCGCGGCCCCCGTCGATGCGCCCGTCCGGGCGCATTCGCGCCCGGACGAAGGCGGATCCGGACAGCGGCCCGGCCGGTGGTGGGAAGCCGCGGTTCCGAGCCACTCCGCTCGGCCTCTTCGGGATCATGCTGGCCGCCATGTTCCTCACCCTGCTGCTGATCCAGAACTTCTTCGGTACGTTCCGCCCGGGCGGGGAGGCCGCGAAACCGGAACCGTCCCCCGGCATCAGCGCGATTCCACCGAAAGGCACGGCGCGCATCATGGTCGCGGGCGACTCCATCAGCCAGGGCAGCAGCGGCGACTACACGTGGCGCTACCGGCTGTGGAAGCATCTGAGCCAGGAGTCGAGGGTCGATGTGGACTTCGTCGGCCCCTACGACGACATGCTTGACGTCAACAACGGGGACTACGGCGACCACAGCTACGCCGACGCCGATTTCGACACCCAGCACGCGAGCGTGTGGGGCGCGACGGCAGAGGATATCGCGAAGGGGATCGGAGAGCAGGTCGTCGAATACGATCCGCACTACGTGCTGATCATGGCCGGAACCAACGAGCTCGTTACGGGCGGGACGGCCACCGACGCACTGGAAAGCATCCGCGACGCTGTCGACACCGCCCGGGTCGCCCGCGGTGATGTCCAGATCGTCGTGGGCGAGCTGACACCGGTGTGGGGCACCGGCAACGACGATGAGATGAACGAGCAGGTGGCCCGGTTCAACACGGGCCTGCCCGAACTCGCCAGTGAGATCAGCGGCGCGGACTCTCCGGTGGTCGCCGCCTACACGGCCGAGGCCTACTCCCCGGCCGAGGACAACTGGGACACCACCCATCCCAACGCCCGGGGAGAGGTGAAGATCGCCGCGGCGTTCGCGGACGCCCTGTCCGAACACCTCGGCCTGGGCGACCCGTACCAGCGCCCGCTGCCCGATGTGGAGGTGGGGCCACAGACACGCCCTGAGGTCGAGGCGGAGGGCACCGATGGCGGAAACGTCCGGCTGCGGTGGGACCCGGTGCCCGGAGCCACCCGCTACCAGGTGTTGCAAAAGCGCGTCCAGCCCGATCCGGACGACCTCGTACCGCTGCCCATGGAGGTCTCTGGCACCGGTGACGGAGAGAAGACCGCCGTCGTCGAGAAGCTGCTCAGCGGGGCCACCTATGAATTCGTGGTGCGCCCCTACAAAGGCGACGATGCCGGAACCCCCTCGCGACCCGCCGAGATCGTCGTGGACCGGGATCCGCCGGCCGCCCCCGACTGGGTGCGAATCGACGACGACGGACCCGACCTGGTGTGGGCGGCGGTGCCCGAGGCCGGGCACTTCGAGGTCTGGCGCCGCGGCCTGGAGTGCGGAGAACCGGAACCCGCAGAAGACGCCGAGAAGGACCACCGCGAATGCGCACCGCCGGATGACAAAGGCCCCAAGACGGGTGAGGGGTGGACCAGCGTCGCCGTTGTCAGCGGTGAGCGCCGCTGGACCATCCCGGGCGGCGGCCCCGGCTATGAGTTCGCCGTTCGCTCCCACCGCGACTACGCCAAGGGCGGCTTCTCCGATCCCATCACCTTCCGGCCGGACGACTGACCCGGCGCCGAGTCGATCGGCGCCGGGTGGTACGGCGGCCAAAGCCGCCTGAACTACTGAACGTCAGTGTGCACGTGCGGATGCGTCGGGTTTGCGGCCGACACCGCAGCAGGTTTCGGATTTATCCGGCCCCCCGGAAACGCCGATGTCAGTGGGCTCGGGGCGCCACTGGGGACAGGGCACGATACCGGGCTCGACCACCTCCAACCCGTCGTAGAACGAGGCGATCTCCCCGGGGCTGCGCGGGTGGTAGGGCAGCGGCGCGGTTTCGTTGTACCACCGCATGGCCTCGTTGCCCGCGGGATCGGTATCGGTGCCGTCCCACTGCGCCAGGCAGCTGCCCGCCGGCAGGGCCTCCACCAGGCGGCGCACGATGCGGTGGGGCTCATCACCGGGGAGATGGCCGAGCACTCCCATCAGCATCAGCCCGATGGGCTGGGTGAAGTCCAGACGCGTCCGCGCGGCCTCGATGACGGCCTCGGGTTCGCGCAGGTCGGCGTGGATGTAGTCGGTGGTGCCTTCGGGTGTGCCGACCAGCAGCGCGTTGGCGTGGGCCAGGACCAGCGGGTCGTTGTCGACATAGACGATGCGGGATTCCGGTGCCACCGATTGGGCGACCTCGTGGGTGTTGTTGTGGGTGGGCATGCCGGTGCCGATGTCCAGGAACTGGCGGATGCCCGCCTGCCCGGCCAGGTAGGTCACCGCCCGCACCAGGAACGCCCGCCCCTGGCGGGCGATGGTCGGCATGGCGGGGAACATCTCGAGGACCTGGTCGCCGACCTCGCGGTCGACGGCGTAGTTGTCCTTTCCGCCCAACCAGTAGTTCCAGACCCGCGCTGAGTGGGGCACGGTGGTGTCGATTTCCGGCAGGGCCGTAGCGTCCTGGTGGGGAGCTGGAATGTCGTCAGTCATCGGAGTCCCAATTATTCGGGGAGGGGTAGGTAAAGCGCCCATAGTACGGTTCCGCATGACCGGCCATAAGCCTGTCGGGGCCGCTGGCCGTGGCCGTTGTCGGCCATGATTCATGTGCGCTGATCTCGGGAGGAATTCCCTCTCACCATGCGCTGAGAGGGAATTCCTCCCGAGATCAGCGTTTCCCATGAGACAGTGACCTGGTCGAACGGTCTGTGCCGCGCTGTCCTGGCGGCGGGATGGGGCGTTGGTCCATACCTCCGCGGAATTGTGGCACCGGGCGCCCCACGAGCGCAGCGAGCAGAGGCCGGCTTTCCCAGGGCCGGCGGGGATATAGGCGGACACTAGGGCTGCTTGCCGGTGCCGTCGCACAAGGCGCAGGGGACCTGGATGACTTCCCCGTCCCTTGACTGCTGTACGGTCCCGTACCCCTTGCAGCCGTTGCAGTTCACTTCTTTGCGGTGGTCGCCCATCGCGTTCACGCTCCTGTTATGTGGTTGTCGGGGGTGTCGAGCCAGATGTGGTGGCCTTCGCGGGTGACGGTGAGGCCGAATCGGTCCCGACCGGGTTCCCCCCAGCCCACCCACCGCAGATAGGCGGCCTCGACCTCATCCCACAGGTTCTGCGGACCGCGCTGTACCACCTGCGTTCGGCCGGAGCCAGGAGCGTGCCTGGCACGAGCATGGGACCCGCTCCCATCGGAGAGCACCAGCAGGAACGTCCCGTCCGCGGACGCACCGCCCGCGGCGGTGATGCCCGGCACCGCCCCCTGTAGCGCGACCTGGAACCCGGTCCCAGCACGGTCGATGCGCCGCGGGTCAACGCGGGCGATGGATTCGCGCTCGTCGTCGGCGATGGTGACAGCCGCAGGCCGCTGCGCGCGCATCATCATGTATCCGCAGTCACCGTGGAACCGGCCGACGGCGGAATCACCGGTGACGGTGAGGCGAAGCTTGTGACCGCCGTTGCCGGGCATCCAGGGGGCGACGATCACCCCGCCGGGCCGAGTCTGGGCCACCCATGCATACGGGACCTCCCGCACACCGCAGGTCACATGGATCCGATCGAAGGGAGCGCGCTCGGGTGCCCCCCGTGCCCCGTCGCCGACGACGAGGTGCGGGGTGAATCCGGCGCGGTCGAGGTTGGCCGCCGCCTGTTCGGCGATGTCCTCGTCTATCTCGATACTGGTCACATTCTCCGCGCCGATCCGGGCCGCCAGCAGCGCGCAGGTCCACCCTGTGCCGGTACCGATCTCCAGCACCCGATCCCCGGGGGAGGGGTCGAGGAGACCGAGGAAGTCCAGGACATGGCTGGGGGCGGAGCTGGAACTGGTGAAGCCGGTGGTCTGCGCGGACGATTCCGCGGTGAGCTCGGTGGCACCGTCCTCGATCTGAGTGACGATCACGCTGTCGCTGTAGACGGCTTCCCGCCAGGCCCCGGGATCAATGGTGCGGTCGATCCAATGGCCGGGCGCGGGACCCATCGGGTCGGCCCAGGCCGCGTCGGGGATGAAGTGCTCGCGGGGGACGTCCCGGAACGCTTGAGCCCATCCGGGGTCGGCGGTGCGGCGGGCGAGGTCATCGGGGCTGGGAGCGGCCATAGCGCGACGGTAACCGCACAACCGCCCCGTGTCAGCGGAGCCGTCCGGGTGCGGCCATGACCGGGCCACCAGGTCTGAAGTGCACGCCTTCCTCGCCGATGTGGCCCGTACCGGTGTCGAGTTCAGCCACGACCTGGAGAGCTCCTCAGGCTCTCTCAACGGCGAACACGGGGAGCCTGGCCACTTACGGCGATGGACAGGCTCTGCGTGGGTACGGGTTCGGCCGCGCATCTGGCCGAGATCGTGCAAGCCGAGTCCCTGATTGCACTCCCCGGCGTGATCGAGCGCTACCGCGCCCTTCTTCGCCGCAGAACCGAAAGGATCAGTACCGCCTAATGCCGCCCCCGCTGGATCGCCGCCGCCACCTGGTCCGATCCTGAACGTGATGTGGTGTGGAGGGCCGAGGAGACCTCCCCCAGTGTCGAGAAAACACCAATACATTGGTTTGGCCGGACCCGGTCGCCGGGGATGCGCACCGCCCCCGCCCGGGTACTACCGCCGCACACCCCTCGATGGGAGGACCCCCATGAGTGGACCATGCGGCGCCGGGCAGCACGACTGGCAGACCAACCGGGACGGCACCAGCACCTGTAGCAGGTGCGGGGCCGGCTCGGTTAGGACGGCGGATCCCCCACCAGCATGGAATTGCAGTAGGTGCATATGTAGCGGGTATCCGTGGCGTCAGTGCTAGCGGGCTGCCAGTCATGCCGCCCGGCTTTGCAGATCCCGGACGGGCCTATAGTGCGGTCATCAGCGGTGTTGTCGTGCATACGGCCACGGTAGCCGCACCGCGTCTAGATGATTGAGTCCGAAGTCTGATCAGGTCGCGGACGCGACGAAGGGTGCCGCAGAGTCTTGCTGTGAAACGAGACCTGGACACCCTTCTGAGCGAACTCGCCCACTGACGCTTCTCTGTCGGTGGGGGTGGCTGTGGGGGGTGCGGCAATGGGGCGCAGCGAGTGAAACGAGCAATCCGGCTTGCCGCCGGGCACGCCCGATGCCAAAAGGCCGGACCGCCACCGCGGTTTCGGGGGGACTGTCGCCAAGAAAGGGTGTTGGTCTGCTCGGCGGCAAGCTGGTCCCTGCTCGCTGCGCTCGGGCTGCCCCATTGCCGCAACACCCGTCCGTACCCGGGTCCGCCGACATAGAAGCGTCAGCGCGGGGGTACCGGGAAGATCGCCCAGACTCCGAGTCCCAGGCGGGCGCTGCCTGGCCCCACCGGGTAGTGGCCCCACGCCTTGGAAAGGGAGTCGATGAGCAGCAGACCGCGCTGTCCCTCGGCCAGCGGCCATTCGGTGTCCGACCGTTCGGCCGGGATGCGGGGAAGGCCGCTACCGCCGCCCTCGTCCACGATGGCCAGCCACAGCGTGCGCTCATCCAGTAGTGCCAGTGCCCGCAGGAACTCACCGCTTCCGGGGGCGTACTTGACCGCGTTGGCCGCCAGCTCCGTCGCGCACAGCACGGCGGTGTCCACCAGGTCGGGGGTGAACCCCGCCAAGTCCACGCGTAGGTCGGCGCGGACCCGGCCGACCTGGGCCAGGTCCGAGGGGTAGATGCGGTGCTCCCACCAGGCCGCTGCCTGCCGGGGAGGGGACAGGGCCGGTTCCGAAGCCGGGGCAGGCAGGGAAGCGAAAGCGTCCGTCATGGCGCTCACCCGACCCTGTCGAGGTAGACGCGGATCACCGCGGCCAGGTCGCTGAAGTCATCGGTATCGTCCCGGGCGGGTTCGGCCAGTAGAGCCCCCTTGGGAAGCCGAGGCCTTACGGCGGCTTCGCGAAGGCCCGAGGCCAACGAAGGCGGGCAGGGACGGTTCAGGGCACCCGCCACCTGTGTGGAGCCGGGTCGGGGACCGGACGTGTCGTCGCGTACCCCGGTACGGGGTGTTCGTGCGCGGTAGCCGCTCTCCCAACGCGAAGAGGTCAGGGTCGCACACGTCCGCCACACGTCATCGGTGGGAAAGTCCGGCGGCTCCGGTACGGGGTGTCGCGCGAAATGGGCGGGCGGCAGTTCTCGGCGGCGGGGCGGCGTGATCGCGGTCCGCTTTCGCCAGGGGTATTCGGACACGAACACGTAGGCCAAGGCCATGGCCAGCATCGCGGCGGTCAGCGCCCACACACGCCCGGCCAGACTCTGGCGGGGCCTGCGGTGTCGCCCGGTAGAGTGTTCCACGGTCTCCTCCTGGTGTGGTCAGGTGGTGATCGCGCCTCGGCTCGGTGGTCCTACGCACCGGCCGAGGCACTGGTGTTCTCGGTTGCTGGTGAGCGGGTGTGGCCCGGTAGGGGTGCGGTTCCGCGCCATCCCAGGCCGCTCAGACTCCGGCGGTGTCGGGCAGAGGTGCGTAGGGGTCCAGGTGTGCCCACACGGTCAACGGCTGTCCGGGCTCGCCTTCCCAGCCCCACCTGGTGGACAGGCGGTCCACCAGGCGCAGGCCCCTCCCGCCCATCGCCAACGGGTCAGCCTGCGGTGATAGGTACGGCAAGGTGAGGGCCCTGTTCACCCGGGGACCGTCGTCGGTGACCGCGATACCGACGAGGCGGCCGGGCAGCGGCTCCATCTCCACCCGGACGCGTCCCCCCGTCTGGCCCGATGCCGAATGAGTCAGCGCGTTGGCCACCAGTTCGCCGGCCACCAACTCGACGCGCAGGGCCCGGAGCGGGTCTACGGGTACACCGCTGCGGCACCACGCGCGCACCTGCCGCACCTGCGAAGGCAGCGATCCGAAGATCGCCACCCGCACCCCCGGCCTACTGCTGCGTACCCGTTTGGGCAACACAGGCCCCCGCACCGCCGGATCACCATCCTCGTCGTGCGGCCTCCGCTGCCGCGGTAGGTCAAAGCTGCTCATCGTGGCCCTCCGAAACCAGTAGGGACTGTCGCTGATCGCCGTGAACGCGCGGAACGGGAACACCGCCACGCGACCGCCATGACGAGGAACCTGAGCCACTTACGGTCTGCGACACGGCCGAACGCCAAGCGACTTTGTGACGCTGGGTGTGGGATCACACGCTCTCGGCTGCACCCATCATGAGGCGGGAAAATATTTTTGGCAACCTTCTCTGTAGAATATTTTCCAGAAGATGCGATGAGAGTGGGAGAGAATGAGCAACGACCCGAACAGAGGCCCGAGCCGATGAAGATGGGGACGCCCATGGCCGAACGCCACGCCCCGGCGGCTAGCCGCCGCAAGCTGGGCATCATGCTCCGCCAGCTCAGGGAAAACAGCGATCTCACGGGTGAGGAGGTCGCAAAGCGCCTGCGTATCCGCTCCCCGAAGATCTACCGTGTAGAGGGCGGCAAGGTGGTCCCCACGCATCCCGAGCTGACCATGCTGATGGACCTCTACCATGTCAGTGAGGACTACCGGGATATCCTCCTACAGCTTGCGGAGGAAGCTCGACGCAAGGGCTGGTACGAGTCCTACGAGAGCGTCCTGCCGCCTAAGTTCGATACCTATGTCGGGTTGGAGTCAGACGCCACGTCCCTCCGGGCCTACGAGCACAACCTGGTCCATGGGCTGCTTCAGACAAGGGAGTACGCCCATGCCGTGCTCGCGGCGGGCAACCCTGCCGAGCACCCCGACGACATCAAGCTGCTCGTCGATCTACGCATGCGTCGGCAAGAGCTACTCACTCGCGATCACGATCCATTGCACTTCTGGGTCGTGATGGAGGAGAACGTGCTGCACCGCCCCGTCGGTGGCCGCCAAGTGCTCGCTGAACAACTCGACCATCTGCTCAAGACCACCGTGGACCTCCCACACGTAACCATCCAGATCATCCCGACTTCCGTGGGAGCGCACGCGGGCCTCGCAGGCTCGTTCAGCATCCTGGAGTTCGAACCGTCGGCGCCCGAGGTGGTTTACGTGGACAGTCACGGCGGCAACCTCACACTGGAGAAAACCCGCGATCTACGCCGCTGTAAGCTCCTTTACAACCATTTGCTCTCCGACGCCCTGCCAAAGAAGGAGTCGGTCCAGCTCATCAAGTCCGTCCGGGAGGACCTCCGTGAACCGTGAATCCACAGCCTCGGCCGCTCAATCCACCGAGTCGGTCACTGCGCCGTGGTTCAAGGCCAGCGCCAGCACAAGTGCGCAAGGATGCGTCCAGGTACGGACTCCCTATGCGGGGGTGACCGAGATCGGCGACACCAAGAACCCGGACGGCCCCACGCTCACCGTCCCCCACGCCGACTGGGAGTACTTCCTCGACCAGGTCGTGAGCGGCAGGACCGCCTTCAGGCGGCTGCACGCGGTGTTCCTCCCCGGCGGCGGTTTCACCCTTACGGATACCGGCATCCCCGGTTCCCCGACCCTGACCTACACCAAGGCCGAGTGGGACGCCTTCCACGCGGGCGCCGTGGCCGGTGAACTGAGGGGCGAGGACCCGCGCGGCGTTCCCGTTTCCGCCTAGACCGACTCTGCTCGCACAATGGCCCGGACGGGCAGCGAACGGGCGTGCGCTAGATTCGCCTGACCATGGGGAGACCAACGGACGGCCGCTCACCGCGCAGGGCATGGACGGCCCGCTTGGCGCCGTGGGCGGTCGGGGCGGGGGCCGGGGTGCTGGCGCTGGGGCCGGGGCTCGGGCCGGGGTTCGTGCTGCGCTACGACATGGTGTTCGTTCCCGACCCGCCGCTGTCGGCGACGACGCTCGGCGGGGGCGGCGGGTTTCCGCGGGCGGTGCCCAGCGACGCGGTGGTAGGGGCACTGGCACAGCTGCTCCCGGCGGATGCCGTGCAGACCGTGCTGCTGCTCGCGGTTTTCGTGTTGGGTGCGGCCGGGGCGGCCCGTCTCGTCCCCGGCCCGTACCTGGTCCCGCGGCTGGCCGCGGCCGTGTTCTACGTGTGGAACCCCTTCATCGCGGAGCGGCTGCTCCTTGGGCAGTGGGCGGTGCTGCTCGGCTATGCGGGCCTGCCGTGGGTGCTGAGCGCCGCCGTCCGGCTCGCGCGGGCGCGCGATCTGGCGCGGCTGGTGGTCGCGCTGCTGCCCGCGGCGGTCGGCGGGTTCTCCTCGGTGGTGCTGTCGGCGCTGGTGGCCCTCCCGGCGGGGCTGTGGGGGCGGCGCGGTGCGGCGGACCAGGACCGCCGGATGCCGATCGGGCAGCGGGTGCCGGGGGCGGTCCGGTCGGCGGTACTCGCCGTGGCCGCGCTGGCCGTGGTGAGCCTGCCGTGGCTGGTGCCTGCTCTGGGCAGCGGGGCGCGGACCGACCCGGCGGCGGTGGACCTGTTCGCGGCGCGGGCGGACACGCCGTTCGGCACCGTCGGCTCGTTGGTGGTTCTCGGGGGGATATGGAACGCCCAGGCCGTGCCCGAGTGGTACGGGCACCCGTTCTTCGCCGCGTGCCGGCTGGTGCTGTCGGTGGCCGCGCTGGCCGGGTGGGTGTGGCTGCTGCGGCGCTGCCGACCGTTGTTCGGGCGAGGGCTGACCGCAGCGGCGGCGGCCGGGTTCGCGATCGCGCTGCTGGGGGTGGCCGAGCCGGGGCGGGAACTGCTGCGCGCGCTGATCGGAGCCTGGCCCGGGTTCGGCCCGCTGCGCGACGGGCAGCTGTACGTGGCTCCGCTGGCCCTGCTGCAGGCGGTCGGGTTCGGCGGTGCGGCGATGTGGCTGCGGGGCGCGGCGGGAAGCGGCACCGGGCATGGTGGGGACGGGGATCCGGGGGAGCCCCTTTCTTCCAGTGAAGCCGACCGCGAGGCCGGGTCGCTACGCGTCTTCGGCGCCCTGTGGACATCTGCGGCGGGTTCTGCGGGAGGAGGCCGGCCGGGGGCGGGCCGCGGGGCCGGGGCCGCGCGCGTGGCCGGGGCGGTGGCGGCGGCCATGCTGCTGGTGGCCCCGTTCGTGCTGCTTCCCGGGCTGGTGTGGGGGGCGGCCGGACGGCTTGCGCCGATCGCGTACCCGGGGGAGTGGACGGCCGTCCAGCGCATCGTCTCCGCGGACGAGCGCCCTGGTGCGGTGCTGGTCCTGCCGTGGAGCGCCTACCGCGGGCTTGACTGGTCCGGCGACGGATCCACTGCCGTGGTACTCGATCCCGCGACGAAGCTGTTCGATCGGCGCGTGGTGTGGAACGATGACCTTCGGGTCGAAGAGGGCGGCGCGGTCCGCGTCATCGAGGGCGAAGATCAGCTGGCCCGGCGCGTGGACCGGTTGCACGCCGCCGGGGTGGGGGTTTCCGGCTACCTGGAGAGCCTGGGGACGCTCGGGATCCGCTACGTCCTCATCGAACGCGAGGCCCTGCGCGGCCCGGACACCGCCGCGGCCGTGGACCCCCTCTCCGCCGGTCTCCTTAGAGAGAACAAGTTCTCGGATGGTTTCCGGGAGGCTGAGGTGGTGCACCGCGGCCCCCGCCTTATTCTTCTCGAACTGCATGATGAGCAGGTTGGCGCCGTAAAAGACGAACTCTCGGTCTTGGAAGTTACTGGCTGGTTAGCTACAGTTGGGGCCATCATCTGGTCCTTGTCTGTATCAGGTTCTAGTCTCGTTTCCATGCGTCCGGACCGGAACACCGGGACGGTATCGCGGAAGGAGAGCCCCACGTGTTGAGAGTTATCGCCGCCTGCGCCATCGGTGCGGCGCTGGCAGGAGGTCTGGCCTTCATCGGCACGACCGTCGCCACGAACGCATCGTCGACGGCAGAGCCGGTGAACGAGTCCCTTTACAACTACGGCGACCGCTAGAGCCTGCCAGGTGCGCTCGTGCGGCGCACGCGGCGCACGAGCGCACCCGCGCCTCCTAGGCGGACACCCCCTTCTCAAGCGGCCTGCGCGGCCTGTGGCCCCGCATGGCCCGGCCGCCATCGCGGTCGGCAGGGGTCTCGCTGGTCCACGGCCTCACGGTGCCCTCCAGCGCCGCGTGCCCACAATCGTCGTGCTCCGATCCCCTCCGGCCACAAATCCCCTACTTCGGGTGGCTATGCCGCCACGATCGGTGAAAAGCTCGTCGGGGTGAGCGGGCGGAACAGGAGAGCAGTGGTTTTCCAGCAGACACCCCTCTTCCATGACCCGTCGTACGGGCCGCCGGTGACAATGGCCTCCGAGCCGGTGACCGTGCTCCCTCCGATGCCCGACGACACGGAGGCGCCAAAGAGACAGGCCGCGCCAAAGAGACCGGGCACGCCAGAAGAACAGCAGAGCACGCGGCCCGAGCCCCGCGTCGACGGCGTCCGTGTGGCCATGCTCAACTGGCGCGACCCCTGGCAGGCCGTCGCGGGCGGCGCCGAGGAGTACGCCTGGCGGATGAGCCGGCACCTGGCCGGCCGCGGCGCCGACGTCACCTTCGTGACCAGCCGTGAACGCGGCCAGGCCCGGGTCGAGACGCGAGACGGTATCGTCATCCGCCGCATGGGCGGCAAGTTCACGGTCTACCCCCTGGTCATGCTCTGGTTGCTGTTCCGGCGCCGTGAATTCCACGTGGCGCTGGACTGCATGAACGGCATCCCCTTCTTCTCGCGGCTGGTCCTCCCCCGCCGCACCCGGGTGATCAGCGTCGTTCACCACGTCCACGACCTGCAGTTCAACGCCTACTTCAGCCGTCCGCTGGCCTGGCTGGGCAGGTTCATCGAGAGCAGCGTCGCCAGCCGCGTCTACCGCTCCTGCCCGACCGTCACGGTTTCGGAGTCCTCCCGCCGCGCCATGCGCGAGAAGCTGCGGTGGCGCGCCCCCATCACCGTCATCCACAACGGCAGCCCACCGCTGCAGCCGGTCGCGCCCGACCACGCCGTCAGCGAGGCGGAGATGGGTGCCCCGGCCATCGTCAGCCTGGGGCGGCTCGTCGTGCAGAAACGGGTCTCGCGGGTGGTGGACATCGCCGTGGGGCTTCGCGAGTCCCGGCCGGGGCTGCGCGTGCACATCATCGGCCGCGGCCCGGAGATGGAGACGCTGACCGAGCAGGTCCACCGCCACAGCCTGGAGGACCGGGTGCGGCTGCACGGATTCCTCACCGAAGAGCAGAAGAACGCCGTGCTCTCCGGTTCCGTCCTGCATGTCACCGCCTCGGAGTTCGAGGGCTGGGGGCTCACCGTGATCGAAGCGGCGGGGCTCGGCGTGCCCACGGTGGCCTATGATGTCGACGGTCTCCGTGATTCCGTGCGCGATGGCGAGACCGGATGGTTGGTACGCGAGGGGCAGGACCTCACCGACGTCGTCGATGCTGCGCTGACCGAGCTCAGCGATCCCGTGCGCGCCGCGGAGATCCGCCGGGCCTGCCGTGAGTGGGCGGCCCGCTTCACCTGGGAGCGCAGTGGAGTCGCCATGACGAGGTTGATCGCCTCCGAACTCGCGGACGCAAGCGAGAACGGCGCCGACGGCAAAGGCACTACCGCCGCAGAGGCGGGCACGTGACGCTGCCCGATCCGGAGCCGGAGGGCGACGCGTTCGAGCGGGCGGAGCCCGAAGCGTCGAACGGCCGCGCGCCGGCGGCCCGGCCCGAGCGGCCCGGTGACGCTGCTGAAGCAGAAGACGAGTCGGGCGGCTCGACGCAGACGGAAGAACGGCCAGAGCCCTCCAAGGCCGCCGCCGGCGCCGCTGACACGGACAGTACCGACGATACCGACCCTACTCTGCTGCGCCGACTCAAACTGCTGGCGGTATGCCTGCTGCTCTCCGGTGTCGCGCTCAGCCTCGACCCGCCGATGATCGTCGGTGACACCAAGATCGACCTGACGATCAACCCTTTCGGGTTCCTGGAACGGGCGCTCCACCTGTGGGACCCCTCCTACTTCGGGCAACTGCAGAACCAGGCATACGGCTACTTCTTCCCCAACGGGCCGTTCCACGCGGTCTTCATCGCGCTGGACATGCCCGAGTGGATGGTGCAGCGGCTGTGGCTGGCCGTGCTGCTGTGCGCCGCCTTCCTCGGCACGGTCAAACTGGCGGGAGCACTGGGGATCGGCACCCTGCACACCCGCATCGTCGCCGGTGTGGCCTATGCCCTCGCACCGCGCGTGCTGACACTGATCTCCTACAACTCCGCGGAACTGCAGCCGATGATGCTGCTGCCGTGGATCATGCTGCCGCTGGTGTACGGCACCCGGCAGGGGAGCAGCCCGCGGCGGATGGCGATGCTATCAGGGCTGGCCTTCCTGCTCTGCGGCGGCACCAATGCCGCTTCGGAACTGGCGGTCCTGGTCGTGCCGCTGCTGTACCTGCTCACCAGAGCCAGGGGTCCGCGCAAGCGGCGGTTGCTGGTGTGGTGGCTGACCGCGCTGTTCCTGGTGTCGTTCTGGTGGTTGGCCCCGCTGCTGCTCATGGGCAGCTACGTGTTCTCGTTCATGCCGTTCACCGAGGACGCGGCAACGACGACGGGCGTCACCTCCCTCATCAACGCGCTGCGCGGCACCTCCAACTGGATGGGGTTCGTGCCCGGCCAGGGCCGGCCGCCGCTGCCGGCCGGGGCCGAACTCTCCACCGAGCCGTGGCTGGTCGCGGCCACCGCCCTGGTGGCCGGTCTGGGGCTGGCCGGGCTGATCAACCGCCGCATGCCCGAGCGGCTCTTCCTGGCGGTGTGCCTCCTCACCGGAACCGCGATCGTCGTGGCCGGCTACACCGGCGACGTCACCGGCCCGATGGCGCCGTACATGCAGGCGATGTTCGACGGAGTGCTCAGCCCGTTCCGCAACATCCACAAGTTCGACGCCCTCATCCGGTTGCCCATCGTGTTGGGGCTGGCCCAGCTTCCCGTTGTCCTCGGCCGGGACGCGGCCGACCGCCGCTTCGGCCTGCTGCGCGCGCTCGGCCTGACCCCGCCTCTGGTCCGCAAGGCGGCGGCCGCTACGTGCGCCGTCGCCTTCTTCGCCACCCTCACCCCGATCGCGACCGTGGGGGTCGCCACGCGCGGTGGCTTCGAGAAGATCCCCGGCTACTGGTACGAGGCGACGCAGTGGCTCGACGCCAACGCGAGCAGCGGAATGACCATGGCCGTTCCGGGCTCCGCGCGCGGCGAGTACGAATGGGGCCGTCCCATGGACGAGCCCATGCAGCCGCTCATGGACAGCGCGTGGACCAACCACCAGATCATCCCCTGGGGGTCGGCGGGGGTCTCCCGGCTGACCCAGGAGATCGACCAGCGAATCTCCTCCGGGCGGGGTTCCGCGGGGCTGACTGCGACACTGGCCCGCATGGGCGTCACCCACCTCATCGTCCGCAACGACCTGCAACGCAGCGGAAACAACGGAGGCTGGCCCGCACGCGTACACCAGGCGCTGGAGGACTCACCCGGCATCGTCCGCCAGGTGTCGTTCGGGCCGGCAGTGGGTTCGCGGGACGTCCAGCAGGCCGCCGACTGGTACGACCAGCCCTACAAGGCACTCGACATCTACAAGGTCGAAGGGGCCGCGCCCACGGTGGGAACCGTCCCCGCCGATACGGCAGTGCGGGTGACGGGCGGCCCCGAAGCCCTGCTCAGCCTGGCCGAACAAGGGATGCTCACCGATGACCGACCGGTCCTCATCGGTGACGACCCCGGCGCCGAGGACATCGCGCCAAAGGACACGATCGTCACCGACACCTCCCGCCGCCGCGAGGTCGTCTACTCCGACGTGCGGCGCAACATCAGCAACACGCTGACCGCGGACGAGGAACTGGAGCGCGACGCGCCCGCTCCCGACATCATGGACCCGGCATGGGAGGACTACACCGCGGCGGCCGTCAACCACGGCATCGCGTCGGTCACCGCCTCCTCCTCCGAAGCCGGGGCGAACGCCAACCCAGGCACCCGTGACCCGGGCCGGATGCCGTTCTCCGCGCTCGACGGCGCCCTCGGCACCTCCTGGCGATCCAGCGGATTCACCGGCGCCATCGGGCAGTGGTTGGAGATCGAGTTCGACGAGCCCCGCGAGGTCGGCGACCTCACCATCGCCTTCGAGCAGATCGCGGGCGAGCCGCCCCCTGCAGAGATCAGTCTCATCACCGATGACGACCAGGTCAGCGCGCCCGTGGCGGCCACCGGAGAGCCCCAGGAGTTCACCGCGCCCGCGGGAGAGACCACCACCTTGCGGATTCGGGTGGACGGCCTCGCCTGGGAACCGGACTACCGGTTCGGCACCCGCGTAGGCATCACCGACATCGCCCTTCCCGGTGTGGAGGCGACCCGCACGCTCGACGTCCCGGGTGTGCCCGGTGCCGGCACCGTTCTGTTCACCGGGTCCACCGGCACAGTCCCGGGCTGCATGGAGGGGTCCCGCGTGTGGGTGTGCAACC
Organism: Actinomycetes bacterium; assembly: GCA_021793235.1. Lineage (GTDB taxonomy): Bacteria > Actinomycetota > Actinomycetes > Streptosporangiales > Streptosporangiaceae > JAJYTD01. Next base: position 67,188 of record JAJYTD010000002.1, on the reverse strand, counting down.
CCGACCTCGCCGTACAGGGGGAGAACGCCCACGTCCTCGACCGCACCTTCGAGATGGCCGACACGGGTTCGGGCGAGTACCGCATCAGCGGCGAAGTCGTGGTCACCGATCCCGCGGATGTGGAGAACGCGGCCAATCGGGCCGGAGGATATCCCAAGGTCACCTCATCCTCCACATCGGTACAGCACCCGGCGGCGATGGGGCGCAACGCGTTCGACGCGGACGACAGCACCGTCTGGTACCCCGCCCCGCACGAGGATGAGCCCTGGCTGGAAGTCGATCTCGAAACCAAGGTCGAGATCAATGGGATAAAGGTGGAGTTCCCGCGTACCGACAGCATCGCGCGCCCCATCAAGGTCACCGTGGAAACCGGGTCCACCGTCCGTGAGGGATGGCTCGACGGAAGCGGCTGGGTGGACTTCTCCCCGGTCACGGCCGATGAACTGACCATCACCTTCGACCGGCCCGAAGGTCAGCCGCTGGAGATCCAGCGGATCTCCCTGCCCGATGTGGAGCCGCTGGAGCCGATCGAGGGCGGCGAGGCCGCGACCGGGTGCGGGCTCGGTCCTGTGCTGCGGATCAACGGAGAACGAGTGGAGACCCGCATCGCCTCGGGCAGCCTGGAGGACAAGCTCGGCGGGAAGCCGCTGCGTTATGAGTCCTGTTCCGACATCGGGATCACCGATGGGAAGAACCGCGTCATCGTGGAGCCCGGTAACCAGTTCCAGGTGCGCTCGGCCGTCATCGAGGACGCACAGGCCGACGAGCGCGGTGACGTCGACATGGCCGGCGTGGCCTCGGTCGCCTCGTGGGGCGACAGCGAGCGCCGGTTCGACGTGGCCGTCGACGAAGACAGCTACCTCGTCGTCAACGAGAACTTCAATGAGGGATGGGAAGCAGCGGTCGGGGACGGCACGCTGGAACCGGTGCGCCTGGACGGCTGGAAGCAGGCATGGAAGCTGCCTGCCGGAACCGCCGGAACCGTGACTCTGACCTACGCTCCCGACCGCGTCTACCATGCGGCCCTCGGCGCGGGCGCCGTGCTGGCCCTGCTGGCCGGGGTGCTGGCGATGCGCGCACCGATGAGCAGGCGCCGCGCGGTCCGGGCGACCGAGGGCACGGAGCCGGTGCGCGCATCGACGCCACCGGCCGCGGCCGCCCCCGGTCGGATCAGCCGCGGCCTGCTCGTCCCGCTCGGGCTGCTCTACGGGCTGTGGGTGGCGGGCGCCGCGGGCGCCGCGGTCATCGGCGCGGCGCTGCTGTTCGTGTGGTGGCTGGGCCGGTCCCCGTCCGCGGCACTGCGGCACGCCAAACCCGAGCGCCCTGCGCTGGGCGGGCGCCTCCTTCGCTGGCTCGCGGGCCCGTGGACCGTCACCGTGGCGCTCGGTTGCGCGGGACTGTCCGCGGCCGTGGGCACCTACCTGGCGCTGTACTTTCCGTTCCACGACATCAGCGATCTGCTCAGCGATCCGTTGCGTGGCGGAGTCGCCCAGCTGCTGTGCCTGCCGGCGCTGGCCCGGCTCGTGGTGTCGCTCGGCGAACTCTCCGCCCCCATCCGGCGGGAGACCGCCGACCGCGGCACCCCATCGGCCGACGCGCGGCGCACCCCGCCCGAGGAGGAACCGGCCGACGAGAGCGATGGGCGTGGGATGGCCGAGGAAGTGAACGCCTGATGGCCGCGCCGAAAAAGGACGCGGACCCGCAGAGGGGGATGTCCGCCTTTGCGGAACGGGTCTTGGCGAAGGACGGTGAAGCGGTGGGCGATGACCCGGTACCGCGACGCGGCGCCAGCCTGCTGCGCCGCAATTCGGGGCCCCTGGCACTCGGACTCGGGGCGTTCCTCATCACCTTCGCGCTCCTGCTCCGCTTCTATGCGGCCGACCAGTTCGCGGTGCTCCCGGCGAACATGTCGATGCAGGTGCGGCTGGTGGATGAGACCGCGTCCCATCTGGACACCAGCACCTGGAAAACGGTCGAGGACAGCGAGGTCACGCAGAGCACCCAGGTGCACGGATCCCCCAGTCCGGGCAATCCCGACTGGGTCACGTGGGAGGTGTCGGTCGACACCGCGAGCGGCACATCGATGATCGGACACATGGACCGCCGGGTCGTCGTTCACCGCTCCACCAAAATGGCGGTGAACTGCTGCGGGGAGCACGTTGACGGCGACCGTGCCGTTCGGCAGGCCGGGCTGGTGCTGTGGTGGCCGGCCGGAGCGTACGGCGAGGAGTACCCGTTCTACGACGCCGATATCCGTGCCGCGCCGAGCATGGTCTTCGACGGCCACGACGAGATCGCCGGTGTGGAGGTCCGCCGCTACGTGCAGACCATCGACGCCACGCAGATCCCCGGCTCCAAACGGCCCGTTCCGGCGGGGGTGCTCGGTTTGGACCGCTCCGGGACGGTCACGGCGACCCGCTGGCTGGAGTTGCGGCGCACGTACTGGATCGAACCGGTGAGCGGCCGCCTGGTGAACGCTGCGGAGGAGCGCCGCGAAACCCTGAAGGCCGATACGGGAACAGGGGACCGGGTGCTGTTGGACGCCGACTTCACCATGCCTGACACGCTGGTCGCCGCCTACGCCGAGGACGCGCGCGCCGCCCGGCTGCTGATTGCGGCCGTGCGCACCTGGCTTCCGGCGGGTCTGGGTGTGCTGGGCGTGCTGCTGGTCCCGGTCTCGGCGCTCACGTGGCCGCGCGGGCGCGAGGGGCGACCCGGGGCAGAGGAGGCGCAGGATCCGGATCGCTCCAGCCCTTCTTGGGCCGGCGGCAATGGGGCGTAGCGAGCGGTGCCCCCATTGCCGCAGTCCCATGGTGAGCCCGTTGCTTGCGCACGGGACCCCGCCCTCCTCAGCGTTTGCGCAGTACCAGCAGGAGGTTCCAGGTGATGATCTCGCGCAGACCGGGAACGCGCACGATGGGTTTCAGCCATACCGGAAGGTAGCGGGGCAGGATGTCGACCACATCGATGTCGTCCCGGCCGCGGGTCCAGGCCAGCATCTGTGCGGCCGAGACGGCGAACATCGTGCGGCCGAAGTCGTTCTTGGGGCGCCGGCCGTTCTTGCGGACGAATCGGCGGGCGGCGTAGGCGCCGCCCAGGTAGTGCCACGGCGAGGTCTCGTGGCCGCCCCACGGGGACAGCCACAGGGTGTAGGACAGGTAGACGAGCCCGCCGGGGCGGGTCACCCGGACCATCTCCTCGGCCATGCGCGGCGGGTCCGGGACATGCTCCAGCACATTCGACGAGAAGCAGATGTCCACCGAATCCGAGCGCATCGGCATGTCCAGGGCACTGCCGAGGACGGCGGTGTCGGGCAGCTCGCCGCCGCGCAGACGCAGTTCACCGGTGTCGGCGTCCACGCAGACGCAGCGGGCGCCGGCCGCGCGCAGGGCGTCGGCGAAGTAGCCGGGCCCGCCGCCGACGTCCACGACGACCTTGCCGTCCAGCGGAGTGTAGGAGCGGAGCTGGGCGACGGTGTCGCGGGCCAGCGTGCCGTAGAAGCGGTCGGGGTCGGTCTGCTCCGCGCGGAAGGCGGAGAACAGCGCGACGGACCGGCCCAGCGTGGCGCGGAACGGCGGGTTCGCTGTGCTCATCGGGACTCCCCGCGGACCTCGACGTAGTGCCGCAGGTGCCGCCAGTGGTCGCCGCCCCAGTAGTCGTCGGAGGCCGCGATTCGGGCGCCTCCGGCCGCCAGCACCGCGGACAGCTGCCGGGTCGGCCACACGTGCATCCGCATCGGAGCCGGATAGCGCAGGACCACGCGCTGGGCGATGCGGATCAGCGGCCACGGGGCGTAGCGGAAGACCAGGCCTTTGAAGGTGGGTTTCTCACGTTCGGGAACGCCGATCACCATGGCGCCCCCTGGCCGCACGACGCGGGTGAACTCGCGCAGGTAACCGGCTGCCAGAGCGGGCGGCAGGTGCTGCAGCACCAGATCGGTGTAGACGAGGTCGAAGGAGCCGTCGTCGAAGGCGGCAAGGTCGGGGGCGTCGTTGAGCCGGAAATCGATCCGGCCCCCGCTGCGGTCCAACCGCCGGGCCTCCGCAAGCATGGGCGCGGAGATGTCCACCCCGACGACCGTCTCGAAGTGCGCGGCGAGCGCGTTGGACAGCCGTCCCGCCCCGCAGCCGAAGTCCAGTGCCCGCCCGCCCTCGGGGCGGATGCCGAGTTCGGTCAGGCGGCGCAGCGCCCCGTCGATCTCCGCGGCGCCCGACGCCAGGAACTCGTTGTCGTCCCAGCCGCCGCCGCGCTTGTCCGGATCGACGCACACGGCCCAGAGCGGCTCGGCAGAGCCGAGCCGTGTCCAGTCGTCCCGCACCTCGTCGAGGCCCAAGTTCCCACTCCCTGGCGGTACCGGAGAACCCGGGGGACCGAGTTCTTGTCTTGAATCAGCCAATGGTATGGACCTGCGGTGACAACCGCAGGTCCATGTAGAACATGTTATATTCTGGCACCTTTCTATGCGGTGGCGTCAACCGGCCCGGAGCCGGGGTGGGAAAGTGAGCGGCATGCCCGATTCCAACGACTCGACATCGGCGGTCGGACAGCCAAAGGAGCATGGCGAAACCTCCGAGTCTGCTCCCGGCCGGGATGGGCGCCTCCGAACAGGCGCACTCTCCCACGTGCTGAACCGGGGGATGCGCGACCCGGTGCTCCTGCTCGGCTCGGCACTGGTCATCGCATCGCTCGCCCTCAAGATCCACGTACTGCGCTCCGCGTACTTCATCGAGGACGACTTCCTCTTCGTCGGCAACGCCGCTGCCTCCACTCTCAGCGTGGAATACCTGACCGACCTGCACAAGGGCCACTTCATGCCCGGCGCGATGCTGCTGACCTATATCCAGACCGCCATTGCGCCGTACAACTGGGGGCTGACCGCCGGTGTCATGCTGGCGTTCCAGGCCGGCGCCGCCGTGGCGGTGTTCTGCCTGCTGTGGGAGCTTTTCGGGCGCCGCTGGGCCATCATCGCCCCCCTTGCCGTCTATGCCTTCGCCCCGTTGACCATGCCGGTCCTCGCCTGGTGGTCGGCCGCCCTCAACGCGGTCCCGTTCCAGTTGGCCATCGCGCTGGCGCTCCTGTGGACGGTGCGCTACCTGCGCACCGGCGAGGGCCGGTACGGGTGGCTGGCGGCGGGCGCGGTCGTGCTCGGCATGGCCTTCTCCGTCAAGGCGATGTTCCTGCCCCCGTTGCTGTTCGTGTTCTCCGCCGCGTTTTTGACCCCGGGCCGATTCCCGCGCGTTATCCGGACGGCGCTGGACCGGGACCTGCCGTTCTGGATCGGGATGGCGCTGCTGTCCATCGGGCACGGCCTGGTCTACCTCTCCAAGCAGGACACCGCCGAGGGCGAGGGCGCGGGAATGCCCGATGGGAAGAACGCGCTGACCATGGCCCTCCGGCTGCTCGGCGAGGCCTTCCCCGCCGGGGCGGTCGGCGGCCCCCTCGAATGGGCCCCGGTGACGCCCGCGGGCGGACTGCTGAACCCGGCCACGGCCATGGTGATCGCCGCATGGTCGGTGTTGGGCGTGCTCGTCCTGGTAAGCCTGCTGACGCGGCGCAGGGCGTGGCGGGCCTGGGCGATCCTCGCCGGCTACCTGATCGTCGTGGATGTTCTGCCCACTCTCATCGCCCGCGGCCGATACGAGGGCTTGGTGGGCTATGACCCGCGCTACGTCGCCGACGCCGCGCTGGTCTTCGCGCTCTGCCTGGCACTGGCGTTCCTGCCCGCGCGCGATGAGGAGACCGGCGTCTATCGGCGGAGGCTGCCGGTGAAGCGGGTGCGCGATGTCACCGCCGCCGCGACCGCGGTCTTCGTGTTGGCCGCCGGCTACTCCACCTACACCTTCGCCGACACTCTCAGCGGCGACCGCGTGCGCTGGTACCTCGATACCGTCCGCGGCTCGATGGAAGTGATTCCGGCGGAGGCGGGCATCTACCCGCGCCCGGTGCCCGAGGACATCGTGCTGCCGTGGAACGGCCCGCGCCGCCTCAGTTCGCTCGTGCTCAGTCCGCTCGCGGACGAAGGTGTGGCAGAGCGCATCAGGAACCCGGAGCCGGCGAACTCCGCGATGGTGTTCAACGACGCGGGTCATCTCGTCGGAGCCGAACCCGCGGAGGGCAGCGCCTTCTTCGGCCCGCCCGAGGACGAGGAGTGCATTCTCACCTTCGGCGGCCAGGCGATGTGGGAGGTGGAATCCCTGGGCGGCGCCACGCTCGTGCTGGGCATCGTCTACACCTCCGAGACCGCGACCGAGGTGAGCGCCGTGGTGGGGGACACGTGGGTGACCACCGAACTGCCGGCCGCCCCCGACGGAGGGGCCTGGTATGTCCCGCTCGCAGGCGCGGGGGACCAGCTGCTGCTGCACACCAATGAGGAGGAGCTGTGCATGCAGTGGGTGACCTTCGGCGAACTGGAGCCGGTGACACAGGGCGACCCCTGGGCCGATCAGGAAGACGGGGACGGCAAGTCCGATGAGGACGGTGGCGGGGCTTCCGCGGACGGGGACGCGGAGGACTGACTGCTTCGGCCCGGCTCAGCCGCGGACCGCCCGCTGGGCGCGCCGCCGCTCCCGTCTTTCCTGCCGCGGTCTGACCGCGTTGTACCAGCGGCGGCTCGGCTCCTCCACCCATCGGTGGGTGGCGGCGGCCAGCAGGATGGTCCCGGCCGTGACGGGGACGAAGTCGAGCCAGAACGAGCCGGTGAAGATCTCCTGCTCGGTGAAGTCGCGCCACAGGTAGAGGACGACGAATTGCCAGAGGAAGATCCCATAGGAGATCCGGCCCAAGAACCGGCTCACCCGGTGGCCCAGAAGAGTCCCCAGCCACGCCCCGTTCCGCCAGCGGTGCGGTGGTTTCCCCGCGGACCGGCGCGGCATCAGGGCGACCGGGGCGACAACGAAGAAGGCGAACCCCATTGAGGTCAGCGAGTTGAACAGGGAGATCCACAAGCCGTCCACGCCGACGAACCGGGGCCCCGCGGCGGGGGTGGACGCCAACAGGTAGATGACCGCGGCGAGCGACCAGCATAGCGTCGCGGCGCGGGGCAGAGTGCGGCAGAAGCGCCGTACGGGGCCGTCGGCTCCAGGCTCGCGCCACGCCCATTCCGACACCACGGCCAGTGCCATCCCGACGGCGAACATGCCCAGGGTGCGGGGCAGCCAGGTGTGCATGTAGGTGCGCGGCTCCGGATAGAACTGCGGGATGAGCGCCAGCGCGCCCAGAGCGGCCAGCACGCCCAGACCGAAGAGCAGCCGCCGGGCACGCGCGTTCACGTCGTTGCCGCCGCGGGCGGCGAGACGCGCGAGCACGAGGGCGAACAGGGGGAGGAGTACGTAGAAGGCGGCCTCGACGCACAGACTCCACATCTGGCCCAGCCCGTAGGGGCCGGTTCCGACCCACCACGGGTCGTGGTTGTAGGTGAACGTCAGGGTGAGCACTTCGACCCACGCGCGCACCGAACCCAGGTGTTCTCGCGACCACAGCAGCAGTGCCACTACCGCCACGATCCAGTAGGCCGGGAGTACGCGCAGTCCGCGCCGCCACAGGTAGGGCAGTGCCTCGGGACCCGCAGTGCCGTCCAGGGCCGCCCGCGCCCAGGGCCGGTACAGCAGCAGGCCGGACAGGGCGAAGAACAGGGGAACCCCGAGTTCGCCCCTGGACAGCACGGCGCCGAGGGCGCCGGGAGCCAACGCGATCCCGGTCTCGACCGCCACGTGGAACACCAGCACCATCAGCGCTGCGATGGCGCGGATGCCGTCGAGTGCTTCCAGATGCCCGCGGACCTGCGGCAGGAACCGGGGATCGCGTTGTGCGTGCTGGTCGGCAAGTGGTGCGGTCACAGGTCCCCTTCGGCGGAACATCCCTCAGGTCGAAGAGGGGGCGGGTGCTAAGAGTTACGCCGACCGACAGGAGGCCCCGGGCGGAAACGGGGCGCCTGATCAGGCGCAACATATCGGATCTGTGTCAGACTAGAACCCGTTATAAAAATTCAGACACGCCTGGTGGCGCCGCCCGCTACTGGGCAGTACTCTACCTCAAAATGAAGCAAGTTCCAGATCCAGATCGTTCCGCCCTGGAGGGCTAATGCGCCGTACCATTGCAGTTGTCTGCATCGCGCTGGGGGTCTTCAGTCTGGTGCTGGCGCCCATGCTGCGATTCTGGATGGCCAGCGCCCTGATGAAAACCCCCATGGACTATTACGCGCAGAAGGTGAACCGTGGGGAGAACGTCACCTACTTCAGCGCCGAAGAAAGAGAACTGATCGAGGGCGCGACGGTCGAAGCGTATTCGACACTCCGCGCGGATGTGGCCGCCAGCGACGATGACACGGTGGTCTGGGACCAGTTCACCTGGGTCCAGGACGTCGAACGCGATTTCGCGATCCTGTCGACCACCCGCCGCGCCGGCCACGACAGGGTCACCGGAGAGGCGGTGGACTGCTGCGACGCCTCCGTCAACGACGAGTCGAAAAAGCACAGCGGACAGGTGTTCAAGTTCCCGTTCATGACCGAACAGCGGGACTACGAGTTCTTCGACACCACCACCAAGGAGGCCTACCCCATCACCTACGAGGGGACGGAAACGGTCCAGGGCGTCGAGGCCTACAAGTTCGTTCAGGAGATCGAGCTGACCAAGACCGGTGAGCGGACCCTTCCGAAGTCGCTGCTGGACATGGAGGGCAAGGGCGACGTCACTGCCGACGAGATGTTCAGCCTCACCCGCACCTACTGGATCGAACCGACCACCGGCTCCCCCATCGACCTGAAAGAGGAGCAGTACCGCGGCGCCTACGTCGATGGTGAGGAGAAACTGGTGCTGTTCGACGGCGACCTGCGGTTCGACGATGAGACGATCCAGAAAAGTATCGAGGGTGCCGAGCAGGGCATGACGACGCTGCCGCTGCTGCGCACCACGCTGCCGATCGTGCTGGTCGTCATCGGGGGCGGGCTCCTCGTCCTCGGGGCGCTCCTGATGGTCAGCACCCGCTCGTCAACGCGCGAACAGTACTGAGGAACGGATAATCCTGCATGGGTGACCCCGTTCCGCTCGCTTCGACCGTTGCGGCGCCTCCGGAAGAGCCGGAGGCGCCGCAACGTCGCGGGACGCGTGCAGCGGGGCTACTGCGGGCCTGCCGCCCCAAGCAGTGGCTGAAGAACCTCCTGGTCTTCGCTGCCCCCGGCACCGCCGGGCTGCTCCTCGATCCGGGGGTCCTCGGCCGCTCTGTCGCGCTGTTCGCGCTCTTCTGCGTCGCCGCCAGCGGCACCTACCTGCTCAACGACGTCCGCGATGTCGACCGCGACCGGCTCCACGACCGCAAACGGCACCGCCCGATCGCCGCGGGAACGGTTCCAGTAGGCCTGGCCGCCGCCACGGGCACCGCGTTCGTCCTGGCCGCACCGCTCGCCGTGGTCCCCACCGGCAACTGGCCCCTGCTGGCCGTCCTCTCGGGGTACCTGCTGCTCACCGGCTCCTACACGCTGTGGCTGAAAAACGTGATCATCGGGGACATCGTGGCCGTGGCAGGCTGCCACGTGCTGAGGGCACTCGCCGGCGGCATCGCCATCGGTGTCCCCATCACCAGTTGGTTCTTGATCGTGGTCTCCCTGGGGGCACTGCTGGTCGTCACCGGCAAGCGCGAGGCCGAGCTTCGCAGCCCCGGAAACGGAGGCGCCCGCGCAACACTGGCCGGGTACACGCTCAGTTACCTCACCCAGGTGCGGACCATGGCCTCCGCGGCGATGATCGTCACCTACTGCCTGTGGGCATTGGAAAGCCGCCCCGCCGGAGAGTCCTCGGTGTTCCAGGCCGCCAGTATCGTTCCTTTCATCATCGTCGTCCTCCGCTACCACCTGCTGGTGGACCGCGGTGTCGGCGAGGAGCCCGAGGAGATCGCACTGCGCGACCGGCCGCTGCAACTGTGCCTTGCCGCGTTGATCGCCTTGATCGGACTCGGAATCTACGCAGGTTGAGAAGCCGCCGAGACGACGTGCGCCAGACGCCGAGGCGGTAGGCCGACGCGCCGCTCAGCACCGCCGACCAGGGAAAGGGGGGCACGTGCGCCGACAACGACGGCTGCTCACCGGCTGGGGGCGTACCGCGCCCACGGCCGCGACGGTCGCGCGCCCGCGCACGACCGAGGAGGTCGCGCTCCTACTGCGCGAGGCCGGCCGCCGCGAAGGAACGCGGCGGCGGGGGGCGATCGCCCGAGGTCTGGGCCGCTCCTACGGAGACGCCGCCCAGTGCGCCGGAGGACTGGTGGTCGACTGCGCGGACCTGGCTCCGGGCTATCGGATCGATCCGGAATCGTCGACGGTCACCGCCTCCTCCGGGACGAGCCTGGCCGACCTCATGGAACACCTCGTGGAGCACGGCTACTTCGTTCCGGTGACGCCGGGCACCCGGCACGTCACCGTCGGCGGTGCGATCAGTGCCGACATCCACGGAAAAAACCACCATGTCGACTCTTCCTTCGGTGCGCACGTGCGGTCGCTGACACTGGTCACGCCCGATGGAGCAGAGCGCCGGATCGGCCCGGACCGCGACCCGGACCTGTTCTGGGCGACGGTCGGCGGCATGGGGATGACCGGAGTCATCACAGAGGCGACATTCGGGATCATCCCCGTCGAGACGGCCGGCGTCCGGGTGGACACAGATCGCACCCCCGATCTCGACTCGACCCTCGCAGTCATGAGCGAGACCGACGACCACTACCACTACACCGTCTGCTGGATCGACCTGCTGGCCCGCGGAAGAGCCATGGGACGCGGCGTGCTCACCCGGGCACACCACGCCCAGGTGACTGATCTCCCGCCCCGTCGACGGCGCGCTCCTTTGCGCTACACGCCCAGAACAGTGGCCGGCGCTCCGCTCCGGGTACCGCCACGGCTGCTGAACACCTGGAGCGTCCGGGCATTCAACACCGCCTACTACGCACGCGCCCCCAAGCGCGCACGCGGCCAGATCCACGAATTGAGCTCGTTCTTCCACCCCCTCGACGCCGTTCGCGACTGGAACCGGATGTATGGCCCGCACGGGCTGGTGCAGTACCAGTTCGTGGTGCCGTTCGGAGAGGAGCCGACGCTGCGCCGGATCGTGGCGCGCCTGGCGTCGGCCGGCGCCCCCTCGTTCCTCGCGGTACTCAAACGCTTCGGGGAAGGAACCCCCGCGCCGCTGTCGTTCCCCTGCCCGGGGTGGACGCTCGCCCTCGACCTCCCGGCCGATCTGCCCGGACTGGCACGGCTGCTGCGCTCCTTCGATGAACAGGTGCTCGCTGCGGGCGGGCGTCTCTACCTGGCCAAGGACAGCAGGGCCGAGCCCGCGGTGGTGCACGCCATGTACCCCCGGCTCGGCGAGTGGCGCCGGGTACGCCAAAGCGTCGACCCCGAAGGCGTCCTCGTCTCCGATCTCGCGCGCAGGCTGGAGCTTTGACGTGTGCCGGAAACCGTGCTTCTCCCAGCACCGGGTATCCGGCAGGCGCGCAGCAGAAGTACACCTTGACACCTGAACCAGGAGAGTCGAATGCGAAACGCGGTGGGCGCGGTGGACTCGGTGCTCCTTCTCGGCGGACGGAGTGAGATCGGGCTGGCCATCGTCGAGCGGCTGGTCCGCGACGGGGCCCGGAAGGTCGTGCTGGCGGCGCGCGGAGCCGAGGAACCGGACCGGATCACCGCTTCCGCCGAGCGGCTGCGCGCTGCGGGTGCGGCCGAGGTCCGTCCGCTCGACTTCGACGCCGCCCGACCCGGCACGCACGCCGACGTCATCGACGCGGCGGCGAAGCTGGTCGGCGACCTGGACATCGTCATCGACGCGTTCGGAGTCCTCGGAGAGCAGACCGTCTTCGAAGCCGACCCGGTGGCCGCCGCCGACGCGGCCACGGCCACCTTCACCGGGCACGTCTCTGCAGGGCTGGCCGTCGCCGCCCGACTGAAAGAGCAGGGCCATGGAATTCTCGTGGTCCTGTCATCGGTGGCCGGAGTCCGGGTGCGCCGCGCCAACTTCGTGTACGGGGCGGCGAAGGCCGGGCTGGACGGGTTCGCCCAAGGGCTCGGAGACGCGCTGCACGAGACCGGCGCCCGGGTGATGATCGTCCGCCCCGGCTACGTACCCACCCAGATGTCGGCGCACGTCTCCGCCGCGCCCTTTCCGGCGACCGCGGAACAGGTCGCTGACGCGGTCGCCGCCGGCCTGCGCACCGGTTCCGAGATCGTGTGGGTACCGCGCAAGCTGCGATTCGTCTTCGCCGGCCTGCGCCTGCTCCCCCGAGCGGTGTGGCGCCGAATGCCCCGGTAGGCTGCCGCCGATCGTGACGTTGTGCACCCAAAAGCGCGCGTGAGAGGTGCACAACGTCACGATCGATTGGTGATCATCCACCACAACCGCCCCGCCGACAGAGAAGCGCCGGCGTGGGAAGGGATGGGGGCAAGAGGAGGCGGTGGCCGGCTTCTCTAGACAGGCGCCGCCATCGTGTCGGCGACGTGCCGGACGAGGGTGATCAGGACCTGCTTGGCGGAATCCCTGCTGCGCGCGTCGGAGAGCAGGATCGGGATCTGCCCGGTGAGGTTGAGCGCCTCACGGACCTCGTGCTCGGCATACCGGTGGGCTCCGTCGAAGCAGTTCACGGCGACGACGAAGGGGATCCCACGCCGCTCGAAGAAGTCCACCGAAGGAAAACAGGCCTCCAGCCGCCGGGTGTCGGCGATGACCACCGCGCCCAGCGCCCCGAGGGACAACTCCTCCCACATGAACCAGAACCGGTCCTGTCCCGGAGTGCCGAACAGGTACAGCACGAGATCATCGTTGATGGTGATGCGGCCGAAGTCCAGGGCGACCGTCGTCGTGGTCTTCTGCTCCACCCCCGAGAGGTCGTCGACGCCCAGGCTGGCCTCGGTCATCACCTCCTCGGTGCTGAGCGGAGTGATCTCACTGACCGCGCCGACGAGCGTCGTCTTGCCGGCCCCGAAACCGCCCGCGATGAGGATCTTGATCGCGGCGGGGATGTGCTCCCCGGGCTCAGAGTCGTTGGATGCCATCGAGTACCGCCTGGAGTACGTCCCGGCTGACCGGGCTCTGTGTCGTATAGGGGGCGCGGGCCAGGACATAGCCCCGGCCGATGAGGTCGCCGAGCAGGACCTTGGCGACCGCGACAGGAATGTCCAGGTGCGCTGAGACCTCCGCCACTGACTGCGGTCGGCGGCACAGTTCCAGGATCCGGATCTGCTCCGGTTCCAAGGCCATTTCATCGACCTCGGCACGGGCCGCGATGACCACGCTGATCATGTCGAGCCGGACGGTGCCGGAGTTCTGTCGCCCCTGGGTTATGACATAGGGCCGGACCAGGGGATCGGCCGCATCGGAGCCGAGCCCTGGTTCGTCTTGCCCTGGCATGTCCACCTCTCTTATCCGGCTGTGCTACCGGGCCTGGTCATTGGAGGAAACCGCCGACCTGCTGCGCGGCGCGGCATCCAGGAACCGGCCGACCTGCTGGACGAGAACGTTCATCTCATAGGCGATGAGGCCGACATCGGAGCTCTCTTCGGCGATCACGGCGAGGCAGGCCCCATTGCCCGCGCCGGTAACGAACAGGTAGGCCTGCTCCATCTCTACGACGGTCTGCAGGACCTGCCCGCCGCCGAACCGGTGGCCGGTGCCGCGCGCCAGGCTCTGGAACGCGGAGGCGACGGCCGACAGGTGCTCGGCGTCATCCTTCTCCAGTCCTTCGGATCTGCCGATGAGGAGGCCGTCAGCGGAGAGGACGATGGCGTACTTCGCGCCGACGGCGCGCTCAACGAGCTCGTCCAAGAGCCAGTTCAAGTCCTGTGCGGCATTGTTCGTCACGGTCAGGAATCCTTCTCAGTGTCGTTCCAGCGCTGCTGACCCTCAACACGCCCACGGCGTGTGCCCTGTTGGAAAGCGGCCATGGTGTGGCGCAACCGCTCCGAGCGGTCCTCCTCTTCCGCTGCAGGGGCACTCGCGGACGTTGGCGCCGGTGGTTCATCGTAGAGCTGGGGAGCCAGGTTCGCCTGGGGGATACGCCTGGGCAGAGCGGGGCGCTGCGCACCGCTCTGCGCGGGCGACGATTCTGCTGCGGGTGGCGCATCGGTGCGCATGGCCCCTGGTGCGGTTGTGCCGACACCGTTGCCTCCGGCGCTCTCCGCTACCGTTCCGTCCGCCTTCCTTTCCACAGCATGGTTTCCGTCTGCTCCATTCGAGTTCGACCCGTGAAGACCTGTTCCGTTGCCTCCGGCCGGACCAGAGCCGTTGCTCCGGGGACCGCTCCGGCGAGGCAGGCCCGAATCGGTCGATGCGTGCACCGAGTCGGACCGGATCGGCATGCGCCGGGGGAGCGTCTGGGGGTCCTCAGCCGCGGAGGTGGGCGGCGAAGCCGAGGATCCGGCGAGCATGTCACCGGTGCCGGGGGTATGCCCGAAGGTCTCGGCCGAGATGCCGCGGCCTTCCCCGGATCCGCTGCCGTCCTCGTTCGTGCTTCCGCCAAGGAGGTCTGCTCCGCCGGAGGCGGAATCCTCGCCGGAGGCGGAACCGGTGCCGCCTTTGGCCTCCGCCGCGCTTTCGGCCGCAGGCACCGGCTTCTCGGCGGCCTCCGCCGCGGGCTGGTCACTGCCGGCCTCAGGCGCCGGGGGAAGGGTGGCCCGGTCCGCGATGATGTTCATGGGCAGCAGGACGATCGCCTGTACGCCACCGTAGGGGGACGTGCGCAGCGAGACCTTGATGCCGTGTCGACGCGCGAGCCGCGAGACCACGAACAGGCCCAGACGCATCTTGTCGTTGAGCCGCATCACATCGAACTCGGGCGGGTTCGCCAAGACCTCGTTGGCCGCGGTGAGCTCCTCCTCGCTCATACCGAGTCCGCGGTCCTCGATGTCGATCGTCACCCCGTTAGGCACCTGCTCGCCGCTGAGCCGCACCTTGCTGTGCGGCGGGGAGAACGTGGTGGCGTTGTCGACGAGTTCCGCGACGAGGTGGATGACGTCGGCGACCGCCGGACCCTTGAGCGCTACGCGCGCCACGTGCTGCCGCTCAACACGCGTGTAGTCGCCGGACTCCGAGATCGCTCCGCGCAGCACGTCGATGAGCGGCATCGGCCGGTTCCAGGTACGGCCCGGGGTCTCGCCGCCCAGGATCAGCAGGTTCTCGGCGTTGCGGCGGGAGCGGGTGGCCAGGTGGTCCAGCTTGAACAGTTCGGTGAGCTGTTCCGGGTCCTCCTGAGCACGCTCCATCCGGTCCAGCAGACGCAGTTGCCGGTGGATCAGTGTCTGGCTCCGGTGGGCGATGTTGAGGAAGACACGATTGACACCTTGGCGCAGCTCAGCCTGGCGGACCATGGCGTCGATGGCGGCACGCTGGGCACTGTCGAATGAACGGGCCACCTGCCCGATCTCGTCTTCATCCTGGCGGGAGACGATGTCGGGGATCTCAGTGTCGACGTCCACGGGCTCCTGGTGACGCAGCCGCTCCATGATGCTCGGCAGGTGCCGGTCGGTGAGCTCCTGGGCGTCGTCGCGCAGCCGGTTCAGGCGGGCGACCAGGGTTATGGCGGAGCGATGGGCGAGCACGAAGATGAAGGCGGACAGCGCGCCGATGCCGACACTTCCCAGGATTGCGATGAGCAGCGAGCGGTTGGCTTCACTCTGCTGGACGGTGTTGGTGTAGGCCGCCTGCGAGGTGCCGATCTCGATGAGTTCATCGCACACCGGGTGGTGGGAATGGTGCCACTCCTCCTGGCTGACGGGGACCGACAGGTCGGGGACGACCTCGCCGGTGACCTCGTCGAGCTGGTGGGGGGCCTCCCGATCGGAGATCTGCTCCTGTGCCTCCAGCAGAGCGGCGTACTTCTCGCTCTCCAGCAGCGCCGCCATTCGCTCGCTCTCCTCGGGTCCCAGGTTCTTGCCGGCCCTGGTTATAAGGATCTGGTAAGAGCCCATGAGGCGGGTGAACTCCGCCTGCTCCTCGGCCGACAGTTCACCGCTGGTGAACGCGCGGGCGAGCTGGGCGTCGGTTTGGGAGAGCAGGTCCACGGTACGGAATATGTAGGAGGTGCTCAGCGCCGCACCGCTGACCTCCGTGCCGCTGTTCGAGCGCGCCTGTTCCTCGAAGATGTCCGCAGCGGTCTGCATGAGGGTGTTGTAGTAGTCCAAGACCTCCGTGCGGCTCGCGGTCCTGGCCTCCACGCGGGCGCGGATGTCTGAGATGCCCTCGAACTGCTCGCCGAGTTCGCGGATGAGCTCTTCGGTGGCGCCGGGGGCATAGTTCGAGAACTCGGCGAGGCTGTCGATGACCCTGCCCATCGACTCATCGGATGCCTCTTGGGTCTTCTCGAACTGCTGCCGCAGCTCTTTTTCGTTCTCCTCGCTCCGCGCCACGTAGGAGATCGCCGCAGTGCGTTCGTCCATCACGTCGGCGAATCCCGCTGCTGCCGGGGCAAGGGTCTCCTCCATCGCGTTGCCCTGCAGTTTCTGTGTTCCGGCCACGCTGAAGAGGTATCCACTCAACACCAGCCACAGCACCACGAGCGCCGCGGTCGGGACCAGGACGATCCTGCGAAGGCGAGAGTTGATACTGCGCGCTCGCCGCTTCTTTGCTGACTGCACTGCTCTCCTCAGGCCCACGCTCGCGCACTGGGCCGGATCCATCGGACTACGGGACGGACGTGGCTATGACTGCAAAACCGGAAAACCGGAGGGGAGGGACCGCCAATACCCGATATGGGGCGGGGCCACAGCGTCTGGGATCGTATCCTGCCGGAATCTGCGCTGTTGTACAGAGCCGCGAGGGATGCGCGGTCCGGTGACCGGCGGGGAAGGTGGAGGGACTTCAGACCTCAACTGCCTTTTGTTCCAAATTGACCGTTATGTCATGAAATGCTGGGCGAGTGCTGACGGCGTAAAAATTATCAAATAGTTACCGTGGTGGGCGGTGGTTTCGGTGGAGATTCCATCGGCGATGCACCGCGTCCACGGGTGTGCGGTTCCCGCGACGCCCCGAGGCCCCTATCCAGGCGGTGGTCGATCACCATTCCAGGTAGGCCAGAACACAGCCGATGACGATCAGGGCCAGGCCCACGACGCCGAACATCACGTCGACCCAGTTGCTCAGCCACGGGGCGGCGACGATGCGGGCGGTCTCTGGGCGGCCCGGGTGGTAGGAGACGGTGACCGTGTCTCCGCTGCGGGAAGCGGTCCACCCGGTGCTGGTGTGGGTGGCGTGTATCTCACGGCCGTCCTCGGTGCGGAAGCGGACGATCATCTTGGCCGCCGTGCTGGTCTCCTGGTAACCGACGATCTCGCCTTCCGTGCGCTGCCCATAAACCGCCAGGAACGCGGAGAGCCGCAGATGACGTGCGAGCAGCACGAGCATCAGCACACCGGCGCCGATGGGCAGCAGCGGATAAATGTAGGCCATGTTCACCTCGACGTATCCGGTACCGGGTGTGCTCGCGGATACGGCGCTGCCCCTGTAGCGGAGCGTGCCGGCGCCGCGCAGAAGAACAAGACCACGTGACTTTCCTCGCTCTTTTAGCGCCGTCTCCTGAAGTGGTCGGGGGGCTCGCCGATGTCCAGGGCCTCGGCGGTCATCCGCTCCGCGATGGCCACACCGTAGCCCACGTTCTCCAGCCGCCGCGCAACCGCGTTCAGGCCGTTGCGGCTGCCGGATCCGGTGAGGGATTCCGCTTCCTTGGCGAAATGGGCGACCTTCTGCTCCAGGTCGCGTGTTCCCGCGTGCATACGGTGCTCGACCTCGCCGAGGATCCTGACGATCCTGCGATACTCCGCTTTCTGGTCCGGGCGGGCCGCGAGCCGGTCCTTATAGCGGGCGAGCAGCGCGATGTGCTCCTCCAGCCACACGATGGCCTCAACGGTATCGCTGAACCGCCAGAGCATCCGTTCCACCACGGGCACCTCCGGCCCCGACCGGACCTCATCGGCGATGCCGGTGAACGCGGCGTAGGCGTCCTGGGCGCGCTGCCCGCATCCGGCTCCTCCGTCGGCATCGGTGGGCGCTTCGCCGGCGACTCCGCCGGACAGGCCGCCGAACACATAGCCCACGACCACGATCGCGGTCAGCCAGATGATCACACCGATCCCGATCGAGGCGGGGACCGGGAGTCCGACGGCCCAGGAGAGACCGCCCGCGATGGCGCCGGTGAGCATCCACCACGGATTCGCGAGCCGCCGCCACCGAATGCTCCTCAAATCGCCGTCCTTTCTCCCGGTCCATCGCATCCCGATCTTCGCCGGTCGAGTTAGAAGTTCGAGATCACCGCTTCGAAGATCTCGTCAATGCTCTCGGGGTCGGAGGCGTCGTAGGCGGCGGCGTTGGTCGCTTCGGAGATCTGCGTCATCGTCTCCATGTCGGAGTCGTCGCCGTAGCCGATCGTGAAGATCCGCACGCCCTGCTCGCCGTCTTCCGTCGAGATCGATTCGAGCAGTGTGTCCAGCGCGATGCCGTTGGTGTCCTCGTTCTTCCCGTCGGTCAGGAACACGACGGCATTGATCGCGTCGTCGCGGTGGTTTTCGGTGATCTCCTCGTGTGCGGCCAGTGCGGTGTCGTGCAGGCCGGTGCCGCCTTCCGGGGGCAGTCCGTCGATCGCCGTGGTCAGCGCGTCTCTGCGGGCCGTACCGTCCACGTCGCCGTCCATGGGTCCGACCGGGACGAGTTCCCGCCAGTCCTGTTCGTTCTCCAGTTCGGTGCTGAACATCCACAGGCCGAGGTGGTCGTTGTCGGAGAACTGCTCCAGCGAACGCGCAGCCGCTTCCTTGGCCAGGCCCAGCTTGTTCTGTCCAGTGCCGGAGACAGCCTCCTGCATCGAGCCGGAGGTGTCCATGACCAGCAGCACGTTGGCCGGCTTGCGCAGGTCTGCCCAGTTCGTCAGCATCTCGTCGAGGGCACCGGAGGCCGGTGTGGTGAGCAGTTGCGACGGTTCCTTCGGCAGCAGTCCGTTCTCCGGTGTCAGGTCCTCGCCCGGCTTCTGCTCGTGGTCGCGGAAGCCGCTCTCCTTGAAGGCGTCCTGCGCGTCGTCGGAGAGCAGGTACTCCTGGAATCCGGCGGCGGCGGCCTTGGCCTCCTCGGCGGCGGAGTCGAGAACCACGTAGGGGTGGTCCGACATCAGGGTGCCCTCTTCGGGGTAGATCGCGGCCAGCGGAACCTCGGGCGGCTGTGCCTCATCGGCGGCCTCAGGGTCGCCGGTCGGGTTGCCGCGGTTGTAGTGGAGTACCGACATCTCCTCGACGGCCACCGCGGAGATGTAGGACATGCCTCGGCCTTCGGCATCGGCGCGCTGCAGGTTCGACAGGAACGTCAGGGTCGTGTCGCCGTAGTGGACGATGGAGCGCTCCACCCCCGAGACGAAGGCGCGGGTGTCGCTGTCCTTGAGGTCGTCGGCCGTCAGGTCGGAGGTGAGGCCGGTCGCCGCGAAGTAGGTGCCGATGGTGGCGTTCAGGCCGGAGGTCGAGTAATTGGGGTTGGTCTTGCCCAGGCGGAAGTCGCCCCATTCGGCCTTGTCGAGGCTTGCCCACCCCTCCTCGTTATCGGCCAGGTCGAGGATGTCCTGCCAGCCCAGCTTCTCGTCGGGCCAGCCCAGAGTCTCGGCCATGGGCCGCGGCATCGCGATCACCAGCGGTGAGTTCGCGATGGAGACCGACCCCTCGGGGAGCGTTCCGGCCTGGTCAGCGGCCTCCATCCGGTCGCGGGCCAATTGGACCCAGGTGGAGCTGGCCGGTGACCAGACATCGGGCATCGGACCGAGTTCCGACTCGTCCCACTCGCCCGATCCGAGCGCCTCCATGGTCGCCCCGGACGCCTGCTCGATGATCTCGACTTCGACGCATCCTTCGTCGATGTCGGTACCGGTGTACTCCTCGGCGAACTGCCGCATGAGCCCGGCCTTCTCGGGGGAGGAGGCGACGGTGAGCTTGATGCCGTCCCCACCGCAGCCGGCGCCGAAGAAGGGGATGGGGGCTCCCACGGCGACCCATCGGACCACCGCGATGAGCACGAGCGCGATGACCCCGACGGAGACATAGGCGAGGACACGTCGCCGCTTGTGTGTGGTGCTATACGTCATTATGTCCCGTGCCCCCGCCTTTGAGCTGCTTGTTCTCTGTCTTAGATGGAGATTAGGGAATGTCGGTCGCGCCGAGATCACGTTTTCCGATGGAAAGCTCTTCGGTCGGCAGCGGCCGCGGGGAGGATCGCCGCTGAGTACGAGCCCGGCCGGGAGCGCGTCCGCCGTGGGTATGACGCCGTGACCCCCCTAAGGGGTAGAGCAGAATACGCCAGCGGACCGATGCCCACGGCATCCGCCCGGGCCTAGTCTGTGGAGCACGGTCGGCAGAGCACATACGGGGGTGCATCGGTCGGCCGGGCAGTGAGGCTGGGCAGGGCGCGCTCCAGACCTCTCGGCGATCGGCGGGTCCGGGCGCTTGCGCCCGGACCCGCCGCGGGGCGCGGGGACCGCGGTCATGCCCTCCGCCGCTTCTCGCCCGCCGGCCGCTCCATGGTCACCAGTTCGTGGGGACGGGTTTGCCCTCGCTGTAACCGGCGGCGCTTTGGATGCCTACTACGGCGCGGTCGTGGAACTCCTCCAGAGTGGTGGCGCCGGCGTAGGTCATGGAGCTGCGAACGCCCGCGACGATCTCGTCGACGAGGTCCTCCACACTCGGGCGTTCCTCGTCCAGGTACATGCGCCCGGTCGAGATGCCCTCCTCGAACAGCGCCTTGCGGGCGCGGTCGAAGGGAGAGTCCTCCGACGTGCGCAGCCGGACCGCGCGGGCCGAGGCCATGCCGAAACTCTCCTTGTACAGCCTCCCCTGGGCGTCGCGCATCACGTCGCCGGGAGATTCGTAGGTCCCCGCGAACCACGAGCCGATCATCACGTTGGACGCGCCCGCGGCCAAGGCCAGGGCGACGTCGCGCGGATGCCGCACACCGCCGTCGGCCCACACCGACCGGCCGAGCCCGCGCGCCGCTTCAGCGCACTCCAGGACAGCGGAGAACTGGGGGCGGCCAACGGCCGTCATCATCCGTGTCGTGCACATCGCGCCCGGACCGACGCCGACCTTGACGATGTCGGCTCCCGCTTCGATCAGGTCGCGGGTTCCCTCAGCGGTGACGACGTTGCCGGCCACGATGGGTACGTGCGGGTCCAGCGCACGCACCTTGCGCAGGGCGCCGAGCATCTTCTCCTGGTGACCATGCGCGGTATCGATCACCAGCGTGTCGGCGCCGGCCCGCAGCAGTTCCGCGGCCTTGCCGGCCACGTCGCCGTTGATTCCCACGGCCGCCGCGACACGCAGCCGCTTCGAGGCGTCCACGGCCGGGTCGTACAAGGTGGCGCGCAGGGCACCGGTGCGGGTGAGAATTCCGACGAGTGCGCCCTCGCGGTCGACGACCGGCGCCAGGCGGTGCCGGAAGTCGTGCAGCGTGCCGAACGCCTCCCGCGGGTCGGTGCCGGCCGGGATGGTCAGCAGGTCCGCCGACATGACTTCGCTCAACTGGGTGAAGCGGTCGACGCCGACACAGTCGCCCTCGGTCACCACACCGACCGGCCGGCGCTGCTCGTCGATGACGATCACGGCGTTGTGCGCCCGCTTGGGCAGCAGGTTCAAGGCGTCACCGATCGTGCTCTCCGGTGTGAGCGTGATCGGTGTGTCATACACGAGATCGCGCTGCTTGGTCCACTGGATGACGTCGGCGACGACACTGATCGGGATGTCCTGCGGGATGATCGCCATGCCGCCGCGCCGGGCGATGGTTTCAGCCATTCTGCGTCCCGCAACAGCGGTCATGTTCGCGACTACGATGGGTATCGTCGTGCCCGCACCGTCGTGGGACGCCAAGTCCACATCCAGGCGGGAGCCCACGGCCGAGCGCCGCGGCACCATGAACACGTCACTGTAGGTCAGATCATGGTCGGGGGGCCGGTTGTTCAGAAACTGCACGCCTGCACCTCGGTCGGAACCGTTCGGAGACGGCCGCACGGCCTTTGCCGGCCGCTGAGCCGATCCCCTCCTGTCCTCTCAATTATGGCCGCGCCGATTAGCTCACCGGACGTTCCGTCTGCAATGATCACTCGGCTGATATCCACCCCCTTCCTCCCGTTCGGCAACGACCGTCCCGGGGTGCCGAAGCCCGACACGCCGCACATCGGGAATCCCCCAGGAGATGAGATGACGAGTTTCACACTCGCGGATGTCCGTGAGCGCA
The DNA here is from genome assembly GCA_021793235.1 of Actinomycetes bacterium. Taxonomy (GTDB): domain Bacteria; phylum Actinomycetota; class Actinomycetes; order Streptosporangiales; family Streptosporangiaceae; genus JAJYTD01. Next base: position 44,973 of record JAJYTD010000002.1, on the reverse strand, counting down.
CCTACAAGAGCCGCGACGCGTGGTGGACGGTGTTCCTCGTTGACCCGCTCGCCGCTCGGCTGGTCGTGTGGACCGCCAACCGCACGAACATCACACCGAACCAGATCACGTTCGGCGCCGGCGTGCTGGGGGTGGGCTCGGCCGTGTGCTTTGCGCTGGGCGACTGGCCGTGGCTGGTGGCGGGGGCGCTGCTGTTCCACCTGAGCTTCGTGCTCGACTGCATGGACGGCAAAATCGCGCGGCTTAAGAACAATGGATCGGTCTTCGGGGCGTGGGTGGACTTCGTCTTCGACCGCATCCGCTTCTTCGGCTGCATGATGGCACTGCTGGCCGGTCAGTGGGCAGCGACCGGCGAGGTGGTCTTTCTGCTGCTGATGCCGGTCGTGACGTTCCTGGATCTGCTGCGCTACCTCAACGGCTCCCAGGTCGCCAAGACGCGGCAGAGCATGCGCGAGAAACTACGCGCCGCCGCTCAGGGCGGTGAGATGGATACAACAGGGGACGATCCGGAGAGCACCGAGACCACTGGGGAATCCTCCGGCCGTGAGACCGACGCCGATGATGACGCATCGGTCGTGTTCTTGGAGGAGGTCCTGCGGAACAACCCCGATCTCGACGCTCAGCAGGTGCGGACCGGGTCCCATCCCGCGGGCGCCCGAGTCGTCGATGTGCACCAGGGGTTCAGCGCCAAGTTCGGCTGGTACGAGCGGTTCCGCAACAGCCTGCTGCGCAGCCGGGTGCGCCCTCACCTGTTCAGCGGCATCGAATTCGAGATGTTCGTGTGCGTCGTTGCCCCGCTCACCGCGCTCATCTCCCTGGTGACGCCATTGAGCAGCCTCATCGTCCCGGTGGTGGTGCTGTCCTGCGCGGCGCTGGCGGCGTTCGAGGTGGTCATCGTCTACAAGCTGTGGCTCTCCACCCGCGACTTCACCAGGGAGCTGGCCCGGCTGCAGCAGTGACGGGGACCCCGGCGCGAGGCGATCGGGACGTTCAGAAGAAGAGGCATCGGCCGCGTAGTGGTACGCGGCCGATGCTGTCGGTACGGACTCGCCGGGGCTGCGAGACGGGGTGGCCCCGTTGTGGGGGTCAGGACCGCGGCGCGGTGAACACGGGCGGAGCCGAGTCCCGATCCCGGCGCAGGATCCAGTCGATCCTGGGCTCCACCGCCCACGCGGTGGCCTTGCGTACCCAGGGCGAGCAGAGGATGAAGGCGAAGGCGGCGGCGAGGACCGTGTTCAGCGCGAAAGCCCCGTAACCGCCGAGGACGTCGTCGGTGAACTCATACCAGCCGAACTGCTCGGCGATCCGGATGACCAGTCCGTGCAGCAGGAACACGTACATGGTGAGTGCGCCGAACCGGGTGAACCAGGTCGTCCGGCGCGGGGCCAGCGACAGGAACGCGGCGGTCAGCGCGAAGGCGAGGGCCAGGAAGATGATGCGTCCGGGGATCCCCACGGGCAGGATCTCGACGTCCCGGTCGATCAGGCTCTCCCGCCAGTACACCCATTCCCGGCTCATCTGCTCCAGGTAGATGTAGGACATGGCGGCGGTCACCAGCACGACTCCCGCGCTCCACACCCGTACCCAGGTGTTCTTGAGGAAGTCGAAGTGCCGCTGCTCCAGGAGCAGACCGGCGACGAAGAACGGCATCAGGCTGATGATCCGCGACACGCCAAGCGCATCACCTGTGACCACAAAGCCTCCGGCCAGGGAGACGCCCACCGACACGGCGAACGGCCAGCGGATCCGCGTCCACAGAGGCACGGTGAGCCGCCACACGAACAGCGCTGCGAGGAACCAGGTCAGCCAGAGCGGCTCCAAGGGGCCGTCCGGAAGATTGCGGTCCACGCTCAGCGACTGCAGAGCGTAGATCCCCCAGAAGATGAGGTAGGGGGCCGCGACTGTGGTCAGCAGCTTGTCGATGCGCCGCCCCGAACCGTCGAAGGAACGCGACAGATACCCGCTGATCAGAACGAACGCGGGCATATGGAACAGGTAGATCCAGAAGTAGACCGCGTTGGCGAGCCGGGTGTCGGTCACCGGTTCGATCGCGTGCCCGATGACTACCAGGATGATCAACAGGAACTTCGCGTTGTCCAGCAGCGCGTCGCGTTTCTTCTGCGGCGGAGTGCCGGAGGCGGCGGGCGCGCCGTCTCGCACGGCGCCGCCGCGCTCGTCATGAGAATGTGTGGTGGTTGTGGCCACGAGGTCTCCAGATCAGCTGCTCGGGGCTGTGGGGACGTTAAGGCACGGGATTTGGTCGGCGAGGGCCCGTCGACATGGGAGGCGAGAGGCGCGAGAAAGCCGACATCTGCCTGACCAGGCTGGGAGTTCGCTGAGAACCCTGAGAACGCACCCTACCTTCCATGTCCAAATCGAGCGATTTCTTATCGTGCCAAATTACCTACTCTTCGTAATTAATGCCAGGTGGGAGTGGGTGCGGCACGTTTTTAGAACAGGGGTGTGCGAGGACGGCGCGAATTCGGGACGGTAGCGCATCGCTTTGTTGCCCGCCGCCAACCTGGGTGATTGCTCAGGCTTTCCACAGGAAGACAACGGGATGCCGACGCGGACCGGAAGTGCAGCCCCGGATAGGCTCCGCTGGGGCCGGGACCGGTGGTTCGACCCGTGGTTCGGAAGTTCTCGGTTGAGATTCACCACCGCGAGCGAGACAATCGGCGCGGCTCCGTGCGCCGGTGCTGAGCATGAAGGCCGGTGCTCCCCGTACCAGGAGAGAAGGCGGTGGAAGCAGTGCCGCACGCGGTCGATCCACAGCGTGTCGCCCAGCACGGTGGCGCGGTGATGCGGCTCGTCGACGAGATATTTCCGCTCGTCGAGGGGTTCTATGTGGACCTGCACAAGAACCCCGAGCTTTCACACCAGGAGCACCGTACGGCCGGAGCCGTCGCGGAATGGCTGATGCGGGCCGGCTTCGAAGTCGAGACGGGCATCGGTGGCACCGGCGTTGTCGGTGTGCTGCGCAATGGCGAAGGGCCGACCGTGCTGCTGCGCGGCGACATGGACGCGCTGCCGTTGGCGGAGAAGACCGGGCTGCCCTACGCGAGCACCGCCCGCGGTACCGACGACGACGGCAACGACGTGCCCGTCATGCACGCGTGCGGCCACGATGTGCACACCGCGTGCCTGGTGGGTGCGGCCGATCTGCTGGCCGATGCCCGCGACCGATGGAACGGGACGCTGATCATCGTCGCGCAGCCCGCCGAGGAGACACTCGACGGCGCCGCCGCGATGCTCAACGACGGCCTCTACACCCGGTTCGGGCGGCCTGATGTCGCTCTGGCCCAGCACGTGGGCCCGCAGCCGGCCGGTATGGTCGCGCACCGGGCCGGTACCATCCTCGGTACCGCCGCCACCATCAGGATCCGCGTCTTCGGCACCGGAGGCGACGCCTCCCAGCCGCACACCGCTATCGATCCTGTATTGATCACCGCGAACATCATCACCCGGTTGCAGGCCATCGTCGCGCGCGAGATCAACCCGAGTGAGATGGCCGTGGTGACGGTGGGCATGGTGCGCGCCGGGGGCACGGGGAGCCTCATTCCCGAGGACGCCTTCCTGGAGGTCCATACTCGGGCGCTCAGCGAGGCCGTCGCAGTGCGCCTGCACAGCGCCATCGACCGCATCGTCCGGGCGGAGGCCGCCGCGTCGGGCGCGCCGCGTGAGCCGGAGATCACCGTGGTCAAGGAGACCGGGGCGACCCGCAACGACCCCGGCGCGACCCGGGAGGTCGCCTCGGCGCACCGCGCCTACTTCGGTGACGCCTACGTTGTCGAGTTTCCGGAGCCGTTCACGTCCAGCGAAGACTTCGGCCTACTGGGGCTGCCCGGGGACCGCGCCCCGATTCCCTACGTCTACTGGTTCATCGGCGCCACACCGCACGATGTGTGGGAGGCGGCGCCGGGGGAGACCCCCTACGAGAGGCTCTCCGAGGTCCCCAACGGCCACTCTCCCTACTTCGCGCCGGAGCGGGAACCCACGCTGCGTGTGGGGATCGCGGCATTGACCATCGGCGCCCTCACCTATTTGGGACGAACAGAGGGCATCGCACCCACCGGCGCGCAGGCGGCCATGCCTTACGGCGCACCGGTGGAACCGTCGGCACCGGCCCCCGGGCCGTTCGCCGAGCCCTACCCCGGGCCGGCGCCCACCGAGGCCGTTCCCGCACCGGTGCCCGAGCCCTACACCGGTTCCGGACCGGTGCCCGTGCCCGCAGGAAGCACCGGTACGGCCGCGCCCCCGGACGAGGACGACCAGCCGGCCGAATCCACCGCGTACACGGACATGGACGCATTGCTCAACGATGACGGCGACATGCCCGTGCCACCCGCACCGCCTCAGGGCCCCCCGATCGCCGCGCCCCCGCCCCAGGGACCGCCCATCGCGGCGCCACCCCCGCCTCCGGGGGCCGAGCCCTACTCGACGGAGTACCACCCGGACGATCCCGAGCCACTGGACGAACCGCCCTACGCCCCCTACGACTCCGCCCAGGAGCCGCCGTACCGGCTGTGACCCGGGCAGCCAGGGTTCTGTCGGGCCCGGCTCTGGGACGGGTCCGGCGTTGCCCGATCCGCGCGGCGGCCGGATGGAAGCGGCGTTTCGCAAAAGAGCACGGGCCACTCGCCAGAGAATGGGTCCATGGTGTTCGTGAGGTGGGGTGACCGCCACCATCGGCGCGCTCTTCGCCATCCGAAGGAGAACGTGATCCTGGCGGGCTGTGTGGCCGTCACGGTTCTCGCGGTGGTGGGTGCGGTGAGCAGAGCGGTCGGCGGTGACTCGGGCCAGCCGCTGCTGCTGCTCAGCATTCCTGCTCTGGTGTTCTTCACCAGGGGGCAGTTGTACGCGCGCCAGCGGGTCAACGGAGTGCGCATCTCACCGACACAGTTCCCCGAGGCCTACCGCATGGTGGTCGACGCGGCGCGCGCGTTCGGCATGCGGCAGGTTCCGGATGCCTATGTGGTCCTTGGCAATGGGCAGATCAACGCCTTCGCCTCCGGGCACGGGTTCCGCCGCTTCGTGGCGATCCACAGCGATCTGTTCGAGGTCGGCGGCCGTCTCGCCGATCCGGACGCGCTGCGGTTCGTCATCGGCCACGAGGTCGGCCACATCGCCGCCGGCCACACCTCCTATTGGCGGCAGTTCGGGATCTCCATCGCGAACATCATTCCGGGGATCGGGGCGACCCTGAACCGGGCGCAGGAGTACACCGCGGACAACCACGCCTACGAGTTCTGCCCAGAAGGCGTCCAGGGGTTGCGCGTCCTGGCAGCGGGGAAGTACCTCTACCCCGAGGTCGACTTCGGCGACATCGCCGCGCGCGCCCTCACCGATCAGGGCCTCTTCGTCATGCTGGTGAACCTGCTCTCCAGCCACCCCATCAACACGTGGCGGTTCCACGCTCTTGCCGACCGCTCCCGCCCGGGCCGGGTGCTGTGATGGGGCCCGACGGGCCGGTATGGCCGACCCTGATATGTGCACATGTCGATCGGATCTCTGGACGCGGGCCGGATCGAGACAGAGGCTGTGGCCGCTACAGTGCCTGAAACGCCGACCCGGCGGCCGCGCCGGAACGGTCCGTGAGCATGTGCGGGTCCGCGCCCCTGCGGATCCGCACATGCTCAACCGGGCGGTCGGCCATCCTCCTCAGGTCGTCGCCCCCGCTTTCACGTACCTGTCCGCTGCTTGGGACGGCAGCGGCTCGTGGCGCAGATAGCGCCGACTGAACGTCCCCGTACCGTGTGAGATCGACCGCAGGTCGATGGCGTAGCGGGTGATCTCAAGCTGTGGTGCCTCGGCCCGGATCAGGGTGCGGCCTCCCTCCAGGGTCTCGGTGCCGATCACCCGCCCGCGGCGCGCCGACAGATCGCTCATCACCGCTCCCATGAACTCGTCAGGGATCAGCACGGAAAGCTCGTCCACCGGTTCCAGCATCGACAGCCGGCCGTGCTCGGCCGCATCCTTGAGAGCAAGCCTGCCGGCCTTCTGGAACGCCATGTCGGATGAGTCCACGGAGTGAGCCTTGCCGTCGCACAGCGTCACGCGGATGTCGACCAGCGGGTAGCCCGACTCCACACCGTGCTCCATCTGGGCGCGGATGCCCTTCTCCACGGAGGGGATGAACTGGCGCGGGACCACCCCGCCGACGATCTTGTCAACGAACTCCAGTCCCGTGCCCGACGGCAGCGGCTCGACCTGGATGCGGCAGATCCCGTACTCCCCATGGCCTCCGCTCTGCTTGACATTGCGCCCTGTGCCCTGCGCGGGTACAGCAAAGGTCTCCCGCAGGGGGATGCGGACCTCTTCGGTCTCGACGTTGACGCCGTAGCGGCCGGCCAGTCGGTCCAGGGCCACGTCCAGATGGGCCTCACCCATGCACCAGAGCACCATCTGGTGGGTCTCGGGGGAGACCTCGACTTTCAGTGTCACATCCTCGGAGGAGAGCCGGGAGACGGCCTGCGCGAGCTTGTCCTCGTCGGACTTCGAAGCCGAGCGCAGTGCGACCGGCAGCAGCGGATCGGGAAAAGTCCACGGCGGTACGCGCAGCGGACGCTCCTTGTCGGAGAGTGTGTCGCCGGCCTGGGCCCGGGTCAGCTTGGCCACCGCGCAGATGTCACCGGCGATGGCCGTGCTGATCGGTTCCGCGGTCTTGCCGATGGGGGCCGACAGTGCACCGATGCGTTCGTCGACATCGCGGTCCTCATGTCCGCGGTCGGCGGGGCCGTGTCCGCAGATGTGCACGACGCTATCGGGTCGCAGCGTCCCGGAGAACACCCGGACCATGCTCACCCGGCCGACGTAGGGGTCGCTGACGGTCTTGACGACCTCGGCCAGCAGCGGCCCGTCCGGATCGCAGGTGATGCCGTTGACCGGCCGGCCGTCCATGGTGGTGACCTCGGGGATGGGCCGCTCTGCCGGGGAGGGGGTGGCGCGGGGGAGCTCTTCCAGCAGTTCCCGGACGCCGATGCCGCGGGTGGCAGAGACCGGGAGGACCGGGTAGAAGCCGGCCCGGGCGACCGCGGCCTCCAGGTCGGCGATGAGCATGGCAGGGTCGAGGTCCTCGCCCTCCATGTAGCGGTCCATGAGGACCTCGTCCTCGCTCTCCTGTATCACCCCCTCGATGAGCGCGTTGCGCATGGACTCGATCCTGGCGGCCAGGCCATCGGGAGGGTCGGCCTCGACCCGGGCCGCACCGGAGTAGTCGTAGTAGCGCTGGGAGAGCAGCCCGATAAGGCCCTGCGCCGTTCGCTCCTCGCCCTCGCCTGCGGTCACGGGAAAGTAGGCGGGCAGGACCCCCTCTCCGAAGGCGACCTGGCACTGCTCGACGACGTCGGCGAAGTCGGCGCGGTGGTGGTCGATCCTGGTCACCGCGACGGCGCGCGGCATACCGATCGCTGCGCACTCGTCCCAGAGCAGCCGCGTGCGGCCGTCGACCCCGTCGAGGGCCGACACCACGAACAGTGCGGCATCAGCGGCGCGCAGCCCGGCACGGAGGTCACCGACGAAGTCGGCGTAGCAAGGAGTGTCCAGCAGGTTCACCTTCACCCCGTCCGACACGACCGGAGCGACGGTGAGGTTCACCGAGCGCTTCTGCCGGATCTCCACGTCGTCGTAGTCGCTGACCGTGGTGCCCTCCTCGACCCGTCCGGGGCGGGCCGTGGCACCGGAGGCGTGCAGAAGCGCCTCCAGCAGAGTCGTTTTTCCCGCGCCGGAAGGGCCGACCAACACCACGTTGCGAATGTTCGCTGGGCGATCGGCCTTGGGTACCCTGCCGGCGGTCGCTGGACCGGTTCTGTCCGTCACGCTTGCCAACCTTTCTTCCTCCGCCAGGGTCGGACAGCGGCCCGATTCCGGAACGGCCTGGAAAGGACCGGGCCAGGGTGTGTCCGGGTCCCGCGCGGTTGACGCCGGTGCCCCGCCTGTGTGACACGGGACACTCTCTACAGTCACCCGCGGCGGTCGATATCACAAGGGGTGGTACGTCGACACGCCGGGGTGGGATCCGGAAGGCGCGGCGGCGATTGGGCCACCACCGAAACGGCGCGGTATGGGAAGGCCGGAATGTGCGGCGATGCCGTCCGGATCTCATAGGCTGAGCCCCGTGCCGTGGTCCGAAAACATCCCTCAGTTCAGTCCGGTCGCGACGATCCTCGGGATCGCCCTCCTCCTCTACGCCGCGATCGGCGAGCCGCTGCTGGGCCGCCGCTTCTTTACCCGGCTGGAACGCCGCCGCGGCACCGATCCCATGGCCCTGGTCACCTTCTACCGGGTGGCGATCGGCACCCAATGGGGCTGGACCGCGGTCATCGCCGCGATACTGGTGCTGTCTCCCGGCCTCACAGCCGCCCACCTGGGGCTGCGCGCTCCACAGGCGTGGGGGCCGCTGTTGGCGGCGGTCATCGGCTTCTGTCTCGCGCTGCTCGTGGTGTGGGTTCTCACCCGGGACCGGCAGGGAAAGAGCGATGGGCCGGGGGCGGGCCGGAAACAGGGGCCGGTGCTCCCTCCCGCCTCGGACCCCGGCGGGCACGTCCTTGCCGTGCTCGCGCCGAGGTCGCGCCGAGAGCGCCGCACTGCGGGAGTGCTCGCGGCGACCGCGGGCATCTGTGAGGAGCTGCTCTACCGGGGCCTGTTCGTGGCTCTGGGAGTGAGCCTCGGGCTGCCGGTGTGGGTCGCGGCCGTCGTATCGTGCCTGCTGTTCGCGTTCGCGCACCTTTACCAGGGCTGGTGGGGCCTGGTAGGCCCCGGTCTGCTCGGTGCCCTGTTCATGGTCGTCTACCTGGGGACCGGCAGTTTGCTCATCCCCATCGTGCTGCACATGGCACTGGACATGCGCTCGCTGCTCTTCACCGGCGGCGGCCGCCGCCACCGCGCCAGGGCGCTTTAGGTCGTGTTTGTCGAATCATTTCGGGCTCGCGGCCGCTCAGCGTCGCGGGTGTGGTGCAGGCCTCACCCCGGAAATGTGTGCGTCCCCGCCTGCCATTCCCCGCGGCGATCAGAGACGATGGTGCAATGTCCGATGCGCTGTATCGCTCCATGCCGCAGTCCGAGCCCGATCGGAGGCGGCTGACCACATCCGACGGCGTCCGCCTCGATTCCACTCTGCTGCGGGGCGGTACACCCGGTACCACCGCTGTCGTTCTCGCCAACGGGTTCACCGGATCCTGGCGCAACCCCGGCACCCGGATGATCGCCTCACAACTGCTGCCGGTCGGCGACGTCATGACCTTCGACTTCCGCGGCCACCACGCGTCTGATGGGCTGTGCACGGTCGGCGACAAGGAGATTCACGACCTGGAAGCGGCCGTCGGCCACCTCCGCGGACTCGGCTACACGAGCATCGCCACCATCGGCTTCTCGATGGGCGCGGCCGTCGCCGTCCGACACGCCGGGACGTTCGGCGGTGTCGCCGCCGTGGTCGCGGTCAGCGGCCCCAGCCGCTGGTACTACCGCGGAACGAGAAGCATGCGCCTGCTGCACTTCGGGGTGGAACGGGCGGCGGGCCGCTGGTTCCTGCGTACGGCGCGCAAGGTGCGTGTCAGTGACCGCCCGTGGGATCCGGTCCCGCCCGACCCGACCGAGCTGGCCGCCGAGGTCGCTCCGGCCCCGCTGCTGATCGTGCACGGTGACGCCGACTCCTATTTCCCGGTGGAGCACGCCCTGCGGATTCACGAGGCTGCGCGGGAACCGAAAGAGCTGTGGATCGAACCGGGTATGGGCCATGCCGAGCGCGCCATGACACCGGAACGCGCCGGGCGCATCGCCGACTGGCTGTCGAGGAACCTGGCGCCGGAAACAGCTTGAACGCACCGCCTCCATGGCTTTTCGGGTGCGGGGCTGGGCTACAAATGATCAGATGGGCAAGATATCCGATCCCCGGATGAAGACCCGCGCGCGGCGCTCGCACCTGGGCCTGCGCGGGTGGGCGTTCCGGTTGCTGATCATCGCGACGGCCACCAGTTTCTCCAGCTATGTGCTGCTGCTTCCACTGGTTCCGCTCTGGGCCACGCGCGGTGGCGCGGGCGAGTTCGGCGCGGGTGCCACCACGTCGGTGTTCATGCTGACAACGGTGCTCACCCAGCTTGTTATGCCATGGCTGCTCGACCACGGCGGCTACCGCTGGACGTTTGCTGTGGGGTCCCTGCTGCTCGGCCTACCCGCACCGTTGTTCATCCTGACGACGGATCTCGGGGGGCTGATCGCGATCTCGGGTGTCCGCGGCATCGGATTCGGCATGGTCACTGTCGTCGGGTCCGCGCTGGCCGCACGCCTGGTGCTGCCCGAGCAGATCGGTCGGGCAGCCGCATACTACGGGTTCTCCGTGGGAGTGCCGATCATGGTGTTCCTGTCGACAGGTGTGGGGATGGCCCTCAGCGTCGGCTTCGTAGTCGTGTTCTGGATCGCGGCCATCGGCCCGGTGATCGGTGCGGTGGCCGCCGTCGGTGTCTGGCTCACCGGAGGCGATGGTAGCGGGGCGCAGCAGCCCGGGGCCTCGGGCGCGCCGATGGCACCAAAGGGCGGCACACCACCCACCGGGCTCCGGCTCTACGCCGCTCTCACCGCACCGCTCGTGATCATGCTGGCTCTCGCCATCGCCTCCAGCGCGGTCGTCACCTTTCTCGCCATTCCGCTGGAGCGCGTCCCCTGGATCGTGTCGGTGGCGCTGCTGCTCTATGGAGCGCTGTCGGTGGTCGGTCGGTGGATCGCCGGTATGCTCAGCGACCGCTACGGGCGCCCGGTCCTGCTGGTGCCCTCGGTAGCCTGCGCGGTGCTGGGAATGGGACTGGCGACGTGGATGATCTGGCCGGCCGATGCGGGCTGGTCCGGTCCGGGGGCCGTGGGAGCGGTTTTGATCATCACGGGGGTCGCCCTCTTCGGTGCGGGGTTCGGCATGGTGCAGAACGACACCATCATCCTCATGTTCCACCGTTCGGGCCCGGCCGGGTACGGAACAGCCAGCGCCGTCTGGAACATCGGCTACGACGCGGGCACGGGTGTCGGCGCGCTGAGTCTGGGCATCGTCATCCAGTACCTGGGCTATGGTCCCGCGTTCGCCATGACCGGTCTGACCATCGCCCTGTGCCTGCCGACGGCCGTCGCGTTGTCACGACAGGCGGCCTGACCACGGGTTCTGGTGTATCGCGGACACCACGCGATGTCCCAGTCCTCTGTGCGGCCGCTGACAGCGCCAAAGGCTCGGGATCCGCCTCACTATCAGTAGGACGAGATGTGCACATGGTCGTAGTGGTTCTGGGTCACACTGCCCCGGTCCTCCATGGGCTTCCACCCGGCGCCCGGGTTGTTGGCGCTCCAGATCTTCTGCTCCCAGATGATGTACATGACACCGAGGCGGTCGGCGTTCGCCTGCGCGTAGTCGGCGATCTGCCGGCCCAGCGCCTGGTTCTCCGCTGAGGGGTGGCCGCCGTTGTTGCTCATCATGAAGTCGCAGGCCCGTCCCGACCCGTGCTCGCCGGAGTCGCCGGGACGCAGGCAGCCGACCGGGTAGGGCGCCCCGAACTTGCCGATGATCTCGTCGCGGATCGCCGCCATGCGCGGTGTCGCTCCGCCGAAGCCCCAGCCCTTCGCGCTCTCGGGAACGGTTCCGTTACCGCTGGTCTCGGGGACTTCCTCCGCCTCGTACTTGTCGATTTTTTCCTTGACCTCGTCGCGCTGCTCTTCGAGGTCCTCGATGAGCTCCTTGGCGTCCTTGAGCTTGGCGTCGGCCTTCTCGGCCGCATCCGCACGGTCGGATTTGAGGTCGGTGAGCATGGAGACACGCTCACCGTTGCTGTGCGAGAGATGGCCGACTGTCGCGGCGTTGTCGAGCATCTCCTCGGGGTCGCTGCTTATGACGACCTCGACCGTGGGGTCGAGCCCGGTGCCCTTGTACTGGGCTGCGGCGAGTTCGGCGACGTTCCCGCGAGCCTTCTCCAGCTCCTCCTCAACGTCCTCCAGCGCCTTGTCCGCCTTGGTGACCGCGTCTTTGGCGTCGGTGTACTCGCGGAGCTCAGCGTCGTACTCCTCCTCCAGAGCATCAGCGCGCTCGTTGAGCTCCTCGAGGCTGAGCTCCTCCTCCTGGGGATCGGCGTAGGAGGTCGTCGGCATGAGGAGAGCCACCGCGGCGGCGAAGCCGACAAACAGGATCGAGCGGGGACGCACACGGCGTACAGAGGGTCTATGCATTCGAGTCACCTGAGGTCGGGTGGTGGTGGGCCTGTCGGGCCTCGCCTGGAGGGAGCGGGGAGGGGCGGATGGTTCCCGTGGTCCACGCGATGCTGGAGCAGACGATACGAGATCGGCTTGTTACCTGCCTAGCGGTCGTGCGAGATTTAACGCGAGACCAGGCTAAATCATGACATTCCGCCAAAGCCGCTTGGCAGCTTCGGCATGCTGGTCGGGGCCGGGTCCTGCTGCAGAAACCAGGCCGATCGCCGGACCGCGCGCATCGCTTCACGCCGGGTCTCGCGGTCGAGCCGGTCGAGGTAGACCATACCGTCCAGGTGGTCGGTCTCATGCTGCAGGCATCGGGCCAGCAATCCTTCGCCGCTTACCGTGATCGGCTCGTTGCGGAGGTCGACACCGGTGACGACCGCGCGCAGGGCCCGCCTTGTGGGATACCAGAGGTCGGGCACCGACAGGCAGCCCTCCTCGCCTTCCTGGGTCTCCTCGGACAGTTCGGTGATCTCGGGGTTGATCACATAGCCGATCCGTCCTTCGACGTTGTAGCTGAAGGCGCGCAGTCCGACGCCGATCTGTGTAGCGGCCACTCCGGCGTGGCCGGGTTCGTCGACGGTGTCCAGCAGGTCGCGCACCAGCGCTTCGGTGTGGTGGTCGAAGGTCGTGATAGGGGCCGTGGGTGTCACGAGGACGGGATCGCCGAAACGGACGATAGGGCGCTTGCTCATGACTCCAAAGATTAGCCGTGCACCGGACCGCGCTCGTGAAAACGCTCCTCCCGGCGGGATTCAGGCCAGGCTCGGGCTGAGCGCGTCGTCGAGCACCATCTCGATGTAGTCCAGGGCGGCGCGGCGGCGTGCGAGCGCACTCTCGTACAGCGACGGCAGTGTGCTGCCGCGCCGCACCCGCAGGCACTCGTTGACGATCCGGTGCCACTTTTCGGGAAAAGCGTGCAGCGCGTATGCGCCGGCGCCCGATTTCGAGGTGATCTCGCAGGTGCGCAGAGTGAAGTGCAGGCGGCTGACACTGAGCACGCTCCACGACGGCGCCAACGAGCCCAGGGCCGCGAGGCCGCGCGGTGTCACCAGGCGCCCCGCCTTGGCCCGCCAGCGGCGCCAATGTTCGTCGAGGTTGCCCAGGGACCAGGCGCGCAGGCTCTCGGGTTCGTCCCATACGTCCAGTTCGACCGGAAGCGGGCCGCGGATGGTGACGCCGCGTTCGGCCAGTACATGCCAGGTGACCGGGTTGACGTCGGCAGCGGCCTTGGCCTTGAACCGACCGCCCAGTACTGAGGGGACCGGTCCGCAGGAAGCGGGGTCCTCGCCGAGGTCGTCCCAGGTGACATGGATGCCGTTGAACTGTGGGCGGGGCGTGTGTGCACGGGTGCGTGCGTGCGCTCGGCGCAGGGCATCATTGTCGGACTTGGTGGGACGGTGGGCGAGGACCACGACGAAGTCGACGTCGCTGGCGTGCAGACGGAAGTCGTGGAGAGCGACCGAACCGGTCAGGTACAGCCCTTGGACCATGCCTGGTGCTTCGCCGTCCACGTTGTGCAGGAACGTTTCGGCGAGGGCCTGCACCCGTGGGTGGATCACCATGCGGTCTCCCGTCAGGATCGTCCGGGGGCACGCACCGTGTCGAGCGGTGGCGCGGTCCGGCCGGGCGGTGGGACGTTCGTGGGCGCTGGGATGCTCCAGAGGCTCTTCGCCCGGAGCGGGCGCGCGCCCGGCATCGTTCGGTCATCGTTCGGGGAGAGGTTTCCCCTTCCCTTCCACTTCAGTCTGAGCTGCATTATCGCCGACTGCAAGTGATGACGCCGGATCGGCGCCCTATCCCCCCATGTCGCAGAGGTGCAGAGGAGGGTGCATATCGGGGTGGCGACTCCCTTGACTGGGGCCAATTGTGTGTGGTATTGGAAAGGCCGATGATTGCTGTGCGTCGCTGCGGACAGGGGTATGCGGACGGTGCGGCGACCATACGAAGGAAGCAGACGCGGGCGGGGCGAGGGCCCCGCAGCGCGGTGGTCGGTCCATGGGGAATGCATTTGCATATGCGAGATCGCTTGCAATTTCGTATTGTGGATGATTTCTGTTCGGGTTATCGTCTTGGAAAATCTGGGTATTCGTGTGGTAGTCGAGCCCCCGAAGTACGCTGATTAATTCCCCGCCCGTGGTCCTCTGCAGAGAAGTCGGGAATTGGTCTCGACTGGGCCGGATCCCCGAACCTCCGTCGCGATCCACGGGCACCCGAGAAGGAAGTGGTAGCCGTAACAGTGGTTCTCCGTGGAAAACCGACCAAATCGGTACAACCGTGGTTCCATATGGGTGTGATGCCTGGTCTTTCGGGGAGCGAGATGTGCCGACCCCCCTCTGGGCATACGTGAAATCCGTTCCTATCGCTGATCTTTGCTGTTCTTTGGTGCGGCGATGGCCAGATGACCATGACCTGTCATCGCGTGCTTAACACGAGGTCATTCGGGTGAAACCGCCGGTTTCTACACTCATCATTACATCCGGCGTGAATACAAGGAGGCGGATATGGTCCCGACGATGGTGCTGGTAGCAGACGATTCACAGGACACGCATCGGCGAGAGGCCCTGCGCGGACTCGCCGATGCGGTCGCCGACCGCGGCGAGGCACCCGTGGTTCCGGCCTTCGGGTCCGGAGCCGAGGTGAAGGCCGCCATGGGTGAAGTAGAGGGGCCGATGGTGGTGGTCCCCGCGTTCGTCGCCGGAGGTGACCTCGCCAGCGCCCGACTGTTCGCCGGACTGAACCTGGACATGCGTACCGATGCCTGCCCGACCGCTCCGTTGGGCGCGGTGCCGTCGATCGTCACAGACCTGGCCGGTCGGTTGCAGGATGAGGGCTGGGTCCGCGGAGACGGCGTCGTGCTCGCCGCCGACGGCAGCACGGACCAGGAGGAGCGCCAGGTGGTGACCGATGTGGCGCGTATGCTCAGCCGCCGGCTGCAGTCCCCTGTGCAGGTCGGTTACCTCAGCACGTGGGCGCCGACGGTCGCGGATGCCATGGAGCGACTCCGCCGCAATGGGCTGCGCCGGATATCGATCGCCGCTTGGCGCCTGGTCGATGGGGCCGATTACGAACGCCTGCGCGACCTCGGGGGCAGATCCCTGACCGCCCCACTGTGGCCTTCGGACATCGTGGTCGACACCCTGCTCGCCCAGCACCGCGCGGCCAAGGCCCGGTTGGCGGCCTGACCGCGATGGCGGCACGGCTGCACGCGGAAGAGCGCCCCGGTCTGAGGGGCCGGGGCCCGCGCATGGGAAAACGGCCATGGGCCGCGGGCCGCTGCGGACGCACCGCCACGATCCTGCCCGGGAAGGTATAGAAACCGGCGTCAAGTGGGTAGGTCCACAGCGATGCCTTTGCACGCGAATGCCGAATCGATGGGTCATCGCGATGCTGATAGGTGACAACGAGAGCACCAGGCCGCAGGCCGTGCTGATTTTCTAAGGTAGGGGCATGAGTGACGCCACAATGCAGTTGGTCGATGACAGGCAGCGAAAGCGCCTGATCCGCAGGTTCGGTAGTGGCGTGATCGACTGGCTGACTGGGCTGCCCGCCCTCGTGGACGACCTCGCCTCGGAGTGGAAGCTTTCCATCGAGGGGCCTGCTCCACACGGGCAGACGTCGGTGGTGCTGCACTGCCGCAGGGCAGACGGCGAAGCGGGGATTCTCAAGATTTCGCCCGATCCAGGACTGGGCACCTCCGAAGCCCGCATCCTGCGGGTCTGGGAGAGCAGCGGACGGGTGCCGGCCGTGTGGGAGGTCGACGCCGAGCGCGGCGCGGTCCTTTTGGAGGCCATCGGCGACGGCCGTACGGTCGCCCTCATCGGTGAGGTCCCTCCGATGGAGGACATCGGATCACTCATCGCCGACCTGCACGCCGTCGACGTTCCCTGCGACGAACTCGGCGAGCTCCATCCGCTCGTCAGCCGGATGAACTTCATCTTCGACATGTGGGAGCGGCAGCGCCAGGACGGGGCCGCGGCCGATCACGTCCCGGCGGCGCTGCTGCACCACGGCCACGCTCGCGCGCGGGCCCTCGCCCAGGGCGAGGACAACCTCGTCCCCCTCCACGGCGACCTGCATCCGGGCAATGTCATCGACGGCGGCCCGGAGCGGGGCTTGGTCGCCGTCGACCCGCGGGCATGTGTCGGCGACGCCGCCGCGGACGCCATCGACTGGGTGCTGTGGAAGGTGACCAGTAAAGAAGAGGTCGAGCGCCGCGCCGACACCCTGGCCTCCGTCATCGGCGTTCCGCGCGATCGGCTCCTCGAATGGTGCCGGGCCAGCGCGCCGATCTTCGCTGTCGCGAACGCCAATCGCGGCCGCGTCGACACCGACCACTTCCGGCTGCTCATGGAACTGTCCGCCTGCTGACCCCGGGCGCGGGGCGCCGCCGTTGCCATTTCGGCGGAAAGCTCCTCTGCCCGTGCCCCTCAGCTCCACGTGGCATTGCCGCTGCGACCGCGCACCGACCGTGCTCTTTCGGCACCCGTGGTGCTCCGGCAGGGCCCCGCGCCAGAAGCCCCGCCAGGGGCTCTGCCCTCACGTGTGCGGGTCGAAGCGGTAGCCCATGCCGGCCTCAGTGATGAGGTGGACGGGGCGGGCGGGGTCGGACTCCAGTTTGCGGCGCAGCTGTGCCATGTAGACACGCAGGTAGTTGGTCTCGCTCTGGTAGGCCGGACCCCACACCTCATGCAGCAGTTGGCGCTGGCTGACCAACCGCCCTGCGTTGCGGACCAGCACCTCCAGGATGTGCCACTCGGTCGGGGTGAGCCGGATCTCGCGGCCTTCCCGGGTCACCCGCTTGGCGCCGAGATCGACGACGAACGTCGCGGTCGCCACCACCGGCGCCTCCTCGACGTGCACCGAACGGCGCTGGGCGGCGCGGATCCGCGCCAGCAGCTCGTCCATCCCGAACGGTTTGGTGACGTAGTCGTCGGCGCCGGCGTCCAGCGACCGGACCTTCTCGCTCGCCGAGTGCCGGGCCGACAGCACGATGATCGGAACCGACGTCCACCCCCGCAGCCCTTCGATCACCTCGCCGCCCTCCATGTCGGGCAGCCCGAGGTCGAGCAGCACGACATCGGGCTGGTTCTGGGCCGCCGCCCGCAGAGCCGTGGTGCCGTCGAAGGCGGTGTCCACCTCATAACCCCGTGCCCGCAGGTTGATGCGCATGGCCCGCAGGATCTGCGCATCGTCGTCGACCACCAGGATCCGCATCATCCATCCTCGGTTTCTGTTGGTTCGGCTCCTGGCAGCGCTGGTCGGCCCGTGTCCGAGGCCGGGGCGCTGCGCAGGGTGAACACCATGGTCAGCCCCCCACCGGGGGTGTCCTCCGCGACCAGGGCGGCTTCCATAGCCTCGGTGAATCCGCGCGCAACAGCCAGACCCAGCCCGATCCCGGTGCCTCTGGGGGCGTCGCCGATCCGCTGGAACGCCTCGAAGATGCGCTCCTTGAACTCGTCGGGCACCCCCGGCCCATGGTCTGCCACCCGTAGTTCCACCGTCTCGCCCAGGGCGCTGGCGGCCACCCGGACGGGGGGCTTCCCAACGGGGTTGTGCCGGGCCGCGTTCTGTACGACATTGGCCACGGCCCGCTCCAGCAGCCCCGGGTCGACGCGCACACGCGGCAGGTCGTCGGGCACGTCCACCGAAACGGTCTGCGGTGGGATGCCGATGAGAGCGGCCGGGACCACCTCTTCCAGGCCCATGGCGCGGATCTTGGGGCTCACCGTGTCGGTCTGCAGCCGACTCATGTCGAGCAGATTGCCCACGAGAACGTTCAGCCGGTCGGTGGAGACCTCGATATTCTCCAGCAGCTCCGCGCGGTCGGCCGCGTCCAGTTCGATGTCGACCGAACGCAGACTCGACACGCTCGCCTTGATCGAGGTCAGCGGAGTGCGCAGGTCGTGTGAGACGGCGGCGAGCAGTGCCGTGCGGATCTTGTTGCCTGCGGCCTGGCGCTTGGCTTCGGCCGCGTCCCTGCTCAGCCGCTGCTGCTCCAGGGCGATCCCGATGTGCGTGGCGAATGCGCCGAGGATCCGACGGTCGGCAGCGGGCAGCACGTGGCCGCGCAGCGCCAGCGCCAGGGAGTCGCTCACCGAGACCAGGGCGTCGGCCTCCTCCGGGGAGTTGCACGGTCTGCTGCCGACACAATCGAGGCGCACCCAGCGGCCGCTGTCGCCCTGGGCCAGCAGCGCCACCGAGCGCTGGTCGAACGTCTCCCGTATGCGCCGCAGCAGCGCCGGAAGCGGTTCCTGACCGTCGAGTACGCTGCCGGCTAGCAGGCTCAGCGTGCTGGCCTCGGCACGGGCCCGCGCCGCCTGCAGGGAGCGACGCTTGGCCAGATCGACGACGAACGCGACGAGCAGGCCCACCAGGATGAACACCATCAGCGCGATGGCGTTGTCGATATGGCCGATCGTCAGCCGGTACGGCGGCGGGGTGAACAGGACGTTGAGCAAGAGACTGCCCCACACCGCGGAGGCGAGCGCCGGCCACAATCCACCGATCATGGCTGCGATGACCGTGGCGGTGAGGAACACCAGCATGTCGGTCGTCAACCCGAGCGTCTTCATCGCCGGCAACTGCAGCAGACCCGCGATCAGCACCGGGCCGAAGATCCCGACGGTCCACCCCCACACCCGCCGAGCCCGGCCCAGCCCCCCGGCCAACGGCGGCAGCAGCCTGCGGCCGCGCCCGGCTTCCTCGTGGGTGACGATGTGGACATCGATGTCCCCGGACTCCCGGGCGACGGTGGACCCGACACCGGGCCCGAAGATGTACTGCCAATGGCGCCGCCGCGATGAGCCCAGAACGATCTGTGTGGCGTTGACACCGCGCGCGAACTCCAGCAGCGCTGTCGGTATGTCGTCCCCGACCACCTGGTGGTAGGTGCCTCCGAGCTCGGCCAGCAGTTGCCGCTGCCGGGCGGTCACATCGGGCAGCGCCTGTGTCATTGCGTTGTTCGAGACGACGTGCACGGCGATGAGGTGGCTGGGCTGGGGCCGTCCGCCACGCGAACGCGCTGCCACGCGGGCGGCGCGGCGCAGTAGCGTTTCATCCTCGGGGCCGCCGGTCAGCGCCACCACCACACGCTCCCGGGCCTCCCATGTCTGCCGGATCTGGTGTTCGCCGCGGTAGCGGGCGAGCCCTTCATCGACACGGTCGGCCACCCACAGCAACGCGAGTTCGCGCAGTGCGGTGAGGTTGCCTTCACGGAAGTAGTTGGAAAGGGCGGCGTCGATCTTCTCCACCGGGTAGATGTTCCCGTGTGACATGCGCCGCCGCAGTGAGTGCGGTGACATGTCGCACAGTTCGATCTGGTCGGCCCGGCGGACGACCTCGTCGGGGATCGTCTCATGCTGCCGTACTCCCGTGATCTGCTCGACGACGTCGTTGAGCGACTCCAGGTCCTGGATGTTGACCGTGGAAATGACGTCGATGCCGGCCTCCAGCAGTTCGTCGACGTCCTGCCAGCGCTTGGCGTTGCGGGTGCCGGGGGGGTTGGTGTGGGCGAGCTCGTCGACGACCGCGACCCGGGGAGCGCGGGCCAGGAGGGCGTCGAGGTCGAGCTCTGCGCCGGCGCTCCCGTGGTGGTCGACGGTCCTGCACGGGAGGACTTCCAGACCGTTGAGCAGCTCGGCGGTCCTGCGCCGACCGTGTGTCTCGGCGAATCCCACGACGATGTCGGTGCCGCGTTCGCTGCGGCGCCGCGCCTCGCTCAGAGCAGCGTAGGTTTTGCCTACTCCGGGGGCCGCGCCCAGATAAATGCGGAGCTTTCCATGTCCCACACCTCTATTGTGCGCGCCACCGGCCACTTTCGGCCCGGCCGCCAGAGGCGGATGTGCGCCGCCGACAGCAGCGCTCCCGTAGGGGAGGGGGCGGGCGGATGCGGGCAGGATCCCGGGCGGATTCGCGAAGGGGCAAAATGGGGTGGGCAGACGAAGCCGCCTGCGCACGTTGAACCACATCCCCCTGCCCCTGAGGAGTCCTTCACCATGACCGGTCAGCCCCCTTTCCCTCCGCTTCCCGGGCCGCAGGGGCCGCAGGGGCCGTACGGGCCGCAGGGCCCCGCCGCCCAGCCCGGCTACGGCGCCGGAGGAGCACCGCCCCCGCAGGGGCCGGGAGGCCCTGCGTTCCCCGGCCCGCCCGGGGGACAGATGCCCCCGCAGGGGCCCGGCGGCCCGGGTTTCCCCGGACCGCCCGGGGGGCCGATGCAGCCCATGCCGGGACAGCCGCCGAGCCGCAAAGGGTGGCTCATCGGCGGAATCTCGGGCGGGCTGGTGGTCGTCCTCGTGGTCAGCGGACTGCTCGTGTGGAGTCTGTCCGGTCCCGGCCCCGCCTACTCCGCTCTGGGAACCTGCGATGAGCTGCTGACGGACGAGGTGATCGCGGACATCCCCGAGGGGGAGGACATCACCATCGACGGGCAGGAGCACACTAGTGAGGACGTCTACTACGACGACGAGATCGAGGACATGCTCGGCTGCTGGGGGGCGCCCGATGGCACCGAGAGCGGATACGGATTCAGTGACTCCGTCCTCTCCATCAGCCTGGAGCGGTACCCCGCGGAGACGGAGGACAAGGAGTACGCGGAGCTGCAGCGCCAGCTCGACCGGAACCGCAGGCGGCTCGACCGGGGACTGGACGGAGAGAGCACCGGAAACGGCATCGAGGTCCTCGACGGCATGACCGCCGACGTCGAACTGCGCGAGCTGTCCGCGGGCGAGGACGGATACGCCTACTCCCTCACCAACGTCGAGGGGGAATACGTGTCGGAGGAGGACGGGCCCGGCTGGAGCGCGGCCTACTTCTACACGCGCAACGTCCTCGTCTACCTCCACTACTCAGGGGATCCCGACATGGATCCCGCGGAGAAACTGGACATCGTGATCGGCCTCGCCAAGAGGCTGGACAGCCAGATCGCCGAAACCAGCGAAACGGTGTAGTCCGCAACGGAAGGCACAAAGGCGTCCGGGGCGGTGCTGCTCCGGACGCCTCCGCCGGGCGGTGCGATCAACGCGCCGGGTCCAGCGCGAGCTTGCCCGCTGCTGACCGGGAACGCGGCTCCTCGCGGGCCCGGCCCCCTCGGCCGGCGGGTTCAGCGGCGTGGCGGCGGTCCGCGGAACCGCGGGGGGCGCTCGTGGACGCACTCGGGGCCGAACTCGCCCACGAGCGCGGTCGCGTCATCATGGCGCTTGCCGTGGGGGACACCGCGCTCGTCCTCCTGGCCGCGGACCCGGGCGATGAGCGATTCCGGTCCCTTCTCCCAGAGGTGCGACCACACCTCGCTCCACGTGCTGCTGTAGTAGTCGACCAGCCGCGTGCAGCCGTCGGTGAGGAGCGCGAACCGGCGGTCACCGGTCCGAACGGTCCCGGTGACCGCTTGGCGGGCGGCCTCGGCCGACGTGCTCGCCACCCAGAACCCGCCCGGGGTGTTGCGCGAAGACCGCACCAGTTCCCTGCTGTACGGGCGGCCGCCGGGCAGGTGGTCCAGGCGGTCGTCGGTGATGGCGGTGGCGGACGCGCCGGTGCCCGGGAGGAGCACAGCGGAGTCGGCGAGCACGAGGTAGTCCACCCCGTGGCCGCTCGCGCGCGCCACCGCGGCGGTCGCCGAAGGGCTGTCGGGATTGCCGAGGTCACAGGTGCCGCGGTGGGCGTCGCAGGTGCGCTCAATCGCGGCGGCGAGGACATCCGCAAGCGGCGCCCCGTGCCCGGCCCCCAGTTCCGCGGCGAGCGCCGCGGCCAGGCGGTCGACCATCCAGGAGACACCGTGCCGACACCCGCTGTCGACCCCTGCCGGGGCGGTCGCTCCGTCGAGGACGAACGCCCAGCCTGTTCCTGCTGCGGCGCGGTCCTCGTTGGCCGCGCCGCAGCCCTGTTCACTCGCGTAGCAGATCCGCACCAGTGCAGGTTAAGGGCTGGATCCGCCGCCCCGGGTCCCGAAGAGCGGCTCAGCGGTGCCGCGTGCCGGGGGGCAGGACCCCCTCGGCGCTGAGGGCGTCGGTGAACGGGGTGATGAGTTCGATCAGCCGGGTGCAGTCGTCAGGGCTGGTGGAGGTGAACGCAGGCAGGGAGAGCGCGTCGGTGCGGGCTTCCCTGTCCGCACGCAGCTTCTGTCCCTCGCCGGTGAGCGAAAGCGCCCCCTCCTCACCGGTCTCTACGAGCCCGCGCCGGACAAGGCGGTCGGTCGCGGCATCCCACGCCTCCTGGGACCATCCGCGGGTCTTGCGCAGGAAGGAGAAGAGGTGGGGCTCGGCCGCCGCATGGTCGACCAGAGCCTCCACCGGGTCCAGTCCGTCCGACAGCAGCACGGAGATGTGGCCGTCGCCGCGGAACTCGCGCAGCAGGGTGGCGGCGTGCCAGAGCACGAGATGGGGTTCTGCCGGCCAGGGGAGTCCGGCGTGGCCGGCGAACAGCGAGCGGCCGTGAATGTACCGCGAGGCCTCCTCCGCGGCCGTGCGGGCGATTCCGGCGGCCTCTTCCATGCTTTGGGACCGGACGGCATCCTCCCCGAGAATGCGGCGAAGCGCCTGGTCGACGATGCCCAGCCGGGTATCCAGCACTGTCTCGGGCGAAGCCGCGGTCCATGCCTTGGGGATCGACTTGCGGATCAGGTCGGGGCTGAAGACGTAGAACGCCGCGGCGACCGTCTCCGCGCCGACGGCCCCCAGAGCAGCAGAGCGCGACGCGAAATAGGCCGTGGCGACCGGCTCCAGACCGATCGCCTCGTAGGCGGGCGCTGCCTCCGGGACGAAGTAGACGAGCGCGTGGAGCGGTTCGGCGGCGGCCCAGGCGGCACGGGCCAGGTCGGGAGAGACGGGCTGAGCGGTCATGGGGGGCTCCGATCCGATCGGTCGAGGAGCAGTACGCATACCGGCGGTACTGAGGATAGGCCTTCGGTCGCCCTCGGATCGCTCGGGGCAAGGCGGGCGCGGGCGGAGAAGGGCGGACCGTTGAATGCCCGTATTGACGCCGGCCAGGCGGTTTCCATGGGATGAGGCGATCGATGGGAACAAGGAGTGCGATCAGGGAGCATGCATGGAGGCCGTGGCGGAAGGGCTACAGGACTGACTGGCCGGATCGGCTTGAGAGCCGGACCGGACTGAGAGGTGCGGGCCGCGGTGCGCTCAGTTGCCGGCGGGTGGTGCCGCGGCCCGCTGCTGGGCGTCCAAGACGGCCGCCTCAGCCGACGCACGGTCCTGCCAGCCGCGGACCTCCGAGCTCTTCCCGGGCTCCAGACGCTTGTAGATGTCGAAGAAGTGGGTGATCTCCTGGAGCTGGAACTCCGGGATGTTGCGCAGATCGCGAATGTGCTCCAGGCGGGGATCCCCAGACGGCATGCACAGGACCTTGGCGTCGGGGCCGCGCTCGTCGCGCATCCAGAACACCGCCACGGGCCGCACCCGGACCACGCACCCGGGGAAGGACCGCTTCTCCAGCGGGACAATCGCGTCCAGCGGGTCGCCGTCCTCGGCCAGCGTGCCCGGAAGGTAGCCGTAGTCGGCCGGGTACTGGGTGGCTGTGAACAGGCTCCGGTCCAGCCGGATCCGGCCGACCGAGTGGTCCATCTCGT
Organism: Actinomycetes bacterium; assembly: GCA_021793235.1. GTDB lineage: Bacteria > Actinomycetota > Actinomycetes > Streptosporangiales > Streptosporangiaceae > JAJYTD01. The sequence continues at coordinate 21,176 of JAJYTD010000002.1, read as the reverse complement.
ACTTGTTCCGCGACCCCTGCGGGATCTCCACGACCATGTCCAGGTCCATACCTGCTCCCCTTCGCAGCACTGTGCACGATGGCGCGGGCGGTTCCGGCCGGACGCCGCGGAGCCGTCCCCGCTGGTCCCGTTTCTACCGGTTCTCCCGTGTGGTGCGCACATCGGGTTCGCACATCTCAGGCAGCGTTCCCAAGCCGAGGCCGTCCACGGTGATCAACTGCCTCCGGCCGATGGTGCGGCGCAGTACCAGCATCCCCGCATCGTGTGCGTCGGGACCGACATGCGAGGTGCACGCGTCGGTGATGACCCAGGGAGTCAAGCCGTGTTCGAACGCGCCCACCGCGGACTGGGCCACGCAGCATTCGGTGTCCACGCCGCAGAAGTACAGGTCGGTCCAGCCCCGCCGGGCGGCCAACTCCTGGCCTTCGCCGGTGAAAAGGGTGTAGACGTGCTTGTCCAGCACGTCAGCACTGCGTGTGTAGGGGAGGAGGGCGGGGACGATGTCGACATCGGGGGAGCCGCGCATCTCGCGCCAGCCCAGCAGCCGCTCGTGGGGGCTGCCCGGTGCGTTGACGTACCGAGTGAACAGCACTCGGCCGCCCGCCTGGGACCAGCGCCGGACCAAGGCGAGGACGGGGGCCAGGATGTGCCCTCCGCCCGCGCCCATGAACCAGTTCTGCATATCGACGACCACCAGCACGTCATGTGCCCGCGGCCGCACGATCCCCTGCGGCCCCATGATCCCCCTTGCCGATCGGCCGCCGGTGCCCGTGCTCCACTCGACCCCATTGTCGGCGATGGGACCGGTCAGGCCGATACGGCAGATCTTTCGCCCCAGCGGAAAGCGTCAAGCACTGCGTCCGGTGAGGGCGTCGCGCATCCGGTCGACGAGTCCGGCACCGGGGTTGAGGATCCTGTTCGCCGGCGGAGTGTCCGGCGCCATGGGGTGCGGCCGGGTCGGCGCGACCTTCTTCGCCTGCTGCACCCTGCGGCCGAGGTCCTGCAGCTCCGCCTTACTGCAGGCCGCCTTGAGGCGGGGGAGGAATTCGTTCTCCTCGCCCTCGATGTGGTGGCGGATATCAGACATCAGTTTCTGTAGAAGTTCTTCGAAGCGGGGGTCGGTAGCCTCCGTCTCCGACAGGTCCTTCATGACCTGTTCGGCCTCGGCGTGCTCCTCGAGCTCGTGGTCGGCCAACGCGTCGCCGTCGGCCAGTGCCTTGCGCGCGGCCGGATACATGTACTGCTCTTCGGCCACCGAGTGGCGGACCAGTTCGGCGATCACGTGGTCCACCATCTGCTTGCGCTGCTCGGGCGATGCCGTGCCCTTCTCCAGTTCGGTGAAAATGCGCTCCACATCGCGGTGGTCCGAGACGATGATGTCGATGAGGTCGGTTGAGCTCTCAGCGCTCATGGATTCCCCTCCGTGCTCGGTTTCGCGGACATCAGCGGAGACGACTGCTCTGTATCGCGCGTCTCGAACATGGAGAGCACCGTTCGGTGTGGTTGGCCCGCCTCCATAAATGCCCGCATCGAGGACAACGCGGGCTCGTCGGGCAGAGGGCGGTGCAGTCGACCACGCGCTGGTCGGTGTCGACGAGCACGCCGAGCCGGTCTGCACCGCCGTGGGAGAAGGTCACCAGTTTCAGGAGGAGGCTCTGTCCGGCAGGGCGAAGTCGGGCGCGTTCGCCGCCATGGCCTGCATGACCGTCTCCATGAACCCTTCGGGCATGGGCGGCTTCCACCCGCCGCGCTGCTCGATCGCGGCCGTCAGGCGTTCGTAGGCCTGGTCGACGAGTCCGGCCGCGGCCGCCGGGTCCCGGTGGACGAGGCGGCCGTCGCGTTTGACGACTTTCCCGGCCACGAGGACCGTGTCGACCTCACCGATGCCGCAGTGCATCACGATGGTCGAGATCGGGTCCACCACCGGCCGCTGGCGCAGCCCGTCGCCGCGCACCAGGAGGATGTCGGCTGCCTTACCAGGCTCCAGCGAACCGGTGACGTCGCCGAGGCCGAGCGCCTGGGCGCTGCCGAGGGTGGCGTAGTGCAGGACCTCGCGGGGGGTGGCCGGTGAACCGTTCAGTCCGGGCAGCCCTTCCCCCTCCAGAGTGGGAAGCGCGGCGCGGACGTTCTCGGCCTGGAGGGCGAGCCGCATCTGGGTGAAGGGGTCCTGGCCGTTGTTGGACTGGATGTCGCCGCCGAGGCCCACCGTCACACCAAGGGCCGCGGCCCGGGCGAACACGGGAAAGCCCATGCCCATCTGCAGTTCGGTGTCGGGGGTGCTGCACGTGCTCGCTCCGGCCTCGGCGAGTAGGGCCAGCTCCCGGTCCGTGCTGGTGTTGGCGTGGGAGTGCAGCTGGTTCGGTCCGAGCAGCCCGTCCCGGTGGTACCACTCGATCTCTGGGATCGGGTCCGGGCGCCAGATCACGTTGGCGTGCGTCGTGAGCATGACGCCGAGCTCGCGGGCGAGAGCGAACTCCGCGCGCGTGGCCTCCCACGGCTGCAGTCCGACCTCGGTCAGCGCAAGGCCCATGGTCACGAGTTCGTCTTTGGCGCTGCCGGTGAATTGGGTGTCGCGGATGCGCCGGGCGTCCGCCCAGCGCTGTTCGAGGGTCGCGAACGCGGGCCGGTCCGTCGGTACGGCGAACAGCCCATAGCACCACACCGCCCGGATCCCGGATTCCTTGATCGACCGGACCGCCTCGTCTGAGTGGTCGGGGCTGTTCAGGCAGTGGGAGAAGTCGATCGTGGTGGTGGTGCCGCTGTCGAGCGCGGCAAGGGCGCCGGCGTAGGTTCCCGCGAAGATGTCGGCGGGCGTGTGCGCGGCCGAGTGGTTGTTGCGGATGCACCAGAAGTACTCGGACAGGTCCCAGTCGGCGGTGAGCCCCCGCATCGTGGTCTGCCAGAGGTGCTGGTGGGAATCGACGAAGCCGGGGAGGACGAAGCACCCGCTCGCGTCGATCCGCTCGGCGTCGACCGTGTCCAGGCCCGGGCCGATCCGGAGGATCACGCCGTCTTCCACGAGCACGTCGACCTGCTCGACCACACCCCGCAACGGTGAACCGACCAGGACGGAACCACCTGAAATGAGTAAACGAGAAACCGCCATGGAGAACCTCCGGCACAGACATCAGGGCTGGGAAAGAGGGCTCTAGTGTGGCGTGAAACATGGCATTGATCAACACTGTGTTGAGAATATCTCGACACGTCGTCGATTGGATGCGGGGAGTCGTGAGAGCGGTGCGGACCGCCGGACCGGCGCAGCGGGTGAGGCGCGTACTCCCATGGCCACGGCCCTGCCCGGCTCCGGGCGAGGCCTCGGGCGCGGAATCGCAGAGGAGGCGAGGCCCCGGCAGCGGCCACGGCCGCCGCGCGGAGTTCCCTGACCCCGTGGACGAAGGGGGCGGTTACCGGGCCGGTTCCGGCGGGAGAGCCCGTTCCGGGCGGTCGGGGCGCCTTAGGGCGTGTTTGCCGAATCATTTCGGGCTCGCGGCCGCCAGGCTGCCTCTCGCTGCGCCGATGTCGCTTGCCCAGCCAACCAGGATGATCTGCGCGAATCGTCTTGCGAGAGATTGCCTGGACGACCGCTCGCTCATCCGAAAGCCTTCGTCAAACACTCCCTAGCGGTCGGCTTCCGTGTGCGGGTCCGTAGCCGTCCCGTGCCCCGCCGCGAGGGAACCTGGGCCGGGGTATCCGCAGGCGCGCTGGAAGACCGCTGAGAAGACCACGACCTTGCGCTCTTCTTCGGCCGGGCTGTGCTCTTCGCGGAACAACTGGTAGTAGCCGCGCTCGACCATCCAGGCGAGCGCCTCGGCGAGCTCGGCCGGATCCTCGCCCGTGTCCAGGAAGATGCCCCGCTCCCGGCCGCGTCGGATCCAGGTGGCGAGCGCGCTGATGTGGGCCGCCATCGTCTGCTGCCACAGTCGGTTGATCGCCGGATCGTCGCTTGCCTCGACCGCCCGCCGTAGCACGGTTCCGTGCTGACGCCAGGACTCCAGCACATGCCGCAGTATCTCGTCGACGAATTCGTCGGGATGCTGGTCGGGATCGGCCAGCAGGTCCTGGGCGGGGCCGCTCAGCTCGCTGAGGGTGCGCGCGAGGAGCGACTCGAACACCTGCGACCGCGAGGCGAAATAGAAGTACAGGGTCGGCCGGGAGATGCCGGCGCCCTTCGCGATGTCGTCGATGCTGACCGAGGCGAGCGGCGAGATCTCAAGCAGCTTCTCCAAGCTGGCCAGGATGGCCGTCTCGCGCTGGTCACCGTGCCGGTGGGGCGATTCGGCGCGGCGGCGGGTGCGGCGAGAAGGGGAAGGGTTGGCCATGTGCCGAGACTAACCCTGGTGCTCGGTGCTCCTGTCGCGCTTTCCCGCTTCAGCGGGGGAGTGTTCCCTCCTGCGGGGGATGAGAAGGGTCGGGATACGGCGCGATCCTGGTAGGCAGCGCCAAACGGTGAACACGAAGGGACGCGGATCATGAGCCGCAACACTCTGCCCGGGTCGGGGACAACGGCTCAGCGGCGACCGGCCGACCGGAGAGGAACCCGGCGGATCGGCGCCCTCGCCGCGGCCTCGACGGCGCTGCTCGCGGTCGCGCACCTCGTCATCAACCAGACGGACGCTGCCCGTGCGGATCTGCCGATGAGCGTCGGCCTGTTCGCCTGGGTCTATCTTCCGTCCGTCAGTGCCTTGGGGCTGGGCCTTGCCACGCTGGCGCTGACGCACGGGTGGGGACGCCCGCCGCGCGGGCTGCTCGTGGGCCTGGTGTGGACCTACACCATTGTGGTGGCGGGACTGGTGGTGATGAGCCTGCTCGCACTGGTGGCCGGCGCGGAACTGACACTGGCGTTCGTGTTCAACGGTCCGTTCGCCTACGCCCTGGTCTCCCTCATCGCCTACGGGGTGCTGCACGTGCGGCTTTGGGCCGACCGCGCCGCGGCGCGCCGGAGCCGCTCGAAGCTCCTCTGAACCGCGGTCCTCTGAACCGCGGACAGGCATCCGCAGCAAAGCCTGCGCAGCCGTCCGGCTCCGCGGCCGCGGTCGCTGCTGTTGGCCAGGCCTCTCTTGGCGCGCCGGTCCGGTCCGCCGGGCGCCGACAGCGGCTGCGGGCTTGCCGGGAGGCGGATGGTGTCACGGTGCGGTGGGCTGTGCGGTTACGCCGTGGCCGCTGGGGCAGTCGGTCGGTGTGCGGAAACGATCGAGCACTCCGGACGCGGAGGGGACAGAGACGATCGGCTCCCGGCTGCTGGCCGCGGCCTTCCGCGGGCTCGCGCGGGTACGTCGGGCTCGTGCGTTCCACCCCCGGGGCGTGTGGTTTTCGGGGGAGCTGTCCGCCGGGTCCGGCGGTGTGCTTCCACTGCCCGAGGGGACCACACCGGTGACCGCCCGCCTTTCCAAGGGAGCCGGGATCCCCGGTGGGGGCACGGATGTGCTGGGGCTGGCGGTGCGGATCCCGCCGGGCCGCGGCCTGGCGGGCCCGTGGGATCTGGCCCTGTCGGCTTCGGGTATCGGAAGGCTGACCCGGATGCTCCCGCTGCCCGCCCGCGGCTGGGGGCGGGCCCGCTACGGCAGTATCATCCCCTACCGCAGCGGTGGGCGGGCGATGTGGCTGCTCGCGGTACCGCAAGGCGGCGACCCTATCGCCCCGGCCTGCCTGTACCGGCTGGAGCGGCGGGTGCGGGTCCGGCCGGTGCGGTTCGTTCTGCTGGTGGGCCCGGTGCGGGGGGACTGGCAGCCCGCCGCGTGGCTGACCCTGCACACCGTGCTCTCTCCGGCCGAAGCCGGTCAGCTCTCGTTCGACCCGATGCTGAACCGGCCTGCGGAGCTGCCGATGGCGCCCCGCTGGCTGGCCTCGGTACGTGAGCTCGCCTACCACAACAGCAGGATCGGCCGCCGTGCCCCGGAAGAGCCGATGGGCCGTATACAAGGGGGCGGCACGCCCGGCAAGTCGCGGTGAGGGAACCCGCCCCGCGCGACGCCGCCGCAGAAGCCTTGCGCCGCAAAGCGGTGCGGCCGTTAGATTCTCTCTGTGAGAGCGCTTGGGAAATTGAAAACGGTCTGGCCGGTTCTTGGGGCGTGGCTGCTGCTCGCAGCGGTGACGGTCGGCTACACCGCACTGTGCTGCGCAGTGCTGCGGCTGGTCGGCGTAGTCTGGTTGCCCTGGTGGCTGGGGCTGGCACCGCTGGTCGTGGTGCTGGCGATGGGGGTCATCGGATGGACTGCCGGGGAGGGAAGCGCCATACCGGTGGAGGCCACCATCGCCGATGCGGCGGACGAGCCGCGCCTGCATGCCGTGGTGGACCGGGCGTGCGCGCTGTCCGGGCAGGACAAGCCGACCCTGTGGATCCTTGAGACCGACATACCCAACGCGCTGGTCCGCGTTCCCAATGACCTGCCGCCCCAGTTGTACGTCAGCCGGGGGCTGCTGGAGCGGCTGGACAATCCGCAGCTGGAGGCGGTCGCCGCCCACGAGCTCGCACACATCGCCCACCGCGACACCCGGGTCATGGGGATCGCACAGGCGGTGGCGCTGGCCTTCCCTGGGCTGGGGGCGATACTGCTCGGTTTCTTCAGCATCGGCGTGTTCTACCTGGAGGTCCCGGCGTGCGCGCTCGCGCGGCTGTGCGGACGTCCGTGGAGCGCGGTCGCCGAAGAGAGGGAAGAGAAGGAGGACACGCCCGCCCCCCGGCGCAGAGTGCCGCGGGTGCTGGTGCCGCCACTGCTGGTGCTCGCCGGCCTGCTCCGGGGCGCCGTGTGGACCATAGTCATCACCACGATGATGACGCTGGGGCTGGGGGTGATCTGGATGATGGTCCCCGGCTATGCCGCTGCCGGCAGGCTGGCCCGGCGCCGGGAGCTCGCCGCCGACCGCGCGGCAGCCGAGGTGACCGGGGCGCCGTCGGTGCTGGCTGCCGCGCTGGGGGCGATCGAGGGCGGCATGCACCGTGCGCCGGCAGAGGATCTGCGTCTGATGGCGGACGCGCTCCCGCAGGCCATCGTCGCGTTCGAGGTCCCCGCTTCTCCAGACGCGGACTCCCATGACCGGTGGATGGCCTGGGCGAACCGGACACATCCGCCGATGGGCAAGCGGATGGTGCAGCTGCAGCAGATGTCGCGGAGCATGGCAAGGCCGTAGGGCCGTATTTGCGGGGGATGGAGAATGGCCTCTATTTTTGCCGGGATGGATGTGCGGAGGCGGCGATGAGAACGGTGTGGCCGGTACTTGGGGCGTGGCTGCTGCTCGCGATGACGACGGCGGGGTACACGGTCCTGGTGTGCGTCCTGGCGTGGTATTTCGGCCTGCCCTGGTGGATCGGGGTGGTCCCCGGGGTCGTATCGATCGTGGTGGCGGAGATCATCATCGGGGTGAGCAGCGATCCTCCCGTGAAGGCGAAGCTCACTGACGCCGCCGAGGAGGACGAACCGCGGCTGCACGCCGTAGTGGACCGGTTGTGCGCACTGTCCGGGCAGGAGAAGCCGATCCTGCGGATCATGGAGACCGAGGCCCCCAACTCTCTGGTGTACGTAGCCAAAGGCGAGCGCCGTCCGACCCTGTGCGTCAGCCGGGGGCTGCTGGAGCAACTGGACAACCCGCTGCTGGAATCCGTGCTCGCCCACGAGTTCGCACACATCGCCCATCGGGACGCACGGGTAATGGTCTTCGCTGAAGCGATGGCCGGCGGAGTGGCGTGGCTGCCCGTCAGCCTGGTCCCCGTCGTCGAGAAGCTCGACCCGCTGCTGTGCGAGGCGGCGCGCTGGTGCGGGCGCCCATGGACACCGGTGTTCGAGAAGGAAAGCGAAGACGGGCAGAGCGCCCCCGCGCCCGAACGCCGGGCACCGCTGCTGATCGCGGCTTTGCTCCTGGTGCTGCTGGGCACGGCGCGGACGGTCCTGATCACCCTGATGTGCGTGGTGGTCCTGAGTTTGGGCATACCGGCGGCCATCGTCTGCCTGCCCGGCTATGTCGCGCTGTACCGGCTTTCCCGGCGTCGCGAGCTGGCCGCGGACCGGGGGGCCGCCGAGCTGACCGGGGCGCCGGCGCGGCTGGCGTCCGCTCTGCGAGAACTCGAGGGCGGGATGCTGGCGGTACCCAAGAAGGACCTGCGGGAGCTGGCCCACGGGGTGCCGCTGGCGATCCTTCCGTTCCAAAAGCCCGACAAGGACGAGGAAGCACTGCTCCGGTTCATCGACTGGATATTCCGGTCCCATCCCCGCACCGCCCGGCGCGTGGCGCTGCTGGAAGGGGACGCGCGGGACATGGCGACGCGCGCTCGGGGCTGAGCAGGGCCGACCGCGAAGGGGCGCCGCGCCGGAGGATCCGTGCAGCGGCCGGGCGTATCCGGCACTCGGTACCCGGGCTCCGGGCCGAACCGCTGGACCGCGGAATCCGCCATTCGGCACGGCGGGGATGGGCGGCCTTGCATCGGGCGCGGGCTTGAACGGGTCAGTCTCCCGATGCGTCATTGGAGGCGGCGTCGAACCCGCGCCAGAGGTCGGGGCGTGCCTTCTGCAGCGTGCCGGCCAGTCGGTGGACGTCGCGCTGCAGGAGTTGGCCCGGACCGCCGATGCGTACGCGGTAGGCGGCGGAGCCGGCGCCTAGGAGCCCGGGGGTGTCCACGCGTTCGCAGGCGGCGAAGGAGGGAAGGCCGGGCACGTCGCGCAACAGGTGGATGTCGAGTACGGCTCGCATGGCGGACCGGAGTTGGGGCCCCTCCCGGAAGAAGGGCGTGCTCGCGTCGATCGCCCGCACGTCCTCCCAGCCGATGAGGGGAAAAGGGCCGGTGAACCGCCATACCGGGCGCTCGATCACCACGATTCCGGCATCGCCCACCTTGATCGCGCGGCGCGTGAGCGTGCGTGGAACACCGAAGGTGTATACAACGCTGAGCACCGCGAAGAGCAGGACGCACACCGCTACGGAGATGGTCAGGTTCCGGGTGTTCGGCAGCCATAGCGCCTCGAGCAGGCCGTGCCCCTCGGCGAGGCTATCGGGGACAAAGAGGGTGAACAGCGGCATGGCGAGGAGGAAGCCGAACGACGCGGTGCCCACGAGGGTCGCGAAGCGGAACTCGCAATCGCGCACCCTGCGGGGCGGGACGTAGCGCAGGCGCACCGTTCGCGCGGTTCGGAAAGGTCGGGGAAGTCGCATGGGGGTGTTCTCTCCGGTGGGGCCGAGGCGGGTCCGGGCGGAGGACCCCCGCGGAACCGAGGGTAGTCCACGCGGCCTGCTCTCCCCGGCCATTCGCGGATCCGTCCAGACCCGGTTACCAGTGCGGCCGACTCGCCAACGTCGCAAGGCCCGAGCCGGCCCGCTGCCCGTACCGGGGCCGAATGCGGTCAATCGGCGGGCTGGCAGCTGTCGTCGCGGCGGCGTTCGAGCATGATGGTATCGCGCCAGACCCCGTGATGGCGGGCGATGCGTTCGCGGACGCCGAGGGTGCGGAAGCCGGCGCTGTGGTGCAGGGCGAGGGCGGGCTTGTTCTCGGGGAAGATCGAGGTCTGCAGGGTCCACAGGCCGCCGGCGTCGGCCGCGGTGACCTGCCGGTGGATCAGCGCCTTGCCGACGCCGCGCCCGCGGGCGCCGTCGCCGACGTAGAGGGAGTTCTCGGCGACACCGGCGTAGACCTCCCGTGTCGAGACGGGGGTGAGGGCGGCCCAACCCACGACCTCGCCGTCGATCTCGGCCACCCACCGGTGCTCTTTCAGCCACTTCGCGTCGAGCGCCTCGATGTCGGGGACCTCGGTCTCGAAGGTGGCGTTTCCGGTGGCGATGCCGTCGGCGTAGACGCGGCGCACGGCGCCGAAGTCGTCGGTTTCCATAGCCCGCACCGTTACGTCTTCGGGCAGGTCGGTGGGGCAGCAGGGGCGGGAGGCGAGCAGGCCCATGACGGCGTCGGCGGCGTGCGGCAGCCCGGTGCAGCAGGCCGGGTTGATCGCCACCCGGGTGGAGGTGCCTTCCTTGGTGAGGGTGATGAAGTCGACCTCGGCCAGCTTGCGCAGGTGGTGGGAGACGGTGGGCTGGCCGATCCCGAGCGCGTCGGCCAGGTCGCCGACGCTGACGGTTCCCGGTCGGGAGGCGATGGTGTGCAGCAGGCGGACCCGGGTGGGCTCTGCGAGGCAGGCGAACCAGGAAGCGTAGGTCTCAGCGTCGGCGGGCGCCAGTGTCGGTAGGGCGGGGGCGGGGATCGGCGCGGTCATGGATTCATTATCGACCATGATCGATGGTTGCGTCCATCGATTTTGATCGATAAAGTCCCACTCGATCGACGGAAATCGATGAAGGGATGCGTCATGGCAGGAGGACTTCCGGTCGTGGTGATCGGGGCCGGGCCTGTGGGGCTGGCCGCCGCCGCGGAGATCACCGAGCGGGCTCTGCCGGTGGTGGTGCTGGAGAAGGAGAGCCGTGCCGGTGCCGCGGTGCGCGAGTGGGGGCACGTGCGGTTGTTCTCGATGTGGCGGGACCTGGTGGATCCGGCAGCGGAGAAGCTGCTCGCCGCCACGGGCTGGCAGCGTCCGGCCGACGACGCCTACCCCACGGGAGCGGAGTGGGCGGGCTCCTATCTGGAGCCGCTGGCCGAAGCCCTGGGCGACCGTGTGCGCTTTGGCGCGGAGGTCGTCGGGGTGAGCCGCCGGGGCCGCGACCGGGTGGTGGACGCCGGGCGCGAGGAGCAGCCGTTCACCGTGTGCGTGCGCACCGCTGGCGGCGGCGAGGAGCACGTCCTCGCCCGCGCGGTCATCGACGCCTCGGGCACCTGGGGATCACCCAACCCGCTGGGCGGCGACGGCCTGCCCGCCCTCGGTGAAGCGGCCGCCGCCGACCGGATCTCCCACCGGATCCCGGACCTGGGCACCGAGGAGGTCCGTGCCCGCTACGCCGGCCGGCGCACCGCTGTGGCAGGGAGCGGGCACTCGGCGCTGACCACCCTGGTGGCCTTGGCGGACCTCGCCGAGGAGGTTCCCGGCACGCGCGTGCTCTGGGTGCTGCGCCGGGGCGAGGTCGGCGATGCCTTCGGCGGCGGCGCGGCCGATCAGCTCGCGGCGCGCGGAGCCTTGGGGGAGCGGGCGAAGAAGGCCGTGGAGGCCGGGCACATCGAGGTCGTCACCGGGTTCCGTACCGCCGAGGCGCGCACCACCGACGCCAGTGTGGTACTGGCCGACGAGGAGGGCCGGGAGCTGGCTCCGGTCGATGAGATCGTGGCGCTGACCGGGTTCCGCCCCGACCTGTCGCCGCTGTCGGAGATCCGCCTGGGCCTGGACGCCGCCCTGCAGGCGCCGGTGGAGCTGGCGCCGCTGATCGACCCGAACGTGCACTCCTGCGGAACCGTCTACCCGCACGGCGCGGCCGAGCTGTCCCACCCCGAGCCCGGCTTCTACCTGGCCGGGATGAAGTCCTACGGCCGCGCCCCGACGTTCCTGGCGCTGACAGGGTTCGAGCAGGTGCGCAGTATCGCCGCGGCGATCGCGGGCGACCACGAGGCCGCCGCGAAGGTGGAACTGACCCTGCCCGAGACCGGGGTGTGCATGGGCTTGGGGCTCCCCACTGCCTCGGAGGCGGAAACGGAGGCCGAGGGCGGGTGCTGTGGCACCGGCCCAGAACCGGTCGAGCCGGCGCGCCCGGCCTCCGCCGTCCTGACGTGAGGCACCGGTTGGCAGCGGTGCCCGGTGCGCCCGCGGCGGTACCGGCCGCTCCGCGGGCGCACCGGGCACTGGTAGCACTGTGCATCACAGTGACCACCAGCTACGGGGTGCTGTTCTACGCCTTCCCGGTGCTGGCCCCGGCGATCAGCGCCGATACCGGGTGGTCGCTGACAGTGGTCACCGCGGTGTTCTCGGGCTCCCAGGTCGTGGCGGGGCTCGGCGGGGCGGTGGTCGGGCGGTGGCTGGAGGCCGCCGGTCCGCGCATCGTCATGAGCGTCGGCGCTGTTGCGGCAGTCCCGGCACTGGCGGCGATCGCGCTGGCACCGGGGCTGTGGGGGTTCACGGCCGCCTGGATGCTGGCCGGGGCGACAATGGCCGGGCTGTTCTACCCGCCGGCTTTTGCCGCCATCACCCGCTGGTACGGGCACGGCAGGGTGCGGGCGTTGACGGCGCTGACCCTGGTCGCAGGGCTGGCCAGCACGATCTTCGCGCCTTTGACGGCAGCGCTGGAACATGCTGTGGGCTGGCGCGGCACCTACCTGGCCCTGGCGTTCATCTTCGCCCTCATCGTGGTGCCGCTGCACCTCCTCGCCCTGACCCCGCCCTGGCGGCGTGCGGCCGATCCCGGGCGCGGCACCGTATCCACCAGGGCGGGCGCGGTCGGCTCCGTCGCCGCCAGCCGGGCGTTCCTTGCTTTGACCCTTGCCCTCACGCTGGGAGCGTTCGGGGTCTATGCGGTCGTGGTCAATCTTGTCCCGTTGCTGGACGCCCGGGGATTCAGCGCCGCGACCGCCGCATGGGCACTGGGGATCGGCGGGATCGGGCAGGTCCTGGGACGGCTCGCCTACGCGCCGCTGGAACGCCGCGCCGGGCCGGTGGCCCGGTCGGTGGCCGTGCTCGCCGCGTGCTCCGCCACGACCGGGCTGCTCGCAATGGTGGCCACCCCGGTAGCCCTCGTCATGGCGGTCGCGCTGCTGGCCGGGATGGCGCGCGGCATCTTCACCCTGCTGCAGGCCACCGCCGTGGCCGACCGGTGGGGAACCGAACGCTACGCCACGCTCAACGGCATCCTGCACACCCCGCTCATGCTGGCGATCGCCCTGGCCCCGTGGGGCGGCGCCGCACTGGCCGGACCGCTGGGCGGCTACCCCGCCACGTTCGCCGTACTGGCCGGACTCGGCGCGCTCGGCGCCCTGGCCGCCGGATTCACCCGAACAGCGGCCCGTAGCCCCCGCCGCTCACCCTGATTCTCCCTCCGGCAGGGCGGCGGCCCCGATGCCGCGCCCTCCCTTGCCTCCCCTGCCCAGACACCCCTTTTCGAGGAGTTCTCCATGTCCGGCTCCCCTCTGCTCATCATCGGCGCCGGCCAGTCCGGGCTGGCCACCGCCCACGCCGCCGCCCGGCGCGGCGTGCGCACGCTCGTGCTAGATGCCGCCGATCAGGCGGGCGGATCCTGGCCGCACTACTACGACAGCCTCGTCCTGTTCTCACCGGCCCGCTTCTCCGCCCTGCCCGGACGGCGGCTGCCCGGGGACCAGGACCGCTACCCGCTGCGCGATGAGGTGGTGGCCTACTTGCGCGCCTACGCCGCGGACCTGGATGCCGATATCCGCTATGGACAACGGGTCACCTCAGTGGTGCGCGACCGCGGCGGATTCACCGTCACCACGGCCGACGGCGCGCGGATCGGCGGGCGCGCGGTGATCGCCGCGAGCGGGGGCTTCTCCCGCCCGCACCGGCCCGCGCTGCCCGGGCTGGCGGCCTTCACCGGAACCGCCCTGCACACCGCCGACTACCGTGCTCCCGAACCGTTCGCCGGGCAGCGGGTCGTAGTGGTGGGCGGCGGCAACTCCGGCGTGCAGATCGCCGCCGAACTCGCGCGGGTGGCCCGGGTGAGCCTGGCCACCCGCGCACCGGTGGCGTGGGTCGACCAGTGTCCGCTGGGCCGCGACATCCACTGGTGGTTCGTCCGCAGCGGGTTGGACGCCGCTCCCTTGCGCGAGGTCTGGCAGAAGGGGCCGACCCTGGTCAACGACGACGGCCGGTACCGCGCCGCGTTCGCCTCCGGTAACCCCGACCGGCGGGAGATGTTCACCCGCCTGGAGGCCGACAAGGTGGAGTGGGCCGACGGCGGCGTCGAAAAGGTCGACACCGTCATCCTGGCCACCGGTTACCGGCCCGTCCTGGACTACCTGGAGGGCACCGGCGCGCTGGATGCCGGCGGCCGCCCGTTGCACCGTGGAGGCGTCTCCACCACCGTGCCCGGCCTGGGGTATGTGGGCCTGGAGTTCCAGCGCAGCTTCTCCTCGGCCACCCTGCGCGGTGTCGGCCGCGACGCCCGCTACGTCCTGAACCGCCTGAAAGTGCGGTGAACACCGGCTCGGGTCGGGGCGCTCGCACGCTGCGCAGCGGCCGGTTCAGCGGCCGGTCACCGCCGGGCCCGTGGTGCGGTGGGTGAAGAAGCGGCGTGCCCACAAGGAGACATAGACCAGTGCGACCAGCATCGGGACCTCGATGAGGGGGCCGACGACCCCGGCCAGGGCCTGGCCGGAGGTGACGCCGAACACGCCGATCGCCACCGCGATGGCCAGCTCGAAGTTGTTGCCGGCAGCGGTGAAGGCCAGCGTGGTGGAGCGCTTGTAGGAGAGCCGGATGCCCCGCCCCAGCAGCATGGACAGCCCCCACATCGCCGCGAAGTACACCAGCAGCGGGATGGCGATGCGGGCGACGTCGAGGGGCTGGGAGGTGATGGCGTCGCCCTGGAGGGCGAACAGGAGCACGATGGTGAACAGCAGGCCGTACAGCGCCACCGGCCCGATCTTCGGCAGGAACCGCTCCTCGTACCAGGTCCGGCCCCGTGCGCGCTCGCCCAGCGTGCGGGTGAGGTAGCCCGCGACCAGCGGGATGCCCAGGAAGATCAGTACGCTCTTGGTGATCTGCCAGACCGAGACGTCGATGCCGCTCTGGGACAGGCCCAGCCATCCGGGCAGCAGATCGAGGTAGAGCCAGCCGAGCAGGCCGAACGCGGCGACCTGGAAGACGGAGTTGAGTGCCACGAGAACAGCGGCGGCTTCGCGGTCGCCGCACGCCAGGTCGTTCCAGATGATGACCATCGCGATGCAGCGGGCCAGCCCGACGATGATCAGCCCGGTACGGTACTCGGGCAGGTCAGCCAGGAAGATCCAGGCCAGCGCGAACATCACCGCCGGGCCCACCAGCCAGTTCAGCACCAGCGAGGAGGCCAGCAGGCGGGAGTCGCGGGTGACGGTGTCGAGGCGGTCGTAGCGGACCTTGGCCAGCACCGGATACATCATGAGCAGCAGGCCCAACGCGATCGGCAAGGAGACACCGTCCACCTGCACCGCTTCAAGCGCGCCTTGCAGGCCGGGAACGAGCCTGCCGAGACCGAGCCCGGCGGCCATCGCCAGCCCGATCCACACCGGCAGGAACCGGTCCAGCGTCGATAGCCGTGCGGCACCGCCGGATATCGACGTGTCCGCGGGGGCTTCCTGCGCCATCCTCGTGTCCTTTCACCGCGCGGGCACATGGGGGCGCCCACACCGTCACATTGATAGAAGCTGATATCAACTATAGTTGATGAGAAAGGGGTGCGCAGGGCGCCGCTCCACGCCATGCTGAGAAGAAGGGGTCACCACCGTGTCGGACAAGCCCAGTGTGCTCTTCGTCTGCGTACACAACGCCGGACGCTCCCAGATGGCGGCCGGCTGGCTGAGCCGCCTGGCCGCAGGCGCGGTAGAAGTACGCTCCGCCGGATCGGCCCCGGCCGAGTCGATCAATCCGGCCGCGGTGGAGGCGATGCGCGAGGTCGGCATCGACATCACCGGTGAGCAGCCCAAGCTCCTCACGATCGACGCGGTCGAGGCGAGCGATGTCGTGATCACCATGGGGTGCGGCGACACCTGCCCGGTCTTCCCCGGCAAGCGCTACCTCGACTGGGAGCTCGACGACCCGGCCGGGCAGGGGGTCGAGGCCGTGCGCCCCATCCGCGACGAGATCCGCCGCCGTATCGAGGTCCTGATGGCCGAGCTGGGGGTCCCGGTGCGCGGCTGACCCCCGGGGCGCCTCAAGCGCCCGTGAACAATCACATCAGCACGCATCAACGTAGACATGTGTTTGATGCATCCAAGTCCTATGGTTCCGCGCCTTGGAGGCCGACTCGACGGCCGGCGCCACACAGGCGGACGTCGCCATGGGTGCTGCAGGACACACGGAGAGGCGGCGCCCACCGCACTCCGCCGACCGGTCAGCACGGCCGGTAGCTCTCCCGCGCCCGCTCCGCGCGAGCAGCGAGTTCGCCCAGATCCGCGGCCAGCTCGGCGATCGCCTCCGGACGCAGCCGGTAGTAGGTGAAGCGCCCTCGGGGCTCGGTCTCCACCAGCCCGGCCTCGCGCAGCACCCTCAGATGGTGGCTGATGGTCGGCTGGCGCGCGCCGGTCTCCTCGATCAGATGGCACGTGCACATCTGCTCGGTCGCCAACAGTCCCACGATCCGCGCTCGCAGCGGATCACCGAAGAGGTTCACGGCCGTCTCGGCAACAGCGTCCCTCTGAGACATCAACATGTATTGATACCACCATGCCGGTATGGCGGAGTCAAACGCCGTACGGACCGGGAGGCCGGGGGTGTGCACTCCCGAGGGTGCGGCTGAGAAGGCTTTCCCGCGGATCAGTGCGAAACCGGGACAACACTGACAAGAATTCGACGCGGGCCGCATCGTCCAGCACATCCATAGACACGGCCTCCGCTCGTGCCGTCGTGCGCACCGGCGGCTGGACTGTGACCGCCTTCGCCGCCGCCGGGCAGGGTCACGGATGGTCCTCTCCGCCGTGGGCTCCAGTGTGCCGGGGGACGACCTCGCGTCACCTCCAACGGCGGGCCAGCTTGGCGCCCAGCGCCGGCCGGTCGATCTTGGCGTTGTGTCGGCGGTCCACCGGCAGGCGCCGCACCTGGACGAACTCGGTGATGCCCCGGGTCGCCGCGTAGCGGTCCGCCAGCTTCCGCAGCTCGGCGGTCACCGTATCGGCGTTGCGGCGGTCGTCGTCGGTGCGCTCGATGCAGACCACCGGGACGACGCTACCCGCGCGGGGAACGGCGACCAGCGCCGCGCGCCGCACGGCCGGATGGGTCGCTATGACGGGCTCGACCTGCAACGGCAGGTAGACCTTGCCGGGGGTGATGACCCGGTGCGAACGCCGTCCACCAAGCCACAGGCGACCCTGCTCGTCGAGGGAACCGACGTCGCCCAACCGGTGCCACACCGCCCCGTCCGGATCGGCGATCTTGTTCGCCGCGGTCGCGGCTGGATCACGGAAGTAGTCCTCGCTGATGTGCGGACTCCGGGCCACGACCTCACCGACCTCGCCCGGTGGCAGCGCTTCGACGTCACCGATGTTCGCGATGGGGGCCTCGGTCGCCGGCACGATCCGCAGCTCGACGCCGGGCAGCCCCGGACCGACGCACAGGCCCTCGCCGCGTTCGGTGCGCTCCCAGGTTTCCTTCAGCACCGTCGTGCCGTCGATCTCGCACAGCGGGAGCGACTCGGTAGCGCCGTAGTTGGAGTACAGCTCGCCGTCGGGGCTGAGCATGTCCCGGGCCGCCGCGTACAGCGGACCGCGGACTTCGGCGCCCCCGGCGACGATACGGCGCACGCTCGGTATCGTGATCGACTTCTGGCGGGCGTGCGCCAACAGGTTCTGCATCAGCGCCGGCGACGCGAACATCGACCGGACGCCACGCTCCTCGATGGTGCGCAGCAGCGCGGCCGGGTCGGCGTCGCCGGGCCCCTTCATGGTGAAGTCCATCGGCGGGACCACCACCTGTCCGCCGGAGGACAGCGCGATGATCCAGAACATCGGGAACGTCGGCATGTCGACCACGTCGCTGCCGTTTCCGAGCGACCACTGGTTTCTGACCAGCTCGATCATGGCGGCGAAGTTGCGCTGGCGGAGCACCGTGGGTTTCGGCATTCCGGTGCTGCCGGTGGTGAAGGCGATGACGGCTGGATCACCGGGCTCGACGTTCGCCGGTGTCGGCTCGGCTGGAGCCGTGTCCGCCAGCACTTCGTCCAACGTCCTCACACCGGGCCAGCGGCCGTCCACGACGTACTGCTGACGCACCGTCCGCTTCCCCCAGCCGAAGAGCCGCTTGGCCAGGTGCGCGCGCGGCGTGCCGAAGAATACCTCGGGACCGACCCGGTCGAGGCAGCGGGTCACCCGCCGCAAACCGTGGCTGAACGGTTCGATACCCACCAGCGTGGCACCGATCCGGAACAGCGCCGTCCCGAGCACGAGTGCGTCAAAGCTCGGCGGCACCATGAACGAGCAGAGGGTGCCCTCGCGGACGCCGGCCGCGCGGAGGCCGACGGCCAGCCGTTCGGCGCGATCTGACAGCTCGCCGTAGGTCCGTTCCTGGTAGACCAGGCCGCCGTCGCGGCGCTTGGTGGTCTGGGCCAGGGCGACGCGGTCGGGGTCGGCGCGCGCCACCTCCAGGACCAGGTCGGCGACACGGATCCGGTCGGGGGTGGTCGCCTCGTTGCCGTCGGTGGTCGTTTCGGGCCGCTGCCCGCTATCGGGTGTCAGGTTGGCCATCGGACTGCCTCCGTGGTCGTCGATGCCGGTCATGCGTTGTCAGAAGCGGCGACGTCCTTCAGGAAGGAACGGATCGCGTTGGTCACCTCGTCTGGCCGTTCAAGCATCGGCAGGTGGCCGGCGTCGCGGATGAGCACGCGGCGCTCGGAACGCAGCAAGGCGTCGAGGCGGACGCCTGCGTTCGGTGACAGGACCCGATTCCGAGCGCCCCAGATGGTGCACATGGGAGGCCCGTCCGGAGTGCGCACGATGCGGTAGCTGGCGGGCAGGTCGGCGAGGACGTCGGTCAGGGCCGGTGCCTGCTCGTCCCGGAGCAGGCACGCCGTCAGCTCCGGGTCGTGATGAATGCCGGCGCGTGCACCGGCGGGGCCCACCTGGAAGCGGAGCACCCACGGGGCGAGCGCGCGGGGGACGCGTAGCCGGCGGAGCGCCGCCCGCATCGGTGCGGTCGCCGTCGACCACACCCCGGGGGGAGCCATCAGTAGCCCCAGGCCGCCGGCGCGGAACGTCGCGTCCGTCAGCGGGTTGATCAGAACGAGCGCCTGTACCTGGCCGGGGCGGCGAGCAGCCACGCCGGCGGCGATGGCCGCTCCCATGCAGTTGCCGACAAGGGTGACCGGAGCCAGCTCGTCGTGCTCGATCAGGGCCGACACCAGCTCGATGTGTGCCGCGAGGTCGATCGGCCGCGGCGGCGGGGGAGCGGCGCCGAAGCCTGGCAGGTCGACGGCCACCGCGCGGTGGCCGTCGGCGAGATCAGCGAGCTGATGGCGCCAGATGCTGTGTGAGGTGCCACCGTTGTGGAGCAGTACCACGCCCGGCCCGTGGTCCCCGGCCCGACGCACGGCGAGTTCCAGCTCGCCGTGCTGGAATCGTTCCAACGGCAAACCCTGCGACGACCCGTCACCCGGACCCGGGGTTCGCTGCGCGCTATCGCTCACCGTGACCTCCAATGTCACAAATTCAGCGAATGAGCATTCGCCGAATGGATGCTATTTGGAGGTGATGGCCGCCACAACCCCTCAACGTGCGGGCACGGCACCCCGCAGGATCCAGTCCACCGTTTCGACCAGCTGCGTCGGCGACACGGCGTCCTCGTCGACCAACCGCTGCATCGCGTAGCCGTAGGCCACCGCCTGCACCGCGACGGCGATTCGCCCGGCCCGGTCGGCGTCCGGCACCACTCCGGCACCGACAATGCTGGCGGCGAGGTTGGCTCGCACGTCGGCGAGCAGCTCGGCGACGAGCTCATTGTGCGGCGGATTCCGCAGCGCGTACAGCCAGAACTCGGCCATCAGGAGCACGATGTCGGGGGCGGTGTCGACCGTAGCTGTCCAGGTGGTGACCATCCGGTTGAGCAGCTCGTCACGGTCGGTGGTCTCCGCGGCGGATCGTTGACGCGCGGCTGCACCGGCCTCGACCACCCGACGCATCATGGCCAGGAACAGCTCCTGCTTGCCGGTGAAGTTGGCATAGATCGCGCCGGTGGACACCCCCGCCTCGTGAGCGATCTGCGGTACCGATGCGCCAGCGTAGCCGTGGCTGGCGAATACCGACGCGGCGGCGTCGAGCAGCGCCTCGCGGGTGCGCTGTTGGCGCTGCTGGCGGATCCCGACCACGTGTAGGCCTTCCTCGAATGGGGTGAGCGGAGCGCGTCGGGACCAGGAAGTCCGGAAGGTTCGCCCCGATGTTCTGTCCGCTGGACGTCCCCGGACGGTGACCGCAAGCATAATGGAGCCTTTCTCCACGAGGTGACCGCGATCGAAGCTGGGAACGGGCTCTCCGTGGTCCGGGGGACGATCAGCGTGGACGTACGCGCCACCCCGGCTTTCCCCGAAGAGCGGGCAGCCGATCTGTCAGCCGGGGCGGACGCGAACTGGGCACCTACCCCGCCCTCATCGAGGCGCACACCCGTTGGCCCGCTCACACTTTGAAGTTGCTCCGGTTGTTGGTGGCGGCGGTAGGAGATCATCAGCAGTGCGGTGCCGCCCAGGCCGGTCACGACAGCGAAGGCGCGGGTCACGACCACGTCCAGGGCCGCGGGTGTCAGTTCCGGAGGGCGTTTTAGGCCTGGGGCACCCAGGATCCGCCAGGCCCGCGACGGCCGCGAGGGCCACCGCCCAGGCCGCCGCGATGAGTCGGCCGAGCCACAGCGGTGGCGTGGGAGTGGACCGCTGGCGCCGGGTCACACGCTGGAGCACGGAGGTGAGGCGGTCGCGCATGAGGCCAACCGTAGACGGCGCCTGGGCCTCTCATGGCCCGTTTTGCGGTGATCCGTACGAAGGCACCGGTCAGGCGCCTCGCGTCCCGCTCGGCGTCGAGCGGCGCGGGGGTGCTGGTGTGACGGAGGTGAGGGGTGAGACTGGAGATCACGGGGAGTGTGTCCGCGCCGGGGCGAGGGCTGTGGACAGAGAAGACCTCGCGTTCCGGTTTTCCGTGCATTCTGGGCGTGAGTGTGCTTGAGCGTGAAGAGGAGCGCCATGGACGAGGCAGAGCTGCAGGCGTTTCTGAGCGGCCCGGTTCCTGATGCCTCCCAGTGCCGCGATATCGCCAAGAGCGAGCTGGAGAGCGGCCAGTGCGATGAGCAGACCAGCTATGGGCTGCCGTCGGGTAGTACCTACTGCGGTGCGCCCAAGACCGAAGGCTTCATGCTCTGCCGCTACCACCTGTTTGGAGCTCTGCACTCCGGTGCTTCGGTGGACGAGCTGCGGGAGTGAGAGCGCCGGGGCACGGATCCGCGGATCCGGGCGCCCGCCTCAGCTGCCCCTTTGGAGGCAGCCGCCACAGCCGGGCGATGAACACGGAAAAGCCTGTCCATAAGAACTTGTCTCAATAGCCTGCGTGGGTGACTGGGAGCTGCCATCATCACGTGCTGTGAGTGATGTGTTGCCCGATGGGCTGTGGGAGATCGTGGAGCCGCTGCTGCCGGAGCGGCCGCCGG
>JAJYTD010000042.1 GCA_021793235.1 Actinomycetes bacterium | reverse complement strand
CTAGACAGGCAAATGCGAGGGAGTGGCCGCGGCCACTCCCTTTCTTAGTAGTGTGGATGTGATGCTCATCGCTGTGGCCAAGGAGTGTTGTCCGCAGCGGTGTGCGATCGTGACAACTGAACCGTGATGACGCGTTCCCGCGCTCCCACCTCGACTGCCGCGTCGAGGCCGGTCCTCGGTAGTGGTCGTCGGCCCGCCCTTCGATGGTGTGCCGGGGGCTTCGATCGATGGCCGGCCGTCCGGTCCGCAGGCGCACCACAGGCCGCCGCGCCGACCGGTCGAGACGACACTCGACGACGAACATCTCTCCGGGGCACGGACGCGGGATCCGCGAATACCTGAACCGTGTAGTAGGAGGTCGCCCATGGAGGGCGCATATTCCGCCGAAGCCGTGATCGACAACGGCAGTTTCGGCACCCGCACTGTCCGCTTCGAGACAGGCCGCCTGGCCCGTCAGGCCTCCGGTTCCGCCGTGGCCTACCTCGACAACGAGACCATGGTCCTGTCGGCCACCACGGCCTCGAAGCGGCCCAAGGAGAACCTCGACTTCTTCCCGCTGACGGTGGATGTCGAGGAGCGCATGTACGCCGCGGGCCGTATCCCCGGCTCGTTCTTCCGGCGTGAGGGACGCCCCTCTGAGGACGCCATCCTCACCTGCCGGCTGATCGACCGACCGCTGCGCCCGTCGTTCGCGGACGGCCTGCGCAACGAGATCCAGGTCGTCGAGACGGTCATGGCCCTGCACCCAGAGCACCTCTACGACGTGGTGGCGATCAACGCCGCGTCGATGTCCACCCAGCTCGCCGGGCTGCCTTTCTCCGGGCCGATCGGCGGTGTCCGGGTGGCGCTGATCGACGGCCAGTGGGTCGCGTTCCCGACACACACCGAGTTGCACAGTGCCACGTTCGACATGGTGGTCGCCGGTCGTGTCCTGGAGGACGGCGACGTGGCGATCATGATGGTCGAGGCCGAGTCGACGCCGAACACGCTGCAGCTCGTCGCCGACGGTGCCGTCGGTCCGAACGAGCAGACCGTGGCCGAAGGGCTCGAAGCGGCCAAGCCGTTCATCAAGGTGCTCTGCAAGGCCCAGCAGGCGCTGGCCGGCCAGGCCGCCAAGGAGACCGGTGAGTTCCCGATCTTCCTCGACTACGAGGATGACGTCTACCAGGCTGTCAGCGAGGCCGTCCGCGAGCCGCTGGCCCAGGCGCTGACCATCGCCGACAAGCAGGAGCGCGAATCCGAGCTCGACCGGGTCAAAACGCTGGCCGGGGAGCAGCTGGCCGAGAGCTTCGAGGGCCGGGAGAAGGAGATCGGCGCCGCGTTCCGCTCGCTGTCCAAGCAGCTCATGCGCGAGCGGGTGCTGCGGGACAAGGTCCGCATCGACGGCCGCGGCCCCAAGGACATCCGCCAGTTGAGCGCCGAGGTGGGCGTGGTCCCGCGGGTCCACGGATCGGCGCTGTTCGAGCGCGGCGAGACCCAGATCCTGGGCATCTCCACGCTGAACATGCTGCGCATGGAGCAGATGGTCGACACGCTCAACCCGGAGCGGACCAAGCGCTACATGCACAACTACAACTTCCCGCCGTACTCCACCGGTGAGACCGGCCGTGTGGGCTCGCCCAAGCGGCGCGAGATCGGCCACGGCGCGCTGGCCGAGCGGGCGCTCATCCCCGTGCTGCCGTCCCGCGAGGAGTTCCCCTACGCGATCCGGCAGGTGTCGGAGGCCATCGGTTCCAACGGCTCCACTTCCATGGGCTCGGTCTGCGCCTCCACGATGTCGCTGATGTCGGCAGGCGTGCCGCTCAAGGAGATGGTGTCCGGTATCGCCATGGGCCTGATCAGCGAAGGCGGCGAGTACATCACGCTGACCGACATCCTGGGTGCCGAGGACGCGTTCGGCGACATGGACTTCAAGGTCGCCGGTACCCGCGACCTCATCACCGCCCTGCAGCTCGACACCAAGCTCGACGGTATCCCCGCCGCGCAGTTGGCCCAGGCGCTGCAGCAGGCTCGGGGGGCGCGGCTGGCGATCCTGGACGTCATGCAGGAGGCCATCGAGCGTCCGGCCGAGATGAGCCCGCACGCACCGCGCATCCTCACCGTGAAGGTGCCCGTCGACAAGATCGGCGAGGTCATCGGCCCCAAGGGCAAGATGATCAATTCGATCCAGGACGACACCGGTGCCGACATCACGATCGAGGACGACGGCACGATCTACATCGGCGCCACCGACGGCCCTTCGGCCGAGGCCGCCCGCGACACCATCAACAGCATCGCCAACCCGACCATGCCCGAGGTCGGCGACCGCTACCTGGGCACGGTCGTCAAGACCACCGCCTTCGGTGTGTTCATCTCGCTGCTTCCGGGTAAGGACGGCCTGCTGCACATCTCCCAGATCCGCAAACTGCACGGCGGTAAGCGGATCGAGAACCTGGACGATGTGGTCAGCATCGGCGAGAAGATCCAGGTCGAAATCCGCGAGATCGACGACCGGGGCAAGCTCTCCCTGGTGCCGGTCGAGGTGGTGGAGGCAGAGGACGCCTCCGCAGATGACGGGGCCGCGGACGAGAAGAGTGAACCCGCCGCCGCAGGCGAGAGCAACGGTGGCGGCGAGCGTCGGCGCCGCCGTACCCGCGGGGCCCGCAGCGAGAACACCTGATCGACGACGGTGATCGACGGAGCGGCCGCGCCGGAAGGGTGCGGCCGCTCCGTCGTAGCACAGACGTGAGCGGAGAAGACGGACAAGAAGGAAGAATGAGTTCAGCCCCCATCGCAGCCGAACAGGATCCCGACACCACCGTCACTCTGCTGGAGCCCGGTGACGGATCGGGGCTGGTGCGGCGCACGGTTCTCCCCGGCGGCCTCAGGGTCGTCACCGAGGCGATGCCGGGCGTGCGCTCGGCCGCGTTCGGCATATCCGCGACCACTGGATCCCGGGATGAAGACGGTGAGCACGCCGGCTCCGCCCACTTCCTGGAGCACCTGCTGTTCAAGGGAACACAGAAGCGCTCGGCACTGGACATCTCGGCCCTGCTCGACGGCGTGGGCGCCGATCACAACGCCTACACCACCAAGGAACACACCACCTACTACGCCAAGGTGCTCGACCGGGACCTGCCACTGGCCATCGATGTCGTGAGCGACATGCTGGCGAACTCGGAGCTGGATCCCGGCGAGGTGGAGACCGAGCGCGGTGTGATCCTCGAAGAGATCGCGATGTACGAGGACGAACCCAGCGATCTGGTCGATGACGTCTTCGCCGCACACGTCTTCGGCGACACCCCGCTGGGCCGCCCCATCCTCGGTACCAATGAGACCATCGCGTCCCTGTCCCGGGACCGGATCCTCGAACAGTACGCCGACGCCTATGTTCCAGGGGAGCTGATCGTCGCGGCGGCCGGCAGCCTCGACCACGACACTGTGGTCGGCCAGGTCCGTGCCGCGTTCCACGCGCGGCTTGCGGCGGCCGCCGATGCCCGCCCCGCGCGGCCGCGCATCGGCGGGGAACCGGTACCCGTGAACTCCGGTACCCGCCTGCTCTCCCGCGATACCGAGCAGGCCCACCTGATCCTCGGCTGCGAAGGGCTGGCGCGGACCGACGAGCGCTGGTACGCGCTGCGCGTGCTCAGTTCCGCGCTGGGCGGCGGCATGTCCTCCCGGCTCTTCCAGGAGGTCCGCGAGAAGCGGGGGCTGGCCTATGCGGTGCACGCCTACCATTCCTCCTACGCTGACACCGGGCTCTTCCAGGTGTATGCGGGCTGCCTGCCGGACAAGATCGACGAGGTGCTCGCGGTCTGCCGGGAAGAACTGGGCAAGGCCGCTTCCGGCGGCATCACCGAGGAGGAGCTGGTCCGCGCCAAGGGGCAGATCAAGGGCTCATGGGTGATGGGCAGCGAGGGCACCAGCGCGCGCATGGGCCGACTCACCGTGCACGAACTCGGCTACCCGCGGCACTTCTCGCTCGACGACGACCTCGCACTGTTCGACGCGGTGACACCCGACGACGTGGCCAAGGTCGCGGCCGAGATCCTGAACCGCCCCCAGGGGCTCGCGGTGATCGGCCCCTACGACGAGGACCGGGTGTTCTAAGACACGACATACGACATGAAGCGGCCCGGGCGGGAAACCCTCGCCCGGGCCGCTCTCTGATTCCGCGGAGTTCGGCTACTGCCGCCGTTTCCTGCTGCGCACCTCGATCTGGCTCGGGCCGGCGGAGTTGGCGGCACCGGCCACCTTGACCTCCAGCAGGCCGTCGTCGAAGTTCGCCGAGATGTCCTCCTCCTCGACCCCCTCGGGCAGGGTGATCTCCCGCCGGAAGGTGCCGAGGAAGCGTTCGGACGCGTAGTAGACGACGTCGGCGTCATCGCGTCGACGCTCACCGGCGATCGTCAGGTAGCCGTTCGAGAACGAAACCTCGACGTCCTCGGGCTGCACCCCCGGGATCTCGCTGCGGATGAACAGGTCACTGCCGCGCGCGAAGATGTCAGTGGGTGGACTCCAGGCGTCGGAGTAGCCCCGGGGTTGCGCGGTCCCGGTCTCCAGGCTGGCCATGGCGTCGGAGATGCGGTTCATCTCGCTCATCATGTCCAGGACGCCGCGGAAGGGGTTCCCTCTTTTCTTCTTCGTTGGCACAGCGTTCCTCCCTTCAGTCGCCATCACTGCTTGTGCCGGTGGCGGCCCCGCTCGTCTTGGCGGCCGAATCCCCCTTGGGGGTCACGTCTCCGGGCGGGGCCATCGCGTTGGCCGCGGCACCGCCGCCTCCCGTGGACCCGCCCCCGGGCACGAGGACGGCCGGGCCCTCGCTGCGCAGGGCCTTGAGAATACCGAAGCAGATGACGATCAGCACCACCGCGAACGGCAGCCCCGTAGTGAGGGAGGCCGACTGCAGTGTCGTGAGCGGGTCGATCGCGTCGGGATCATTGGGGTTGATGTTCATCGCGGACATGATCAGCACGACGGCCACCAGGCCTTCGACGACCGCCCAGAAGAAGCGCTGCAGCTTGACCGGGTGCGGGTCGCCACCGTTGGTCAGCATGTCCACGACCAGCGAACCGGAGTCAGATGACGTGGCGAAGAACAGCACGACCACGGCGATGGTGAGAATGGAGACCAGGGTCACCAGGATGCCGTGGATCGGGAGCTGCTCCAGCAGCAGGTACATCGACTGGTCGGCGGGTTCGTCGGCGATTCCCGCATCTCTGAAGCGGTCGTAGAAGATGCCCGCACCGCCGAAGACGCTGAACCACACGATGGAGGCGCCCACCGGGGCGAACAGCGTGCCGGTGACGAACTGGCGGATGGTGCGCCCGTAGGAGATGCGGGCGATGAACATGCCCACGAACGGCGACCAGGAGATCCACCAGCCCCAATAGAACAGCGTCCAGGCCTGCTGGAAGGCGAAGCCGGCCTCGTCCTCGGTCGGGTTGGCGACGAACAGGCTGGTCTCTGGCAGATGCTGCAGGTAGTAGCCGGTGAAGTCGGCCAGGCCGCTCAGGATGAACAGCTTCGGCCCGAAGACGAACACGATCACCATCAGGATGACTGCGAGCCAGAGGTTGATCACCGACAGGCGACGGATGCCCTTGTCGATGCCCAGCATGACACTGGCCACGGCCACGGCGGTGATGAGGACAACGATGATGACCTGTACCCACCAGGTGTTGGGCAGCCCGAACAGGGTCTCCAGGCCGGCGTTGACCTGCCGGGCGCCGATACCCAGCGATGTCGCGAGGCCGAAGAGCGTACCGAAGACGGCCAGGATGTCGACGAGGTTGCCCATCCACCCGTAGATGCGGTTGCCGATGAGCGGGTAGAGCGCGGAGGCCGGGCGCATGGGCAGCCCCTTGCGGAAGCAGAAGTAGCCCAGCGCCAGGCCGAGGATGATGTAGATCGCCCACGGGTGCAGGCCCCAGTGGAAGAGCGTGAAGTTCATCGCCTGGTCGGTGGCCTGGTTGGACAGCGGCTCCACGAACTGGGCCGAGTCCGGATCGGTGTAGCCCGGTTCATTGGGGTCGCCCTGCCCGTAGGGCGGGAAGGCGTTGTAGTAGACGGGCTCGTTCACACCGTAGAAGACCAGCCCGATGCCCATACCGGCGGTGAACAGCATGGCGAACCAGGCAATGGTGCCGAACTCCGGACGCGAGGAGTCCGGGCCCAGTCGGATGTTGCCGAAACGGCTGAACATGATCCACAGGACGAAGACCAGGAAGAACGTGGCCGCGATGATGTAGAACCAGCCGAAGTACGTCGTGATCCAGTTGAGTACCGAGCTCGCCGCTTCGGCCGTGTAGTTGGCGAACGCCGTTCCCGCGATCAGGAAGACGAGGACAACGGCCGCGGCGATGAAGAAGACAGGGGGGTTCGTGTGCTCCTGGATATAGGACCTGAACCGAGAAATGACGACTCCTCCCGTGATCCGGAGTCGGCAGGGCCCGGGCAGGTGACCGGAGTGGGAGTCGCTGCGCGCCCTACGGACGCGTCCCCCCTGGCGCTCCTCCCCGGCCTCCTGCGCGAGACCGCGCCGATGCCGGATGCCGAATTTCGTTCCGTTATTCGCAGTCTCCGATCTAAAACCCTAATGCCGGCTTAAGCAAACCACGGTTATACGCGCCGATTGGTTATTGGATTTTGACGCTTTGATGCACTTTCCGGTTATCTGCGGAGGTTATTTAATCAAGTATGGCCGATTGTGGCCCCGACCCTTGACTTTCGGTGTTGAGTTCGGGCTCCTCGTGCGGGAGCCCCTTGAGTTCGTGGAAGCCCGCAATCCCCGCCACCAGCAGCGTCCCATCCCACAGGCGAGCGGCCTGCTCCCCCCTGGGGACCCGGGAGATGACGGGGCCGAAGAACGCGGTGCGCTCACCATCGGGACTGGTCACAGCGATCACCGGAGTCCCCGCGTGCCCGCCGACCAGGCCGACGCCTTCGGCGTGGGAGGAGCGGACCACGTCGTCGTAGTCGGTCAACATCCCGGCCTCGGCCGTTTCCCTGGGCAGCCCGGCCTCATCCAGTGCACGGCGCAGGTCGCCGAGCCAGCCGCTCGCACCGCTGCCGCGGCCCCACATGGCGGTGTAGAGTCGACCGAGCGCCTCGTTCCCGTAGTTCTCCAGCACGGCGGCGCAGACGCGCACAGGGATCCACAGATACCCCTCGGGGTCGCCTTCCGGGTCGTCGTCGCGGCCCTCGTTGAGAACCGACAGGCTCATTACCCGCCAGCGCACCTCGATCGGGCGGACCTCGGCTGCCTCCAGAAGCCACCGCGAGGTGATCCAGGTGTAGGGGCAGGACGGATCGAACCAGAAGTCAGCGATCCACCTCGTCGCCGCCATGCGCACTCCTTGCCTCGGTTCGGTAGAGGGGCGAGGCCCTCGGGCTCGCGGATACCGTGTCCGAGCGAGGATACGCCGGGAACACGGCGGAATCGGGGTCCGCAACAGCCGAGGCAGGAACTGGTCCGTTCTTCGGGCCTGCGGGTCGGCCGGCCCGCGGATCCGAAGCGTGCTCCAGGGGCGCGCGCCGCAGCGGCGCCGTGGTCTGCAACCGAATGCCGGCCGTCCAGATAGTCCTCCCGCCACCCGATAGCGCGGCCGATATCGGACGCGGACCCGACCGGTGCGCCCCGGTGCAGCAGTACGCAGGCGGCGGTGGCGCAGCCGGTCCCTATAACAGGATCAACAGAAGAGTCCTGATGTGCTGGGGCCTTCGGCCACGAGAGCGGTGCCGGACAGAACCCACAGGTAATGGCAGACCGTTTGCACGCGGCGCCGTATGCCATCTGCTCTCCGGGACAAGGCTTTCCGCGCTACCGGATTAAAAAATTAGGGTGTCTCTGCTGTCGCTTTGTGCGCACCCCTGCCCGCAAGAGCGCCACCATCGTCCGACAGCAGCAGGCGCTTTCGGTGGGAGCACGGCCCTTTCCGGAAAAGAGAACCGCCCGCCCCCCTGCACTGAGGGGCGGGCGGCCGGTCACGAGGGCCTTACTCGTGGGCCTCCACCGGGGATTCCGCGGCCGCGGCGGCCTTGCGGCGCCGCGCCAGATACATCGCTGCGGCACCGCCGCCCAGCGTGGCCACACCGGCTGTGACCAGGCCGACCAGGGCGCTACCGGTCACCGGCAGGTAGGAGTCCGTGGACTTGGCGTGATCCAAGCGCGGAGCGGGGGACTTCTGGGTGTCGGCGTCCAGGTGGGAGGTCACACCGTCGTCGGTGACGATGGCCCAGTGGCCGTTGGTGTAGTACCACCAGTAGTCGCCGTAGGCCCGGTACCAGACGCCGGAGTAGTAGCTCCAGCCGTGGTTGTCGTACCAGCCGTAGTCGCCGTCGAGGCAGACGCAGATGAGTCCGTCGGTGCGCTCGCCCTCGGTGGCCTCCCCGCACTCGGTCTCGGGCTCCTCGTCCTCGGGAACCTCCTCCGGCCTGTCGTCGTCCCCGACGCAGTCGGCTTCGAGCGCGGCCTGCTCCTCGGGCAGGACCACGGAGCCGTCCTCGATGGGGCGGAACACGTATTCGGTGATCTCGCACTGCTCGTCGTAGACCGGTGTGCAGGCCCACTCGCCCGCCTGGTCCTCGGGCGCGGACTGGCCGTCGTCGCACGGCCGGCCGTCCAGGTCGGTCGGTTCCTCTTCAGGGGCTTCCGCACCGCCGGTGGGCTCATTCCCGTCGGGGGATTCCTCCTCTTCGGGGTCTGCCTTCGGATCCTCTTCGTTCCCACTGCCCGCTTCCTCGGGCAGGGCCCATACGGCGGTGCCGTCGCCGGGGTCGGCGCACTCCAGGATCACGCCGGTGCCGTCGTCTTCCCCGGCGCCGATCTCGTCGCAGGGCTCGCCCAAGACGGGCGCTTCCTCGGGCAGGGCCCATACGGCGGTGCCGTCGCCGGGGTCGGCGCACTCCAGGATCACGCCGGTGCCGTCGTCCTCCTCGGCGCCGATCTCGTCGCAGGGCTCGCCCAAGACGGGAAGCTCCTGCTCCTCCTGCGTGTACTCCTCACCCTCGGTGAGGGGGTCGGCGGTCGCGGTGCCGGTCAGGGGGAATAACAGGGCGACCGTGGCTATGCCGACGGCGCCGAGAGTCCTCATGCGCATGCTTTCTCCAGTTATGGGGGGATGTGACGCGGTCCGGGACCGCGTATGTGCGACGCCAGCCGATGAGGAAGGTGTGCACGTCTAAGAATAAGCCTGTTCAGGTATACCTGGAAACTCGTATATGTCTCTTGCTGGATAACGCCATATACAGGGACGGGGAAGTCGACAAGTGGTATCGGGGGGATTGTGGTGGACTGGTCAATACGGTGCGTGACTGTTCAGCGCGGCCGTCCGGAGAACGCGGAAGGTCCGGCACGGCGGTGGCGCGCCCGTGTCGGGACGCGCAGCGCTCACCGGTGCGCGGCGAGTCACCGGGCGGCATAGGCGCACACCGTTTTCATCGCCATATTCTTCCCGCCCGTACCGCTCCACGGCCGTCATCAGCCGAGTATGGCCAGGATCGGCCACCGCTGCGGTTATCGGATCTCGGGATATGCTTTGGCTTTCCAGCCCCCTGACTCAAGGACGAATAATGTGCGGGTGCATGAGCTCTGGAATCTTTGCCGTAGTGAGTACCGTGGGAGTACTCGTCTCCCTTGCTTTCCTCGCCTGACCCGGTTAGCGGTCTGCGGTGACTCCGGGCGGCGCACCGGCCGGCAGGTGCGCCGCCCACACCGTTGCAGAACCGTTCCGGAGCTGTCGCGCTGACCGCCTTCGGAACGCCGTTCGCCCGGGTGCCGGTGATCCCAGATCAGGGCTTGCGGCCCACCCCGCACAAGGAGGGAGCTGTGGACAGCACCCCCACCTCGGGAGTCTCCGGGCGCCACTCCGGGCAGGAGACCAGACCGGGCTCGACCACCTCCAGCCCGTCGAAGAGCGCCGAGACCCACTCCACGCTGCGGTGCCGGTAGGGCAGGGGCGCGGTTTCGTTGTACCCCTTCAGTGCCTCGTTGACCCTCGGGTCGGTGTCGACGCCGTCCCACAGCGCCAGGAAGCTTCCCGACGGCAGGGCGCTGACCAGGCGGCGGACGATCCCGGGAGCCTCGTTCTCGTCGATGTGGCCGAGGACGCCCATCAGGATCAGCGCGATGGGGCGGGTGAAGTCCATCCGCTCCCGGGCCTGCTCGATAACGGCGTCGGTATCACGCAGATCGATGTGGAGGTAGTCCGTCTTCCCCTCAGGGGTGCCGACCAGCAGGGCGTTGGCATGGGCCAGCACGAGCGGGTCGTTGTCGACGTAGACGATGGTCGACTCCGGGGCGTACGCCTGGGCGACCTCGTGGGTGTTGTTGGCCGTGGGCATGCCGGTGCCCAGGTCAAGGAACTGGCGGATGCCCGCCTCTTTGGCGAGGTAGGTCACCGCCCGCATGAGGAAGCCCCGGCCCTGGCGGGCGAAGGCGGGGGCCTCCGGGTACCACTTGCTGACCTCCTCACCGGCTTTGCGGTCGACGGCGTAGTTGTCCTTTCCGCCCAACCAGTAGTTCCACACGCGTGCGGAGTGCGGGACCGTGGTGTCGATGGCGGCCAGGATCGAATCGGAGGCCTCGGGTTCGAAGGTGTCGTCAGGCATGGGAGTCCAAACGCTGGGGGGTGGATGGATGTGCTAACCGAGCACAGTTTTTCGGGCAGGGCAAGGCCCGTCAACTCGGCCCTACGCAGGAGCGGGCTCCGATCCGCGGCGTCCGGCGGGCCGAGGCGACATCCCGCACCGGAAGCCGCGCCGTGCCGCTTTGGGCCTTGGTGGGTTCCGCTCCGCATGGTCCGGTCCACAGGCGCTCGCCGCCGTGCGCTCCGCCGTCCACCGACCGCTATGGAAGTGTTCCGACCGTGATACATTCACGCACCGTATCGGGATCGGGCATATGTGGATCACGTCGGCGGATCGTTGACTTTTTCTGTCAGAATTACGGAAACAAAGGAGTGGAATATGGCGGTGGTGTCGGCGAACGGCGCTGACGGAGACGGCCCCGCACCCCGGCAGAGTGATTTGCGGACCGCGACTCTGCTTCTCATCGCCGATGAGCCCCTCAACGGCTACGAACTCATCAACGTACTGGCCGAACGCACCGAGGGGCGCTGGCGGATACCTTCGGCCACGATCTATCCGTTATTGGAGCAGTTGGCCGAGGAAGGACTGATCTGCCTTTCGGAGGCGGCCGGCTGGAGCAGGCAGCGCCCGTTCGAAATCACCGACGCGGGACGTGCCCACCTCCACGAGCACGGCGGGACGGCCCTGCCCTGGGAGGCGCGAACCCAGGAAGAAACCGAGCCCGGGCCCGCGGCGGCTGTCGGGAAGGCCCCCGATACCGGTGCGCTCGACTTATCTGCTGGTGCGCGTCCGAGCGCGGCGCCGCAGGCTACCCCTGGGCAGCAGGCGGCCCCTGGCCCCCAACCGGGCCAGGAGCCCGCCGCACCCGCTCCCGAACCCGGCCCGAAGGACCGGTTCGCCTCGGCGATGGCCGGCTTCTCGGCCGCCGCTGACCAGATAGCCGCAGTGGGTACGGGACCGCAGCTCGAACGAGCAGCCCGGCTCCTGGACGAGACCAAGCGCGGGCTGTACCGCATCCTCGCCGACGACGATAAGGACGACGCAGAGCTGTAGGGGGCCGACGACCGCTGGGCTTTTACCGGCTGGCTGCGGCCGAACTGCCCCGGGAGCTCAGGGGGCGCTCCCGGGGGCGGGCACAATAAGGGGATGCTCGCCCGCCTGCGTTCGTTGGCCGTGCTGGAACTGGTCAACATTCCCCTGTTCGCCCTCGTGCTGTTCGGCGGGCTGCTGATGCCCATCTCCCCGGCAAACCTGGTCGGCATCAGCCTGTTCGCACTTCTGCTGGTCCAAGGCAGCGCCTACTGGTGGCTCAAAATCCGCCAACTGCGCACCCGGGCGCCCCGCCCGGCGGGCATGCCGGTCTTCCGCGTTCTGCAGCGGGGAAACGTGGCGCTTTTCCTCCTCGGTGGCGCCGTGATCCTGTGGGCTTTGACGACGGACGCTCGCTGGACCCAAGCGTGGCCCGGCCTTGGGCTGTGGCTGTTCGCGGTCCTGGAGCACGTCAACTACTTCCACATCCAGCTTTCCCACCAGAACCGCCCCGACCTGGAACGTCTGTGGCGCACCCGGCGCCTGCACCGCTCCCACCTCTCCCGCGACATGGCGCGCTGACCGGGCGGGACAGCGCGCAGGGGAA
This sequence comes from Actinomycetes bacterium, assembly GCA_021793235.1. Taxonomy (GTDB): domain Bacteria; phylum Actinomycetota; class Actinomycetes; order Streptosporangiales; family Streptosporangiaceae; genus JAJYTD01. Next base: position 19,188 of record JAJYTD010000042.1, on the reverse strand, counting down.
CGCCGGTCAGAGCATGAGGACCACTTTTCCCCGCACGTGGCTGTCCTCCACGAGGCGGTGCGCGTGCGCGGCCTCGAACCATGGGACCGCCCTGACCGGCAGCGTCAGTCGGCCTTTCGGCCTGTTCTCGCCGACCTGCTCCAAGCGTGTTGGAGCCACCACGTGGAGCAAGACCGGCGGAACAGCCCTTCTCAGGTGCCTTGGGCCGCGAAACCGGTCCGCCAGGTCGGCCGCTCGGGGCGCCACCCGTGCGAACGGGCCAGGTGGTTGACCGCCCCGCGCGCCCAATCCCGCCGTCCCTCGGTGGGCGGGGGCGCGGGCGCACCAAGGGCCGCGGCGAAGGCGCCGCCGGGTGCGTACCAGGTGCCCGGACCGCAGCAGCAGCGAACCAGCAGACGGCCGACAGCGCCGGTGGCGCCCGCGACAAAGACGCGCATGGGAAGATCCCCTCTTCCTCGGTTCTGACAGGCGGTCCAGATGTCCAGCAGCTCCGACATGTCCCGCGTCTTCCCACGAGTCGGCGGGTCTTCGCGCGGCGAGAGATCGGCGCAGGCGTCGTAACCTACCCGCCGACGAAGGCGGTCTCATGGGGTGCACTCCGCGGTGCCGGGCAGTGCCGCGCCCAGTATGGCGTTTCCCCGGCCACGAGACCGCCACGGGCGGGTGCCCGCGAAGGCGGGATCACGGCGCGGGATCAGGGCGCAGCGTGAGCAGGCCGATCTGCGGGGGGACCCCCACCCGCAGCGGCGGGCCGTAGAACCCTGCACCGTTGGTGACATAGAGCCGGGTGTCGGCGACCCGGCCCAGGCCGGAGAGTACCGGAGTCTCCCTTGCCCGCAGGTAGCTCAGCGGAACCGTCTGCCCGCCGTGAGTGTGCCCGGAGATCTGGAGGTCCACCCCGTATTCCACGGCCTCGAACACCTGCGCGGGCGTGTGGGCCACCAGGACCACAGGGACATCCTCGTCACGTCCTCCCAGGGCCGCCTCGTAGTCGGGCCCGTCGCCATGGGCGTGGCCGGCCGCGTCATTGACCCCGGCCACGTCCAGCCGCGCCCCCTCCTGCTCGACGGTGACCCGCTCGTTGCGCAGTACCCGGACGCCCAGCTCGCCCAGCCGCTTTGTCCAGCTCTCCAGATCCCCAGAGGAGTGGTAGTACTCGTGGTTGCCGGTCACGAAGACGACACCGTGTTCGGCGCGCAGGTCGGCCAGTGGGGCGACGTCGTCGCCGATCCGCTCCACCGGCGCGTCCACCAGATCCCCGGCGAGCACCACCAGGTCCGGATCGTTGTCGTTGATGATCTCGACAGCGCGGCGCACCTCCTCCTCGCCGAGGAACGGCCACAGATGGGTGTCGGAGAGCACCGCCACCCGCAGCCCGGACAGTCCCGGGGCCAGGCCGCGGACCGGTATCTCCGCCTCATGGACGTTGGGGGTGCCCAAGGCGCTGTGCAGGCCGTAGCCCACGGTGGCGCCGGTGGCAAGCAGCGCGACGATGGAAAGGACCCGGGGCCGGGTGCGCGGCCCCGTCCCCGTGCGGCGGGCGGTGCCGTCCCCGGCAGTGCCGCGTCGGAGCGGCAACAAGGTGCCGACAGCCCGGGGGATCTCCAGAACCACCAACCAGAAAGCCAGATAGCACACCGTCCCTACCCACAGGAAACCGGTCCAGGCGAGCCACGCGGGAAAGGAGACCGCCAGCAGCGCGCGGACGCTCAGGACCCCGAGCAGTGTCAGGGGCACCAGAGCGAGCAGACTCACCACCCGGGTCGGCGGGTGGGCGGTGGCCGACCACACCAGGCGCCACCACACGTACAGATGGACGAGGACCATGAAGCCCGCAACGGCCGGTAGCACGCCAGAACCCCTCTACCCTTCAACGGCACGGCGGAGATTCTGACGCCTTCCCGCGGCGGGCGGTTCCGGCGCGGATCCCCTCTCTTCGCCGGATCGGGGAGCCCGGTCGGGCGCCTCGGGCGGCCGTGCTCGCATCGGGCACACTGTGATCCCGAGCATCCCCCGCGCCGAACCGCAACCCCGCGGGCTGGCAAGGCGTCGGAGGGATAAGGAGCAACCCGGAGCGAAAGGACCGGCTTCCCATGGCCTACCATCCCCCGCCCTATAAGGTCCCCCACCGGGGCACGTCGCGTGTGGGCTCCGTTGTCGGTGCCGTGATCTGCGGGGTCCTCACCCTTGTCCTGCTCGCTGTGGGCGGAATCTTCTTCCTGCTCTCGCGGGCCGACTACTCCGACCACACCGGCCGAGCCGAGGCGGTGGTCACCGAGGTGGTGATGACCGATGACGGCAGCATCGGCTCGGACCGGGACGAGGCCGGGGACACCGACGTCTACGTCGACTACGAGGCCGAGGGGCAGAGCTACTCCCGCGTGAAACTGAACGGCCTCAACCCCTCGTCCTACTCCACCGGCGAGGCTCTGACCGTGGCCTACGACCCGGCCGATCCCGGCGATCCGGTCACCGTGGAAAGCACCGAGCCGGGGGCGTTCGACGTCTTCGGCTACGTGGGCATCGGGCTGCTGGCCGGGGCCGCGGTGGCGGCCGTTGCCGTGATCGTGTTCGTTGTGCGCATCGTGCGCCGCTGACCCGGGGGCCTCGACCCGCACCGCCGCCCGGTCCCCAGGTCCGGAGGGGAGGACGGGGCACCGGGATCCAGCGGCACGCCCGTGGCGATTTCCAGGAAAGAGTAGGGAGCCCCATCGCCTCCCTACCGGTCAAATAGGTACTTTTGCCGCTACGGACCCATAGGGAGGTGCCATGGGGCGCAAACCTAAACCGGGCGAGACCAAGCCGCAGGGCTGGCTGTCCAAAGCGATCGAGAACAGAAAATCGCCAGATGCGCAACAACGAGCCGCGGCCAATCGGGAAGCTGAACGCTGGCTCGCCAGCCAAAGGAATAGAGAAGGCCGCAGACCCAGGTCTTCATGATAAGAGTGTCGACGGTGCGCCTTTCCGTGCGGAGAGGCGCAACGCCGACATGCCCAGAGGTCGACGGTGCGCCGCGGGCTAGTCCGTGGGCTGAGGTGGCGGTGCGGGCTCACCTGCCATCGAATACCAGGCGGGTGCCCAGGCCGGCGAACACCGTCGCGGAGATCCGGTCATCCAGGTGCAGAACCGGGGACGGGCCGCGGTCGGCTTCGGCAGTGCCCCCGCCAGCCCGCTCCGCCCATCCCGATCGCCCCTTTATCTGGCAAAGAGTGCTATTGCCGGCAACCGAACCGATTATTGCGGAACCCTTTTTCTCCCGGGCGAGGGCGGCCGCCGTTCACCCCGCCCGGGGGCGCGGACCGGGCGGGACGGGAGGTCGCCAGGCGTCCACGGCGTGGTAGACCGCACCGGCCCGCCTCGTGGACGGCTGATCGCTCTTGGTTCGGCGCCGGGAATGACCATGGCGGCACAATCGGCTTCCCACTGTATGGACCGGCCCGGGAACAGCGGTCCGCGATTCCCGAGAGCGGTTTGTCCGGTGTCCTGTCCGGGTGCGGAGCACACACAGCCCTCGAAGTCCTGCGGGACAAACACAGAAGGTTTTCCGGGTGGGGGTGGAGAGGTGTATTTGCCAGCTTTATCTGGTCCCATATAATGGGCCAAAAGTAAAACGGAGAACCGGTTGGGAGAGGGAGATCCGGTTATGGTAAAGAAAGTCGAAGTCCTCCTGATTGACGACATCGACGGAGGTGAAGCCGACGAGACCGTGCAGTTCAGTCTCGACGGCACCGACTACGAGATCGACCTCAGCGCCGACAACACGAAAAACCTCCGCGAGGTTCTGGCGCCGTATACGGAAGCCGCGCGAAAAGTAAAGAGAACCCCGCGGAATGCCCGCGTCCAGAAGAAGGCCGGCGACCGAGAGCGCTCCCGGAGGATCCGTGCCTGGGCGAAATCACAGGGAAAACCCGTCAATGAGAGGGGACGCATTCCCGCCGACATCATCGCCGAGTACGACGCGGCCCACCGGTAGCGGGAGGCGCGGGGTCCGTCACGCTCGGGCGTGCAGACAAAGGGGCGTGCGAACACCCGGTTCACCGCCGTGCGGGCAAGACGCGCCCGGCCCGCCGGCGCGAACCGGAGCGGCCCGCGCCCGGACCCGCCGGGCGCGGGCCGCCGGAAACCGGGTGTTGATCACGGGCTCCAGACCATCGTCTGCTGGTGCAGCCGCCTACCGCCGTACCGGAGACCGGGGACCAGCGGAGTCGGACCGTGCTTGGCGAACCCCATGCGTTCGAAGAACCGCACCGCACGGGTGTTCTCGACCAGGGTCTGCAAATGGCATCCGGGCGATCCGGTCTCCCTGATGCGGTCGAACCACCGGTCCATCAGCGCGTCGGCGGCACCGGTCCCCCGCGCGGAGGGCGCCACGTTGATATGCAGGTGCGCAGGCCACCGAGCGTCCTCGAATTCTCCCGCGGTGGGTTCCCGTAGAATCGCGGCCCGAGCCGTGTCGACCATGCTACGCGCGAAGAAGGCCGCGGGCCCGGGACGGAGGATCAGCCGGTATCTCCTGATGGCCGTCTCCATGCGCTCGCTCTCGCTGGGAAGCACCGATCCGTCAAGGCACCCCGTCAGGTAGCCGACCAGAGCGCCATCGACCACGGCGAGGAACAGCGAGTCCGGCGCCGACTCCATGTACGGGTCCAGGTAGATGGCCGCTTCGGACTCCTCATGCCCCCACAGCGAAGCGGTCGGGGCGCCCTCGCCCGCACGGGTGAACAGCTCACGCAATTCGGCGCGATCATCCTCCGCGAAGGTGCGGATCTCCGCCACGGCTGATGTCCTTTCCGGCACTCCTCCACCCGATCCACACAGTCTCCCACGTCCTCACCCGGTGAGCACGGGGAGCGGTAACGCGACCGTGGTGAGCGACACGGAAAAAGGCGGTCGTGATCTGTCAGGTGGGGATCGTGGAGGCGTTGCGCTGCCCTGGCGGAAGCCGGGGTGCCCTACACGAAGCGTCGTCGATCATGAGGTGGTGTCGAAACCGGGAGGTGGAGAACTCCCGGGGAGATCCACCTGGCGGGAGCCCGTCTATTGGCCAGGCGGCATCCGGCGTATAGGGGCGTGAATACGATCTGCGGCGGCTGTACGGAACATGGGATCGCGGGCGGGGCGGCCATCCGCCCGTCGGCACTGAACCGGCCCCGTCCTGGACCGCGGCGGCCCCCGTGGCCCAGGACAATGTCAGCCGGGCAGGCGTGATGCGGTCGGCGCGGTCATCTCTGTCCGGATTGGTCGGTCGGCGTGGTGGGCAGTGACCAGCTGGCGAGCAGGCTCATAGCTCGCCGGGAGGGCGAGTTCGGCTCTGTGGTGTAGACGAACAGCGCGGTGTCGGGGTCACCGGGGAGGGTGAATGTCTCGTACTCGACGGTGAGGTCGCCGACGATGGGGTGGCGCAGCCGTTTGGAGCCGTGGGTGCGTTGGTAGACCCGGTGCTCGTCCCACCAGGTGCTGAACTGAGGGCTGCGCTCGCGCAGCTCGGCGATCAGTTCGGCTGTTGCCCGGTCGTCGGGGTCGTTTCCGGCCTCGAGGCGCAGGTTCTCGACGGCGACGCGTGCTTGTGTTTCCCAATCCACGAAAAGCGACTGTGACTCGGCGTCGAGCAGCATCCATCGCGCGTAGTTGCGTTCAGCGGCCGGGAAGCTCTCGAAGTCGGTGAACAGCGCCTTGGCCATGCGGTTCTGGGCGAGCACGTCGGCACGGCGTCCCAGGACGAGCGCCGGCTCGCCGTCGAGTGCGTCCAGCAGCTGGTAGAGCCCGGGACGGACACGCTGCACCGGGCGGGCCTGGAGCTTGCCGATGGAGGAGCTGAGGCCGATCAGATCGGCCAGGTGGGCGCGTCCGGCGGAGTCCAGGCTGAGGGCACGGCCGATGGCGTCCACCACTGCCGGTGAGGGAACGATCCGCCGGCCCTGTTCGAGACGGGCGTAGTAGTCGGTCGACACTCCCGCGAGGAGCGCGACCTCCTCGCGACGCAGTCCCGGAACCCGCCGGATCCGGCCATCGGCCGGCAGGCCGGCGCGAGCGGGGTCGCACTGGCTGCGGGCGCGGCGCAGGAAATCGGCGAGTTCGGCGTTCTTCTCCGGCATGTCCTCATTGTGCTCGCTACTCGGCCACGCCGCTACGACGTGCCTGGGTCTGGCAGTCCTAGGCACGCCGGTGCGAGGTCCGGCAGGGCCAGCTGAGCCGCTCCCCGCACGCGGTCTTGGAGTCAGGCTGGTACCCGACGTCGCAAGCACCGAAGCGACGGCACCACACCAGTAGCTACGCCCGCAGGAAGCGAGGATCGTCATGCCCTACCCGACTGATCGCCCCGCGACATGGTTCGTCACCGGCACCTCCCGGGGCCTGGGGCTCGAGTTGGTGACCCGGCTCCTCCAACGCGGCGACAACGTCGCGGCGACCACCCGGTCGGTTGACCGGCTTCTCGCCGCCATCGGCAGCGACCTCGACACCTCGCGGCTGCTCCCGCTCCCGCTCGACCTAGGCGATGAGCAGGCCGTCGCCGCGGCTGTGGAGCGGACCATCGACTGTTTCGGTTCGCTGGACGCCGTGGTCAACAACGCCGGCTACGGATTCCTGGCGGCCGTCGAGGAGAGCTCGGACAGCGACGTGCGTGCCATGTTCGACGTCCAGATCTTCGGCGTGTGGAACGTGTTGCGTGCCGTGCTCCCGATCCTTCGAAAGCAGGCCGGTGGTCACATCGTGAACGTCTCCTCCGTCCTGGGTCTGACCGCGGTGCCCGGTTGGGGCCTCTACTGCGCCGGCAAGTTCGCGCTGGAGGGACTCACCGAGGCGCTCGCCGGCGAGGTCGCCGCCTTCGGTATCGACGTCACCATCGTCGAGCCCGGTTACTTCCGCACCTCCTTCCTCACCCAGGATTCGCTTGCGCTGCCCGGCGGCACCGTCGACGCCTACCCGGAACTGCGCGAGATGGTGCGAAACCACCTGGAACTGCAGGGGAGCCAGCTCGGAAACCCGGCGAAGGGCGCCGAGCAGATCATCAGCCGGGTCAGTACCGGAACCGGCTCACCCCTGCGCCTGTTGCTGGGGTCGGACGCCCACGCGTACGCCACCGCCAAGGTCGCCGCTCTCCAGGAGAACCTCGACCAGACGCGCGAGAGCGCCCCGGTCACCGACTTCCCCGCCGGCTGAGAAGGAGACGCGGGCCGGCACGTGACAAGACGAGGCGGCACGTGCCCGCCGCAATGCGCAGAACACAGCCTGATTCCACCCACGCTTGCTACGAACTGCTGGAGAGACCACCATGAGCAGGATTCTCATCGTCATGTCAGCGGCCGACGTCTGGAACCGCACCGACGGTTCGTCCTATCGGACCGGCTACTGGGCCGAGGAACTCGCCGCCCCGCACGAGAAGTTCGCCGAAGCCGGATACGACATCGACTTCGCCTCGCCGGGAGGGGTCCTGCAACCTCTGGACGAGCACAGCGCCGACCCGGAGGTCGCCGGCCCCGACTGTGGCCGATACGTTCGGTATGCCCAGAAGGTGCTGAGCGAGTTCGGCTCCCCCCTGCCCCTTGACGAGGTCAACGCCGACGACTACGTCGGCATCGTGGTGCCCGGCGGCCACGGCCCAGTTGTGGACCTTTACCGCGATGCCGACCTCGGTCGCCTCCTGTGCCAGGCCGACGACGCCGGCGCCCTCATCGGTGCCGTCTGCCACGGTCCGGCCGGTCTGCTCAGCGCCGTCGACCCCGACGGAAACTGGCGCTTCGCCGGTCGCCGCATGACCGCCTTCACCGACGAAGAGGAGCAGTTGTTCGGGACCGCCGAGAACGCGCCGTGGCTGCTTGCGTCCCGGCTGCGCGAGCTGGGCGCCGAACACGAGGAAGGCACGCCGTACCAGCAGTACAACGTGCAGGACGGGAATCTCTTCACCGGGCAGAACCCCGCCTCGAGCAGCCGGATGGCCGAGGACATGATCTTTGCACTCGGTGCTCGCCGCCCGCGGCTCGCTCAGGCGCCGTCCCCCGAGACAGAGTAGAGGTAGGGCTGCGATGCAGAGCGCTTCCTTCCGCCCGCAGGCGCCGACCTTCTCCCTGCTCACCCATCTCGCCGGCGACTCCGAGCAACTGGCCCTCTACTCGGAACGCAGCTGTGTGGAGAGCTGGCTCGCAGCCGAGCGCGCCCTCGCGCTGGCCCAGGCCGAGCACGGCGTCCTCACCCGTGCCGAGGCTCGGTCCATCGTCGGCGCGGCGCGCTACGACAACGTCGACCTGAACACCTTGTGGGAGGTAGCCCGCAACGTGGGCTACCCCGTCCACGGCCTCGTGCGCGAGGTCGGACGAAGCCTGGACCCGCACACCGCGGGCCGCATGCACTTCGGGGCCACGACCCAGGACATCATGGACACCGGTCTCGTGCTGCAGCTCGTACGCTCCCTGAGCGCGCTGGACGGGGCCTTGGGACGGCTGGGCGACGCTGTCATGCGCAAGGCCGTTGAACATGCGCACACCGTGATGCCGGCACGGACCCATGCCCAACAGGCCGTGCCGACGACGTTCGGCACCACGCTGGCGACGTTGCTCGCCCAACTCACCCGGCACCGGGAAAGGCTGACCCAGGCTCTGCCCCGGATAGGAGTCGTGGAGCTCTTCGGAGCAGGCGGCACGGCGGCAGCGTTCGGCCCCAAGTCGGGTGCGATCCGCGCTTCCTTCGCCCGGATTCTGGGGCTGCGGGATGCCACGGTCGCATGGCACGTCGAACGCGACGGTATCGCCGAGTTCGGCTGGTTGTGCGCCACTATCACCGCCACCTGCGCCAAGCTCGCCCGCAACATCGTGGACCTGTCCCGCGCCGAGATCGGTGAGGTCTTCGAGCCTTACGCCGACCATCGCGGCGCGTCCTCGACGATGCCGCAGAAGGTGAACCCGATCTCGTCGGAGATCCTGATCGGCCTCTCCGGCGCGGCAGGTGCGTTGCTGTCGTCGCTGCCCCGCATCCAGGAGGCCGGACATGAGCGAGCCGCGGGGGAGTGGCAGATCGAGTGGCAGGTCGTGCCCCAGTTGGCCGTGCTGGCAGGGAGCGCGCTGAACGAGGCACTCGTCATCGTCGACGGCATGCGCGTGGACGCCGGCCGGATGCGAGCGAACCTCGACCAGGACAGCGGCCTCGTCATGGCCGAAGCGCAGATGATGCACATCGCCGGCGTGCTGGGCCACAACCAAGCCCACGACATGGTGCACGAGGCCGCGACCAGAGCCCGGAGTAGACGAATCACCCTGGCGGCCGGTCTGCGCGAGGTCGCCTCGGAGTGGGGGCATCTCGACGTGCTCCCTGACCCACTCGTCGAGCCCGAGGACTACCTCGGCGAGGCCGTTGTCGCGATCCGGCAGGCCACCGACCGGTGGGCGGCCACCGAGGCCGCCGACAAGACCCACGTCCCGATCGCCCGGCTCGCGGTCGAGGCGGACGGATCCGAGATCCAGTAGACGAAGGCAAGGACCACGATGGACAACCTGGCCACCACCACTCCCGCCTCGGCGGTCGGTTCCCGGATCGAGACCCTCGACACGCGGCTCTTGATCGGAGGGCACCGCCGGGGCGGCTCGACCGGCCGGACAATCGCCGTGGAAAACCCCGCCACCGGTGTCCCCCTCTGCGAAGTCGCCGACGCCACCGCCGACGACGCCATGGCCGCCCTCGACGCCGCCGCCGCGGCGCAGGACACCTGGGCCGCGACCCCGCCGCGTGTGCGCGGTGAGATCCTCCGCCGGGCGTTCGAGCTGGTAACGGCTCGCGCCGAGGAGCTGGCCACGATCATCACCCTGGAGATGGGAAAATCCCTGGAGGAGTCCCGGGGCGAGGTCGCCTACGGTGCGGACTACCTGCGGTGGTTCTCCGAGGAAGCGGTGCGTATCTTCGGCGAATGGAAGGTCAACGCCGCGGGCGACGCCCGGGTACTCACCATGCGGCAGCCGGTCGGCCCGTGCTTGTTGATCACACCCTGGAACGCGCCCCTGGCCATGCCGGCCCGCAAGATCGGCCCCGCCATCGCGGCAGGGTGCACGATGATCCTCAAGCCAGCCGCGCAGACGCCCCTGACAGCACTGTTCCTGGCGGAGGTTCTGGCCGAAGCAGGCTTGCCCGAGAACGTGCTCAGCATACTGCCGACTTCCGACGCGGACGCCCTCACCAGCCCGCTGCTCGCCGACCCGCGGATCCGGAAGGTCTCCTTCACCGGCTCAACCGGCGTCGGACGAATGCTGGTGGAGAAGTCGGCGGCCAACGTGCTGCGTACATCCATGGAACTGGGCGGCAACGCTGCGTTCATCGTGTGCGCCGACGCCGACGTCGACGCTGCCGTCGACGGTGCGATGGTCGCGAAGATGCGCAACAACGGCGAAGCCTGCATCGCGGCCAACCGGTTCCTGGTCCATGCCGACATCGCGGAAGAGTTCTCAGCCAAGCTTGCCGCGCGGATGAGCGCACTCCCGATGGGCAACGGGTTGGCGGCCGGAGTGAAGGTCGGCCCCCTCATCGACGCCGCACAACGCGACAAGGTGGCCGGCCTCGTCGCCGACGCCACCGGCCAGGGTGCGCGTGTCGTCCTCGGAGGCACGGCACCGGATGGCGCGGGCTACTTCTTCCCGCCGACCGTGATCACAGACGTTCCGGCGTCCGCGCGCCTGAACACGGAAGAGATCTTCGGGCCGGTAGCCCCCATCAGGGTCTTCACTGACGACGCCGAGGCGATCCGGCTGGCGAACGACACGGAGTTCGGACTTGCCACCTACCTCTACACCCGTGACATCGGCCGCGCGGTGACACTGTCCGAGCAGCTCCAGACCGGCATGGTCGGTCTGAACCGCGGCCTTGTCTCCGACCCCGCCGCACCGTTCGGCGGAGTCAAACAGTCCGGCCTGGGCCGTGAGGGCGGCTCGACCGGAATCGACGAGTACCTCGAGACGAAGTACGTCGCGCTCGCGGTGTGACACGCCGGTGAGGATCAGTCCCCGTAGCGAGCCGGTCACGTGGCGATGCCACCGATGAGGAGGTCGACGATCCGGTGGGCCGGCCCCGACAAGGCCGTCCGGCCGGTCGTCGATCTTCCTATACCGCCTGTCGACGGCGTCGAGGCTGCTCGGCATCGTTCGGATGGCGAGCGCCGCATCGGGCGTTTACGTTCGAAGACCGCCAACGCAGGCCGCGCGCACGCCACCGCGTAGCCGGTGCCCTCGCGGAGTTCGGACCGGCTGAGTTCGATCGCCGTGGAGTCATCCGCCATGGCGCCGTTCCCGCGCACAGCGGATCTGTCAGGAAACCACGCGTGCAGCCCTGTGCCAGACGCGGACCATGTCCGGCCCACCGATCCTCGGGCGCGTTCACGGATCGTGGGCAGGAAAGATCCCGCCCATCTGCGCTGGTGCCGCGCTCCGGCACCGGCCGAAGCCGCTGCCGGTAGACGGCTTCGGTGACGGTGGCGCCGAGCCCTCCGGTGGCCTGTCCCGGACACTTGGCAGCGGTGGGGACTGCTGTTCGGCGGTCAGGGTTTCTCTGGTTTGCGGGCCAGGAGATAGGCCTGCTGGACCTTCTCGGTCGAATCGGGTTCACGCAGCAGTCGGGCGTCTACGGTAAGCCCGGCCTGGTGCAGCAGTTCGGCGACATGGTCGGGCTGCCACCGGTGGAAGTCGAGCGAGACCGGGTGGCCGAGCGGCTGAGCCAGGTGCAGGGGTTCGGTGCCGACCTGGAAGGCGATCAGCAAGGGGGCGCTTGGGGCCAGCAGGCGGCGGAACTCGGCGAGCACCTGCGGTAGCAGCTTAGGCGGGGTGTGGATGATGGAGTACCAGGCGACGATGCCGCCGAGAGCGCCGTCGGCCAAATCCAGGGCGGTCATCGACCCCTCGTCGAAGCGCAGGCCCGGGTGTGCTCGCCGGGCCAGCGCGACCATCTGCGGCGACAGGTCGACGCCGAAAACGTCTGCTCCGAGGGAGTGCAGGTGTGCCGTCACGCGGCCGGGGCCGCACCCCAGGTCGGCGACCGGCCCGGCATCGGCGGCCCGCGCGAGTTCGGCGAACGCGGCCAGCAGCGCACGGTCCAGCGGCCTGTCCTCAAGCACGGTTCTGAAGCGCTCGGCGTAGTCGGCGGCGAAGGCGTCGTAGAACGCCCGGGTGGTGCGCAGGGAGGAGGGGGCGGTCATGGCCGGAGATGGTAGCCCTTTCCTGAGCCCGACACCCCGTCGGCATCCAATGCGCCAGACCCCGATCAACAGCGGCCAGGACATACCCCCACGGCAGCGCTGTCGGCCGCGTTGCCTGCCATACAGGTGAATACGGCCGGGTCAGGTTCTGGACCCGCGGGATCGTGCGGAGTTCGGGGCGCCGGCGGTCGCCGCGGCGTAGGCCGCGCCTCGCCCTTGTGCCCGGGCGACGATCTTTCCGTCCTCGATGCGTACCGCGGCCTCGGCCGCGTCGTCGGCATCCGGTAGGCCGATGGCCGAGGCGAGCAGGGCGCGGTCGTCGAGGATCAGACGAAGACGCGGCCATGCGTCGGCGGCGAACACGCGCCGCAAGCACCCGGTGAGGTCGCCGATCCTGAGCCGTATGAGGCGCCCGATCTCGGCCGGGTCGCTCGTCAGGACGACCACGGTCACCCGGTCACTCGGGCGGGCGGCACGGACGGCCTCCTCGGCCGCCGCCAGTCGGCCGGTCCCCAGGAGCGCGATCACACCGTCCTCGCCGAAGCCGACCAGGCGACCGGTGATCTGGTCGGGCAGCCCGGTCGGCGGAGTCCAGGTGTCGCGGCAGGGCTGCGCCGGGGCGACATAGGGCAGGTGCGGCGGGTCCCAGGTGTCGGCGAGGTCGATCCCGGCCAGGTGCTTGCACGCACGCGCCACGTCGAAGGGGTCGCCGAAGCCGGGAGCCGTCTCGGCCAGGTGGCCCGAGCCGTTCAGCAATGTCAGGACCAGCTCGGCCAGCCGTACCCGTCGCGTCTGCTCCGTGTGCTGCGGCTGATGCGATTCGAGCGCGAGGGCGAGCAGCAGCGCCTCCAGTCGGGTGGCCTGGGCTAGCGCGGTCCGGGTCGGCTCGTCGTCGAGCACACTGGTCAGCGAGCGCAGTTGCAGGTGGCCGCCCGCGGATGTGTCGCCGGCCAGGGGCAACCGTTCGAGCCAGACCCGGGCGAACGTCCCCAGCGCCGTCATGGACGCCTGCCGTGCCCTGTTGAACGGCACACCGGTCGGCGACACGGTCACCACCACGCTCATCTGGTGCGCGGTCCTCTTCGTCGTGTTCTGCCCGCTCGCCGTCCGCGCCTACAGCCGCCAACAATGACCGGACCGCAGCGAAGCGAGCACGCGGTTCCTCGCTCTCGCAGCTCTCGCAGACACGGGCCGCCCGCCGGGTGCCTACGATCGGTTGACCGCATCCCGTGGAGGTCCCCATGCGTGTTCTCATTGCCGCCGTGCTGGTCGCCGCGGTCGCCTGCACCCCCGCCGAAACCCCCGAACCGGCCGAGGCGGACCCGCCGTCGCCGTCTGTGCCACCCTCGCCGGTGGAGCAGGTGGACGCTGAGCTGACCGCGTCCACGACCGTGACCGAGCCGTTGTATGAGCCCCCGGCCGAACCGGCTCCCGGCCCGGCCGAGGACGACCCGTTCTACCGGCCACCCGGGATGGACCCGTGCGAGCCCAACGAGTACGGGTTCGAGGACAACGACGCCTGCCTCGCCCAGCACGGGTACTGACCTGAGGAGGACGCACAGGCGTGTCGCCGCTGCGGCGGTTGCTCTCGCCTTCGCCGCCGGAACGATTCAGCAGATCTTGAAGTGCTCGTCCCCGGACCAGCCGGCGTTGGCCCAGTCCTCGGGAGCCGGCGGGGTGAAGTCGGGATACAGCTCCTCGAGCTCGGTGAGCAGCCAGTCCGTGAAGCGGGCAGCGCCCTGTGGGCAGGTGTGGATGCCGTCGGAGCTGCGGTCCGCCACGCCGTCCCTGTTCTGCTGGTAGGTGTCGCCCCACACCTCGTTGGCGTCGAGTACGACGGCCTGCTCTGGGGAGCCTTCAGCGACCGCTTGCGCGACGTCAGGCGCACGGTTCAGGTCGTCCATGTGCGGCTTGTAGAAATCGTCGGGCTTGATCGGAGGCATGGTGACAAAGACCAGCTTCGCGTCGGCTTCGGTCACCGTGGTCAGCAGGCGCTCATAGGCGTCCCGCTGCTCCTGCTCGCTGCCCCAGTCATAGGTGGTGATCTGGTAGATGACCGTGCTGGGCTCAGCGGAGGCGATCTCATCGGGCAGCGTCTCCCACTGCTTCTCGGCGGCCGGTCCGACGATGTTCCCACCGCCTGTCGAGGCCATCGAGTGAAAATCGACATCACTGCCTTCGAACGCGGCAGCCAGGGGCAGCGCCTGGCCCTGGGCGACCGAGTCACCGAGGAAGACCACCGTGGACAGTTCTGCCCCGGGCGTTTCGCGCTCCGCCGATCCGCTGGACGAATCAGATTTTGTGGCGCCGTCGGTGTCATCGGACCGGTCGGAGCAGGCGGCGATCGGCAGGGTCAGAAGACCGGTCAGGGCAAGGGTGAGACTTCGTTTCGCGATCATGGCCTTCAGCGTGCCGCCGCCGTTTCCCGGTTCCACCGCCGCCGTGTCGCGGTTGTGTCGCAGGTGGCCCGCGGCTGTCGCTGGCCCGGCTCGGGGTGAACCATACTGGCCGGGTGGTGGCGATCCTGCTCATCGAAGACGATCCCCTGGTCCGGCGCGGGCTCGAACTCGCGCTGCACAGGCACGGCCACGACGTCCGCACGGCGGACACCGGCGAGGACGGGCTGCGCGAGTTCCACGCCTCAGCGCCGGACCTGGTGGTGCTCGACCTGATGCTGCCGGGCATCGACGGATTCGCGGTGTGCCGCCGCATCCGGGCGGCCGGCGAGACACCCGTGATCATCCTCACCGCCCGCGGTGACGATTTCGACGTCATCGGCGGTCTGGAGGCGGGCGCGGACGACTACGTCGTCAAGCCGGCCCAGCCCACCGTGCTCGACGCGCGGATCCGCGCGGTGCTGCGGCGCGGCACCGGCACCCACGGCGGGGTGCGCGTACACCGCGACCTGCGCATCGACACCACGGCGCTGATGGTGTCGCTGCACGGCGAGCAGGTGAGGCTCACACCGACCGAGCTGCGTCTGCTGCTGACCCTGTCCCGTGCCCCCGGCCGGGTGTTCAGTCGGCAGCAGCTGTTGGAAGAGGTGTGGGAGCACAGCTACATCGGTGACTCCCGGCTGGTCGACAACTGTGTGCAGCGGCTGCGGGCGAAGATCGAGGCCGATCCGGCCGTCCCGGAGTACGTGCAGACCGTACGCGGGTTCGGCTACCGGTTCGGGCCGGTATGACCAGGCGGTTATGGTTACGCGGCTTACGTGCCCGGCTGCTGGCCGCCTTCGCGCTCGTCACCATGCTCGGGGCCGCCGCGGCGGTCTGGTCGAGCGCCGGATCGGCGAGTACCGCGCTGGTCACTTCGTACCAGCAGCAGCTCACCCAGACCATCGACGAACAGATCGGCGCGGTCACCCCCCAGTTGACCTATCCGCCCGATCAGGACGCGCTCGATCAGCTGCGCGCGGCCGTCGGAACGAACACGCTGGTGATCTATGAGGACCTGCGGTCGGTGGACGGCGCCGACACCGATCTGGTCACCGATGAGCTGCGCAGTGCCGTGCGCGCCGAGAACCGGCTCGCCACCCAACGGATCACCGTTGACGGTAAGCCGTGGCTCCTGGTCGGCACCCCCATCATGATCACCGCGCCGGACGGTACGCGCACCCCATCCGGTATCGAGGTGTACTCCGTGCGTGACCTCACCGATGTGGAGCGGGAAATCGACGGCCTCACCATGTCCGCGATCACCACCGCCGCGTTGGCCCTGCCGCTGTCGGTGCTGGCAGCGTCGCTGGCCGCGGGCAGCGTGCTGCGCCCGGTGCGCGAGCTCCGCGACACCGCCGGCCGGTTGGCCGCCGGTGACCTGGACGCGCGGTCACCACCCCAGGGCGCCGACGAGTTGGCCGAACTGACCGCCACCATCAACGAGATGGCCGAATCGGTGCAGACGTCGATAGCGGCGATGGAACGGATGCAGGCCGACGCCAAACGGTTCGCCGCGGACGTCTCCCACGAGCTGCGCACCCCACTGAGCACGCTGACGGCGGTGGTGGAGATCCTGGCGGACACGACCGACGAGATGGAGCCGGACGCCCGAGAGTCCGCGCAGATGGCGATCACCGAGACCCACCGGCTGGTCCGGCTCGTCGAAGACCTGATGGAGGTGTCCCGCTTCGACGCCGGCACCGCCCGATTGCGGGTGGAAGAGGTCGACGTGGTCGGTGCCGTACGGGACTCCCTGCGCGCCCGCGGCTGGCTGGACCGAGTCGAACTGGTGGCGCCGGAGGAGACCCTGCTGCGGTTGGACCGACGGCGGCTGGACGTCATCGTGGCCAACCTGGTCGGCAACGCGCTGCGGCACGGTGAACCGCCGGTGCGCGTGCACGTCTCGGCATCCTCCGAGCAGGTGTGGATCACCGTCACCGACAGCGGAGCAGGGCTGCCCGAGCACGTGTTGCCGCATGTGTTCGGCCGCTTCTACAAGGCCGACGCCGCCCGTACCCGCACCCCGGGCAGCGGGCTCGGGCTGGCGATCGCGCTGGAGAACGCTCGCCTGCACGGTGGTGACCTCACCGTGGACAACATCGACCGCGGTGGCGGTGGCGGTGCGCGGTTCGTGCTGCGACTGCCCAAAGACCCGGAGGAACGATGAAACGAGTCTGGTGGGCCGCCGTGGCGCTACTGGTCGCGGGGTGCGGCGTCCAACCCACCGGGGTGACCGACGGGGGAGAGGCGCCGACGGGCGTGGCGCCCGGGGTGACACTGTACTTCGTCGACGCCGACGGTGAGCTTCGGCCGCAACAGCGGCAGACCGGCAGCTTGGGCACGATCTCCGAGGCGCTGTCGCTGTTGCTGTTGGGGCCCGGCGGTTCGGGCCTGCGCACCGAGATCGCGTCGACCTCGACGCCGCGGGTCGGGGTGACCGTCGAACCGGAAGTGATCGAACTCGTGACGCCGCTGACGATCGACGACGTGACCCCGCTGGGCATCGACCAGATCGTGTGCACGGCGCTGAGCACCCACGTGCAGGGCGGCGGATCGAGGAGCACGGAGGTGCGGGTCCGCTTCACCCTGCCCACCCCGGAGTCGGACGAGCAGCGGACGTGCCCGCTGATCGGGTGATCAGTCCAGCCTGGTGATGTCGATGACGGCCGGATCGGGGGCCGGCAGCGCCGGCCACATCACGGCGAGACCGATCATGAGCGCTGCGAACGCGAACAGTCCGCTCCGTCCCCTGGCCCACGCGGCACGGAACCGGATCGGGTCTTCGACCAGGTATTTCGACAGCGTGGCCAGGCCGATCGACACGGCGCCCACCAGCACCGTCCAGGACCACCCGTCCAGGCCCGTCATTTGCGGGGAGAGCAGCACGATGACGGGCCAGTGCCACAGGTACAGGCTGTAGGAGATCAACCCCAACCACTGCAGGGGGCGCCAGGCAAGGACGTGGGCGACCAATGACCGTGGTTCCTGCGCACACAGCGTGACCAGCAGTGCGGACGCCAGAGAGTGCGCGAACAGACCGCCGGTGAACAGCCACAACGAGTTCACCCCGGCGACGAGCGACCATGCCGTGCCGGTACCGACCGCGAGCAACACCAGCACGGTGCCCGCCGATCGGCCCACCGCACGGGCCAGCACGGTACGCACCGGTCGGGCGGCGAACACCGCGCCCAGCAGCAGTGAGGACATCCGGGTGTCGGTGCCGATGTAGAGCCGGGTCGGGGCCGCCGAACCGACGAGCGTGATCATCAACAGCAGGGAGGCGACCGAGGCCACGACCGCGATCACTGCGACCCGGCGGTCCACCTCCCGCCCGAACCAGGCGATGACCAGCAGCACCACAGGCCACAGCAGATAGAACTGCTCCTCGACCGCGATGCTCCACAAGTGCTCGAACACCCGTTCCGACCCGAACCGGTCCCAGTAACCGACCGATTCAGCGACCAGGTGCCAGTTGACCACGTTCAGCTGCACCCACGGACCGTCCGCGAGCGCCGTCCGCACCATGTCGGGCGGCCCCACCGCCCAGACCAGCACGGTGACACCGGCGAGCATGACCGCCAGCGCGGGCAGCAGTCGGCGGATCCGCCTGCCCCAGAAGGAGACCATCGACACCGTGCCGGTCGCCTCGACCTCCCGCAGCAGCAGATCGGTGATGAGGTAACCGGACAGGGCGAAGAACAGGTCCACTCCCAGGAACCCACCGGGTAGGTGGTCGGTGTGGAACAGCAGTACTCCGAGGATCGCGACACCTCGCAACCCGTCCAACGCGGGCAGATGCTGCTTTCCTCCGGAGGCGGACCGGGCGGCCGTGACCGGCTGATCATGCGTCATGGCGCCGATCGTGCTGTGCCCGTGTCGAGACGCCGTCCCCATGACGTCGCAGCCGTGTCCCAGAAACCGACACCGACTGGACTTCGACGTCGAACCCACGTCACCGGCCCGTTGGGCGAACGGATTCCTCGGCTGAGCGCCGCGTTGCCATTGTGGCGGCGAAGGTAAGTGCTGAGTGGAGGTGGGCCGATGGCTTCGGGGAGGGGCCGGCTGAGCCGTTGACGTAGGGTTTCACCGCTGCCTGGGTGAGTGGGTTTCCTCAGTGGAACCTTCGAATACCACCGGTTCGGCAAGGAGTGGGATACTGCTCCTGGTGGGATACCGCTCCCGGTTTCGGCAAGTGGTTTGTCCGATTTTTGAGAAGTGAATGAAGTAAGCTCCCAACGCAGGAAAACCTGCAGGTCATTCACTGTGCTCCCCGCGCACGCGGGGATGGTCCCAGCATGGGAACCAGCAGGGACCGGCCCAGGACGTGCTCCCCGCGCACGCGGGGATGGTCCCGTCTTCTCCGTCACCTACACCCGCGGCGGTGTGTGCTCCCCGCGCACGCGGGGATGGTCCCAGCGGGACATGGTGCTCCTCTCGTTCGCTCGCGTGCTCCCCGCGCACGCGGGGATGGTCCCACGACCGTGAACACCGTCCACGCAAAGAGCAAGTGCTCCCCGCGCACGCGGGGATGGTCCCGTCGGGCCCTTCGAGGAGGCCTCCGGTCCGGGGTGCTCCCCGCGCACG